>NZ_JZKH01000073.1 GCF_000961885.1 Streptomyces rubellomurinus
GGCCGGGCCGGCCGGGCGGGCCGGGCCGGCCGGGCGGGCCGCCGCTTCGGCCGCCGGCCCCGGACGCTGCGCGCCCGGCTGATCGCCGGCGTGCTCGCGCTGCTGCTGCTCACCTGCGGCGGGGTCAGCCTGGCCACCGCCGAACTGCTGCGGCACTTCCTGGTCGGCCGGCTGGATCAGCAGCTCGCGCAGGCCGGCGCCCGGTACGCCGCCAGCCTTGAGCACGCCGCGGGTGCCCCCGGTACGGGGATCCCCGCCCCCGGCCGACCCGACGCCGGCGCGGACACCCGCGCCCAGGCCCCCGGCACCTTCGGCGCCCGGCTCCTCGACGGCCGGGTCACCGCCGCGGGCGTGGTCGACGGCGACGCCGACGACGCCGAGGTGGCCTCCGGCGACCGGCCCGCCGACACCGACGACAAGGTCGCCCTGACCGCCGTCGACGGCCGGCACCTGGCCGCGCTGCCGCCGGACGGCTCCGCCCACGGCGTCCGGCTCTCCGCCCTCGGCGGCTACCGGGTCCGGGCGGCGGCCGGCCGGGACGGCGACGTCCTGGTCACCGGCCTGCCCACCGGCCCGGTGGACGCGACCGTACACAAGCTCGTGATGGTCGAACTGCTGGTGTTCGGAGTGGCGCTGGCCGCCACCGGCATCGCCGGCACGCTGTGGGTGCGGCTGTCGCTGCGCCCGCTGGAGCGCGTAGCCGGCACCGCCGAGCGGGTCAGCGCGCTCTCCCTGGCCAGCGGCGCGGTCGCGCTCTCCGAACGGGTGCCGGACGAGGACCCGCGCACCGAGGTCGGCCGGGTCGGCTCGGCGTTCAACCGGATGCTCGGGCACGTCGAGGACGCCCTGGCGCAGCGCCATCTCGTCGAGGAACGGCTGCGCGGCTTCGCCGCCGACGCCGGCCACGAGCTGCGCACCCCGCTGGCCACCGTGCGCGGCCACGCCGAACTGGCGCTGCGCCACCCCGGCCCGGTGCCGCCGGAGGTCCGGCACTCGCTGGGCCGGATCGAGGCGGAGTCCCGCCGGATGGGCGCGATCGTCGAGGACCTGCTGCTGCTCGCCCGGCTGGACGCCGGGCGCCCGCTCGCCGACGACGAGGTCGACCTCACCAGACTCGCCCTGGACGGCGCCGCGGACGCCCGCGCGTCCGCCCCCGGCCACCGCTGGCGGCTCGACCTGCCCGAGGAACCGGTGATCGTGCGTGGCGACGCCGACCGGCTGCGCCAGGTGGTGGCCAACCTGCTGGCGAACGCCGCCGCCCACACCCCCGAGGGCACCGAGGTGACGCTCCGGCTCACCCCGGACGGCCCCTGGATCGCGCTCGGCGTCACCGACACCGGGCCCGGCATCGAGCCGCGGCTCGCCGAGCGGGTCTTCGAGCGCTTCGTCCGCGGCGACCCGGCCCGCTCCCGCACCCGCTCCGCCGGGAGCACCGGCCTGGGCCTGGCCATCGTGCGGGCCGTGGTCGACGCGCACGGCGGCTCCGTCCGACTGGCCAGCCGACCGGGGCGGACGGAGTTCACCGCTTTGCTGCCCGCCGGGCGCGACTAAATCCTTTCTTTTGCGTCACCGGCTCGACCGCCGTACCCCCGTGCCGCCTTCTCGCCGTTTCCGGAATCTACGCGCGCGCATTTCCCGGGATGAATGAGGTCCGCATTCGCGCGGCTCTCGATCGAGAACCGGAGTCCTCCGGCCGCGAAGCGCCGCACTTGACAATCCGGCGCCAACTCCGGCCCGGTTCGGGCGAATTGTCCGGCGCCGCCCGCCGGCGGGCCGCGGCCCCGAGTCGGCCGGGATGCGGCCCCCACCGCGCGGAACCGGTCGGAGGGTGATCCGGCAGTTCCGACGGAGGCCTCCTCCGACCTGCGGGAATTCGCGGTCGGGGCGTCAGGATGTGAACGTACGCCCCCTTGACTTCCCGCTTCGGACACACGACGGTTAACCATGCCGACAACCAGACGTCATGTCGGTATCCACAAGTCGTCACCTGAATGCCACCTTCGACTGATTGCTTCTACCCGCACCGCGACAGGCATTGATGGGGAAACTTCGATTTCCGAGGCAGGCAATGCACTTCAGTGATCGCGACATGAATCAGGTGTCAGGTTCTGCGGGCCGCTTCCCGGCGGCGGAATTACCGGAGAGCAGGACCGAAACACTCGTCGACCGGTTCCGCGCGGTGTTCCAGGAACGCCCCGGAGAAAGGTTCTACCGATTTCTCGTGGACGGCGAGGGAGACCCCGTCAGCCCGACCAACGAAGAAGTCGACCGGCGGGTCCGCGCCATCGCCGCGGCCCTTCGCGAGCGGGCCGCCGCCGGGGACCGCGCACTGATCATCTGCCCCCCGGGGCTCGACTACCTGGCCTCCTTCCTCGGCTGCCTGTACGCGGGGGTCATCGCCGTCCCGGTGTATCCGCCGGACCCGGTCTTCATGAAACGCACGCTCCCGCGCCTGCTCAGCGTCATCGCCGACGCCCGCCCGACGGTGGTACTGGCGAACCGCGCGGTCGCCGCGATGGCCGACGAACTCGCCAAGCGCGCACCGGACCTGGCGAACCTCACCTGGCTGCTGGTCGACGAGGTCGACCCGGCCGCCGCGGACGGGTGGCGCAGACCGGAGACCACCGGGGACGACCTCGCGTTCCTCCAGTACACCTCGGGATCGACCGGCACCCCCAAGGGCGTGATGGTCGGCCACGCCAACCTGATCCACAACGTCACCTCCATCAACGAGCGGGTCTTCGCCGACCACCCCGGCCGGCACCTGGTCAGCTGGCTGCCGCCCTTCCACGACATGGGGCTGATCGCCGGGCTGCTGGCGCCCGGCCTGGGCGCGTACCCGCTGACCTTCATGGAGCCGATGGCGTTCCTGAAGCGCCCGCTGCGCTGGCTGCGGGCCGTCTCCGAGTTCCGGGGGACGCTGACCGGCGCCCCGAACTTCGCCTACGACCTCTGCGTCGCGAAGATCTCCGAGGAGGAGCGCCGCACGCTGGATCTGAGCGGCGTGCGGGTGGCGTTCAGCGGCGCGGAGCCGGTCCGGATCGACACCATCGACCGCTTCGCCCGGGCCTTCGAGTCGAGCGGCTTCGACCGCAACGCGTTCTACCCGTGCTACGGGCTGGCCGAGGGAACGCTCTTCGCCTCCGGCGGACGGCAGTTGACCGGGCCGGTGACGCGAAGAGTCGACGCCGCCGCCCTCGCCGAGCGGGCGGTGGTGGACGCGGTGCCCGGCCGGGCTGCCAGGACGCAGGTCGGCTGCGGGTCCTCGATCCCCGGCCAGGAAGTCGCCATCGTCGACCCGGAGACCCGCAGACGGCTGCCCGAGGGCCGGATCGGCGAGATCTGGGTCCGCGGGCCGAGTGTCGCGCACGGCTACTGGCAGCGCCCCGAGGAGAGCGCCGAGGTCTTCGGCGCCCGCATCCGCGAGGACGCGGAAACCGACGCGGCAGACGGGCCCGAAGGCCAACCGGGCGGCGGCGTCGGGGAGTTCCTGCGCACCGGAGACCTCGGTTTCCTCGACGGCACCGAACTGCACGTCTCGGGCCGCCTCAAGGACGTCGTCATCATCGACGGGAAGAACCACTACCCGCAGGACATCGAGCTGACGGCGGAGACGAGCCACCCCGCGCTGTACCCCGGCTGCGGCGTCGCGTGCTCGGTGGAGGAGGACGGCGAGGAGCGGCTCCTCGTCGTCCACGAGGTCGCCGGGCGACCGCCGGCGCTCGACGCCGAGAGCGTCTTCGCCGCGATCCGCGCCGCGGTGGCGCAGGAGCACGGGATCGCGGTGCGCCACATCGTCCTGCTCAGACGCGGCGGCATTCCGAAGACCTCCAGCGGCAAGCTGCAGCGCCGGGCGGCGAAGCAGGCCTTCCTCGCCGACGAGCTGAACGCGGTGGCCTCCTGGAGCGCGCCGTCCGCGCACACCCCCGACCCCGCACCGGCCGAGGCCCCCGAGGCCCCCGAAGCCCCCGAGGTCCCCGAAGCCCCCGAGGTCCCCGCCTCCGCGATCGAGCGGCGCCTCGTCGGCGAGCTGGCCGAACTGCTCGGCCTGGCACCGGAAGCCGTGGACCCCACCCGCCCGTTCGTCGACTACGGGCTGAGCTCCGCGCAGCTGGTCGCCACGGTCGGCGGGATCGAGCACTGGCTGGGGCGCACGCTGCCCGCGACGCTCGCCTACGAGTACCCGACGATCGAATCGCTCGCCCGCCACCTGGGCACGGCCCCCGAGGGCGGGCGGGCCGAGCGACCCGCGACCGCCCGGCCGCCCCGCTCCGGTGCGGCACGGAGCGCGTCGGGCCCGTCCGCCGAAGCCGAACCGGCGGGCGGTGCGCAGGAGTACGAGCCGGTCGCCATCGTCGGCATCGGCTGCCGCTTCCCGGGCGGCGCCGACGACCCCGAGTCGTTCTGGCAGCTGCTCGTCGAGGGCCGCGACGCGGTGGGCGACGTACCGGCCGGCCGTTGGGACGCGGCCGAGTTCACCGCCGAGGACCCGTCCGTCCCCGGCCGGACCAACAGCCGCTGGGGCGGCTTCCTGGACGGCGTCGACCGCTTCGACCCGCACTTCTTCGGGATCTCCCCGCACGAGGCCGAGCGGATGGACCCGCAGCAGCGGCTGCTCGCCGAGGTCGCCTGGGAGGCCCTGGAGGACGCCGGGGTGGCGACTGAGAGCCTGGCCGGCTCCGCCACGGGGGTCTTCGTCGGCATCGCGACCAGCGACTACGCGCACCTGCAGTTCCGCGACCTGGCCACGGTCGACGCCTACGCCGGCACCGGCAACGCGCTGAGCATCGCGGCCAACCGCCTCTCCTACCTGTTCGACCTGCGCGGGCCGAGCATGGCGGTGGACAGCGCGTGCTCGTCCTCCCTGGTGGCCGTACTGCAGGCGTGCGCCAGCCTGGCGCGCGGAGAGTGCTCGCTGGCGCTGGCCGGCGGTGTCAACGTCATCCTGTCGCCGGCCCTGGCCGTCAACTTCACCAAGGCGGGGGTGATGTCCCCGGACGGGCGGTGCAAGCCGTTCGACGCGCGCGCCAACGGCTACGTCCGCTCCGAGGGCGCCGCCGTGGTGGTCCTCAAGCCGCTGAGCCGGGCGCTCGCCGACGGCGACACCGTGCACGCCGTCATCCGCGGCGGCGCGGTGAACCAGGACGGGCGCAGCAACGGCATCATGGCGCCCAACCGGCACGCCCAGGAGGAGGTCCTGCGCACCGCGTACGCCCGGGCCGGGGTGCGCCCCGAGCAGGTGCACTACGTCGAGGCGCACGGCACCGGCACGCTGCTCGGCGACCCCATCGAGGCCCGGGCGCTGGCCGCGGTGGCCGGCGCCGGGCGCGAGCGGGGCGCTCCGCTGGTGATCGGCTCGGTGAAGAGCAACATCGGCCACCTGGAGGCCGCGGCGGGCGTCGCCGGACTGGTCAAGGCGGCGCTGATGGTCCGTCACCGGATGGTCCCGGCGAGCCTGCACTACCGCACGCCGAACCCGCACATCCCCTTCGAGGACCTGTCGCTGCGGGTGGCCGACGCGCTGCGGCCCTGGCCCTCGGAGGACCGGGCGCTGGTCGGCGTGAGCTCCTTCGGCTTCGGCGGCACCAACGCCCACCTGGTGCTGGAGCAGGCCCCCGAGCAGGCGGCGCGCGCGCCGCGCACCCCGGCGGGCGGCACCCAGCTGCTGGCCCTCTCGGCCCGCAGCGAGCAGGCGCTGCGCGAACTCGCCGCACGGTACGAGGCGCAGCTGGCCGAGCCGGAAACGGGGGTGCGGCTGCACGAGGTCTGCGCGGCGGCGGCGGTGCGCCGCGTGCACCACGAGGTCCGGCTCGCCTGCGTGGGGCGCTCGTTCGCCGGCCTGCGGGAGGCGCTCGGCGCCTTCGGCCGGGGTGAGGAGCGCAAGGGCCTGTCCTGGGGCGGGCGCAGGGTCGGCCGGCGGCCGCGGACGGCGTTCGTCTTCTCCGGGCAGGGGCCCCGCTGGTGGCCGCTGGCGGGTGACCTGCTGGACGCGGAGCCGGTGTTCCGCGAGTCGCTGGAGCGCAGCGACGCGATCCTGGACCGGCTCGCCGGCTGGTCGCTGATCGAGCGGCTGGGCACCGACGCCGAGGACGGCCTGCTCGCCGACCCCGCCGTCGGGCAGCCCGCGCTGTGCGCCGTGCAGATCGCGCTGGCCGCGCTGTGGCGGTCCTGGGGCGTCGAGCCGGAGGCGGTGGTCGGCCACAGCGTCGGCGAGATCGCCGCCGCGCACGTCGCGGGCGCCCTGGACCTCGACGCGGCCCTCACGGCGGCCCTGCACCGCGGCCGGGTGATCCGCGCCGCGATCGGCCGGGGCCGGATGGCCGTGGTCGGCGTCGGCCACGAGGAGGCGCAGCGCATCCTCGCCGAGCGGGCGCCGGGCGCGGTCTGGGTGGCCGCGAGCAACGGCCCGACCTCGACGGTGCTGTCCGGCGACGGCGACGCGCTCACCGCGCTGGCCGCCGGGCTCGACGCCGAGGGCGTCTTCTGCCGCCTGCTGGAGTCGGTCGCCTTCGCCTCGCACAGCCCTCGGATGGACCCGCTGAGCGAGGAGTTGAAGGTCCTGCTCGGCGACCTGGTCGCGGGCCCGCCGGCGCTGGACATGGTGTCGACCGTCACCGGCGAGCGCGTCGGCGCGGACCTGCGGCTGGACGCGGAGTACTGGGCGGCCAACCTGCGCCGGCCGGTGCTGTTCGACCAGGCGGTCAGTGGTCTGGTCGACTCCGACTACGACGTGTTCGTCGAGATCTCCCCCCACCCGATGCTCGGCGAGGCCGTCGCGGAGCGGTTGGCGCAGCGCGAGGCGGACGGCGCGGTGGTGGCCTCGCTGCGCCGGGACGAGCGGGGCCGGGATGCGCTGCTCGCCGAGCTCGGCCGCCTCCACACCGCCGGCTTCCCGGTCGACTGGGCCGCGGTCCACGGCGGCGGCGTACCGATGGTGCGGCTGCCGAGGTACCCGTGGCAGCGGCAGCGCTACTGGCTGGACGAGGCGCCGCCGCGCGCGGAGCGCCCGCGGGAGGGCGGCCACCCGGTGCTCGGCACGCGGCTGCCCTCGGCCCTGCGGCCGGGCACCGTCCACTTCGGCGCCCGGGTCGACCTGGCCGGGCTGCCGTACCTGCGGGACCACCGGGTCGCCGGGGCCGCCGTGCTGCCGGCGAGCCTCGTCCTGGACGCGGCCCTGGCGGCGGCGCGCCGAACGCTCGGCGAGGGGCGCCCGCCGGGCGAGGGGCACGCGGTCGTCGAGGACGTCCGCTTCACCCGGATGACGGTCGTCCCGGAGTCGGCCGAGGACGCCACCCTGCAGCTGGTGCTGTGCGGGGAGACGGCCGGTACCGGGACGCTGCGCCTCTACAGTCGCGACCCGGCCGGGCGCGGCGAGTGGACCGAGGTGGCGAACGGACGCTACCGCGACGCGCCCGCGCCGGCCGCCCACGAGCCGCTCCACGAGCCGCTGGCGGCGCTGCGCGAACGGTGCGCGCGGCCGCTCGACCGCGCCGGGCACTACGCCGGGCTGGGCCGCGCGGGGCTGGAGTACGGGCCCGCGTTCCAGGGCGTCGAGCAGCTCTGGCGCGGCACGCACGAAGCCCTCGCCCGGCTGCAAGAGCCGGCCGAGGTGTCCGGCGACCGCGACCCGTACCTGATCCACCCGGCGCTGCTCGACAGCTGCCTGCAGGCGCTGGCGGCGGCCGTGGACGGGACGGGCGGGGCGACCTGGCTCCCGGTCGGCGTCGGCGCGTTCACGCTCACCGGCGACGGCCGCGCGGTGCGCTGGGCCCACGCCTCCGTGCCCGCGATCACGGACGCCGGGGACGAGATCAGCGGCGGCCGGGTGGAACTCCTCGACGAGGCCGGCCGGTCGGTCGGCGTGGTCGACCGGATCACGCTGCGCCGCCTGGAGCCGGCCGAGACCGAGGGCACGGCCGCCGAGGCGGTGTTCGAGCTCGCCTGGCAGCCGGCCGAGGCCGTCGCCGAGCAGGTGGACCCCGGCGCCGGCTGGTGGCTGTTGTTCGCCGACCGGCAGGGCGTCGCCGACGCCGTGCGCTCCTCGCTCGCGGCGCGCGGCGCCGCCTGCGTGACGGTGACCGCCGCGCACGGATACCGGCGGGTCGACGAGAGCCGCTACGAGGTCGATCCGCTGCGCCGGGAGGACGTCGAGGCGCTGCTGGCCGACCTGGCGGCCACCCGGACGGGCCCGTGCGCCGCGGTGCTGCACACCTGGAGCCTGGACGCCGAACCCTTCGAGCCCGAGGGCGAACCGGCCCGGTACCCACGGGAGTTCGACCCGCTGCTGGAGCCGGTCGACCGGATCTGCGCCCCCGTGCTCCATCTGGTCCAGGCGCTCGCCGAGGACGGCCCGTCAGGGCCGGGCCTGGGCTCGCCGCGGCTGCTGCTGGCCACCCGCGGCGCCCAGCGCGTCGGCGGCGAGCGGGCGCTGCCGGCCGTCGCGCAGGCGGCGCTGTGGGGCCTGGCCCGGGTGATCGTGCTCGAACACGGCGAGCTGCGGCCCGCCGTCGTGGACCTCGATCCGGACCGCCCGGCCGAGAGCGCGGCCGCCCTGCTCGGCGAGGCGCTGCGGCCCGCCGGCGAGGCCCAGCTCGTGCTGCGCGGCGAACGGCGGCTGGCCCCACGGCTGGAGCGGCACAGCGCTCCGCGGCCGGTGGCGACCGCCTGGCGGCGGCAGCCGTTCGATCCCGCCGTCCACACCAACCACCGGATCCTGGCGACGGAACCGGGCGTCCTGGACAGCCTGGCCGCCGCCCGCTGGCAGCGCACCGCGCCCGGCCCCGGGCAGGTCGAGATCGAGGTGGCCGCCACCGGGCTCAACTTCAACGACGTCCTCAAGGCCATGGACATCTGCCCCGGGGTGTCCGGGACGGTGCCGCTCGGCGGTGAGTGCGCCGGCCGGGTGACGGCGGTCGGCGCCGGCGTCGAGGGGCTGCGGGTCGGGCAGCGGGTGATGGCGGTGGCGCCGTCCAGCATGGCGGCGTACGCCACCACCGCGGCCCCCCTGGTCGCCCCGGCGCCGGAGAAGCTCACCGACGAGGAGGCGGCAGCCACCCCGGTCGCCTTCCTGACCGCGGTGTACGGGCTGGAGTACCTGGCGCGCCTGCGCCGGGGCGAGACGCTGCTGATCCACTCGGCGGCCGGCGGCGTCGGGCTCGCGGCCCTGCAGGTCGCCCGCCGCAACGGCGTGCGGGTGCTGGCCACCGCGGGCAGCGAGGAGAAGCGCGAACTGCTGCGCTCGCTGGGCGTCGAGCGGGTGATGGACTCGCGCTCGCTGACGTTCGCCGACGAGGTCATGGCGCTGACCGGCGGGCGCGGCGTGGACGTGGTGCTCAACTCGCTCGCCGGCGAGGCGCTCACCCGCAGCGTGCGGCTGCTCGCCCCGGGCGGGCGGTTCGTCGAGATCGGCAAGCGGGACGTCTACGACGACCAGCCGCTTCCGCTGGGCGCGCTCAAGCACAACCGGGCGTTCCTGGCCGTCGACCTGGAGCGCTCCTTCGCCGAGCAGCACGAGCTGGTGGCCGAGCTGTTCGCCGAGGTCGCGCGCGGCTTCGCCGAGGGCGACTTCACGGCCCTGCCGGTGACCGACTTCGCGTTCTCGCAGGCACCGGCGGCGTTCGCGCTGATGGCGCAGGCCCGGCACACCGGCAAGCTCGTGCTGCGGCCGGACGCCCCGGCGACGGTCGCCGTGCCGCCGCAGGACGGCCCGGTCCGGGCGGCGGCGAGCTACCTGATCACCGGCGGCCTGGGCGCGCTCGGTCTGGAGACCGCCCGCTACCTGGTGGACCAGGGCGCCCGGCACCTCGTCCTGGTCGGCCGGCAGAAACCTTCCGCCCAGGCGGAGTCGGTGATCGCCGAGCTGCGCGAACGGCAGGCGACCGTCCTGGTGCGCAGCGCCGACGTCTCCCGCCCCGAGGACGTCACCCGGGTGCTCGCCGACCTGGACGCCGCGCTGCCGCCGCTGGCCGGCATCGTGCACGCCGCCGGGTTCCTGGACGACGCCCTGCTGCTGGGGCTCGACCGGGACCGGCTGCGCTCGGTGGCCGAGCCCAAGGCCTCCGGCGCCTGGCAGCTGCACCGGGCCACCGCGGGCAGGGAGCTGGACTTCTTCGTGATGTTCTCCTCGGCCGCCGCGCTGCTCGGCTCGCCGAGCCAGGGCAACTACGCCGCCGCCAACGCCTACCTGGACGCCCTGGCGCAGTACCGGCAGGCCCGGGGCCTGCCCGCGCTGAGCATCGACTGGGGGCCGTGGGCGCGGATCGGCCTGGCCGCCGGACCCGAACGGGCCGGCGCCCTGGCCGCCCAGGGCGTCCTCGCGCTGGAACCGCGGCAGGGCATCGAGGCGCTCGACCACCTGCTGCGCGCCGGATCGGCGCAGGCGTGCGTCCTGCCGCTGGACCACGGCCGGCTGCGCGAGGCCGCCGACGCGGGGCTGCTGCCCGCGCTGCTCACCGGCCTGCTGGCCGCCGAGCCGGCGGCGGCGGTGCCGGGCGGGCCGCCGCCGGAGCTCCGCGGGCGGCTGCTCGCGGTCGAGCCGGGGCGCCGGCGCCGGGCGATCCTCGCCGAGCACTGCCGTGCGGTGGTCGCCAAGGTGCTCAAGACCGACCCGGCGCGGATCGACCCCACCGAGCCGCTGGCCGCGATGGGCCTCGACTCGCTGATGTCGCTCGAACTGCGCAAACGGCTGGAGGGCTCGCTGCACACCGACCTGCCCGCCACCATCGGCTGGCGCTTCCCCACGGTCGACGCGCTCGTGCCGTTCCTCGCCGAGCGGATGGGGATCGCCCTGCACGCGGAGCCGGGCGGCGTGGCTCCGGGCGGCGCGGTTCCGGGCGGCGCCGAGCCGGGCGGCGTGGCTCCGGGCGGCGCGATTCCGGGCGGCGCGATTCCGGGGGGCGCGGAGCACGCGGGCGGCGCGGCGCCGGGCGGCGGGCGCGCGGGCCGTACGGGTCCGGACCCGGTGGCCGACGACATCGAGACGGAGATCGACCGGCTGGACGACAGCGACGTCGAAGCGCTGCTGCTGGCCAGGATGACGCAGATCGACGAGGGGCGGGACTGATGACTTCGCAGGACGGGCAGCAGACTTCGACGTCCACGCTCAAGCGTGCGTACGTCACCATCGAGCGGATGCAGCGCCGCATCGAGGCGTACGAGCGCGCGGCCGCGGAACCCATCGCCGTGGTGGGGCTGGGCTGCCGCTTCCCCGGCGGGGCCGTCGACGCGGACAGCTACTGGCGGATCCTCGCCGAGGGCGTCGACGCGGTGAGCGAGATCCCCGCCGACCGGTGGGACGTCGACGACTTCTACTCCGCCGAGCCGCGCCAGCCGGGGCGGATGAGCACCCGGTGGGGCGGCTTCCTCGACCGCATCGACCGGTTCGACCACGAGTTCTTCGGCATCTCCCGGCGCGAGGCGCTCGCCATGGACCCGCAGCAGCGGCTGACGCTGGAGGTGGTCTGGGAGGCACTGGAGAACGCGGGCCAGGCGCCGTCCGGACTGGCCGGCAGCCGCACCGGCGTGTTCCTCGGCGTGTGCAGCAACGACTTCGCCACCGAGCAGCTCACCGGCCCCGCACAGGCCACCGCGTACGCCAGCACCGGCTCCGCCCACAGCATCGTCACCGGGCGGGTCTCCTACGTGCTGGACCTGCGCGGTCCGAGCATGGCGATCGACACCGCGTGCTCCTCCTCGCTGGTCGCCGTGGACCAGGCCTGCCGCAGCCTGCGGGCGGGCGAGTGCGACCTGGCGGTCAGCGGCGGCGTGAACGCGATCGTCTCGCCGCTGCCGAGCATCTCCTTCTCGCAGTTCCCCGGCATGGTCGCCCCGGACGGCCGGTGCAAGACCTTCGACGCCTCGGCCAACGGCTACGTGCGCGGCGAGGGCTGCGGCATCGTCGTCCTGAGACGGCTGTCCGACGCCGAGCGGGACGGCGACCAGGTGCTCGCCGTCATCCGCGGCGGCGCGGTCAACCAGGACGGCCGCAGCTCGGGCATCACCGCCCCGAACGGCGCGGCGCAGCGCGATGTGCTGCGCCGCGCGCTGGAGGCCGCCGGGGTGGCCGCCGAGGAGGTCTCGTACGTCGAGGCGCACGGCACCGGCACCACCCTCGGCGACCCGATCGAGGTGGACGCCCTCGCCGAGGTCTACGGCCGGCCGCAGGGCGCGCCGGTCTACCTCGGGTCCTCGAAGACCAACCTCGGCCACCTGGAGGCCGCCTCCGGCATCGCCGGGCTGATCAAGGTGGTGCTGTCGCTCAGCCGCGGCGCGATCCCCGGCAACGTGCACTTCCAGCGGCTCAACCCGCACATCTCCTTCGAGGGCACCACCTTCGCGGTGCCGACCGGGCTCACGGCCTGGCCGGCGCCGGAGGGCAGACGGGCCGCGGGCATCAGCAGCTTCGGCTTCAGCGGCACCAACGCCCACCTGATCGTGGCGCAGGCGCCCGCTCGCACCGCGCCGCCGCAGGCCGACACCGGCACCGGCACCGGCCGTCCGGCCTCGGTGCTGGCGCTGTCCGCGAAGAGCGGGACGGCGCTGGCCGCGCTGGCGGAGCGCTACCGGGAGCGGCTGACGGCCGATGCCGCCACCCCGCCGGCCGACCTGTGCCACTCCGCCAACACCGGCCGCTCGCACTTCCGCCACCGGCTGGCGGTCTCCGGCGCGACGCGGCACGAACTCGCCGAGGCACTGGGCGACTTCGCCGCCGGCCGGGCGAGCGAGCGGCTCGCCCACGGGCAGGCGGGCGCCGGCGAGGCGGTGTTCCTGTTCACCGGGCAGGGGCCGCAGCGGCCGGGCATGGCCCGCGCCCTGTACGAGACCCAGCCGACCTTCCGCCGGGTGCTGGACACCTGCGACGAGATCCTGCGGCCGGTCCTGGAGCGGCCGCTGCTGTCCGTCATCCACCCCGAGGACCCGGAGTCGGGGCTCGTCGACGAGAACACCTACTCCCAACCCGCCCTGTTCGCCGTCGAGTTCGCGCTGGCGGAGCTGTGGCGGTCCTGGGGCGTGGAGCCGGCGGCGGTGCTCGGGCACAGCTTCGGCGAGTACGTCGCGGCCTGCGTGGCGGGCATGATGTCCCTGGAGGACGGGCTCGAACTGGTCGCCGAGCGCGGGCGGTTGATGCAGGCGCTGGCCGCGAACGGCTCGATGGCGGCGGTCTTCGCCCCCGAGCTGGACGTCGCCATGGCGGTGGCCGACTACCCGGACACGGTCTCGATCGCCGCCGTCAACGGCCCGGCGAACGTCGCGATCTCCGGCGTGCGGGCCGACGTGGAGGCGATCTGCGCGAGCCTCGGGCGCTACGGCGTGGAGAGCCGGCAGCTGCGCATCACCACCGCCTCGCACTCCCCCCTGATCGAGCCCGTCATCGGCGCGCTGCGGGCGGCGGTGGAGAAGGTGCGGTTCAGCGCGCCGCGCATCCCCCTGGTCGCCAACCTGACCGGGGAGCTGTGGCCGTGGGAACGGGTGCCCGACGCCGACTACTGGGCCGAACACGCCCGCCAGCCCGTCCGGTTCGCGGCCGGCGTCTCCGCGCTGCGCGCCATGGGGCACGCCACCTTCCTGGAGATGGGCCCCTCCCCGACCCTGCTCGGCCTGGTCGAGGACTGCCTGCCCGGCGGGCACGACGCCCTGCTGCTGCCGAGCCTGCGGCGCGGGCAGGACGACTGGCAGGTGCTGCTGTCCTCGCTGGGCCGGCTCTACGCGCGCGGCGCGGACATCGACTGGCGGGGCTTCGACCGCGACTACACCCGCGCCAGGGTGACCGTCCCCGGCTACGCCTTCGACCCGACGCCGCTACGGCAGGAGCCGGCCGGACACCACCGCTACCAGGACCGGGAGGACCAGCGGGCGGGCGCGGCGGCCGCCGGGCCGGACGGCGCCGGCCCGGACGAGGAGCTGCTGTACCAGCTCGACTGGCAGCCCGCCGAGCCCGCCCCGGTGCGGACGGCCCCGCCGGACGGCCCGGCGCCGACCTGGCTCGTCCTCGCCGACCGCACCGGCGTCGGCGACGCCCTCGCCGCGGCCGTCGAGGAGCAGGGCGCCCGCTGCGTGCGCGTCGTGCCCGCGCCCGAGTACCGCTACGACCCCGAGCAGGGCGCCGCCGAGGTGCGCACCGACAGCGCCGCGGACCTTCGCCGGCTGCTGGGCGAACTCGCCCCGGCCGAGGAGGAGCTGCGGGTGGTGCACCTGTGGAGCCTCGACGACGCGGACGCCGAGCCGGAGTCCGCGGCCCAGCTGCTGGCCGGGCAGGAACGCGGCTGCATGAGCGCGGTACGGGCGGTGCAGGCCCTCGCCGAGGTCCGCAGCACCCGGCCGACCCGGCTGTGGCTCGTCACCCGCGGCGCCGCCGGCCCGGACGCGCAGGGCGCGGCGCTCGGCCAGTCCACCCTGTGGGGCCTGGGCAGGTCGCTGCAGCAGGAGCACGCCGGCCTGTGGGGCGGCCTGCTCGACCTCGACCCGCAGGCCGAACCGAAGGCGCTGGCCCACCGGTTGCTCGACGAGCTGGCCGGCGGCGACGGCGAGGACCAGATCGCGCTGCGCGGCGAGGTGCGCCACGTCGCCCGGCTGACCCGCGCCCGGCTCGCCGAGCCCACCGCCCGGGGCGGAACCTTCCGCACGGACGCCAGCTACCTGGTCACCGGCGGCCTGGGCGGTGTGGGCCTGGCCGCGGCCCGTGCCATGGTGCAGGCCGGAGCCCGCCACCTGGTGCTCCTCGGCCGCACGCCGCTGCCGCCGCGGCAGGAGTGGGCCGCGCAGCGCGGCGACTCCCCGGCCGCGCGACGCGTCGCCGCCGTCCGGGAGTTGGAGTCGCTCGGCGCCGCCGTCACGGTGGCGGTGTGCGACCTCGCCGACGAGTTCGCGGTGCGCGACCTGCTCGCCCGCCACGACGCGGAGGGCCGCCCGCCGATCCGCGGCGTGCTGCACGCGGCCGGCGTCGGCGAGGTCACGCCGCTGCGCCGGCTCGAACTCGACGACCTGGAAGCGCACCTGAAGCCGAAGGCGGTGGGCGCCTGGATCCTGGACCGGCTGCTGGCCGACCGGCCGCTGGACTTCTTCGTCCTCTGCTCCTCGGCCAGCTCCGTCCTCAGCTCGCCGTTCGTCGCCGGCTACGCCGCCGCCAACGCCTTCCTGGACTCCCTCGCCCAGCGGCGCCGGGCCCAGGGCCGGCCGGTCCTGAGCATCAACTGGGGCATCTGGTCGCAGACCGGCATGGCGCTGCGCGGACCGGAGTCCACCGGCGGGCTCAGCGGCGGCATGGGCACCCTCGACCCCGACCAGGCCGTCCGGGTCCTGCTGACCCTGCTGCGCCAGGAGCTCGCACAGGTCGCCGTCCTGCCGATCGACTGGGCCGAGTGGGGCCACCGCTACCAGGAGGCCTCCGGATCCGCGCTGCTGTCCGCGCTGGTGCACCGGCCCGAGCGGGCACCGGCCGCGGCCGCGCGCACCGCCGTCCGGGCCAGCTCGCTGCCCACCCGCGAGGAGCTGCTCGCCCTCGGGCCGGCCGAGCGCGTCGCCGCGCTGACCGCGCAGCTGTCCCGCAGCGCCACCGCGACCCTGCGCGCCCAGGGCGAGGGCGTCGCGGCGGAGCTGCCGCTGATCGACCTGGGGCTGGACTCCCTGATGGCCGTGGAACTGCGCAACGAGATCGAGGGCCGGCTCGGCGTCCCCGTGCCGATCTCCGTCTTCCTCGAAGGCGCCACGGTGGGCGGGTTGGCGCAGCGGATCGTCGACCAGCTGGCCGGCGGCGACGGCGAGGCGGCCGCCGGGCCCGTGCCGATCCGGCGCGTCAAGCGCCGCGAGGACGTGGCGGCCGACCTGCTCGCGCGGATCGGCGCCCTGCCGAGCGGCGAGGCGGGCGCATGAGCGAGATCGACGACCGCCTCGCGGCGCTCACGCCCGAGCAGCGCGCCCTGTTCGAGAAGCTGCTGGCCGAGAGCGGGCAGGCGGAGGACAGCTTCCCGCTCTCGGTGACCCAGCAGGGCATCTGGTTCCAGGAGCAGCTGCACCCGAACAACCCGGCCTACGTCATCCCGGCCGCGGCCCGGCTGGACGGCCCGCTCGACACCGCCGTCCTGCGCGCCGCGCTGCGCGAGATCGTGCGCCGCCACGAGTCGCTGCGCACCACCTTCGAGTTGCGCGACGGTCAGCCCGTCCAGGTCGCCCGGGCCGAGCTGCCGCTCGACCTGACCGAGGAGGACCTCGGCGCCGGCGGCCTCGACGAGGAGCTGTTCCACCGGCGGATGTCCGAGCTGCGCGGCGAACCGTTCGACCTGGCGGCCGGGCCGCTGCTGCGGCTGCGGCTGCTGCACGTCGGCCCCCAGGAGGCGGTGCTCCTGGTGGCGATGCACCACCTGGTCTCCGACGGCTGGTCGGTGGGCGTCCTGGTGTCCGAACTCCTCGCCCTGTACGAGGCGTTCGCCGCCGGGCGGCCCTCGCCGCTGCCGGACCTGGAGATCCACTACGGCGACTTCGCCGGCTGGCAGCAGCAGTGGCTGCGGGACGCCGACCTGACGGCGGACCTGGCCTACTGGCGGGCGCACCTGGCCGGCGCGCCCGCCGCCCTCGCCCTGCCGACCGACCGCCCGCGCCCGGCCGTCCAGGGATTCCACGGCGCCTCGGTGCCGTTCGCGCTGCCCGAGCCGCTGATGCGCGAGCTGGGCGCCCTGGCCAAGCGGCACGGCGCGACGACGTACATGGCACTGCTGGCGGCCTTCCAGGTGCTGCTGCACCGGCACGCCGACCAGGACGACGTGGTGGTCGGCGTGCCCACGGCCGGCCGCGGGCGGGCCGAGGTGGAACCGCTGATCGGATTCTTCGTCAACACCCTGCCGGTGCGCACCGACCTGTCGGGGAACCCCGACTTCGTCCAGGTCCTCACCCGCACCCGGGACGCGTGCCTGGGCCTGTACGCGCACCAGGACGTCCCGTTCGAGCGGATCGTCACCGAGCTGCGGCCGGCCCGCGACCTGAGCCGGCCGCCGGTCTTCCAGACCTGCCTGACGTACCAGAGCGACCCGCTGCCCGCCCGGGAGAGCGCCGGCCTGCGGCTGCGCCGGCTGCCGGTGCGGGCCGAGGGCGCGCGGTTCGACCTGGAACTGCAGTGCTTCGACGACAACGGTGGCCTGCACGGCTGGTTCGAGTACGACCGCGACCTGTTCGACGAGCGGACCGTGGCGCGGATGGCGGACCACCTGCGCCGGATCGTCGAAGGGGTGGTGGCCGACCCGCGGACGCCGGTCGGCCACCTGCCGCTGCTCGACGACGGCGAGCGGGCGGGCGCGCTGGCCGCCGGCACCGGACCGGACGCCGAGTGGCCCGGCCGGGGCTGGATCCACCAGTGCTTCGAGGAGGCCGCACGCCGCACGCCCGCGGCCGAGGCCGTCCGCTTCGAGGGGGATTCGCTCGACTACGCGGAGCTGAACCGGCGGGCGAACCGGCTCGCCCACCGGCTGCGGCGCTCGGGGGTCGGCCGCGACGTGCTGGTCGGCGTCGCGATGGAGCGCTCGCCGGACCTGGTGGTGAGCCTGCTCGCCGTCCTCAAGGCCGGCGGCGCCTACGTCCCGCTGGACCCGGGCTATCCGCCCGACCGGCTGGCGTACCTGCTGCGGGACGCGCAGGCCCCCGTCCTGCTCACCCAGGCGCGGGTGCGGGCGCTGCTGCCCGCCACCGACGCGGAGATCCTCTGCGTGGACGAGCTCGCGGAGCAGCTGGCGGCCGAGTCCGCCGCCGACCCCGAGGTCGCGGTGGACGGCGAGGACCTCGCCTACGTGATCCACACCTCGGGCTCGACCGGGCGGCCCAAGGGCGTCATGAACGTCCACGCGGCCATCCGCAACCGGCTGCTGTGGATGCAGGACGCCTTCCCGATCGGCCCCGGGGACCGGGTGCTGCAGAAGACGCCGTTCTCCTTCGACGTGTCGGTGTGGGAGTTCTTCTGGCCGCTGATGACCGGCGCCACCCTGGTGGTGGCCCGGCCCGAGGGGCACCGGGACAGCCGCTACCTGATCGAGACCATCCGCGCGGAGGCGATCACCGCCGTGCACTTCGTCCCCTCGATGCTGCAGGTCCTCCTGCGGGAGCCGGACGTCGAGGAGTGCACCTCGCTGCGGCACGTGGTGTGCAGCGGCGAGGCGCTGCCGCGGCGGCTGGCCCAGGCCTTCCTCGACCGCAGCGGCGCGCGGTTGCACAACCTGTACGGCCCGACCGAGGCCGCGATCGACGTCACCGCCTGGACCTGCCGCCGGGACGAGGACCCGCGGCCGCTGCCGATCGGGCTGCCGATCGCCAACACCCGGGTGCACGTGCTCGACCGCCACCTGCGGCCCGTGCCGCCCGGGGTGCCCGGTGAACTCCACCTCGGCGGGCGCAACCTGGCGCGCGGCTACCTCAACCGGCCCGAGCTCACCGCCGAGCGGTTCGTCGAGGACCCGTTCGCGCCGGGCGGGGGCGCCCGGCTGTACCGCACCGGGGACCTGGCGCGGCGCCGCGAGGACGGTGCGCTGGAGTACCTCGGGCGGCTGGACCACCAGGTCAAGCTGCGCGGTCTGCGGGTCGAACCCGGCGAGATCGAGGCGGCGCTGACCGCCCACGAGCGGGTGCGCGAGGCGCTGGTGCTCGCCCACGAGCACGGCCCGGACGACGTCCGGCTGGTGGCCTACCTGACCGGCGAGGACGTGCCGCCCGCCGGCCGGCTGGCCGAGTTCCTGCGCCGGCGGCTGCCCGAGTACATGGTGCCGTCGCACTTCACGGTGCTGCCGGCGCTCCCGCTGACCGTCAACGGCAAGGTCGACCGCGCGGCCCTGCCCGCGCCCGGCGCGGACCGGCCCGAGCTGCGCAGCGCGTTCGCCGAGCCGCGCGACGAGCTGGAGCGGTCGATCGCCGCGCTGTGGTGCCGGCTGCTGGGCGTCGAGCGGGTCGGCGTCCAGGACAGCTTCTTCGACCTCGGCGGGCACTCGCTGCTGCTGGCCCGGCTGCGGGCCGAACTCGCCGAGACCATGCGGCAGGAGGTGTCGATGGTGGAGCTCTTCCAGTACCCGACGGTCGCCTCCCTCGCCGCCTTCCTCAACCGGCCCGGGACCGCCGCGCCCGGGGCGGCCGCGGCCGGGGCCCCCGCGCCCTCGACCGCCGCGCGGGAACGGGCCGAGGCCCGCCGTCAGACGCAGGACCAACGTCAGCGAGCCGCCGCCCGGCGCACCCACTCGCGGAAGGGCAGATGACCGAAGTGTCGGAGATATCCGAGGACCACCACCGGATCGCGGTCGTCGGCATGGCCGGGCGCTTCCCCGGCGCCGGCGACGTCGAGACGCTGTGGCAGAACCTGGTCGAGGGGCGCGAGGGCATCTCGGCGCTCACCGAGGACGAACTGCTCGCCTCGGGCGCCGACCCGCGGCTGCTCGGCCACCCCGACTACGTCCGGGCCAAGGGCGTGCTGGCCGACGCCGACCGCTTCGACGCCGCGTTCTTCGGCTACAGCCCGCGCGAGGCCGAACTGCTCGACCCGCAGCACCGGGTGTTCCTGGAATGCGCCTGGCAGGCGCTGGAGTCGGCCGGCTGCGACCCGCAGACCTTCCGCGGCCGGATCGGGGTGTTCGCCGGCTCCAGCCTCAACTCCTACCTGCTGTTCAACGTCATGGCCAGCCCGGGCACCGTCGAGTCGGCCGGCGGCTACCAGGTCCAACTCGCCTCCGACAAGGACTTCCTGGCCACCCGCGCCGCCTACAAGCTCGGCCTGACCGGCGCCGCGATCACCGTCCAGAGCGCCTGCTCCACCTCGCTGACCGCCGTGCACCTGGCCTGCCAGAGCCTGCTGAACGGCGAGTGCGACATCGCGCTGGCCGGCGGGGTGTCGGTCAGCGTCCCGCTGCAGAACGGCTACCTGTACGAGCCCGGCGGCATCCTCTCGCCGGACGGGCACTGCCGCGCCTTCGACGCCGAGGCCGGCGGCACCGTGGCCGGCAACGGGGTCGGCGTCGTGGTGCTGCGCCGGCTGGCCGACGCCCGCGAGCGGGGCGACCTGGTGGACGCGGTCATCCTCGGCAGCGCCGTCAACAACGACGGCTCCCACAAAGCGGGTTACTCCGCCCCCGGCGTCGACGGCCAGGCCGAGGTGATCGCCGAGGCGCTCGCGGTGGCCGAGGTCGACGCGTCCGACATCGGCTACGTCGAGACCCACGGCACCGGCACCGTGCTCGGCGACCCGATCGAGATCGCCGCCCTGACCCGCGCCTTCCGCGAGCACACCGAGGAGACCGGGTACTGCGCGATCGGCTCGGTCAAGAGCAACGTCGGCCACCTGGACGCCGCCGCCGGCGTCACCGCGCTGATCAAGGCCGTCCTCGCGCTCCGACACGAGGCGATCCCGGCCACCCTGCACCACCGCAGACCGAACCCCGCGCTCGCCCTGGAGAGCAGCCCGTTCTTCGTCAACACCGAGCTGCGCCCCTGGCCCCGACAGCGGCGGCCGCGCCGCGCGGGCGTCAGCTCCTTCGGCATCGGCGGCACCAACGCGCACGTCGTGCTCCAGGAGGGGCCGCCCGCCGAGCCGGGCGGCCCCGACCGGCCCGTGCGGCTGCTGGCGCTGTCCGCGAAGTCCGCCCCGGCGCTGGTGGAGAACGCCAGGCGGCTGGCCGACCACCTCGAACGCCACCCGCAGGACGGCCTCGGCGACACGGCGTTCACCCTGGCACTGCGCCGCCGGGCCTTCGAGCACCGGGCCACCGTGGTCGCCGAGGACCGCGCGGGCGCCGTCGCGGCGCTGCGCCGCATCGCCGCACCGACCGCCGCCGCCACCGCCGGGCACCGGCCGCCGGTGGTCTTCCTCTTCCCCGGCCAGGGCGCCCAGTACGTCGGCATGGCCCGCGACCTGTACCGGCACGAGCCGCTGTACGCGGCCGAACTCGACCGCTGCGCCGAGCTGTTCGCACCGCACCTCGGCGAGGACCTGCGGGCCGTGCTGTTCCCGCCGCCCGGTGCGGAGCGGGGCGCCGCCGAGCGGCTGGAGCGTACCGCGCACACCCAGCCGGTGCTGTTCGCCGTCGAGTACGCGCTGGCGCGGCTGTGGCGCGCCCGGGGCGTGGAGCCGCGCGCGATGGCCGGGCACAGCATCGGCGAGTACGTCGCGGCCTGCCTGGCGGGCGTGTTCTCGCTCCCGGACGCGGTGCGCCTGGTCGCGGCGCGCGGGCGCCTCGTGCAGTCGATGCCGGCCGGCGCGATGCTCGCGGTCTTCCTCCCCGAGGCCGAGACCGCCGCCCTGCTCACCGGCGGGCTGTCCGTGGCCGCGGTCAACTCCACGGCGCTGAGCGTGGTCTCCGGCGGCGTCGAGGCGATCGAGGAGCTGGAGCGGCGGCTGAAGGCCGCGGGCACCGGCTGCCGCAGGCTGCACACCTCGCACGCCTTCCACTCGCCGAGCATGGCGGCGGCGGTCGCGCCCTTCGTGGCGGAGGTCCGCACGGCCACCCTCAACCCGCCGACGATCCCCTTCTGCTCGAACGTGACCGGCACCTGGATCACCGACGAGCAGGCGGCCAGCCCCGAGTACTGGGGCCGGCACCTGCGCGAGCCGGTGCGCTTCGGCGCGGCGCTGGACGAACTGCTCGCCGACCCGGCCGCGGTGCTGCTCGAAGTGGGCCCCGGCCACGCCCTGACCACCTTCGCCCGCGAACACGCGGCCTGGGACGCCTCGCGCACCGCGCTGGCCTCGCTGCGGCACCCGAACGAGCGGCGGGACGACCGCGCGTTCCTGCTGGAGAGCCTCGGCCGGCTGTGGAGCGCGGGAGTGGCCGTCGACTGGTCGCGCCTGTTCGAGGGCGAGGAGCGTCGTCTGCTGCGGCTGCCCGGCTACGCCTTCGAACGCCACCGCTACTGGATCGAACCGGACCCCCGCCCGGAGCGAGAGGAGCCCGCCGCCGTGCGGGCCGAGTCCGCCGACGCCCTGTGCTACACCCCCGGCTGGCGGCGCCTGCCGCCGTTCGCCGCCGCGACGGCGCCCGCCCCGGAGCGCGTGTGGGTGCTCCTCGGTGCGGAGCTGGGCCTCGGCCGAGCCCTCGCACAGCGTCTGACGGACGGCGGCGCCAGGGTGGTGCGGGTCGTCGCCGGCCCGCAGGCGCAGGCCCACGGCCCGGACGACCGGGCCCTCGACCCCCTGCGGCGCGAGCACCACGCCGAGTTGCTGCGGTCCCTCGCGGCCGACCGGCCGACGGCCGTCCACGTGCTGCACCTGTGGAGCCTCGGCGGTGACGGCGGTGACGGCAGCACCGGCCCGCTCGACGAGCGGCGGCTGGCCGAGGCGAGACGGCGCGGCTTCGACAGCCTGCTGGCCCTGGCCCAGGGCATCGGCGATGCCCGCCCGGACGTCCCGGACGTCCCGGTCGCCGTCGACGTGCTGTGCCAGGGCGTGCACAGCGTGACCGGTGAGGAGGAGCTGCGGCCGGAGAACGCGCTGCTGCTCGGCCTGACGACCGTGCTCCCGCAGGAGCTCGCGGACGCCACCTGCCGCAGCCTCGACCTGTCCGGCGTGGACCCGGAGTACCCCGCCGAGCGCACGCTGGACGACATCCACTCCCTCCTCGAACGAGCCGTCGATGAGCCGGAGTTGGCGTTGCGCGGCCGGCACTGGTGGGTCCGCGCGTTCGACCCAGTCCCGCTGGAGCCGTCCGCACCGCCGACCGTCCAGACGCCGGCGCGGGTGCGCGACGGGGGCGTCTACCTGATCACCGGCGGCCTCGGCGGCGTCGGCCTGGCACTCGCCGAACACCTCGCCCGCACCGCCAAGGGCCCGGTGCTGGCCCTGCTGAGCCGGTCGGAGCTGCCCGCCGAGGCCGACTGGGCCCGGTGGCTGGAGACGCACGGGGAGCAGGACGCCACCAGCGGGCGGATCCGCCGGCTGACCCGGCTGCGCGAGCTGGGCGCCGAACCGCTCGTGCTGTCGGCCGATGTCACCGATGTGGCGCAACTGACCCGAGCGGTCGAGGAGTTGCGGACCAGGTACGGCGCGATCCACGGCGTGGTGCACGCCGCCGGGGTGCCCTCGCGCGGCATGATCGCGGGCAAGTCCCGCCAGGACGTGGACGAGGTGCTGGCGGCCAAGACCCTCGGCACGCTGGCGCTCGACCACGTGCTCGGCCAGGTGCTCGGTGGTGACGAGCCGGACTTCGTCCTGCTCTGCTCCTCGCTGACCTCGCTGCTGGGCGGGCCCGGCCAGAGCGACTACGGCGCGGCCAACGCCTTCCTCGACGCGTACGCCCAGGCCAAGCGGCAGTCGGGCGCGCCGGTGACGGCCGTCGCCTGGGACACCTGGCGCGGGGTGGGCATGGCCGCCGGACTGGCGGCGCGGCTCGGCGGCCAGGGCGCCGCCGATGGCGAGCCGACCGGCCACCCGCTGCTGCGCCTGGTGCGCGCCGAGGAGGGGTCGTGGACCTACCTCACCACCCTCGGCACCGAGCACTGGATCCTCGACGACCACCGCATGATGGGCAACGGCCTGGTGCCCGGCACCACCTATCTCGAACTGGTCAACGCCGCGGTGGCCCGCCAGGCCGGCGGGCGCGTCGTCGAACTGCAGGACGTGCTGTTCCCGCTGCCCGTCATCGTGCCGGACGGGCAGACCCGGCAGCTCCACACCACCGTCGAACTGCGCGACGGCCGGGGCCGGTTCTCGGTGCGCAGCCGTGTGGGGGACGCCTGGCTGGAGCACGCGGTCGGCACCGTCGCGCTGCACGAGCGCGACGCCTCGCCGACCGTGCACGACCTGGCCCAGGTACTGCGCGACTGCCGGGCCACCGAGGTCATCGAGACGCCGGAGGAGATCAAGCGCCGCTTCAAGCTCGACCAGGTGGAGCAGGGCGGTCGGCTGGAGTTCGCGTTCGGCCCGCGCTGGCAGTGCCTGCGCCGGATCGAGGCCGGGCAGGGGCGGCTGCTGGTCACCCTGGAACTCGACGAGGGCTTCGCCGCGGACCTGGACGACTACGCCCTGCACCCGGCCCTGCTGGACGTGGCCGGCGCCTCCGCCCGGATCCACGCCGAGGACGTGTTCTACCTGCCGTTCACCTACCGCAGCCTGCGCGTCCACGGCCGCCTGACCCGCACCGTGCACTGCACGGTCGAACTGAAGAAGACCCAGGACGGCGCTGGCGAGACCCTCACCTGCGACACCAGGATCCTCGACCCCGAGGGCCGCCTGCTGGTCGAGATCACCGACTTCACCATCAAGCGCATCAACGACGTCGACGGCCTGCTGGCCCAGATCGACCGGGCCGCGGCGCCGCCCCGGCCCGCGCCCGGGCCGTCCGGCGGCGCGCTGGCCCGGCTCGGCGAGGGCATGACCGAGCAGGAGGCCGTGGCCGCGTTCGCCCGGATCCTGGGCGCCGACGCGCTGCCCGGCCAACTCGCGGTGTGCGCCCGGGACCTGGCCGCGATGCGCCGCCTCGCCCGGTCGCTCACCCCCGCCCTGCTGGCCCGGGAGCTCGACGGCCTGGCACCGCTCGGCGCCACCCACCCGCGCCCCGACCTGAGCACGCCCTACGTGGCGCCCGCGACCGAGCAGGAGCAGGCCGTCGCCGCCGTGTGGCAGGAGGTGCTGGGCGTCGACCGGGTCGGCGTGCACGACGACTTCTTCGCCCTCGGCGGCCACTCGCTGGCCGCCGTGCAGATCGGCACGAAGATCCGCGGCAGGTTCGGCACCGAGCTCGACCTGCGGGACTTCTTCGAGGGCCCCACGGTGGCCAACACCGTCGCCCTGCTGGCGGCCGGCGGCGACCGGTCCGACGACGAGGGCATCCGGGCGCTGGACCGCGACGAGCCCGCGGACCTGCTCGACGAACTGACCGACGACGAGGTGGAAGCCCAGCTGCGCGCCCTGCTCGCCGCGGACGGCGAGGGCGAGGGGGACCCGGCATGAACGACATCGACCTGAGCGCCCTGAGCGGCCCGAGCGACCTGAACGGCCCGAGCGACCTGAGCAGGCTCACGGCGGCCGAGAAGCGCGCACTGCTGGCGGCCCGGCTCGGCCGGCGCAAACCGGCGCGGCGCCGCTTCGCCACCTCGCTCTCGCAGCAACGCCTCTGGTTCCTCGAACAGTTGACCCCCGGCAACGCGGCCTACAACATCCCCGGCGCGATGCGCCTGCACGGCGCGCTGGACCTCGCGGCGTGGCGGCGCAGCGTGCAGGAGATCGCACGGCGGCACGAGATCCTGCGCACCACCTTCGAGGAGGTCGACGGCGAGCCCGTGCAGATCGTCCACGAGGCGGGCGAGGTGGAGTTCACCGTCGTCGAGTGCGGCCACCTGCGCGGGCCGCGGGGCGAGGCGGGGATCCGGGAGCTGGCCCGCGAGGAGTTCGGCCGCCCCTTCGACCTGCGCACCGGCCCGCTGCTGCGGGTGCGGTTCCTGCGGCTGGCCGAGGACGAGCACGTCCTGCTGCTCACCATGCACCACATCGCGGGCGACCTGTGGTCCACCTCCGTCGCCTTCGGCGAACTGGTAGCCCTCTACGCGGCGTTCACCTCGGGGAGCGAGGCGGCGCTGCCGGCGCTGCCGATCCAGTACGCGGACTACGCGGCCTGGCAGCGCCGGCGCGCCGAGGACGAGAGCCAGCGCGCCCACCTGGAGTACTGGAAGCGAGCGCTCAGCGGCGCGCCCGAGGCGCTGGAGCTGCCCACCGACCGCCCGCGCCCCGCGGTGCAGGGCACGGCGGGCGGTTCCTGCTCCTTCGAGCTGTCCGAAGCGGCCAGTACGGCGCTGCGCGAGCTCGGCCGGCGCGAGGGCGCCACCGCGTTCATGGCGATGCTCGCCGCCTTCCTGGTCCTGCTGCACCGCTACTGCCGCGAGGAGGACCTGGTCGTCGGCGTGCCGGTCGCCAACCGCACGCGGCGCGAACTGGATCCGCTGATCGGCCTGTTCGTCAACATGCTGGCGCTGCGCACCGACCTGTCGGGCGCGCCGGGTTTCCGGGAGCTGCTGGGCCGGGTCCGCCAGGTGTGCCTGGACGGCTTCGCCCACCAGGAGCTGTCCTTCGAGCGGCTGGTGGAGGAGCTGCACCCGCGGCGCGACCTGTCGCGCTCGCCGGTCTTCCAGGTGTCGTTCATCTTCCAGAACATCCCCGTGCCCGAGTTCGAGGGGCTCGGGCTGCGGATGGAGCCGGTCGAGGTGGAGAGCGCCACCTCGCGCTTCGACCTGACCCTGGAGGTCTTCGACCGGCCGGGCGGCATGGCCGGCCTGTTCGAGTACAACAGCGACCTGTTCGACGCGGCCACCGTGCGGCGGATGTCGCGGCACCTGGCGCGGCTGGTGGAGAACCTGGTCGCCGACCCCGACCGCCCGATCACGCAGGTGCCGATGCTCTCGGCGGCGGAGCAGGACCGGCTGTGGACGGCGGGGCAGCGGCCCCGCCGCACGTGGCCGGGTCCGTTCGCGGCCCACCGCCGGTTCGAGGAGCAGGCCCGGCGAACGCCCGGGGCGCCGGCCGTCCAGGCGGCCGACGGCACCCTCGACTACCGCGAACTCGACGTCCGCTCGAACCGCTTGGCCCACCGCCTCAAGGAGCTCGGGGTCGGTCGGGGGACGCTGGTCGGCCTCTGCCTGGAACGCTCCACCGAGCTGGTGGTGGCGCTGCTCGCGGTGCTCAAGGCCGGCGGGGCCTACGTGCCGCTGGACCCGGGCTTCCCGCCCGAGCGCCTCGCGTTCATGATCGAGGACTCCGGGCTGCCGGTGCTGCTGACCCAGCGCCGGGTGCTGGCGGACCTCGGCCAGGACCTGGCGGTGGGCGGGGCCACCGTGGTCTGCGTGGACGCGCTGCGCGACGAACTCCGCGACGAGCCGCACGACGGACTCCGCGACGAACTCGACGCGGCCCGCGCCGAACCGCTCGACGGGCCCGTCGACCCGGACGACCTCGCCTACGTCATCTACACCTCCGGCTCGACCGGGCGCCCCAAGGGCGTGCAGATCCCGCACCGGGCGCTGGACACCTTCCTGCACGCGATGCGGGAGCGGCCGGGCCTGACGGCCGAGGACACGCTGCTCGCGGTCACCACGTTCTCCTTCGACATCTCCGGGCTGGAGATCCTGCTGCCGCTGGTCACCGGCGCGCGGGTGGTACTGGCCGAGCGCGAGGTCACCGCCGACGGCGGGCGCCTGGCGCACGCCCTGGACAGCTGCGGCGCCACCGTCCTGCAGGCGACGCCCGCCACCTGGCGAATGCTGCTGGACGCCGGCTGGACGCCCCGCCCGGGGCTGCGGGCGCTGGCCGGCGGCGAGGCCCTGCCGGCCGAACTGGCCGGGCGCCTGCGGGCCGGCGGCATGCCGGTGTGGAACATGTACGGCCCCACCGAGACCACCATCTGGTCGTCGGTGGCCCTCGTCGGCGACGGCCCGGTCACCCTCGGCGAGCCGATCGCCAACACCGAGCTGCACGTCCTGGACGCCGCCGGCGCGCCGGTGCCCCTCGGGGTGCCCGGCGAACTGTGCATCGGCGGCGACGGACTGGCCCGCGGCTACCTCGGCCGCCCCGACCTGACCGCGCAGAAGTTCGTCCCGCACCCGTTCCCCGGTAACGCGGGCGAACGGCTGTACCGCACCGGCGACCTGGTGCGCCGCCGGCCGGACGGGGCCGTCGAGTTCCTCGGCCGCCTGGACCACCAGGTCAAGCTGCGCGGGTTCCGGATCGAGCTCGGCGAGATCGAGTCCGTCCTCGCCGGTCTGCCGCGGGTGCGGCAGGCGGTCGTGGTGGTCCGCGAGGACACGCCGGGCGACCAGCGGCTGGTGGCCTACCTGTGCGGGGACGAGCCGGCGGCCGAGCGGGACGGGCACGAGCATGAGGCCCACCTGCGCGCCGCGCTGCGCGAGCGCCTGCCCGCCTACATGGTCCCGTCCGCGTTCGTCCTCCTCGACGCGCTGCCGCTGACGCCCAACGGCAAGATCGACCGCCGCGCGCTGCCCGCGCCCGAAGGCGGCCGCGCGGCGCTGCGGGCGCCGTACGTCGCCCCGCGCACCGCGCAGGAGCGGACCTTGTGCGAGCTGTTCGCGCAGGTCCTCCAGGTGACCGAGGTCGGCGTCGAGGACGACTTCTTCGACCTCGGCGGCCACTCCCTGCTGGCCACCCGGCTGATCGCGCGCATCCGGGAGGCGTTCGGCACCGAACTGCAGGTGCGCACGCTGTTCCACCACCCCACCCCGGCGGGGCTGGCCGGTCTGCTCGCGGCGGGCGACGCCGCCCGGCCGGCGCTGCGCCCCGTCGCGCGGCCCGACCGGCTGCCGCTGTCGTTCGCCCAGCAGCGCCTGTGGTTCCTGCACGGCCTGGAGGGCCCTTCGGCCACCTACAACATCCCGGTGGCGCTGCGGCTGTCCGGCCCGCTGGACGTCGACGCCATGCGCGCGGCGCTCGCCGACGTGGTGGCCCGCCACGAGGTGCTGCGCACGGTGTTCTCGGACACCGCCGGAGTGCCGTTCCAGCAGGTGCTGGACCCCGAGCGGGCGCGGCCCGAGCTGCCGGTCGTCCGGGTCACCGAGGCCGAGCTGGCGCAGGCCCTGGACGAGGCGGTGCGCCACGCGTTCGACCTGGCCGTCGAGGCGCCCACGCACGCCAGGCTGCTCGCCCTCGGCCCGCAGGACCACGTGCTGGTGCTGGTGGTGCACCACATCGCCGCCGACGAGTGGTCGCTGGCCCCACTCGGCCGGGACCTGGCCCTCGCCTACCGGGCCCGCGCCGCCGGCCGCGCCCCCGACTGGGCGCCGCTGCCGGTGCAGTACGCCGACTACGCGCTCTGGCAGCGCGACCTGCTCGGCGACCCGGCGGACGAGCAGAGCCGGTGGGCGGGCCAGCTCGCCCACTGGCGGCGGGCGCTGGACGGCCTGCCGGAGCGCATCGCGCTGCCCACCGACCGCCCGCATCCGCCGCGCTTCGGCTACCTGGGCGCCCGGGTGGAGTTCGGCTGGGACGCGGAACTCCACGACCGGCTGGCGCGGTTGGCCCGCGACTGCGGGGCCAGCGTGTTCATGGTGGTGCACGCCGCGCTGTCCGCGCTGCTGAGCCGGCTCGGCGCGGGCCACGACATCCCGGTCGGCGCCGCCGTCGCGGGACGCACCGACCGGGCGGCCGAGGAGCTCGTCGGCTTCTTCGTCAACACCCTGGTGCTGCGGGTGGACACCTCCGGGCGGCCCGGCATGCGCGAACTGATCCGCCGGGTCCGCGAGACCAGCCTGGAGGCCTACGCCCACCAGGACATCCCCTTCGAGTGCCTGGTCGACGCGATCAACCCCACCCGCTCGCTCGCCCACCACCCGCTGTTCCAGACCGTCCTCGCCTGGCAGAACACCCCCGAAGCGGGCCTGGAGCTGCCCGGCCTCTCCGCGCGGACACTGCCGACCGCCACCGGCACGGCCCGGATGGACCTGGCCTTCACGCTGACCGAGCGCCGGCCCGGCCGGCGCGGCGAGGCGGCCGGCATCGACGGCAGCGTCGAGTACAACACCGAGGTCTTCGACGCCGGCACCGTCGAGGCCGTCCTGGCGCGCCTGGAGCGGCTCCTGCGCGCCGCGGTCGAGACCCCCGAGCTGCCCTTCGAGGCCGTCGACCTGCTCACCGCCGAGGAGCACCGCCTGCTCGTCGAGGAGGTGAACGACACCGCGCACGAGGTGCCGCACGCCGCGCTGCCCCGGCTGTTCGAGGCGCAGGCCGCGCGCACGCCGCACGAGGTGGCGGTGGTCTGCGGGCCCGAGCGGCTGACCTACGCGCAGCTGGAGGCCGCGGCCAACCGCCTGGCCCACCGGCTGGTGGCGCTGGGCGTCGGCCCGCAGAGCGCGGTGGCCGTGCTGCTGCAGCGGTCCGTGCACCACGTGGTCGCGGTCCTGGCCGTCACCAAGGCCGGGGGCAGCTACGTGCCGCTGGACAGCCGCTCGCCGGTGTCCCGGATGGAACTGATCCTGTCCCGGACGGGCGCCCGGCTGCTGCTGGTCGACCGGGCCGCGGGGCCCCACCCCGCGGGCGAGGGCGTGGACGTCGTCACGGTGGACGACATCGCGGCGGACGGCGAACCGCTCGGCGCGCAGGCGGACCCCGGCCCGCCCCGGGTGGAGATCCACCCCGACCAGCTCGCCTACGTGATGTACACCTCCGGCTCCACCGGCACGCCCAAGGGCGTCGCCGTCACCCACCGCAACGTGGCGAGCTTCGCGCACGACGGCCGCTGGCCGGGCGGCGCCCACGCCCGGGTGCTGCTGCACTCCCCGCTGGCCTTCGACGCCTCCACCTACGAGCTGTGGGTGCCGCTGCTGACCGGCGGCCGGATCGTGGCCGCCCCGCCCGGCGACCTGGACCCCGCCACGATCGAGGCCGTGATCGCCGAACACGGCGTCACCGCGGCCTTCTTCACCACCGCCCTGTTCAACCTGCTCGCCGACCGGCGCCCCACGGCGCTCGGTCGGCTGCGCGAGGTGTGGACCGGCGGCGAGGCCGTCTCGCCGGAGGCGTTCGCCCGCATCCGCCGGCTGTCCCCGGGCACGCGGCTGGTCCACGTCTACGGACCCACCGAGAGCACCACCTTCGCCACCTGCCACCCGGGCTGGGAGCCGGCCGCCGGCACGGTGCCGATCGGCGGGCCGATGGACAACACCCGGGTCTACGTGCTCGACGAGGCGCTGCGGCCGGTGCCGCCGGGCGTGCCCGGCGAGCTGTACGTCGCGGGCGACGGCCTCGCCCGCGGCTACCTCGGACGGCCCGACCTGACCGCGCAGCGCTTCGTCGCCGACCCCTTCCAGGCGGCCGGCGCGCGGATGTACCGCACCGGGGACGTGGTGCGGTGGAACGCCGGAGGGAGCATCGAGTTCCTGGACCGGGCCGACGGCCAGGTGAAGCTCCGCGGCTTCCGCATCGAACTCGCCGAGGTCGAGGGCGCGTTGCGGGCCCACCCCGGCATCGCCCGGGCCGTGGTCACGGTGCGCGAGGACCGCCCCGGGGACAAGCGCCTGGTGGGCTACGCGGTGCCCGCCGAGGGCGCGCCGCTCGATCCCGCCGCCGTCCGGGAGTTCCTCGCCGAGCGGCTGCCGCAGTACATGGTCCCGGCGGCGGTGCTGGCGCTGGACGCCCTGCCGCTGACGGCCAACGGCAAGCTGGACCGCCGCGCCCTGCCGGCCCCCGACTTCGCCGCCGCCGCGGTCGGCGCCGCGCCGCGCACCCCGCTGGAGGAGTCGCTGTGCGCGGCCTTCGCCGAGGTGCTCGGGGTGGCGCGGGTCGGGGTCCACGGCAACTTCTTCGAGCTCGGCGGCCACTCCCTGATGGCCACCCAGCTGGTCTCGCTGCTGTCGGCGCAGCACGGGGTCAAGGTGCCGATCCGGGAGCTGTTCGACCGCCCGACCGTCGCCGCGATGGCCGCCTGGCTCTCCGGACGCCTCGCGGCGGACGCGCCGACGGACACCATCGAGCCGGTCGAGCGCGCCGGCGGCGTCCCGCTGTCCTTCGCCCAGGACTGGATGTGCCGCCACCACCGCGTCCCCGCCGGGGATCCGTACCACAACGTGCTCACCGCCGTGGTCCTCAGGGGCGCGCTCGACGAGGCGGCCCTGTGCGGCAGCCTGGACGGGATCGTGCGGCGGCACGAGGCGCTGCGCACCAACGTGGTGCACGGGCCGTCCGGTTGGGCGCAGCTCGTGCACCCGGACGGCACCTGGCCGATGGACGTGCTCGACCTGCGCGAGCGCGACGAGGAGAGCCGGCAGCGCGAGCTGCGCGGCCTGCTGGCGAGCGAGCAGCGGCGCGCCTTCGACCTGGCGGCGGAGCCGCTGGTGCGCGGCACGCTGGTCAGGCTCGCGCCGGAGGAGACCGTCCTGGTGTGGGTGATGCACCACCTGGTCACCGACAACTGGTCGTACGGGGTGCTGCTGCGCGAGCTGTGCGAGCTGTACACGGCCGCGGTGACCGGGCGCGCGCCGCGGCTGGCGGAGCTGGAGGTGCAGTACCCGGACTACGCGGCCTGGCAGCAGCGGCAGCTGGCCTCCGGTGCGCTGGAGAGCCAGGCGGCCTACTGGCGCGGGCAGTTGGCCGGGCGCCCGGCCCGGCTGGGCGTCGACCTGCCCGAGCACCAGCGGATCGGCGCGGCGGTCGGCCCCACCCACGGCTTCACGCTGACCCCGGCGGCCACCGAGGCGCTCGGCGGGATCGCCCAGCAGCAGAACGCGACGCTGTTCATGGTGCTGATGGCCGCGTTCCACCTGATGCTGTCCGCCTACAGCGGCAGCGAGGACATCACGGTGGCCTTCCCGGTGGCCGGGCGCGGACGGCCCGAGAGCGAGCCGATGCTGGGCTTCTTCGTCAACCACCTGCTGGTGCGCAGCGACCTGACGGGCGACCCGAGCTTCCGCGACCTGGTCGGCCAGGTCCGGGAGCGGACCCTCGGCGCCTACGCCCACCAGGACGTCCCGGTGTGGGCGCTGCCGGAGGCCGGCGCGGACGGCCGCGACCCGTTCGCCGTCTCCTTCAACCTGCTCAACGCGGCGATCCCGACCTTCGACCTGCCCGGCCTGGAGGCCGCGCCGCTGGCGCTGGACGACCTCGGCGACGACTACGTCTTCTCCGAGGTGATCATCACCATGGATCCGGCCACCGTGGACCTGACGCTGATCATGCGGGAGGACGGCGGCACGCTGCGCGGCATGTGGCTGTTCTCCCCGGAGCGCTTCGACGCCGAGGTCATGGCCGTGGTGATGCGCCAGTGGGCACCGCTGATCGACCTGATCACGACCGAACCCGACCTCGGCGTCACGGAGCTGAAGCACCGGCTCCGCGCGGCCGACCACCCCACCGGACAAGGGACTTGCGATGACTGAGACCAGCAGCAGCGGACCGGCCGACCCCCGGGCCCCCTTGGCGGAGGGCATCGGCCTGCGGCGGATCGACCACGTCGGGGTCGCCGTCGCCGACCTCGACGAGGCGATCGCGTTCTACCAGCGGGTGTTCGGCATGCGCTGCCTCAACGTGGAGGAGAACGCCGAGCAGGGCGTGCGCGAGGCGATGATGGCGGTCGGCCCCGACGCCTCCGGCGGCTGCGTGCAGCTGCTCGCCCCGCTGTCCCCGGGCTCGGCCATCGCGCGCTTCCTCGACCGGTCCGGCCCGGGCCTGCAGCAGGTCGCCTACACCGTCGACGACGTCGAGGCGGCCTGCGAGGCGCTGCGCGACCGGGGCGTCCGGCTGCTGTACAACACCCCCCGGCGCGGCACCGCGGGCTCGCGGGTCAACTTCCTGTTCCCCAAGGACACCGGCGGCATCCTGGTCGAACTGGTCGAACCGGCCGCCGGGCCCGAGGACACGGGCCCTCCGCGTCGCTGACCGCGGCGGGCGGGCGGGCGGAGTTCACCGTCCGCTCGCCCACCGCCCCGCCCAGGACGCTGCCCGGCCGGCCCCGGCCGGGGGCCTCGGCCTGTGCGTCACGGCCCGGCGGAGCGCGTCCGCCGCCAGGGCGTTCGCCGTCGCCAGGAACCAGCCGCCGGCGAGCAGGACTTCGCGGACCTTGTAGGCCGGATTGTCGTCGGTCTGCTCCATGCCGAAGGTCATCAGGAGGACGAACCCCCCGACGATCCCGGCGAGCAGGAGCCACAGGCAACCGATCCCGGCCGCCGCCGCTCCCATGGCGCGTGGGGCCGCGCCCTTCGCCAGCGACAGCGCGGACAGCGCCGCGAGGACGCACACGGCCGCCGTGCCGACGACGGCGACCGGGGTCAGCACCCAGTCCGAGTTGACGTCCGGCACCCCGGTCGGCACCGAATCCCACAGGTGGCCGAAGTCGACCTGGTACCTCATCCGCGCCACCTCGGTGCCGGTGGCCTTGGACTTCCAGAACTCCTCCGCGATCGGCAGCTGGGTCGCCCGGGCGAGCGCCCCGGCCGCTGCCAGGGCCTCCGCCACGATGATGACGGCGGCCCGGGCCCGGGTCCGGTCAGGCCGGTCCGGCACGACCGGCGGCGTGTCGTCGAGGCCGCCGACCGGGGGTGGCTCGGGCGCGCGTCTCGTCCTCGACACCCTGCGGACGGTCTCGTCCTCGCTCCCCCGGACGGTCTCGTCCTCGCTCCCCCCAACGGGACCGGGCGCGGCGCCCCTGCCGCCGCCCTCCGTCGCGAGGGCGTGCAGCGCCCCCGTGCGCGCCCGGATCGCCGCCCGCGCGCCGGTGATGCCCATCCACGCGCCCGGCCCGAGCGCGTCGCCGAGCGCCTCCTCGCACCACTCCCGCACCACCGCCGCGCTGGGCCGCTGCGCCGGGTCCTTGCGCAGGCAGGTCGCGATCAGCGGGCCGAGCGGGTCGGCGAGCGCGCCGAGGTCCGGTTCGTCCGCGACGATGCGGTGGGCGACGGCCCACTCGTTGTCGGCGCCGAAGGCCTCCCGGCCGGTGGCGAGGTAGTAGAGCGTGGAGCCGAGCGCGAAGACGTCGGAGGCCTCGCCGACGGTCCGTCCCATGGCCTGCTCGGGGGACATGTACAGCGGGGTGCCGACCCGGGTCGACCGGCTGCGGTAGGTGACCGACTGGGCCAGGGACTTGACGATGCCGAAGTCGATGACCTTCGGGCCGCTCTCGTCCAGCAGGATGTTGCCGGGCTTGAGGTCGCGGTGCACGACCCGGGCGGCGTGGATGTCGGCGAGCGCGTGGGCGATGCCCCAGGCGAGCAGCAGCACCTGCCCGGGCGGCAGTGCGCCGTGGTCGACCACCAGGTCGCGCAGCGAGGGACCGGCGACGTAAGCCGTGGCCAGCCAGGGTCGTTCGGCCCGGGGGTCGGCATCCAGCAGCGGTGCGAGGTGGGCGCCGCGGACGCGCTGCGCGGCGGCGACCTCGCGGGCGAAGCGGTGCCCGAACTCCTCGTCCCGGGCGAACTCGTCCCGGATCACCTTGACGGCGGCCGGCTGACCGCCGGGCGAGAGGGCGAGGAACACCTGCCCCATGCCGCCCTCGCCGAGCCGCGCGACCAGTCGGAAGCCGCCGAGGCCGTCCGGGTCGTGCGCCCGCAGCCCGGGAAACCGGAACACCTCACTGGACACGCGTCCTCCCCCTGGTCCGCACGCCGGTCCACGCTCCTTTCCCCGCAGGGTACTTCGCCGGGAACACGGTCGGACAGCCCTGGCCGGGGGCGGGGTTGTCAGTGGGTCACGCCATGATGGCGGCGATCTGTGGAAGGAGTACGGATGATCACGCTCTCGGCCTGGCTCCGGCGGTACGTGGAGCCGTGCACGGCGGCGGAGGGGCTGACCCGCAAGGGCCTGACGTTCCGGCTGACGGCGGCGAACGGGGACTGCGCGGTCCTGGAGTTCCAGGAGTTCCGGGTCGATCCCGCGCGGACGGTGTTCGAGGTGCGGGTGGCCGTGGTGCCCGCGACGGCCTGGGCGTGGACGTACCGGGCCGCGGAGCGGCCCCCGCTGCCGAGCGGCGCGGGCGCGCTGATCGACTGGCGGGTGCCTCCTCCCGAGCACGTCGCCTGGGCGCCGGGCGAGGCCGCGTGCGAGGCGATGTGGGCGTACGGCGGCCCGGTGCACCTCCACCACACGGGCGAGGAGCTGGTGGAGCTGCTGCGGACGGAGACCGTCCCGGCGATGCGGCGGCTGCTGGACCGCCGGGCGCTGGAGGCGGAGTTGGAGCACCCGGGGTTCGCGTTCAGCAGTCGCCGCCCGCCGGGCTGGGCGCGGGTGCTGCTGCGGGTCGACGACGCCTCGCCGGCGGAGCTGGAGGGGCTGTTGGCGGAGGTGGAGACGCACTACCCGGTGGTGGACGAGTTCGTCGCCTGGGCACGGGAGCGGGCGGGGAACCGACCACGCATATGAGCGGCTGGTCAGATGACTGAGCGCTTGCTTAGAATCGGCGGCGTCCGGCTCAGGGCCGTGGGCCCGTGGGCCCGCCGTGCGACCACCGTCAGGAGACGCCATGACCGCCGTCAACCGCCAGATCCGCCTCGCCCGCCGGCCGGTCGGGGAGGTGCGGCCCGAGGACTGGGCGCACGTCACCGAGCCCGTCCCGGTGCCCGGGGACGGGGAGTTCCTGGGCCGCACCCGCTACCTGTCGCTGGACCCGGCGATGCGCGGCTGGCTCGACGACCGGCCCTCGTACCTGCCGCCGGTCGCGATCGGCGAGGTGATGCGGGCCGGCTCGGTGGTCGAGGTCGTCGCGTCCAACCACCCCGAGTTCCAGGTCGGCGAGCTCGTGTCCGGCGGCTTCGGGGTGCAGGAGTACGCGGTGTCGGACGGGCGCGGCGTGATCCGGGTCGACCCGGCGCTGGCCGCTCCCTCCACCTACCTCGGCGCGCTCGGCATGCCCGGGCTGACGGCCTACTTCGGGCTGCTGGAGGTCGGCGCGCTGAAGGAGGGCGACACCGTGGTCGTCTCCGGCGCCGCCGGGGCGGTCGGCACCGTGGTCGGGCAGATCGCCAAGCTGAAGGGCTGCCGGGTCGTCGGCATCGCGGGCGGGCCGGAGAAGTGCGCGCTGCTCACCGAGGAGCTGGGCTTCGACGCGGCGATCGACTACCGCGCCGAGGACGTCCGCAAGGCGCTGCACGCGCATGCCCCGGGCGGCATCGACGTGTACTTCGACAACGTCGGCGGCGAGATCCTGGACGCCGCGCTGACCAGGCTGGCGATGCGCGCCCGGGTCGTGGTGTGCGGCGCGATCAGCCAGTACAACAACGAGACCGCCGTGCAGGGCCCGTCCAACTACCTGTCGCTGCTGGTGCGCCGGGCCCGGATGGAGGGCTTCATCGTCTTCGACTTCGCGCGCCGCTACCCCGAGGCCACCCGGGAGCTCGCCGGCTGGATCGGCGAGGGGCTGATCAAGGTCAAGGAGCACGTGGTCGACGGCGGCGTGGACGACTTCCCGGCGGCCCTCGGGATGCTGTTCCGCGGGGAGAACACCGGCAAGCTCGTCCTGCGCGTGGGCTGAGGCGTCCGGAAGCCGTCGAAGGCGCCGGACCCCGCTCGGGCTCCGGCGCCTTCGCACGCCTCAGTCGAGGACGGCCGCCAGCGCGGCGCGCAGCTCCTCGTCCTCCCGGATCATCGTGCTGTCGGACCCGGAGACCACCAGGCGGCGGTCCCCGGTGGCGAGTTCGGCCAGCCGGCCGCGCTGCTTCGGCGTCAGGGCGGCGGCGCCGAGCGCCCGCAGCGCCTCGGCGGCGCCCTTGAGGTCGGCCCGGGTCTCGGCCGAGCGCAGCGCCGCCTCGGCGAGCCGGGCGCGGTCGAGGCCGGCCGGGTCGGCGACGGCGAGCAGCCCGAGGACCGCCGGGGGTGCCTGGTCCGGGTCGTCGAGCAGGGCTTCGAGCCGGGCGGTCAGCGGGCGCCCGGCCGGGCCGAGCAGGGCGACGCCGCGGGCGGCGCGGGAGGCCGTCCAGCGGAACCACTGCCGGCCGCCGCAACGGTCGAACACCGAGTCCAGCACCGGGACGACCTCGGCCGCCTCCCCGGTGATCCGCCACAGGGCGAGCGCCAGCGCGAGGTCGGTGTCCACCTCCGGCGTGGTGTCCCGCTCGATGCGGCGGCCGAGCGCCGTCCGCAGGACCGGGGTGAGGCTTGCGGCCGCCGAGCCGAGTTCGGCGAGGGCGCGAGCGGCCTCGGCGGCGTCGCGCGAACCGGTGGCGAGCTCCGCCTCGGCGGCGGCGAACAGCGGGCCGGTCTCGCCGGTCAGCTCGTGCAGCGCCTTCGCCACGGGCAGCTTCCCGGCGTCGGCCCGCAGCGCGGCGGCCGTCCGCTCGCGCAGCTCCGGCCCGGCCCCGGCGGCGACGGCGGTGACCGCGGTGGCGGCGTACTGGAACCGGGGCAGGACCGCGCACAGTTCGGGCAGCGCCTCGACGGCGGCCGGGCCCCACCGCCGCAGCAGGTGGACCAGCCCGGCGATGTCGTTGTGCTCCTCGATCGTCGAGCACCCGCAGTCCTTGCACCCCTCGGGACGCTCCAGTGCCTTGGCGGCCAGTCGGGCCCGGACGGCGGCGAACAGCTCCGGGTCGAACGGGACGGCCACGTCGGAGGCCCGCCCCCTGGCGCGCGGGCGCCGGCCGAGGGCGCGGGCCAGCAGCGGGGCCGCCACCTCGGGGGCCACCGTGAGCAGCGCGGCGAGGGCCTGGTCGGCCGTCTCGTCGTCCGGCCGCGCGGCGAGTTCGGCGAGCACGGGCGCGGCCTCGGCGGCGGCCGGGCCGAGCTTGCCGAGCAGCCCGGCGGCTGTCTGGTCGGCGGCGAGCGCGGCGAGCGCGGGGACCAGCCGGCGCGGGGCGCTGCGGGAGACGGTGCAGGCGTGGTCGGCCGCCCACAGCGCCTCGGCCCGCACCGCGTCGCGGTCGTCGCGCAGGGCGGCGTCCAGCAGGGCCAGGGCGTTCTCGCGGTCGGTGTCCGTGCCGCGCCGCAGCAGGGTGCCGACGATCGTGCGCAGCGGCTCCTGGTGCTCGTGCGCGTGGCCGGAGCGGGCCGTCTCGCGGGCGGGCAGGAGGCCGAGGACGGCGTCGTGGTGCGCGGCGAGCCACGGCTCCTCGGCGTCCAGCGCGGCGAACACGGCGGCCAGGCGCACCGGCGCGGGCGTGTCCGCGCCGAGCCGGGCGCGGGCCTCGGCAGCGGCGCCCGTACGGTCCAACCAGCTGTGGGCGGTGAGGAGTTCGGCCCGGACGGCGGGCTCGGTCTCGACCGCCCAGCGGGCCCGGACGGCGGGCAGCGCGGTGCCGGTGTCCCGGGTCCGGCCGACCGTCCAGCCGGCCGCCTGCCGAACGGCGGCGTCCTCGTCGGCCAGCAGCGGTATCAGCAGCGGCAGTTGGGCCGCGACGGCGGCCCGGACGGCGCCCGGCTCGACGCCGCACTCGTCCTCGCTCTCGGCGAGCGAGCCGAGCAGCCGCAGGGCGTCGACGGTCTGCCGCCCGGCGGCGGCGATCCGGGCCAGGTACGGGGCGGCGTCGACGCTGGCGGCGTACACGGTGCCCTGGTGCACGATCGAGCCGTACAGCTCGTCCAGCGCCTCCTCGGCGTCCTCGCCGCCCTCGGCGAAGGCGCGCAGCAGCTCGGGCAGGTCCTCGGCGGGGCCGTAGGCGTGGTGGACGGTGGCCCAGGGGTGGGCGTCGAGGCCGGCGAGGGCGGCGGAGAGATCCATGGGCGGGATCCTGGCAGACCGGTCGGACAGTGCCTCAGCCGAGGTGGCGCAGGTAGGCCTCGGGCCGCTCCAGGAACCGGCGCCAGTGGTCGACGAGCGCGAGGTCCTGCCAGCGTGCGGTGCGCACCCCGTGCTCGCCGACCTCCAGGACGGCCGAGCCGGGGGTGGCGGCGAGCAGCGGCGAGTGGGTGGCGCAGACGACCTGGGCGCCGGTGCGGCCGAGGTCGTGCAGCAGGCCGACCAGGGCCAGCGTGGAGGTGAAGGAGAGTGCCGCCTCGGGCTCGTCGAGCAGGTAGAGGCCCGGTTCGCGGAACATCGCCGCGAAGACGGTGAGGAAGCCCTCGCCGTGGCTCATGAGGTCGGTGCGCTCCTGCCAGTAGGTCCCGCGCCCCTGCTTCTCCGCCATCATCCGCATCGCGGTCTCGGCGCGGAGGAAGAAGCCCCGTCGGCGCGAGCGCGGGCCGGCGGCCATGGCCCGCCCGCGCTCGGTGTAGTCGAGGTGCAGGTACCGCCCGACGGCACCGGGTTCGCGCGGGGCGGCGTAGCGCGCCCCGGCGCGGCCGCCGTAGGCGTCGACCCCGAAGGCCTCGGCCAGTCCTTCGACGAGGGTGGACTTGCCGGAGCCGTTCTCGCCGACCAGGAAGGTGACGGGCGCGGGCAGCCGGATGCCGGGGCCGAGCAGCGCGCGCACGCAGGGCACCGTCCAGGGCCAGTCGTCCGGCCCGCCCGGCCCGTCCACGGGCAGCAGCCCGGCGTGCACCCGCATCCGTTCGACGATCACGTGCCCGGCCTCCCTGGGTGGTTCGCTCGCCGAGCACCACCCTAGGGCTTGCTACGAGGCCGGCATCGTCAGAGCCAGCCGCGCTCGTCGGCGACCCCGCAGGGCCTCGGTGCGGTTGCGGGTGCCGGTCTTGGCGATGGCGGCGGAGAAGTAGTTCCGCACGGTGCCCTCGGACAGGTAGAGCTTCGCCGCGATCCCGGCGACGCCCGCGCCGGAGCGGGAGGTGTTCAGCACGTCGCGTTCGCGGGCGGTGAGCGGGGAGGCGCCGGCGGCGAGGGTGGCGGCGGCCAGCTCCGGGTCCACCACCCGCTCCCCCGCCGTCACCCGCCGGATGGCGTCGGCGAGCGCCTCGGCCGGGGCGTCCTTGACCACGAAGCCGACCGCGCCCGCCTCCATGGCCCGGCGCAGGTAGCCGGCCCGGCCGAAGGTGGCGAGGATGACGACCCGGCACCACGGCGCCTCCTGGGCCGGCACGGCGGCGGCCGCCAGGCCGTCCAGTCCGGGCATCTCGACGTCCAGCAGGGCGACGTCCGGCCGGTGCTCGCGGGCCGCGTCGGCGACCTGGTCGCCGCGCCCGACCGCCGCCACGGGCCGACCGAGGTGTCGGGGTCGGGCAGTTCGGTGGAGGTCATGGCATCCATGGTGGTCGCGGGCCCGGTGGCCGGGGCAGTGTGCTCGCACACCGGTCCGCCGTGACAATTGTCAGCCCGCGGGACGCCCTCGGACGCCCGCGGCCTCACCCGGACGGGTGATCATCGGCGTCCCGCTCCGGCCCGCCGGACCGCCAATAGCACGAACGCCGTCCCCCGCGCGGGGAATGAGGCCCAAAACCGTTCGCACGAGCGAATCCGGGGCCGGTTGCCGGTGCGCGCGGCGCCGGGGGAGAAGCCTTGGGGCGGGGCGTCGACCGCCCCGGCTGCGACTGGTGTGCGAGTGGCCCGACATGTCGGCCGATTCGCCACAAGTCGGTTGTCGCGCAGGATTCTTGAGATCCGGTCAGGATTGTCCGGAACTTGGCTATGCTGCGGCCCACGCTTCCGGAGCCGGTCGACGCCCCGTCCCCGTACTGTTCCGATCGTTTGAGGAATCGCCGCATGCATCGAGCTGGATCGTCACCCGACAGAGGGCGCACCACGCCCCTGTTCGGCTGGCTGCTGCCCACCGCCGTGATGACGGCGGCCGCCGCCGTGGCCGGCGTGGTGGTGGACGCCGGGGCCCGGGCCGAGGTGGTCGGCTGCGGGGCGACCGGCACCGTCCTGGTGGCCGTGGTGGCCGCCGAGTCGGCCCGCCGGGGCCGCGCGCTGACCGCCCTGCGCGAGCAGAGCACCCGGCAGGTGGACGACCTGAAGCGCCAACTCGCCGGGCAGGAGCGCGAGATCGAGCGGATGGCGTCCACCGGGCTGGACATCCTGGTGGCCGGCGCCCGCTACGGCTCGTCGATGGACGTGCTGCTCAAGCCCTTCGAGCAGACCGACACCGCCGCCTCGCCGAAGTTCCGCAAGAACCTGCGCACCGTCGCCCGCGGCATCGCGATCGCCGTCGACGACGAGGTCAGCCGGCGCGACTCCGCCGAGCGCGCCTTCGTCAACATCGCCCGCCGGGTCCAGGCCATCATCCACCGCCAGGCCAAGGACCTGCGGGAGATGGAGGACCGGCACGGCAACGACCCGGCCGTCTTCGACGACCTGCTGCGCCTGGACCACGGCAACGCGCTGACCGGCCGCCTCGCCGACTCCATCGCCGTGCTCTCCGGCGCCCGCCCCGGCCGCCAGTGGACCAGGCCGATCGCCCTGTACAGCGTCCTGCGCGGCGGCATGTCGCGGATCCTGGAGTACCAGCGGGTCGACCTGCACCCGGTGCCGCAGCTGTCGGTCACCGGCCCAGCCGTCGAACCGCTGATCCACGCCGTGGCCGAGATCCTCGACAACGCCACCCGCTACTCGCCGCCGCAGACCCACGTGCACCTGAGCGCCTCCGAGGTGCAGAGCGGCATCGCGATCGAGATCGAGGACGGCGGCCTGGGCCTGAGCGACGAGGCCCGCACCCGCGCCGAGCGGGCGATCCGCGACGGCATGGTCTCCAAGGACTTCGACGACCTCACCGAGTCCCCCCGGCTGGGCTTCGCCATCCTCGGCCGGCTCTGCCAGGCGTACGGCTTCCAGCTGTCGCTGCGCCGCTCCGCGTACGGCGGCGTGCGCGCGGTGCTGATCGTGCCGCAGGACATGTTCACCACCGCTCCCCCGACCGGCCGGGCGCACGGCATCGGCGCGGTCTCCGGGCCGCGGCCGCTCCCGCCGGAGCCGCCCCGCACCGCCGGCCCGGCGCCGGCCTGGGGCGCCCGGACGGCGTCGGCCGGCGTCGGCCCGTCCTACGGCTCGACCAGCCCGTGGGGCGGCCCCGGAGGCGGCGGGGACGACGAGGTGATCGTCACCGAGCGCACCCCCAACGGCCTGCCGCAGCGCCGCCGCCACGCGCCGGCGCCCCGCGGCTTCGCCGCTCCCCCGCGCGGCACCGCGCAGCCCCCCGGCCCCGCCGCCGGGCCGACCGCGGGCCCCGCGG
>NZ_JZKH01000074.1 GCF_000961885.1 Streptomyces rubellomurinus
CTGCTCGACCTCGGCGAGGCGCTGGCGCAGGTGCTCGGACTCGCTGCGGGCCTTCTGGGCGGCGGTGGCGGCCTCGGTGGCGTCGGACTGCGCCTTGGCGCCGTCCTCCTGGAGTTCGCTCGCGCGCTGCTCCTCGGTGTCGGCGCGGGCCTCGGCGGCCGCGGCGGCGGCCTCCAGGGCGCGGGCGAGCGCGCTGGCGGCGCGGGCGCGGGCGGCGAGCGCGGGGGCGGCGTCGAGTTCGGCCTCGCGGATGGCGGCGGCGACCCGGGCGACCCGGTCGGCGGCGGCGCGGTGGCGCAGGACGGCCTCGGCGGCCTGCCAGGCGGAGTGCAGGGTGCGGGCGTCGGTGAGTTCGCGGCGCAGCGCGGCGGCGTCGGTGGTGGCCGCGGCCAGGCCCAACGAGGCGTGCCGGTAGGTGAGTTCGTCGACGATCAGGCTGTGCCGGGTGCGGTCGGCCTCGGCGGCGGTGACGGCGCTCGCGGCGGCGGCGACCTCGATGGCGAGGTCCTGGGCGCGGTCGCGTTCGGCGGCGGCGCGGGTGCCGAGGGCCTGGGCGAGGCGGCGGGTGCGGCGTTCGGCGGTGCGGTGGGCCTCGCGGACGGACTCGCGGGCGACGGTGGCCTCGGCGATGCGCTCCAGGAGGTCCAACGAGCCCGCGGTGAAGTCGCGTTCGGCGGTGAGTTCGGCGCGGCGGCCGAGCTTGGCGGCGAAGCCGTGGACGAGGTCGGCGAGGCCGTCGGTGTCGCGGGTGTCGGTGACGGCGCGCAGCAGCAGGTCGGTGAAGTCGCTGTCGTGCTTGACCGCGAAGAGGCCGGCGGCCTCGCCCTCGTCGGCGTTCATCTCGCGCTGGTAGCGGAAGAGTTCGGGGTCGAGGCCGAGTTCGCCGAGGTGTTCCGTCCAGCGGTCGTGGCCGTCCTCGAAGACCAGGTCGAGGTGCGGGTGGGCCTTGCCGGCCTCCGCCATGGCGTCGCGGAAGCCCTTCATGGTGCGGCGGCGGCCGCGGGCCTTCTGGTCGCCGGCCAGGCTGACCCGTTCGGCGACCGGCAGGGAGTCGAGGGTGAGGCCGGGGCCGGGGCGGAAGGAGTACCAGGTCTCGGCGAACTTGCGCGGGTCGGAGGAGACCTGGCGGCCGCGCCACTCGCTGACCTTGCCGACCACGATCAGTTCGCCGGTGACGGTGTGCTGCCACTCCAGGGCGACGTGGCCGCAGTCGTCGGCGAGCAGGAACTTGCGCAGCACGCCGGAGCTGGCGCCGCCGAGGGTGTTGCGGTGGCCGGGGAGCATCACCGAGAAGATCAGCTTGAGCAGGACGGACTTGCCGCCGCCGTTCTCCAGGAACAGCACGCCGGCCGGGGCGGGGCGGCGGACCGGGCCGTCCGGGTCCTCGCCGAACAGGCCGATCTGCTGCGGGGCCGGGTCGGCGACGGGCTCGCCGACGCCGCGCAGGTCGAGCACCGTGTCGGCGTAGCGGGCGCCGGCCGGTCCGATCGAGTAGAGGCGGACCCGGTTCAGCTCGTACATGTGCGGCGGTTCTCCGTGCGGTCTATGCGGTCTATGCGGTCTACGTGAGTTGGGCGGGTGTCAGAGCGAGTGGAACGGCAGGCCGGCGTCGGCGACCAGGTCGTCGGCGGTGTCGGGCGGCAGCAGGCTGGCGGTGCCGTCCGAGACCGGGACGACGCCGAGGTCGAGCAGTTCGGCCATGGCGGCGCTGCCGGCCAGGTCGCGGACCTGGAGCTGGTAGCGGGCGGTGGTGCGGTAGGTGCCGCCGGAGTCGTCGGAGACCTTCTGCAGGAAGCCGGAGTCGACCAGGAACAGCACGGCCTTGGCGACGATGCCGGTGGTGGAGCCGGAGAGCCGGCGGGCGTCCTTGGTGGCGCCGGTGGCGGTGCGCCGGGACCACACCCGCCAGGCGGCCTCCAGGCCGGGGGCGTCGGAGGCCGGGTCGGTGTTGGCGCCGTCCGCGTCGGCCTGCTCCTCCAGGCGGCGGCAGGCCTGGCGGACGAAGGAGTCGACGCCGTTGACGGTGATCCGGCCGAGGTAGCCGTCGTCGGCGAGGTCCTCGGGGCGGGGGAAGGCCATCGCGGCGACGGCGAGGTGGGCCAGGCCGTGCAGGAAGCGGTCGGTGGACTCGGTGGCGGCGCGGCGCGAGTAGTCGCCCATCCGGACGGCGAACAGCGAGTCCTCGGCGGCGGCGACGGCCATGCCGGCGCGCGGCGAGACCTCCAGGACGACCAGGCCCATGCCGGTGGCGATGGCGTCGGCGAGGCGGGCGAACGGCGGGTCCTCGCGGTGGCGGCGCACCAGTTCGGCGTACTCGGCGTCGCGGGCGGGCAGCAGCTTGGCCTGCAGGCCGAAGGAGACCAGGCGGGCGGCGTCGGCGACGTCGGCCGGGGTGATCGGCGCGGGGGCCGCGGGTTCGGTCTCGGCCGCCCAGGACGTGTCGTGGTGGGTCGTCACGGGCGGTGCTCCTCGGGGGTGGCGCGGTGGTGGTGGTTCGTCAACTCGGTCGTCCCGGCGGCTCAGCCGGCGTCCTTGCGCTCGGCGGCCATGCCGGCCGCGTCGAGCAGGGCGCTGCCGACGATCAGGTCGGCGCCGCCGAACTCCGGGTCGCGCAGCGGGGTGCCGTCGTCCACGGCGAACAGCAGCCGCTCCTCGCCCTGGCGGTAGGCGGTGCCGACCGGCGGGCTGGCGGCGTGCACGGCGAGCAGGGCGACCAGGTACGGCAGGTCCGGGTCCTGCGTGCGGGCCTCGGCGAGCAGGCCGGACAGCCGCCGGGGGGCGTCCGCGGGCAGGTCGAGCAGCAGCAGGGCGGCTTCCAGCTGGGCCTCGGAGAAGCGGCTGTCGTCCGGGGTCGCGACCAGGTCCGGGTCGGGCAGCTCGGCGCCGAGGTGCTCGCGCTCGACGGGCGGGGTGAGCAGCAGGTCGACCAGGTCGGCGACCCGGACGGAGACGGGGGTGCGCAGCCCGGCACCGCGCGCGAAGAAGGCGCCGGTGGGGCGGACGGCCTGCTCTACCGGCAGCCGCAGCACGGGGGCGAGCAGCTGCCCGTACAGGTCGATGCCGCTGCGGGCGCCGGGGGTGGCGAAGGCCTGCCGGTCCTGCTCGGCGCGGAACAGCGGGCCGGCCTCCAGCAGGCGGGTCTGCAGCTTCGTGTGGCGGCGGATGCAGTCCTTGACGATGTCGAGCAGCTCGGCGGCGCGGCGCTTGTGCTCCGCTCCTTCGGGAGTGTGGGGCTCGGCCTCGTCGCGGGCCTTGCGGATGTTGGTGAGAATCGCGTTCTCGTGCCGGTAGCGGTCGGCGATGTGGTCCAGGGCCTCGTCGATGAGGTCGGGGATGGTGCGCATCCAGTCGACGGCGCGGACGTTGCGGCGGGTCGCCTCCAGGGCGCGGCGCAGCGTCTCGGCGTACTGGACGGTGCGGTAGCGGGCCTGTTCGGCGGCGAGCTGGGCGTCGGCCAGGCGGCCGCGGCGGATCAGTACCTCGAGCTTGACCTCGGCGGCGATCTGGGCCGAGGTGACGTCGGTGTCCAGCGCGCCGACCAGGACGTTGACCGCCTCGTCGGTGGTGCGCAGGTAGACCCCGCCGTCCGGGCCGGGGACCTCCTCGATGAGCTTGAAGTCGTAGTCGCGGCGCACGTACTCGCCGTCCGCGCCGAAGGTGCCGTAGACGGCGCGGAAGCCGCGGTCCACGCTGCCGACGTTGATCATCGACTCCAGCACCCAGCGGGCGACCCGCTCGTGCTCGGCGGCGGGCCGGGTCGGGGCCTGGGCGGCGACCCGGGGCAGCAGCCGGGCGAGCACTATGTCGCGGTCGGCCCCGGTGTCGAAGTCCATGTGCAGGGTGACCAGGTCGATCGCGGCGAGGCCGACCTCGGCCATCGCGTAGCCGCCGTACTCGCCGGCCAGGTTGACCTTGCGGTTGTCCAGGTCGTGCAGCGGGGCGGTGCAGGCCAGCGCCTTGAGCCGGCGGGCCAGGCCCTCGTCGGCGGCGGGGCCGGGCGCGGGGCGCGGGGCGGGCACGCCGACGGCACCGGCGGGGCCGGACGCGCCGGCGGACGGCCGGAGGCCGGGCTCGGTGGGCTGGTCTGCGATGGCGGTCACGGTGGACAAGATTAGAGGTTCGCACCGACATCGACCGAAACGGACCTTGCGGGCGGCTCCGGACGCGGCCGGAGGGCGGGGTTCCGGCCGGATCCGGACCGTGGTCCCGACGGGATCCGGTCCGCTCCGAACGTGTGCTGAACGTGTGCTGAACGCGCGCCGAACGCGTTCGAGGGATCTCGTTGAACGCGTTCAAGGGGGTGCGTTGAACGCGTTCAAATACAGGGTCTAGAGTCGGTTCCGCGCAGGCGGCACAAGGCCCGTCCTGCTCTCCCGGCACGCCCGACCGGCGTGCCCGTCCGGAGGTGTGCGAGATGGACGACGTCGACCCCGCGGTCATCCTGCGAAGGGCCCGGCGGTGGCTCCGGTTCTTCGTGGTGTGCCTGGTGCTCAGCGGGCTGACCGCCTTCCCGCTGGAGACCGAGAGCCGCTGGCTGGTCGAGTTCGCCTCGGGGCCGGCCGCGCCGGTGACCGACCACTTCCCGGCCGTCACGGCCTGGTTCGAACAGGTCCACCAGGGCATCGTCGAGACCGACGAGCGGTACCCCTTCCTGGCGTACGGCACCGACTGGCTGGCCTTCGCCCACCTGGTGATCGCCGCCGCCTTCTGGGGGCCGATCAAGGACCCGGTCCGCAACATCTGGGTGATCCGCTGGGCGGTGATCGCCTGCGGCGCCGTCGTCCCGCTGGCGCTGTTCTGCGGGCCGCTGCGGGGGATCCCGGTGCTCTGGCGATTCATCGACATGTCGTTCGGCGTCCTCGGCGCCATCCCGCTGCTGATGGTGCTGCGGGCGCTCCGCCCGCTGGAACGTTCCTTCATGGCACGACTGGCCGAAAGCTGAGCCGATCGGCCCGGCGGCGCCGCCCCGGGGCGCGGGGGCGGCGCCGCACGCCGGTGCGTGCGCGGGGGTCGGGTCACGGAACACGGGCTTCATCCGCAGGCCCTACCATCTGGCACAACAGCTGCTGGGAGGCGGACGGGCGTGGCCGATGCGGTGATCGATCTCAATGCGGATCTCGGGGAGGGGTTCGGGCGCTGGACCCTGACCGACGACGAGGCACTGCTGTCCGTGGTGACCAGCGCCAACGTCGCCTGCGGCTTCCACGCCGGCGACCCGTCGACGATGCGCCGGGTCTGCGCGCTCGCCGCCGAACGCGGCGTCCGGATCGGCGCCCAGGTCTCGTACCACGACCTGGCCGGCTTCGGCCGCCGCGCGATGGACGTCCCCCCGGAGGAGCTGGCCGACGAGATCGCCTACCAGATCGGCGCCCTCCAGGTCTTCGCCCGCGCCGCCGGCTCCCGGGTCTCCTACGTCAAACCGCACGGCGCCCTCTACCTCCGGACCGTCGACGACTCCGAACAGGCCGAGGCCGTGGTCGCCGGCGTCCTGCGGGCCGGCGCGGTCTGCGACGGGCCGCTGCCCGTCCTCGGCCTGCCCGGCTCCCGGCTGCTCGCCGTCGCCGAGGGCGTCGGCCTTCCGGTCGTCGCCGAGGCGTTCGCCGACCGCGCCTACACCCGCGCCGGCACCCTCGTCCCGCGCCGCGAGCCCGACGCCGTCGTGCACGACCCGGAGTCGGTGATCACCCGCGCCGTGGGCATCGCCCGGGACGCCGCCGTCGAGGCCGCCGGCGGCGAGCGGATCCCCGTCGCCGCCCGCTCCCTGTGCGTCCACGGCGACACCCCCGGCGCCGCCCAGCTCGCCTGGCGCATCCGCGGCGCCCTCGCCTCGGCCGGCATCCGGGTCGAGGCCTTCGCGTGAGCGCGCCCGCCGTCCGCCGGGTCGGCGAACGGGCCCTGCTCAGCCGCTGAGTCCTGTCCGCGGCTCACCGCCCCGACAGCACCTCGGCGACCGCCCGCTGGGCCGGGTCGAGCGCGGCCCCGGCGCCGTCCCCCGCCGCCCAGACCGCGTTCTGCAGCACCCGGGCCAGCGTCCAGGCAGCAGCGGCCGCGCGGTCCAGCTCCAGCACCTCCGTCAGCAGGTCGAAGCGCCGGCGCAGGGCGCGGGCCGGGTCGTCGGCGGCGAGCACGTCCGCCCAGCGGTTGCGCAGTGCCGGGAGCAGTTCGAAGCCGGGGTGCCCGGCGAGCGGCTTGGGGTCGATGGCCAGCCAGGGCTCCGTACGGCCGCTGCCCGGGAGCGGGGCGAGGACGTTGCCGTAGTGCAGGTCCCAGTGGAGCAGCCGGTCGCCGGGCTCGGCGCGGACCTCGCGCAGGGCGGCCGCGCAGTCGGCGAGCAGCCGCCGCTCGGCCGGGTCGGCGAGGGCACCGACCGCCCCGGGGGCGGCGCGCAGCAGCCGGTCCGCGACCTGCGCCAAGTCCCGGAGCCCGGCCGGTGCCTGATGGAGCGTCAAGTCCCGCAGCAGCTCGGCCAGGACGCGCAGGGCGGCCTCGCCGTCCGGCAGGTCGAGCAGCGAGCGCCCGGCGTCCAGGCGCTCCAACAGCAGGCTGCCGGTGGCGGGTTCGTGCGCGAGCAGGCGGACGGCGCCGCGCCCTCCCCAGGCCCGCAGCGCGAGCGGTTCGCCCGCCGTCTCCTCGTCCACCGGCTGCAGCTTGAGGACGGCGGGCGTGTCGTCGGCGCGGCGCACGGGCAGCACCAGCGCGACCGCGCCGTGCGCCGGCGGGCCGTCCGGGCGCAGCTCCCAGCGCCGCAGCAACTCCCCGGCCAGCGCGGGCAGTCGGGCGGACCAGGCCCGCCCGTCCGGGCCGAAGAACTCCTCCAGCGACGCCGCCAGCGCGGACGGGACGACCACGGGCATCGGCGGGCTCCTCTCGAACGGTCCGGTCGGCCAGCCTAGAGGGCCTGCGGTTCAGGCCGCGAGCGCCGCCGCGGCCGCCGCCGCGAAGCCGTCCGGGTTGTCGATCATCAGGTTGTGCCCGCAGTCCGGCAGCGCCACCACCCGCACGCCCGCCGCGCGCAGCCCGTCCGCGTCACGGGGTTCGCCGTCCGCGAGGGGGTGGAGGAAGGTGCGCGGGAGGTCGAGGCCGAGCAGCATGTCGCGCATGGTGGGGACGGTCGCGCGGGCCAGGTGGACGGCACTGCGGTGCAGCGCCTCGGGGCCGGCGAGGCGCATCGTGGACCACCAGAACGGGCCCACCCGCTCGGCGACCCGCTCGCGCCCGCCGGCCAGGAACTCCGCCTCGGTCCAGCTCGCGATGCCGCTGCTGCCCGGCCGGGCGGGCGCCGGGGCGATCGGGTCGAGGTTGGCGTCGGCGAGGACGAGCCGCGCCACCAGCCGCGGGTGCCGGTGGGCGAGCACGATCGCGACCGCCCCGCCCATGCTGTGGCCGACCACCTCGGCGGCCTCGACCCCGGCGGCGGTGAGCGCCGCCGCGACGGTGTCGGCGTGCTCCTCCAGGGTGTACGCGCGGTCGGCGGGCCGGTCGCTGAGGCCGAAGCCGAGCAGGTCGAGCAGCAGCGAACGGCGCCCGGCGAGCAGCGGGTGGGTGGCGGCGGCCGCGAAGTAGGCGGGCGAGGTCGCGCCGAGGCCGTGCAGATAGACCCGGGCCGGTTCGGCGCCGGGCAGTTCGACCCAGCGGATCCGGTCGCCGTTCGGGGTGACGGGGGCTTCGCGCACTGCGGGGCTCCTTCTCCGGGTTCTCCGGGACCGCCCCGAAGCCCCCCGACCATACCTCGACGCCGAGGTATAGCGGTAGCGATATACCCATAGGCCGAGGGACGGATCTGCGACAGTGGGCCCATGCTGAAGCTCGCCATCCTCGGATTCCTGTACGACCGACCGCTGCACGGCTACGAACTGCGCCGCCACCTCAGCGCCCTCACCGGCCACGTCCGCCCGATCAGCGACGGCACGCTCTACCCCGCGATCAAACGCCTGGAGACCGCCGGCCTGCTGGTCCGCGAGACCGAGCCGGGCACCGCCGCCGCACCCCGGCACACCCTGCACCTCACCGAGGCCGGACGCACCGCCCTGCGCGACCGGCTGCGCGAGCCCGAGCCGCTGGACATCAGCGACGAGAACCGCTGGTTCACCCTGCTCGCCTTCCTGCGCCACCTCGCCGACCCCGCCGCCCAGGCCGCCGTGCTGCGCCGCCGGCTGGCCTTCCTCGCCGAGCCGGCGAGCTTCTTCTACGAGGGCGAACGCCCGCTCGGCGCCGAGGAGTTCGCCGACCCGTTCCGGCGCGGCCTGCTCCTGGTCGCCCGCGCCACCAGCGAGGCCGAACTCGGCTGGCTGCACGCCACCCTGGCGGAGCTCGGCGAGCCCGCCGCAGAGTGACCGAAACCCGCCGCGGCAGCGGGCTTCCGCCCCCGAACCACCCGTGTTCGGATGGCGGACATGAGCGATGACACGCACACGAGCGACGAGCGGCGCCCGGGCTACGACGGCACCGGACCGGGCGCGATCACCCCGGACGGCTGCGCCGTCGAGATGTGGCTGCGCCTCCCGGCGGGCGACGCTCCGGACGTCATCGAGGCCGCGGTGCCGGCCGGCGCACACATCCTCGAACTCGGCTGCGGCGTGGGCCGGATGACGCACCCGCTGGCCGACCGCGGCTTCACCGTGACGGCCGTCGACGAGTCCGCCGACATGCTGGCCCGGGTGCGCCCGCAGGTCCGCACGGTGCGCAGCCCGATCGAGCGGCTGGACCTCGGCGAGCGCTTCGACGTCGTCCTGCTCGCCTCCTTCCTGGTGCACGCCGGTGACGCGAAGGTCCGCCAGGGGCTGCTGGAGACCTGCCGCCGCCACGTCGCCGAGGACGGCTGCGTGCTGATCCAGCGCGAGGGCGCCGACGTGCACCGGAGCGTGCCCCGGGAGACCCCGGTCGGCGCCGGCCTGGCCCGGGTCGTCTCCTCCACGCCGGTCGGCGACGGCGTGCACTCCGTCCACGTCGAGTACGAGTTCCCGGACGGCCGCTGGACGCAGACCTTCCTGTCCCGCCCGCTCAGCGACGAGCAGTTCGAGCGGGCGCTGGCGGAGGCCGGGCTGCGGATCGAGACGCACCTGACCGAGGACCGCGTCTGGGTCCGGGCCCGGCCGACCGGCTGACGCCCGGGGAGCCCCGGAAGCCCCGGGAGCCCCGACGGCCCGGTACGCAAAGCCCGATTAAAGGGTGAACCAAGAACTGTCATCTTCACCCCGTACTATCGGGCCGCGCGCCGGGCCGGCACGCGGCCGGGGGGTCGCACGGGCAGCGGCACGCCCGTACACCCGCCCCCGACCCGCGAGGACCCGACCATGCCGCACCCGCACCACGACCGACCGACAGCCGCGGCGGGTGCCCGGTGATCGACTGGTTCCACGGAGCCGTGCTCGGCCTGATCCAGGGCCTCACCGAGTTCCTGCCCGTCTCCTCCAGCGCCCACCTGCGGGTCTTCTCCGCCCTGCTGGGCTGGGACGACCCGGGCGCGGCCTTCACCGCGGTCACCCAGCTCGGCACCGAGACCGCCGTGCTGATCTACTTCCGCCGGGACATCGCCGCGATCGTCCGGACCTGGGCGCTGTCGCTGTTCCGCCCGGCGCTGCGCTCCGAGCCGGACGCCCGGATGGGCTGGTTCGTGATCATCGGCACCCTGCCGATCGGCATCCTCGGCAAGCTGTTCCAGGACAGCATCGAGACCCACCTGCGCGACCTGCGGATCGTCGGCACCACCCTGATCGTCTTCGGCCTGGTCTTGGCCTTCGCCGACCGCACCCGCGCCGTCCGGCACGCCCGGCCGATCACCGACCTCACCCTGCCGCACGCCGGCGCCTTCGGCTTCGCCCAGGCGCTGGCACTGATCCCCGGGGTGTCCCGCTCCGGCGGCACGATCAGCGCGGGCCTGCTGCTCGGCTACAGCCGGGAGGCGGCGGCCCGCTACTCCTTCCTGCTCGCGATCCCGGCGGTGCTCGCCTCCGGCGCGCTGGAGCTGTTCAAGATCGGCGAGGGCCCGGCGCCCGCCTGGGGGCCGACGGTCCTCGCGACGGCGATCGCCTTCGTGGTCGGCTACGCGGCGATCGCCTGGTTCCTCAAGTACATCTCGCACCACAGCTTCGTGCCGTTCGTGGTCTACCGGGTGCTGCTCGGCATCCTGATCATCGGACTGGTCGCGGGCGGCGTCCTGGCGCCGGACGCGGGCTCGATCAAGTAGAACAGCGTTTCAAGGAGACCGGCCCGGAGAACAGCGGTGGGCCGGGACACCCGTCCCGGCCCACCGCTCTCGCATCTGATCGGCCCTAGCGACCGAACTCCCGGGCCTTGGTCAGCCGCCCCCGGACGGCGGCGTGGACCTCGGCCTCCTCGGCCGGGTCGGCGGCGAGCCTGCGCAGCCGCTCCAGCACGCGCGCGTCGCCCGTGGTGGCGACATGGCGCGCGGCGAGCTCGCGCGTGGACTCCTCGCAGTCCCAGAGGCACTCGACGGCGGGCCCCTCGGGGAAGTGCACATCGGTGGCGGCGAGCGCCTGGGCGGCACGGCCGCGCAGGTCGGAGGAGGCGGCCTCCCCGTAGATGTGGCGCAGCACGGGGACGGCGTCGGCGGCGGCCAGCCGCCCCGCACCGTCGACCAGCGAGCCGAGCCCGCAGCCCGTCACGCCCTTGGCCGAGATCCACCGGCGCAGGCCGGCGACCACCAGGGGCGCGTCGGCCGGCTCGCCGACGTCCGCGAGCAGCCGGACGGCGGCCTCGCCGAGCGCGCTGTCGGCGGCGCCACCGGCCGGATCGGCCCAGCGGCGGGCGTGGGCCAGCACCTCGGGGCCGCGCATCCGGCCGAGCAGTTCCAGGGCGGCCCGCACGATCCGGTCGTCCACGTCCGCGGCGGCGGCCTCGATGAGCTCGATGGCGGCCGGGTCGCGCTGGTCGACGAGGTGGCGCAGGGCGGCCCGGCGGGCGCCGGGCAGGCCGCCCGCGGCGGCCTCCAGCAGCAGCGGGCGGTCCTCGGGCCGCACGACGGCGGTCAGGCAGCGGGCGGCCGCGGCCGCGCGGCGGTCCACCGCGTCGGGGGCGGACGGGTCCTCGGCGGGGCGCGGCTGCTCGGACCGGGCGAGGAAGGCGCCGGCGCCTAGGCCGCCCAGCTCGCCCTGGTCGGCCCAGGCCAGCACGTCGGCGGTGGACCAGCCGGGCGTGACGCCGCTGCGGTTGAGCTGGCGCTGCCAGAGGTCGAAGGGGGACTGTTCGCTGGCCGCCGCCACTCTCGGGTGGTAGGCCGCCCACAGCCGCCAGGGCCGGGGCTCGTACGCGTTGCGGATGAACTCGCGCAGCTCGGCGTCGCCCTCGGGGCCCGGCGGGAAGCGGTCCAGCACGGCGGTGCCGAGCAGCAGGAGGCCGCGGTCGTCGTCGCGCAGGGCGAGCTCGTCGAGGGCCCAGGCCCAGTTCGCGCCCGTGGCGGCGTACTCGCGCAGCATCAGCAGCGCGTCGCGACGGCCGTAGGCGGCGAGGTGGCCCAGGACGGAGAGGGCGAGACCGGTGCGGCACTCGTCGTCGCTGACGAGGTCCTCGGCGGAGTGCAGGTGGTCCTCGATGCCGTCGAGCGGCGCTTCGAGGTCCATGTAGATGCGGGCGTAGTACAGAGAGCGGCTCTCGACCTGCCAGTCGGCTCGCGGATCTCTGGTGACGCACTCCTCCAGGGCGGCGATGGCCTCGGTACGGTCGGCGGCCAGCGCGTGGAGCTGCCCGTCACCGCGGCCTCGCTGAAGGAGGCCGAGGAGGCTGGCACTAGGTGCTATCACTGGCTCGAACATGAGGTCAGCATCCGTTGCGGCGGTCGTAGTGGCAACGGGATTTCCGTCGCCGGGGTCTCTGGTCGGTACTGCGGTGGGCGCCCGGGCGCCGGAATCACCGAAGGTTACCGCCTCGGGACCGCTTCCGCACACAGGGCGACGGAGGCCCCCGCCACAGTGGCATATGCCACGGGAATTTTGCCTGCGTTCTGTCCAAATCGCCCGCACGGATGACGACGCTGTGCGACAGTCTTCTCACCACCCCACGGCCCGCACCCGGCAGGCCGCACCCGAGCGATGGACCCGTCATGACCATGCCGTTAGGCTCCCCGGCCGCCCTCCGCCCGCCGGACGCCGCCACCGCGGACGGCGCCCGACCGGGCGCGACGGAAGGCCGGGACGGCGGCCGCCCGGAGGCGGACGGCACGGACACCGGAACGGACGACAGAGTGGACGGCACGGCGCAGGAGCCGTCCGGCCCCGGCCTCAACGGGCGCCCCGGCGGACACGACCACGACACCGAGCCCTACGGCATCGGCGCCGCCGAATGGAACCTCCTCACCGACGACGTCCGCTGGAACGCCGAGACCTACCTGCTGCTCGGCTGCGACCCCGCCGACGCCCCGCTCAGCCTCGACCGGCTGCCCGACCGCCTCCCCGAGGCGGATCGGCCGCTGCTGCGCCGGATGATGACCGACGCCCTGGTGCACGGCCGCACCACCGCCGGCACGATCCGCGTCCGCCGGGCCGACGGCCACCACGACAGCGTCGACTGCGCGGGCGAGCCCGTGCTCGGCGCGGACGGCACCGTCACCGCGCTGCGCCTGCTGCTCCGGTCGGTCCCCGACCTCTGAGCCGGCCTCCGGCCCGCGCGCCCCTTCCGTCGCGCGCGCTCCGCCCGTTCCGCCGCCACCGCGCCGGCCCGACCGCCAGACCGTGCGCCCGCCCGTGCGGCCGACCGCCCGTCAGGACGGCCTCGGCCGGTTCTTGGCGTCCGCCACCCGCAGCTGCCGCCCGAGCTCCGCCCGCAGCTCGTCCACCGCCGGCACCCCCCGGTAGCGCGCCGTCAGCCGGTACATCTCGCGCAGCCGGTCCCAGGTCCGGTGCGAGGAGTTCTGGCCGATCAGGTTCAGCACCATCTTCGCCTGGAACTCCGCCGCGTCCGGATCGCCCGCGATCCAGTGCACCGAGGACAGCGTGATCCGGTCGAACAGCGCCGAGCGCAGCCGCCCGGTGCCATCGCGCAGCGCGATCACCCGCTCCGCGTGCCGGCGGGCCTGCGGCAGCGCCGTCGCGTCGTGCTCGGCCAGCGTGCGCAGCACCAGCGCCTGCATGCCGCGCAGTTCGGCCTCGTCGAACGTCTGCATCCAGGACGGCGGCGGCTCCGGCGACCCCTCGGAGAACAGCTCCTCGGCCTCGCCGAGCAGCCGGTAGGTGTCCTGCGAGTGCCCGATCGACGCGCGCGCCCACGCCTCGACGGTGTTGAACATGGCCCGCGTTCTGGGCTGCAGCCGACCGCCGGCGTCCTTCGCGGCCGTCATCAGGTCGATCGCGTCGTCCGCCCGCCCCAGGTGCACCATCTGACGCGCCGCCCGGGAGATCGCCTCCCCGGCGCGCGGACGGTCGCCCGCCTCCTTCGCCGCCTCCGCCGCGATCATGAAGTACCGCTGGGCGGTGGGCTCCAGGCCCACGTCGTGCGACATCCAGCCGGCCAGCACCGCCAGGTTGGCCGCGACCAGCCACAGCCGCTGCTCCACCGCGGGCTCGTGGCGGTGGGTCAACAGACCACCCACCTCGTTGAGTTGACCGACCACCGCCTTGCGCTGCAGGCCGCCGCCGCGGGCCGCGTCCCAGGCCCGGAACACCTGCACCGAGTGCTCCAGCGACTCCACCTCGTCGGGCCCGACCGGGCCCGCGTCGAACACGTCCACCGTCGGGCGCGCCCCGCCCCCGGTGACCACCTGTCGCGGCCCGGGGACCGCGGCCGCGTACGCGACGGCGTCCCCGCCCAGCCAGCCCTTCAACGAGTCGGCGATGACCGCCCCGGCCGTGAGCGCGGCACCCGCGCCCACCAATCCACGTCGGTTCAGCATGAGGTCCATTCCCGTGAACTCGGTGAGGACCGCGGCTGTTCGATCCGGCGACCACGGGACTGCTGCGGACGGCGCCGCTCCGGACCTGGTGGGCCGGTGTCGTTCCAGACCGAGGTCCTCAGTGGTGACGACACGGCCGAGCCGCTCCGTGAACACGGCTGCCAGCACCCTCGGCACCGGATCGCGGGGGATCTCCCCCTGCTCGATCCAGCGCCGTACCCTCGAGGTGTCGGTGGACAGCTGCTGCTGCCCCATCGCGGCACCCCGGCGGTTGACCAGCCGCGCCAGCTCGCCCTTCGACCATCCGGTCAGGACGAACAGGTCCGCCAGTCGGGTGTTGGGTCCCCTGCTCAAATGAAGCCCCCAGGTTCCTCGGCTGCAACGAGGCTAGAGCGTCCGGCATGTGCCGGGCGAGCATTCGCTACCGTTCGCCAGGGTCCGCCAGGCTACTCAGCCAGTGCGCCGCGGGTGTCTTGTAGGAGTGCGCCACCTCGCCCCCGGGTCGGGCGGCGTCCCACCGGCGTCGGGGCAGTCCCCCGACCGTGGCACGGGACGCTCCCGGTCCTCACCCGAGGGGGTGGCGCGGCCGGGTGGCGCGGGGGCGCCGGGCACGGCCACGGCAGTCCGGCCGACCGCATTCCCCAGGGTGCGGACGGCCGGTCGACCGCACCCAGGGGTTCCGACCCCGCGTCCGTGCCCGGCGCCCGCGCACCACCCACCGACCGAAGCAGAGACGCCGTCGCGCGCCCCCCAGGAAGCACGCGCGCCGGCCCTCCCCCGCCCAGCGGGGCCGCACCCGCAGACGGACCGGAAGGGACCACCCTCAGCCCATGTACTCCTCAGCGACCACCCCGACGCCCACCGCGACCCGCACCGCGCTGCGCCCCCCCACCGCAGCCGCCGGCCGTCCCGGCCCCAAGCAGGTGCCCCCGGGCGTCCGACCGGTCGCGCCGCGCGGTGCCGAGGGCCGGTCCGCGGACGCCCGGGTCCCGGTCGGCCGTACGGCGCTGGGGCTGCGCGCCCCCGAGACGGCCGTGCCCGCCGGGCAGCGCCTCCCGCTCGCCCGCCAGGCCGACAGCCAGCTGATCCGGCGTCCGATGCGGCCCGGCGCCCCGGTCGGCGCCGAGCGGATCGACCCGTCCGCGCTGCAGACCCCGGCGGTACGGGCCGCGCTGGCGAGCGTCGCGCGGATATGTCCCGCGTTCACCCCGCGCCAGGTGCTGCGCGAGGGCAGCCGCCACATCCTGGTGGCGGGCACCATCGGGCGCGCCCCGGTGGTGGCCAAGTGCCTGGCGCCGCAGGCGGTGCGGAGTGAGTACTTCGAGCAGCTGGTGGCCGACTTCCACCACGAGGTCGCCGTGTACCGGGCGTTCGTCCGGCACCGCCCGCCGGTGCGGCTGCCCCGGTTGGTGGCGGCCGACCACGACCGCTGCGTGCTGGTCATGGAGCGGGTGCCCGGCCGGCCGGCCGCGCGCGAGCGCCACCCCGTCAACGCGCCCACCCCGGGCGAGGTGCGGGCGCTGCTCGGCGCCGTCCGGACGCTGAACCTCTGGCGGCCGCCGAGCGACGTCTTCCAGCCGCGCCTGGACTACCAGTTGGAGATCGCCCGCTACCACTCGGTGGGCCAGCTCACCGACCGGGACGCCGGCGACCTGCGCGGCCTGCTGCACGGCCTCGGCCACACCCCGCTGCAGCTGTGCCACGGCGACGCCCTGCTCAGCAACATGCTGCTGGCGCCGTCCGGCCCGGTGCTGGTCGACTGGGAGCAGGCCGGCTGGTACCTGCCGGGCTACGACCTGGCGGTGCTGTGGAGCGTGCTCTCCGGCGACACCGCCGCCCGCCGCCAGATCAGCCAACTCGCCCAGAGCGGCGGCACGATGGCCCGGGACGCGTTCCTGGTGAACCTGGTGCTGGTGCTGATGCGGGAGATCCGGCTGTACGACGTGCCGGGCGCGGGCGAGGAGCAGCGGATCATGATCCGTCGGCTCTACGACGACGCCGCGCTGGCCCGCCGGGCCGTCCGGGCCGCGGTCGGCACCCGCTGAACCGCCGTACGGCTGTGCCCGCGCCTTCCGTCCGGGAGGCGCGGGCACAGCCGTCTCCCGGACGGTCGCGGGGGCGGGCCGCCACGGGGCTGGCGGTTTCTGGCGGACGGCCCTCCGGCGCGCCCGGCGGGCCGCGCCGCGGGAGCCGGCTGCCTCAGCGCCGGGTGCCGCGCTCCAGGGCGGCCCGACCGGCGGCCTCCAGCACGGCCTCCTCGGAGGCCAGGTGCACCCGGCTGCTCAGCACGTCCCGCAGGTAGCGCTCCAGCGGGTGACGCCGGCTCAGCCCGGGGTTGCCGGTGAGCGCCACCGCCTGCTGGACGGCCGCGGTGGCGGCCCGGGTGGCCAGCAGGTGCGCGGGGCCGGTCCGGGCGACGGCGTCCGGCTCGCCCCGGTCCACCCGGGGCGCCAGGCCGGCGACCAGTTCCTCGGCGCCGATCAGCTGGGCCTCGATCTCGCCGAGAGCACAGCGGTAGCGGGGCAGGGTGCCGAGCGGTTCGGTGAGGTTCGCCGGGGTGCGCTGGTTGAGGAAGCGGACCAGCCAGGCCTCGGCGGCGCGGGCGACGCCGAGGGCGACCGCGGCGAGGGCCAGATCGTGCCAGGCGCGGGCGAGTTCGGCCTCCTCCGCCTCCTCCGTCCGGTCCGCCCCCTCGGCTCCCTCGGCCACGTCCGTCCCGGCCGGCTCGACGGGACGCAGGCCGAGCGCGAGGTCGGCCGGCACCGGGACCCGGTCCAACACGACGTCGTGGCCCGCGCTGGCGCGCAGGCCGAGCTGGTCCCAGGTCGGGTCGATCTCCAGGCCCTCGCTCTCGCCGCGGACCAGGAACGTCCCGACCCTCGGCTCGGGTTCGTCGGTCCGGGCGGTGACGGCCATCCAGGCCAGCGCCTCGGCGCCGGTGCAGTACGTCTTGCGGCCGGTCAGCAGCCAGCCGTCGCCGTCCCGCCGGGCGAGCGTCCGGGGCGGTTCGCCCGGCCCGTCGCCGGGTTCCGTCCGCAGCGTGTTGACCAGCGCGGGCCCGCGCCGGGACTCGGTGATCAGCCGCCGGTAGCCGGCCGCCGGCCAGAGCGCGCGGCGGGCCTGCGCGGCGTGCTGGAGCAGGGTGAACGCGGTGACCACGGCCACCGAGGCGTCCCCGCGGCCGAGTTGGGCGAGCACCCGGACGGTGTCGGCGAGCGTGCCGCCCGGTCCGCCGTACCGGGGGGAGACGGTCAGGGTGAGCAGTCCGGCCTCGTGCACCGCCTCGATGCCCTGGTACGGGAAGGTCGCGTCGCGGTCGTGCTCCTCGGCACGGGCGGCGAGCAGGTCGACCACCCGGGGCAGCCCGGCCAGGGCGGCCTCGACGGCCGAGCGGTCGGCCGCCGCGCGGTCGGCCGCCGTGGGCACGGGCGCGGCGGGCGTCGGGGTCGAACGGCCCGTTCGGGGACGATCGTTCGAGGGACGATCGTTCGAGGGACGATCGTTCGAGGGGCGGTCGGTGGCGGCGGTGGTCGTCATGATGCTGGTGCCTCCGGGCGGCAGCGTGAGCAGCGTGAGTTCGACACGTGCGGGCGGCGCACCCGGCGGACCAGCGGTCGTCCGGGCGTGCGGTTGCCGGTCGGCGGCCCCGGGGGTCAGCGCACGGCCCGCCCCCGGGTTCGGCGCCGGCCGCGGTCCGGCCGGCCGCCCGCCGCCACGGGGACGGATCCCCTCAGCGACCCGGACACGCCGCGCTGGCGGTGCGTCGCAGGTCCAGGTGCCTGCGACGGGTCAACAGCGGGAGACGGCACGGCATGTACGCGACTGTACGAACGGTTGATCGATACCGTCAAGCAGCGCCCGGGGGGCGGACGCGGACCGGTCAGCCCTGCTGGAACATGTCCGCGGGGAGCGGCTTCAGCAGCTGATACAGGTCGTCCGAAATCGGTCGGTCCCAGGAGGCGATGGTCACCTGCACGCCGTCGCTGCGGCCGAACTGGGAGCAGAACACCCGCTCCTCGCTGACCTTGACCTTCTTCACGATCAGCAGGTCGTCCCCGAGCATCACCGGGAAGTCCTCGGCCGAGACGAACTCGACCGGCTCGTCGTTCTCCAGCGCCGCGAGCAGCTGCCGCACCTCGAAGGGCACGTTGTCGCCGGTCTCCCGGGCGGGCGAGCCCTCGGGGAGGTTGCCGATGAACATCGCCGGGCCTCTGCCGCCGAACAGGTCGTAGCGCAGGAAGATCCCCTGGCAGGAGCCGTCCGGGCCGGTCATCATGGCCGCGCCGAAGTCGCCGGGCCAGTCGCCCGGGTCCATGGCGAGCACGTCGAAGTCCGGGCCGGCGGGCTGTCCGGAGCGACGGCGGAGAAATGACATGGGACCATCGTACGTGTCCGGCACACCAGCCTCGCGAGGTGGGTGGGGCACCGTCGGAGGGCTCCCCGGTGGCAGACGGGAGATCGACGCTCAGAGACCAATGTTGACTCTGAGCAACCGTCCGGGCTACGTTCGGTTCAGCACGACAGCCGTTTCCGGGTTCACCCTCCGGGGGGACGGCATGTCGCAACGCGGCCCTACCCGCGTATCCCTCACTGTGCACCTGTCGTGCCGAACCGCCGAGCACCCAGCTTCGTCGTCGCAGCACACAGCACCACACACAAGCCAACAGTTCCACCATCACAAGCCAGATCCGCGGGGCCCCGGCCCGTCGCTCCCGTGGATCTTGCTCGGGACGCCGCCGCGTGGGGGCGTGCGGGTCCCGAGCGAAGGTGCCGCGTCCGAGTCGCTCTCGGGTTCGGCGCCAGCCTCCCGGCGACTGCCGGCCCCTCGTGGGCCGGGACCGGCCGACGCACCCCCGGTGCGCAGGGGAAGACTGGGAGGATGGCCTGGCAGCGCTGCCGGGCCGCACAGCAGGCGCCGTGTCTGGCCGCGTGGGGGCGGTGGGCACGGCGTCTGCCTGTGCTCATACTCTGAGCTGCGTTTGTCTAACAGTCAACAGAAATTCTGACGGGGCACGCTCAATCGATCATCAGTTGTGATGTTCGTGTCCGGAATCACCTGCGGAGCGGACCCGTTGGACGGGACCGCTCCACTTCCTCGGTGTTTCCCGGTCTCCCGGTCTCCCTGTTCCCCGACTTGCCGGTCCGACGAGGCCTCAGGCGAGGCCCCGGGCCGGGCCCCTCAGGTCAGGTCGAACTCGCCGTCCCGGGCACCGAGCACGAAGGCCCGCCACTCGGCCGGGGTGAAGACCAGGACCGGCCCGTCCTCCTGGCGGCCGTCCCGCATCCCGATGTACCCGTCCACGAACGCGATCTGGACATCCCCGACACCCTGGCTGCTGCACAGCCACTCCGCGCCGGTGAAGTCCACCTTCGGCTTCCCGCTAGGCGCCAGCTCCGGCTCCGCCCCGCCCGCCTGAACGTCCGTGCCGCTGTTGACTGCCACTGATCGATCTCCTCCCGACGGCTTTCCGAGGGCCAGCCTAGCCACAGCCCACGACCCCGGTCAGCGGGTTCCCCAGGTCTCCCCCGCGCGGGCGGCCGACGTCCGCCCGAGGGCGCCCGCAGAGCCCTCGAGGGCGTGTCCCGACCGGCGCGCGACCCCCGCAGCTGCCAGAGTGGCGCCAGAGCGCCCGGCAGCGGGCCCGCCGGGCCCCCGCGGCATCCCGCGCACGGCACCCGCCCGGAACAGCCCTGCCGGACCCCCGCGCGCAGCGGCCGTACGGAACACCCGTGCAAGGCCCGCGACATGCCCGTGATCGCCCAAGGGAGCAGCCGATGAGCCGCCGGGACGGCACCCGCGCCGATGTCATCCCCATCTCCGACGCCCCGTCCGCCCACCCCCCGGCGCCCCGAACGCCACCCGTGCCCACCCCGCTGCCCCGGCCCACCCCGGCCCGGCCGGCCGGACACGGGCGCGTCGGGGTCGTCCTGGTCTCCCACAGCCGGGATCTGGCCATCGCCGTACGGGCCCTCGCGCTCGCGCTGGCCGGTTCCGACTCCCCCGCCCCGGTCGCGGCGACCGGCGGCGACCCGGCGGACGGGCCGGGCATCAGCGCGGTGCTGGTGGCCGCCGCCACCCGGCGGGTCGACCAGGGCCACGGCGTGGTGGTGCTCGCCGACCTCGGCGGCGCGGTCACCACCGTCCGGGCGCTGCTGGCCGACGCCGACGAGCACGGGCTGCCGTTCCCGGTCCGCTTCGCGAACGCGCCCTTCGTCGAGGGCGCGGTGGCCGCCACCGCGACCGCCACGGCGGGCGGCGACCTGACGGCGGTGCTGGACGCGGCCGAGGAGGCCTACCGGCAGCACAAGGGCTGAGCCGGGCCCGCGGGAACGCCCGTTCAGGGACGCTCGACGCCCTCCCAGCTGAACACCGCCGGGCCGGCGCACTCCAGCGCGTGGCGCAGCCGCTCGTGCTCGGCCTCGATCATCGGCGGCAGCCCGTCCAGCGGGAACCACCCGACCTCCAGCGACTCGTCGTCGTTCACCCGCGCCTCGCCGCCGACCGCGCGGCAGCGGAAGGTCAGCACCAGGTACTGCGTCACATCGCCGTTCGGGTAGGTCACCTGCGGCGTGACGGTGGCCGAGGCGAGCAGCTCGGGCACCACCCGCACGCCGGTCTCCTCCAGGCACTCGCGCACCACGCCGTCGGCCGGCTGCTCGCCGGGGTCCAGGATCCCGCCGACCGAGGCCCACCGGCCGTCGTCGGCCCGGCGGGCGAGCAGCACCCGGCCGTCGTCGTCCCGGACGACGGCGACGACGGCGCTCAGCCAGAGCGGTCGGGTGCCCACCAGGGCGCGGAGGTCGGCGAGGAACGCGGGGATGGCCATGCGGCGCAGCCTACCGAGGGCGGTCGGCGTCCGGCCGCCGGGGAGATGCGCATTCAGTGAAAGAAGGAGATGTACTCAGTACCCCGGAATGGTGAAAGAGAAGCGAAGAAGATTGGCCGACAGTACGGAATCCGGTCGATCTGACCAATTTCGTTCGATCTTCCGCACCAGGCGCGCCGGACGTCGCCTTGTCGGCCACTCGTCCTATGGGTGTCGGCGAAGGCCGGCGGGAATTTGTCCGCGCCCCGTCAAAGCGCCGCGCGGCGGCGGCAGCGCAGCCGTCCGACCGCGAGTCGACCGAGCAGCAGAACCCCGGCGGCCAGGCACCCGGCCACCGCCATCGCCCACGCCGGCCCGTCACTGTCCGGAACCGCCACCGCCACGACGATGCCCAGCGCCAGGCAGGCCAGACCCACCACCGCCAGCGGAATCCGGTGCGTCACCAGGGCGCAGCCGCTCCACGCACGGGCCATCCGGGTCGCGCCGTGCAGGTGGAGGGGATCACGGTCCGCATCTGCCATGAGCCCAAGGTACCCCGGCCCGGCGCCGCGGGCAGCACGCGCGCAGTCAGCGGCCGATCACCCCGCGCGACGGGGCCGCAGGGTGATCAGGAATCGGGCGACCGCCGGCCCGGCAGGCGGAGGAGTGCATTCCGACTCCACAATCAGTCCACGAAAAATCCTCGTCCCCCCGGTACAACCATCCACCCGGTGCAGCGGTCTCATGGGCATCGAGTGATCCGGGAGCCGTTCGCGGGAAGGGTGTACACCCCCCACCGCGAACCGGAATTCCCAGGGGGCGGAACCGCCGCACCCTGGGGTCGGAGGCCGGGCTCCGTCCTCCGGCGGTACCGCCACGCCGCTCGGCGACCGAGGGGGAACCGTGCCGCAGTCCCAGTCCACCACGTCGATCTCCCGGGCCCCCACCCGGCCCGCACCGAACCTCCGCGCACTACCGCCACCGGGGGCGGGCACCTGCGCGGCCGACCGCCACGGGGGCGTCGGCCGCGCACGCACCGGACCGCGCGGGGCGGCCGGACCGCACCGCCCGTCCACCGGCGAGGACCAGCAGGACGCACGGGGCGAATGGCTGCGGTTCGCCCCCGTCCAGCCGCTGTTCCGCGCCCGCGCCGCCCAGCGGCTCGCCGTGCTCGCCTACCACGGGGTGACCGACCACCGGACCTTCGGAGCCCAGCTCGACCGGCTCCGAAGACTCGCCACCCCGGTCTCGCTCGCCTCCGTCCTCCAGGCCGTCACCGAACGCCGGCCGTTGCCGCCCCGCAGCGTCCTCGTCACCTTCGACGACGCCGACCGGAGCGTCCTCACCCACGCCCTGCCCGCCCTCGACGCCCGGGGCATCCCGGCCACCGCCTTCGTCATCTCCGAACTCATCGGCACCGAGCGCCCCTTCTGGTGGCACGAGGCCGACTTCCTCGCCCGCCACGGCGGCCGCGCCCGCTCCCTCGACTGCGGCCACCCCTCCCAGCTGCTCCGCCGGCTCAAGGCCATGCCCGACCCGGACCGCCGCCGCAGCCTCCACGAGCTGCGCGCCAGCGCCGACCGGCGGCCGCCCAGCCAGGAACAGCTCACCCCGCAGGACCTGCTCGCCCTCCGGGACGGCGGCGTCGCCATCGGCAACCACACCCAGGGGCACCCGTGCCTCGGCCGCTGCGACGACGAGACCGTCCGGGCGGAGATCGCCGGCGCCCACGAGGCCCTCAGCCGGTGGCTCGGCGAACCGCCGATCGCCTTCGCCTACCCGGACGGGGGGCACGACCCGCGCGCCGAGACCGTCCTGCAGGAACTCGGCTACCGGCTCGGGTTCCTCTCCGACCACCGCCTGGGGCCCCGGCTCCCCACCAGCCCCCTGCAGATCAGCCGCCTCCAGGTCGACTCCACCACCAGCACCCGCCGCTTCGACACCATCCTCTCCGGCCTCGAACCGGCCTACCGCCGCTGGCGCCGCCAGGCCGTCGCCTGACCACCCGCCCGGGGCGGCCGTGTGTGGGAAGTCGGCTGAGCCGACTTCCCACACACGGCCCACCCGGGTGCCACACATGGGGCCCCGGGGGGCGAGCTGCCGCACGGGAAGTCGGGCCGCCGGCACGTCAGAGGTGGAAGCGCAGGAAGTCGAACCGGCCGACTTCCCACGCGGAGCCACACCTCGCCAGCCGCCCTTTCTCCGGGCGCAGGGGCACCACCTGCGGGAAGGACGCCCCTCAGACACCTCTGCGGGACGAGCTGCCGCACAGGAAGTCGAACCCGCCGACTTCTCACGCCCCCGTTCAGGCGCCCGCACGTCAGAGGTGGAAGCGCCGGAGGTCGATGCCGCACCTCGCCAGCCGCCCTTTCCCCGAGCAGGGCTGCCCGCAGGGGCACCACCTGCGGGAAGGACGCCCCTCAGACACCTCTGCGGGACGAGCTATCGCACAGGAAGTCGGGCCCGCCGACTTTCCACGCCTCCGTTCAGGCGCCCGCACGTCAGAGATAGGCCGCTCAGGGGCCCTCAGGGGACGCGCGGCAGCACGGGAAGCCTGGCCCGCCGACTTCTCACGCCAGGGCCCCGGGCCAGCCGGCATTCCGCGCCCGGCGGCGCACCCGCTCGTAGAGACGTGGAAGCGCAGGAAGTCGAATTCGTCGACTTCCTGCGCAGGAGCTCGCGCGCGGCTGGAGCGAGGGGGAGCCGGCCTGCGGGAACCGGTCAGGCCGTCAGGGCGGTCAGGGCGCGGCCCTGGGGGTAGTGGGTGGCGACCGGGGGGAGGGTGGCGGGGGCGCCGGCGTGGAGGACGGTGAGGGTGCCGGTGCCGGTGGTGGCCGGGTCGGCGATGCGGCGCAGGGCCTGGGCGGCGACGGCGTCGGCGGAGCCGAGCAGGGTGAGCGCCGGGGAGGCGGTCGGGGCGACGGCGGTGCGGATGAGGTCGGCGACCAGTTCGTAGTGGGTGCAGCCGAGCACCAGGGCGTCCGTGCCGCCCGGGGTGCGGGCGGCCGCGTCGGCGACGGCGGCGGCGATCGCGTCCTCGTCGCCGTACTCGATCGCGTCGGCCAGGCCCGGGCAGGCGACCTCGGTGACCTCGGCCGTGCCGCCGAAGTCGCGGATCAGCCCGCGCTGGTAGGCGCTGCCGGTGGTGGCCGGGGTGGCCCAGATGGCGACCCGGCCGCCGAGCGCGGCGGCCGGCTTGATCGCCGGGACGGTACCGATGACCGGGATCCGGGGCTCCAGTTCGGCCCGCACGGTGGCGAGCGCGTGCACCGAGGCGGTGTTGCAGGCGATCACCAGGGCGTCCGGCTCCAGCTCCGCGGCGGCCCGGCAGCAGCCGAGCGCCAGTTCGGTGACCTCTTCGGGCGTGCGCGGCCCCCACGGCATGGAGGCGGGGTTGGAGGACAGCACCAGGTCGGCGTCCGGGCGCAGCTCCCGGATCGCGGCGGCGGCGGCCAGCAGGCCGATTCCGGAGTCCATCAGTGCGATCTTCACGGGGCAAGACTTTAGTCGATCCGCCCGGCCCGGCCCGTTCTGCGGCAGACTGCCGGAGTGACCGTCCTGCTGTGGATCGCCGCGTTGTCCCTGCTGGTCTGGCTCTGGCTGGCGTGCTGCCACGGCCTGTTCTGGCGCACCGACGTCCGGCTGCCGCCGCGCCGCCCGCCCGTCCGCTGGCCGCAGGCGGTGGTCGTGGTGCCGGCCCGGGACGAGGCGGCGGTGCTGCCGCTGAGCCTGCCGACGCTGCTGGCGCAGAAGTACCCGGGGCGGGCGCGGGTGATCCTGGTGGACGACCACAGTTCGGACGGCACCGGCGCGCTGGCGGCGGAGCTGCGGTCGGTGGACGGCCTGGAGCTGACCGTCACCACTCCTCCCCCGCTGCCGCCGGGCTGGACGGGCAAGCTGTGGGCGCTGCGGCACGGGGTGGAGCTGGCCGGCCCGGACGCCGAGTACCTGCTGCTGACGGACGCGGACATCGCGCACGGCCCGGACTCGCTGGCCGAGCTGGTGGCCGCGGCCGAGAGCAACGGGCTCGACCTGGTGTCGCAGATGGCCCGGCTGCGGGTGGAGACCGGCTGGGAGCGGCTGATCGTGCCCGCGTTCGTGTACTTCTTCGCCCAGCTGTACCCGTTCCGCCGCAGCAACCGTCCGGGCAACCGGACGGCGGCCGCGGCGGGCGGCTGCTCGCTGGTGCGGCGGGAGGCGCTGGAGCGGGCGGGCGGGGTGGCGGCGATCCGGGGCGCGGTGATCGACGACGTGTCGCTGGCCCGGGCGGTGAAGTCCTCCGGCGGGCGGACCTGGCTGGGGCTGGCCGACGCGGTGGACAGCGTCCGCCCGTACCCGGGTCTGGAGCAGCTGTGGCGGATGGTGTCGCGCAGCGCCTACGCCCAGCTGCGGCACTCGCCGCTGCTGCTGCTCGGCACGGTGCTGGGGCTGGCGCTGGTCTACCTGGTGCCGCCGGTCGCGGCGGTGGCCGGGGTGGTGGCGGGGTCGGCGCCGGTGACGGCGGCGGGCGCGGCGGCGTGGGTGCTGATGACCGGCACGTACCGGCCGATGCTGCGCTACTACGGGCAGCCGAGCCGGGCCGCGCTGCTGCTGCCGTTCACGGCCGGGCTGTACCTGCTGATGACGGTGGACTCGGCGCTGCAGCACTGGCGCGGGCGGGGCGCGGCCTGGAAGGGCCGGACGTACTCCCACCGGTAGCCGCGCCGGCCCGTCGGACCGGTGCCCGTCCCCTGGCACGCCCGGCCGATCGGATCCATACTGCGCGGATGGACCGCCAACGGATCTCCCGCCTCGCCCACGCCCGCCGCCCGATCGCCGCGCCGCTGTCGGACGACTCGGTGGCCCGTCTGCTGGAGCGGGCTGCGGCGGGCGCCGGGGGTGGCCGCGCGCTGGACCTCGGCTGCGGCGAAGGCGCCTGGCTGGTACGGCTGTTGGCCGCGCAGCCGAACTGGCGCGCGGTCGGCGTGGACCTGGACGCGGCCGGCCTGACCCGGGCCCGGGAGAGCGCGACGGCGCTCGGCGTCGAGCGCCGGCTGGGCCTGCACCACCTGGACGCACGGGAGTTCCGCAGCCGCGAGCCGTTCGACCTGGTGCTGTGCGTCGGCGCCACCCATGCCTTCGGCGGACTGCTGCCGACCCTGGCGGCGGCCCGCGAACTCCTCGCCCCCGGCGGCCGGTTGCTGGTCGGCGAGGGGTTCTGGGAACGCGAGCCGTCCGAGGCCGCACTGACCGCCCTGGCGGCGGCCCGGGAGGACCACGCCGGCCTCGCGACCACCACCGATCGGGTGATCGCGGCCGGCTGGACTCCGGTCGACGGCCATGTGAGCTCCCAACCGGAGTGGGACGCCTACGAGTTCAGCTGGACGGGCGCGCTGGCCGAGTGGGCGCTGGAGCACCCGGAGGACCCCGACGCCGGGGCCGCCCGGGAGGCCGCGGACCGGCACCGGGCGCAGTGGCTGCACGGCTACCGGGGCGCCCTCGGCTTCGTCACCTACCTGCTGCGCCGCGACTGAATTCCCCTTCGGAGCCCGCTACTTCTGCGTCCTGGCGAGGAAGTCGTCGATCAGCGGGGCGATTTCGGGCAGCTTCTCCTCCAGCGCGAAGTGCCCGGTGTCGAAGACGTGCAGCTCGGCCCCGGGCAGGTCACGCAGGTAGGCGCGGGCGCCCGCCTCGGTGAAGAACGGGTCGCCCAGCCCCCAGAGCACCAGCGCGGGCGGCTGGTTGGCGCGCATCCAGTCCTGCCAGACCGGGTAGAGCTCGAGGTTGGAGAAGTAGTCGAGGGCCAGTTCGACCTGGATGTCCTTGCGGCCGGGCAGGTCGAGGAAGTGCTGGTCGAGCGTCCAGCCGTCCGGGGCGACCAGACTCGGGTCGCCGGTGCCTCCCTCGTACTGGCTCCGGGTGACGTCCAGGGTGAGGATCGACCGGGCGACGTCCTCGGCGCCCGGGACGCCGCGCTTGTGGGCGATGAACTCCCTCGCCCGGTCGGACAGTCCCTCCTCGTAGGCGTTGCCGTTCTGCACCACCAGGCCGGTGATCCAGTCCGGCCGGCGGGTGGCGAGGCGCAGGCCCACGGGCGCGCCGAAGTCGAAGACGTACAGGGCGAAGCGGTCGAGGCCGAGGGCGAGGCAGAAGCGCTCGACCACGTCGGCGAGGGTCTCGAAGCGGTACGAGAAGGCGTCGGGCGCGGGGCTGTCGCTGTTGCCGAAGCCGGGGTAGTCGGGGGCTATCAGGCGGTAGCGGGTGCCGAGCGCGTCGAGCAGGCGGGCGTACTGGTGCGAGGCGGAGGGGAAGCCGTGCAGCAGCAGGAGGACGGGGGCTTCGGCCGGTCCGGTCTCGCGGTAGAAGACGCGCAGGCCGTCGAGGTCGACGTGGCGGTGGTGGACGTGCGGGATCGTCAGCTCGCTCATGCTAACCATTAAACAGCATCTGAATGGTTAGGCAAGGGTGTGCGCCGGAGCGAGCTGACCGATCGTCATCCTCGGAGCGGGCGGGGCTCAGTGCTTGCGCAGCTGCTCCTGCTGCACCAGGTAGTCCAGCACCTCGGGCATCGCCTCGACGCTGCCGGCCTTGGTCGGCGAGGTGCGGTACTCGCCCTGGACGACCACCGTGGGCAGCTCGTTGATGCCGTAGCGGACGAACTCGGCGGCGGCCTCGTCGACGGACTGCCGCACCTCGACGGAGCGGTAGGTCTGGCGGAAGCGCAGCGCGTCGACGCCGTGCCGCACCGCCCAGTCGGTGGCGGCGTCCTCGGTGGTGAGGTCGGCCCGGTCGGTGTGGATGGAGCGGAAGGCGGCGATCTGCAGCTGGTCGACCAGGCCCAGGCGGTCGAGGGTGTAGAAGAGCCGGGCGTGGGCGCGCTGGGTGTTCGCCTCCTCGGCGCCCGGCCAGATCGCCGGGACGCGGCGCAGCGCGACGTCCGCGCGGTGCCGCTCGGCCCAGCCCACCAGCGGCTGTTCGAGCTGCTGGGAGTGACTGCAGTCGTACCAGAAGAACTCGACGGCCTCGGTGCGGGCACTCTCGCGCACCGGCTGCGGGTGGTCGAGCTTGACGAACTGGACGCCCTCGGCAGGGGGTTGACGGCTCAGCGCGCCCGCCTGGACGGGGGACGCGACGATCCCGGCGGCGACGGCGAGCAGGACGGTGGAGCGCAGCAGCGACTTCGAGTTCACACCGGGCAGTGTGCTGGTGACGAACCGTTACCGGCGAGTCGGTACGGTACGGCCGGGCCGGGATTCGCCCGATCGGCGCAGCGCCCGGCCGTTCTCCGTACTCCGGGCCGTACTCCGGGCGGGGTCCGGCCGCGTGGTGCTCGGCCTCCGCGGCGCTCAGCCGCGCGGCGCCTCGCACCCGGCCCACACCTCGGCGACCAGTCGCTGCCAGTCGTCGACCACCGCGCCGAGTTCGAAGTGCTCCAGCGCGTGCGCCCGGGCGGCCGCGCCGAGGCCGTCGCGGTTGCAGGCCAGCACCTTGCCCAGGGCCTCGGCCAGCGCGAGCGGGTCCCCGGGGGCGACGAGCGCGCCGGTGGCGCCGTCCCGGACCACCTCGCGGACCCAGCCGACGTCGGTGGCGACGGCGGGCACCCCGGCCAGCGCGGCCTCGATCAGCGCGCCGGGCACGCCCTCGCTGTCGCTGGTGAGCAGCAGGGCGTCGGCGGCCCGGTAGAGCGGGACGGGGTCGGGCAGCGGGCCGAGGAAGTGGGCGCGGGCGGCGGCCGGGTGGCGGGCCAGGGTCTCCCGCAGCGGGCCGTCGCCGGCGACGGCGAGCCGGACGTCGGGCAGCCGGTCGAGCACGTCGAGGGCGAGGTCGAGGCGCTTCTCGGGAGCTATCGCGCCGATCCAGGCGACCAGCAGGACGTCGGCGGGCAGGCCCAGCGCGTGCCGGGCGGCGCGCCGGCCGGCCCGGCCGTCCGCGGGCGGATAGCTCTCCGCCGCACGGGAGTTGGGGATCACCCGGACCTTGCCCGCAGGCAGCCGGAACTGCTCCTCCAGGACGGTGCGGGCCTCCTCGGTGAGCGTCGTGACGGCGGCGGCGCGGTGCAGCAGCGCGTCGCCGCGCGCCCGGCGCAGCCGGTTGGCCGTCCAGTAGCAGGGGTGCCCGACCGAGACGTAGACGAAGGGGGTGCGGGTGCCAGCCAGGGCGAGGGCGCAGGCGGCCAGGGTGTGCGAGCCGTGGGCGAGCACCACGTCGGCGGAGCGGGCGGCGATGCGCAGCGCGCGCAGGGTGCTGGGGCGCAGCCGGCCGGGGCCGAGGACGGCGGCGGACGCGGGGCCCGGTACGGCGGGGGCCCGGTCGGCTGCGGCCGTGGCCCGGTCGGGCTCCGCGCCGACGGCGACGACGCTCGGGTCGGCGCCCGCCGGGCCGCTCCCGTCCGGTCCGCCGCCGCGGACGTCGGCGGCGGGGTGCGGGGCGAGGGCGCACAGCGCGGAGGACTGGCCCCGGCGGCGCAGTTCCCGGTGGAGGTCACGGGCGAAGTTCTGGGCGCCGCCGCGGCGTTGGTCACTGATCAGGTGCAGCACGCGGGGGCGGGTTCCGGCCGGTTCGGCCGCCGTATGGTCGGGCATGGACCGACCTTGGCACAGCGCAACGCGCGTTACAGCCCCTTCGCGCAACCTGACGGTGGCCCGTAAGCCCGCGCCCGTACACCCGGTGTGCGCCGATCTGCCGCCGTCGTGCGCCGGTTGCGCCCGCCGTGCGCCCCGACACGTCACCGATCGCGCCGCGGCGCCTCCGACGGCCCGGCCGCGCGCCCCGTCAAGGACCGGCTCGCGCCCGCCCGGACACCCCGCCGGCGGCCCGGGATCGGCAGGTACGCGGAGGGCCCGCACGCGGCCCGGCGGGACGCGCCGGGGCGGGCGCGCGGCCGGGGCCCGGCCGGGCGGGGGCGGGTGACCGGTTACGCAGATCGGGTGAACGCGGTTGGACCTCGGCCCGGCGGCCTCGGCACCATGTCCGACCGGGGCGCGCGCCGAGCCGCCCCATCTCCCCCTCCCCCGTACGGATTTGGAGTCATCCGGTGTTCAAGGGATTCCGCAGCTTCCTGCTGCGCGGAAACGTGGTGGACCTCGCGGTCGGCATCGTGATCGGCGCGGCCTTCACCGCCGTCGTCACCGGGTTCGTGACCGCCTTCCTCACCCCGCTGATCGGGGTCGCCACCGGCGCGGTCGGCGACTTCACCCAGAAGACCTTCGACATCGGGGGCACCGACTTCCCGTACGGCGTCTTCGTCAACGCGCTGATCAGCTTCGTGCTCGTCGCCGCGGTGATCTACTTCGCCGTGGTGGTGCCGGTCGGCAAGCTGCAGGCGCGCTTCGAGAAGGACAAGCCGGCACCGGCCGCCAAGGTCGACTGCCCGGAGTGCCTCAGCCCGATCCCGGCCGCGGCCAGCCGCTGCTCGTTCTGCACCTCGGAGGTCGCCGCCCGGCCGGGGCTGCCCGCGCAGTCCCAGGCGCTGCAGTCCAGCTGACGCCCGGCCGGGGGACCGGCCGCGCCGGGGCCGCCCGTCCCGCCGGGGACGTCCTCCCCGCCGGGGCCGCCGCTGCGGCGCAGGTCAGGGACGGTCCACCCGGGGGTGCGACGCCGGCTCCGAAGCGCTGACGGGGACCTTATCCCCGAAACATTCACGAGCCCCCGTCGCCAGGTCGGCGGGGGCTCGAATGCGCCGGCGCACGCCCCGTCCGTAAAAGTTTCTCCGGAGGGCCCACTGCCGTCCACCGCCCGGTCACCCCACGGGGTTCCGGCGATGCCGTCCGGGCGCTGTTCGATCACTGACGTTACGTCGGGGTTGTCCGGAACTGGTTGCCGGTTTGTCCGTTCTTCCTACTTTCGAAACCTTTGTGCGAGCGAAGACTGTGTAAACACTCGAACTGCTCCCCCTCCCGCTCTCCTCAGCAGGCGCATTGTGGGCTTACCGTATGCCCCATGACCTCGCCCCGCTCCTACGACGGAGTCGGCTACCCCTCTCCGTCCTTCTCCTCCAGCACGCCGATCTACGACAGCCTCGTGGCTGAGCGCGGCGTCCCCCAGATCGCACCCATCAACGTGCCGGCCGCCCTGCCGCCGGCGCTGTCGTCCGGGTACGGATCCGGCCTCGGCCAGTCCTACGACAACCGGTACGGCGCCGGGTACGAGAGCGCCGGCAGCAACCTCCCCGCGCTGCCGCCCGCCCGCCTCGCCCTGGGCCCCGGCCCGAGCAGCGCCCCCGCCGCCGGCCCGGCCACCGCGTACATCCCCGCGCAGCCCGCGCCGGCGTACGCCGCCGCCCCGCAGCCGTCCCTCCCCGGCTACGGCGCCCCCCAGCCGTACCAGCGGCCGCAGCCCGCCGCGCCCTCCTTCGGCCAGGGCGGCTACCAGCCGACCGGCGGCCAGAGCTTCGGCGGCCAGAACACCTTCGTCGGCCAGGGCGGCCAGCAGACCTTCGGCGCCCAACCGCCCGCCGGCCCGGGCGGTTTCGGCCACCCGCAGCCCGGCAGCCAGCCCCAGGGCTTCGGCACCCCGCAGGGCTTCGGCGGCCCGCAGCCCGCCGGCCCCGGCTTCCCCGGCCCGGGCGGCGACCAGGCCATGGGCAGCACCCAGCTCCTCCCGGCCATGGCGCCGGTCGCGCCCGTCCGCCCGATGCAGCCGCAGCGGCCCGGCGGATACGCCGAGCCCGGCCAGTTCACCACCGGGGCGCCGGGCGGCTACCAGTCGCAGGGCCAGGGCTACTGAGCCGCTGACCGAACACCCAGGGCCGACCCCACCGGCCCGAACCCGCACCACCTGAGCACCACCCGGCGCCCCCTGAACGCCGGGCGAACGGAGAAACGGGTCATCCACGGACCGCCCGGTACGCCCCTCACGGCTACCCGGGCGGTCCGTGCGCGTACGGGGGCACTCCCACGCGCCTCGGCAGCCCTCCCGAACGCGCCGCCGGCCGGCCGCACCGCAGCCGGGGCCCTTCCCGCGGCCAGGGGGCCCTTCCCCGCGGCGGGCACGCGGCTGGCAGGATGGGGGAATGCAGCTCACCGGACTCCACGTCTACCCCGTCAAGTCCATGTACCGCCTCAGCCCCCAGAGCGCCGACGTCCAACCCTGGGGCCTGGCCGGAGACCGGCGCTGGATGCTCGCCGACCCGACCGGACGCTTCGTCAGCCAGCGCGAGAACACCGCCCTCGGCCAGATCCGGCCCGACCTGCTGCCCGGCGGCGCGCTCCAGCTCACCGCCCCGGACGGCTCCCGGATCGAGGTCGCCGCCCCCACCGTCGCCACCGGCGCACCCCTCGCCGACGTCGAGGTCTGGGGCGACCACTTCCACGCCGCCGAAGCCGACGAGAAGGCCCACGCCTGGATCGCCGAACACCTCGGCGACTACCGCCTCGTCCACCTCGACGACCCGCGCGCCCGAGCGATCGAACCCGACTTCAGCGAACCCGGCGAGACCGTCTCGATGGCCGACGGCTACCCGCTGCTGGTCACCACCACCGCCTCGCTGGACCGCCTCAACGAGCTGATCGCCGCCGAGAACCCGGACGGCCACGAACCCCTGCCCATGGAGCGCTTCCGCCCCAGCGTCGTCGTCTCCGGCACCGAGCCCTGGGCCGAGGACGGCTGGCGCCGGATCCGGATCGGCGAGCTCACCTTCAAGGTCGTCAAGCCCTGCGGCCGCTGCGTCATCACCACCACCGACCAGGAGACCGGCGAACGACGCGGCAAGGAGCCGCTGCGCACCCTGGCCCGGCACCACCGGCTGCTCGGCAAGGCGGCGTTCGGGCAGAACCTGATCCCCGAGCGGCCGGCCGGCGTCGAGGGCGACGTGCTCGGCACGCTGCGGCTCGGCGACGAGGTCGAGGTGCTGGAGGACGGGGCGCAGTGGCCGGTGACCGAGGCGCGCTGAGCCGGCGTGTGCCGTGCCGACGCATGCTGTGCCGACGCAGGCCGGGCTGACGCAGGCCGGGCCGCTGCGGGCCGGGCCGACCGGCTCCGACCTGCGACGGGGCGCGTCGGCCCGGCGGCGGGCGCTGAACCGGCGACCGTACCCCGACCGGTACGGAACCAGGGCTGTGCGCGCTCGTTGAAGCAAGTGGTCGGAACCTGTGGCCGCGGCGGGTGCCACCCGTGCCCGCCCGGCCCCCGCACCACGGCGGGCGGCCGGAGCACCCGCGCGGGCGCGCTACGGTGGGCGGACGGCCCGGCACGCCCCCGCGCGGACGGTCCGCTGATCGCAGGCCCGTTCGCCGGCCCGACGAAGGTGGGCCCGACGAAAGTGGGTCCGACGAAGGTGGGGACGACCGAGGTGACGAAGGTGGGGACGACAGACCGTCATGGCTGAGCACAGGGTCCGGGTCACCCAGGACAGCGCATCCCGCTGGCGTCGCCGCGCGGGCGAGTACGACACCCTCACGGAGGCGCTCGCGGCCGCCGAACCGGGCGACACCGTGACCGTCCGGCCCGGGACCTTCCGGGAGAACGTGCTGCTCGACAAGGCGGTCACCCTCGTCCCGGCCCAGGGACCGGGCACCGTCCGGATCGAGCCCGCCGGCGGCGTGGCGCTCACCGTCACCGCCGCCGCGACCGTCCGCGACCTCGTCGTCGAGGCCACCGACAGCTCCTCCCCCGCCGTCCTGGTCACCGGCGCGCAGGCCACGCCCGCGTTCAGCGGCTGCCGGATCGAGACCCGCTCCGCCACCGGCGTCGAGATCGGCGACGGCGCCCGGCCCACCCTGCGCGGCTGCGTCGTCGCCAACCCGGCCGGACTCGGCCTGCGGCTGCGCGGCGAAGGCACCGCCGCCGCCTTCGAGGACTGCGAGGTCGCCGCCGCCGGACAGGCCGGGCTCGCCGTCCTCGGCGGCGCCACCGCCGCGCTCGACCGCTGCCGCATCCACCACGCCGCCGGCGCCGGGGTGCTGCTCTCCGACCCGGGCAGCGCGGCCGAACTGACCGGCTGCGAGATCTACGAGATCCGCGGCAGCGGCGTCCAGGCCGACGCCCACGCGGGCGGACGGCTGGTCGACTGCGAGATCCACCGCGTCACCGGCAACGGGCTCACCCTCGACGGCGAAGCCGAACTCGCGCTCACCGGCTGCCGGGTGCACGACGTCCCGGAGAACGGCGCCGACCTGCGCGGACGCGCCCGGCTCAACCTCGCGCACAGCACCATCCGGGACTTCGGTCGCGGAGCGCTCTCCGTCTGGGACCAGGGCACCGAAGCCGTCGCCGAGTCCTGCCAGATCCACGGCTCCACCGGCGAGTACCCGGCGCTCTGGGTCAGCGACGGCGCCCGGCTCACCCTCACCGACTGCTCCCTGCACGACCTGCCGGACGCCCTGTTCGTCCTCGACCGCGACTCCGCCGCCACCGCCGCCGGCTGCTCCTTCAGCCGGATCCGCAGCTCGGCGGTCTCGGTGAGCGGCGGCGCGACGGCCTCCCTCACCGCCTGCCGGGTCCAGGAGGCCGGCACCGGGCTGTGGTTCCGCGACCACGGCAGCGGCGGGCTGCTCACCGACTGCGAGATCTCGGACGTCGCCACCGGGGTGATCGTCACCAAGGGCGCCGACCCGGTGCTGCGCGACTGCACCGTCCGGGCCAGCACCGACGCCGGGGTGTACGTCTCGGCGCAGGGCCGGGGCACCTTCGAGGACTGCCGGGTCTCGCACGGCAAGGGCTTCGGGTTCCACATCATCGACGGATGCCGCACGCAGCTCACCCGGTGCCGGGCCGAGCAGAACGAGCGGGCCGGGTTCGAGTTCTCCGAACCCGGGCCGGTCGCTGAGGGGTGTACCTCGGACGACGTCGGGGCGGCCTTCGGGACGGCCCCGGGGCTGGGGGCGGGGTTCGGGGCCAGCGCGGGTACGGGCTTCGGGGCGGGGGCGGGCGGTTCGGACCTGCCGGCGCCCCGGTCTCCCCAACTCACCACCGCCGCAGCCGCGTTGGCCACCGCAACCGCTTCCACCGGCGTCGGTGCCGTCGGCGGCAGTGCGTCGGCGACCGCGGCGATCGGACCGATCCCGGACTGCCGGCCCGCCGAGGAGGCGCTCGCCGAACTCGACGCGCTGGTCGGGCTCGCCACCGTGAAGCAGGAGGTGCGCACCCTCATCGACCTCATCTCGGTCGGGCGGCGGCGCCGACAGGCCGGCCTCAAGGCGCCCTCGCTGCGCCGGCACCTGGTCTTCACCGGCGCCCCCGGCACCGGGAAGACCACCGTCGCCCGGCTCTACGGCGAGATCCTCGCCTCGCTCGGAGTGCTCCAGCGCGGACACCTGGTGGAGGTCGCCCGGGTCGACCTGGTCGGCGAGCACATCGGCTCCACCGCGATCCGCACCGCCGCCGCCTTCGACCGGGCACGCGGCGGGGTGCTCTTCATCGACGAGGCGTACGCGCTCGCACCGGAGGACGGCGCACGGGACTTCGGGCGCGAGGCCATCGACACCCTGGTCAAGCTGATGGAGGACCACCGGGACGAGGTGGTCGTCATCGTGGCCGGCTACACCGCCGAGATGGAGCGCTTCCTCTCCGCCAACCCCGGTGTCTCGTCCCGCTTCTCACGCACCATCAGCTTCCCCGACTACACGGCGGACGAACTCCTGGAGATCGCCCGGGCGCAGTGCGCGGAGCACGAGTACGCGCTCTCCGAGGAGACCGAGAGCGCCCTGCTCGGCCACTTCGCCGGGCTGGAGCGCGGGCCCAACTTCGGCAACGGGCGCACTGCGCGCCAGGTGTTCGAGACCATGGTCGAGCGCCACGCCGTCCGGGTCGCGCACCTCGCCGACCCGTCCACCGAGGAACTGCAGCTCCTCGTCCCCGCCGACCTGCCGACCGCGCCGCTGCCCTGACCAGCCGCTCGCACCGGCCAGCGGCACCCGGAACTCGCTGGCTGTGCGGGCGCGTTGAGGCGGGATCGGCATCGTGTTCGGCCGGGTGGTGATCCGGCGTCGGTCCGATGACTGACGGCGGGGGTCGGGCGGCGGGCCGAGGGATGACGGCGAACAGATTTCAGCGAACAAATAACAGATAACAGCTTTCAACTTTCAGCTTTCAGAATCTGTTAGCTGTTCGTCGTTACCTGTCAGCCGCCATCCGTCGCCCGCCGCCCCGGCCGGCCGCTACCCCAGCAGGCGCCGCACCAGCAGGTCCACCCGCTGCTCCGCCAGGTCCGACTGCAGCCGGCCACCGCGCGCCAGGGTCACCAGCCCGTGCAGGGCCGCCCACCCCACCTCCGTGAACACCACCGGGTCCTCCTCCCCCGCCGCCTCCGCGAAGGTTCCCGCCAGCACCTCGAAGGCCTCGTGCAGCGACGCGGGCGCTTCGGGCCGGCCGAACGGCAGGTCCGTGACGAGGGTGAACATCGCGTCGTAGAGCGCCGGGTTGGCGAGGCCGAAGGCCAGGTACTCCCGCGCCGCCGCGGCGAACGCCCCCGCCGGGCCGTCCGCCGCGGCGACCACCGTCCGCAGGCCCGCGGCCAGTTCCGCGAACCCCTCCACCGCGACGGCCGCGACGATCTCGGTCTTGCCCGCGAAGTGGCTGTAGAGGACGGGCTGGCTGTACTCGATCCGCTCCGCCAGCCGGCGCGTCGTCACCGCGTCCCAGCCCTCGGCCTCGGCCAGCTCCCGGGCGGTCCTGATGATCAGTTGGTGCCGCTCGGCGCGTTCGCGCTCGCGGCGCTGATGAATCGACATATCCAGACCCTAGCACCGCTAGACAATCGAGCGGCGAACCGACCTGTCGTCGTTCCCGTTCCTAGCGCCGACAGGAAAGAGAACGGGAGCCGCCGGGCTGCCGCACCCGGTGAGCAGCAGCCCGGCGGCCGGCCGGCCGGGCCGGCGTCAGTCCGCGAAGGCGCCACCCACCAGGAACGACTCCAGGGCCGCCCGGTACGGCGCGATGTCGATCCGCTCGCCGGCCAGCCAGTCGTCCGAGTAGTACTTGTCGAGGTAGCGGTCCCCCGGGTCGCAGATCAGGCTGACCACGCTGCCCGTCCGGCCCGCCGCCCGCATCTCGGCGACGATCCGCAGCGCGCCCCACAGGCCCGTCCCGGTGGAGGCGCCCGCCTTCTTCCCGAGCACGTCCTCCAGCAGTCGCACGGCCGCGATCGAGGCGGCGTCAGGAACCTTCATCATCCGGTCGATCGCGCCGGGCACGAAGCTCGGCTCCATCCGGGGCCGGCCGATGCCCTCGATCCGCGACCCGCTCTCGCAGACCGCGTCCGGGTCGTGGTTCACCCAGCCGTCGAAGAAGCAGGAGTTCTCCGGGTCCGCCACGCAGATCCGGGTGTCGTACTGCATGTAGTGCACGTACCGGGCGATGGTCGCCGAGGTGCCGCCCGTCCCGGCGGTGGCGACGATCCAGGCCGGCTCCGGGTGCGGCTCCAGGCGCAGCTGGGCGAAGACCGACTCGGCGATGTTGTTGTTGCCGCGCCAGTCGGTGGCCCGCTCGGCGTAGGTGAACTGGTCCATGTAGTGCCCGCCGGTCTCCTCGGCGAGCCGGGCGGAGGCCTCGTACACCTCGTCGGAGCGCTCGACGAGGTGGCACTCGCCGCCGTGGAACTGGATCAGGTCGATCTTCGCCTGGCTGGTGCTCTTGGCCATGACGGCGATGAACGGCACGCCGATCAGCTGCGCGAAGTACGCCTCGGAGACGGCGGTGGAGCCGCTGGAGGCTTCGATGACGGGCTTGCCGGGGCGGATCCAGCCGTTGCAGAGCCCGTACAGGAACAGCGAACGGGCCAGGCGGTGCTTGAGGGAGCCGGTCGGGTGGGTGGACTCGTCCTTGAGGTAGAGGTCGATGCCCCACTCGGGCGGCAGCGGGAAGCGCAGCAGGTGGGTGTCGGCGGAGCGGTTGGCGTCGGCCTGGACCTTGCGCACCGCCTCCTTGAGCCAGGCCCGGTACTGCGGGTCCGTGCGGTCGACGTCGACGGTCGGCTCGGTGCCTCCGACCGCACCCGCCGAGTCCGTTCCGACCGCGCCGTCCGTGTCCTGCTGGCCGCCCGGCTGGGTGCTCATGGTCGCTCTCCCTCGTCGAAACCCCCCTTTTGCTCACTACGAGTATAGGAGAGTCACGATAAGTGACCTTTTTCGAAGTCCCAGCTTCCGCTTATTACCTCGCCGGCAGGGCCTGGGGGCGGGCCCGGGGGCGGGCCGGGGAGACGCACCCCGCACCCGCCCGGCGCCCGCTACGCCTGCACCGACTGCGGGTCCGCCAGGTACGGCCCCCAGCCGAGCTCCGCCGCCCCGGCCAGCGCACCGTGCGCGAGCTCCGCGCCGACGATCGGCACCCGGCCGCTGCGCCCCCACAGGCATCGCTCGGCGACCACCGCGCGCAGCCGCTCGGGCGCGGCCTCCAGCAGGTCGAGGTGGAGCCCGCTGAGGACCACCCGGTCCGGGTTGAGGATGTTGGCGACCCCGGCGAGGCCGAGGCCGAGCCGGTCGATGACGTGCTCGACCGCCGCCCGCGCCCGTTCGTCGGTGGCGGCGGCCCGGCAGAGGTCGCGCGCCTGGTCGAGCAGCGGGCGCCCCGGCTCCAGGGTGAGGCCGGCGGCGGCGAACAGCGCGTCCGGGTCGGTCTCGGAGTTGAGGCAGCCCCGGTTGCCGCAATTGCAGGGGCGGCCCTGCGGGTCGACGGTCAGGTGGCCGACCTCCAGGGCGAGGCCGGCGCTGCCGGTGTGCAGGTGACCGTCGATCACCAGCGCGCCGCCGACGCCGCGGTGGCCCGAGGTGACCAGCAGCAGGTGCCGGGCGCCGCGGCCGGCGCCGTGCCGGTACTCGGCGAGCGCTGCCAGGTTGGCGTCGTTGGCGATGGCGGCGGGCAGCGGGTGCAGGGCGTTCGGGCCGTGGTCCGCGCGGCCGACCTCGACGTCGTACAGGTCCGCGACGGGCGTGCCGCTCGGCCAGGCGAAGTGCAGGGCGGCGAGCGCGGTGCCGTCCGGCTCGGTGACCGGGTTGGGCAGCGCGAGGGCCGCGCCGAGGCAGCGGCGGTCGGTCGCGCGGGTCAGCTCGGCGCCCGCCTGGGCGACCGCGCGCAGCATCCGCACCGGGTCGGTGGCGGCGGGCAGCGGCAGGTGGACGGGCGGGTCGAGCAGCCCGCCGAGGCCGGCCAGGGTGACGCTCAGCCCGTCCGCGTGGATCTGCCCGGCGACCACGACCGGGCCCTGCGGGTCGATCGCCAGCCGGTGCGAGGGCCGGCCGCGGCCGCCGCCGGCCGGGCGGGAGTCGACGGTGATCAGGCCGAGCGCCTCCAGCTCGGCGGTGACGGCGCCGGCGGTGGCCCGGGTGACGTCCAGTGCGCGGGTCAGTGCCGAGCGGGTCGGCGCCTGGCCGGTGTGGATGAGCGAGAGCGCGGGGCCGAGCAGCGTCCGGCCGCGGTCGGGAGCCGCGCGGCGGTGGGCGTCGCGCTGCGCGTCGGAGCCGTTCCCGGTGCCGGGCCGAGGGCTTGAAGGTGAGAGCTGCACGCCCCTATTGTGACTTTGTGCCGCTTCGAAACAAAATCTGCTCGTTCCCCCGGCCCCTCTCCCGCCCCGACCGGACCCCGACCCAGTCTCGCAGCACACCCCCGGCGACGGACAGCCCCTGGAGCACCGCGCGCCTCGCGCTCACCGCGATCTTCGCCGTCGACGGCTTCCTCTTCGCCGCCTGGGTCGTGCGCATCCCCGACGTCCGCAGCCAGGTCCACGCCTCGCACAGCGCCCTCGGGCTCGCCCTGCTCTGCCTGTCCATCGGCGCCGTCCTGACCATGCCCGCCGTCGGACGGCTCTGCCTACGATACGGCTCGCGCCCGGTGACGGTCGGCTCGCTCACCCTCCTCAGCCTCGCCGTCGCCCTGCCCGCGCACGCCCACTCCGTCACCTCGCTCGGCGCGGCGCTACTGCTCTTCGGCGCCGGGTACGGCGGCGCCAACGTCGCCATGAACAGCGCCGCCGTCGACCTGGTCGCACAGCTGCGCCGGCCCGTCATGCCCAGCTTCCACGCCGGGTACAGCCTCGGCGGACTGCTCGGCGCGGGCCTCGGCGGGCTGCTCGCCGACCGGCTGACCACCGCCTGGGCGCTCGCGCTCGGCGGGGCACTGGGGCTGGCGGTCACCGCCGGCGCGGGCGCCGCCCTGCTGCGCAGCCCGGCCGCGCCGATGGTCGCGCCGGACAACGGTGCGGCGGAGCCGGGTGGCGGCCGCCGCCCGGGGCGCACGGGGGCGGGGCACGTCCGGCTGCTGGTCCTGCTGCTCGGGCTCACCGCGCTGTGCACCGCGTACGGCGAGGGCGCGATCGCCGACTGGACCACGCTGCACCTCACCGACGACGTGCACACGGGCGCCGGGACGGCCGCCGCCGGGTACGCGGCGTACGCCTTCGCGATGACCAGCGGGCGGGTCGGCGGCACCTGGCTGTCCATCAGGCTCGGCCAGACCCGGCTGATGCTGCTCGGCGGACTGCTGGCGGCGGCCGGGATGCTGCTCGCCGCGCTCGCCCCGGCGGCGGCGCCGGCCATCGGCGGGTTCGTCCTGGTCGGCCTCGGCCTCGCCAACCTCTTCCCGCTCGCCATCGCCCGGGCCGGCGCGGCGGGCGGCCCTCAGGGCGTCGCGCTCGCCTCGACCCTCGGGTACGGCGGGATGCTGATCGGCCCGGTGGTGATCGGCTTCCTCGCCGACGCGGTCGGGCTGCCGCTCGCCCTGACCACGGTCGCGGTCGCCGCCTCGGCGGCGGCCCTGCTGCCGCTGGCGGTGGGGCGGCGGCGCGGTGGCGGCCCGGCGACGGGCTCGCGACCGGACGGCGCCGGGTGAAGGGGGTGACGGCCGACTGCTGAGGGCCGACGGATCACAGCGGACAACCGACGGCGAACAGACAACAACAAACAGATAACAACTTTCATCATCTGTCAGTTGTTCGCTGTCGATCGTCCGGCTGTGGCAGGATGCGGCCCCATGACGACCTCCGGACGCATCCAGGTACTGCGGGCGAGCGAGCGCCCGGCCTCCCCGTGGCTCAACGGGGGCGGGGTGACCAGGGAGGTCGCCGGGTTCCCGGCCGGGGCCGGGCTGGACGGCTTCGACTGGCGGGTCAGCCTCGCGGACGTCGCCTCGGCCGGGCCGTTCTCCGTGTTCCCGGGCATCGACCGGGTGATCACCCTGGTCGAGGGCGCCGGGATGGTGCTCACCGTGGACGGCACCGAGCAGCCGGTCGACACTCCGCTGCGCCCGTTCGCCTTCCCGGGGGACGCCACCACGGACTGCCGACTGCTGGGCGGACCGGTGGTGGACTTCAACGTGATGACGCGGCGCGGGCGGGTCGAAGCGACCGTCGAGGTGGTCCGCACCACGTCCGCCACCGTCGACGTCCCGCCGTCCGGGACCGTCCTGCTGGTCTGCCTCGCCGGCGCCGCCCACCTCGACGGCCTCGAACTCGCCCGCTACGACGCCGCGTTGGTTGACGCGCCGGGCCGGTACGAGCTCCGGCTCCCGGTGGACGGCGGGAGCGGGGCGGGAGCCGTGGCCGTCGTGGCCTTCCACCCGACCGCGAGCTGAGCCGCTGACCCCGCCGGGCGCAGCGCCGCCCCCGCCGCCGCCTGGACGGCGGACGGCGGGGGCGGCGCGGGCGGCGCGGGCCGCTCAGCCGCAGAGCACCGGCGTGGCGTTCGCCGGGTCCAGGGCGTTGGTGACGAGGTGCAGCGCCGTGGGCGAGAAGGCGATCGCCACGTGCTCGACCACCGTGACCGGGCAGTGGTCCTGCAGCACCACGTTGTCCACGTTCGGACCGCTCAGGAACTGCGTCCGCCACGGGGTGACCACCTCGTCGTACACGGTGGAGATCACGGTGTAGCGCACGCCCGGCACGGTGTCGGGCCGGGAGGCCATCGCCCGGTTGAAGTCCGATCCGACCGCCTGGTCACGGCAGGCCTGGCAGGCGGTGTAGATCAGGTCGGCGACCCCGGGGAAGTACGGCGCGAGCTTGGTGATGCCGTCGAGCGTCGTGCCGTGGTTGGACGGGGCCAGGCCGACCAGCGTGCCGACCTTGGTCGCACCGCCGAGGAACTTCAGGTAGTAGTTCGGCAGCATGCCGCCCTGCGAGTGCCCGACGATGTCGACCTTGGCCGCGCCGGTCGCGCTGCGCACCAGGTCGACGAAGTGGGCGAGTTGGGCCGCCGACTCGGGCACCGCCTTGAGCCCGCCGATCGGGAGCAGCAGGCCGCTGCCGCTCGAGGTGATGCCCGGGACGGTCCCGTAGTCGAGGGCGAAGACGCAGTAGCCGAGCCCCTTGAGCAGCGGGGACAGCGCCAGCCAGTTCTCGTAGCGGTTGGCGAAGGTGCCGTGCACCAGGACCACCGGGTTGGGATGCGCGGCGGTCGGGCGGCAGCTCCAGTCGTTGGCGCCGGGCGGCGAGGCCACCGAGTCCCCGTCCGGCGGAAGTCCGGCGTCGGCCACGGCCGTGGCGGATGCGGTCCCGGTGGCCGCACCGGCCGGGGCGGCCACCGCGCCGAGCAGCAGCGCCCCGGCCAGCACGGCCGCGCCGAGGGCGCCGCCGACCGTACCGCCGAGTGCACCGCGCCGGGCGCCACGGGCTCTCCGGCGCAGGTGAGTCGGGGAGAAGCGGAGAAGTGGGGTTCTCAACTGTTGCCTCCACAGCGGAAGTTTGTTACCAACAGGTAACCCGAGTGGCTCCATCATGCGGTCGCCCCTCCGGCCCGGCCCTTGGGTGTTCCCCAGACCTGGACGGTGTTCTCTGTGACCGGTCACAACGCACCCCACTGCGCCCCCACGCACGCCCCCACGCACGACCCCGGCGGCGACACCCCCGCCGACGTCGCCCCCGCCGCCC
>NZ_JZKH01000075.1 GCF_000961885.1 Streptomyces rubellomurinus
CCCCCCACCTCCACTCCACCCCCCGCCCCCGAAGCCCCGCAGGCCCGGATCGGCATCGCGGACGGCCTGTTCGCCGCCGTACTCGCCGCCCGCGCCGGGGTGCTGGTGCCGCCCGGCCGGACGGCGGAGTTCCTGGCCCCGTACCCGGTGGCCGTGCTGGGCGACGAGGCGCCGGCCGAACTGCTCGGGCGGCTCGGCCTGCCCACCGTCGGGTCCTTCGCCGCGCTGCCGCCCGAGGCGGTCGCCGACCGCTTCGGCCCGTCCGGGACGGCAGCGCACCGGCTGGCCCGGGGCCTGCAGCCGCGCCCGCTGGCGCCGCGCGACCAGGGGCCGGACCTCGCCGTCGAGCAGCGCTTCGACCCGCCGGAGCGGCTGGCCGAGCCGCTGGTGTTCGTCGCCCGCACGCTGGCCGAGCGGCTGCACCAGCAGCTGGCCGGGGCCGGGCTGGTCTGCCGCCGGGTGGCCGTCGAGGTGGCCTGCGCGGACGGGCGGACGGCCTCCCGGCTGTGGCGGCACGAGGGCCGGCTGTCGGCGACGGCGCTGGCCGAGCGGGTCCGCTGGCAGCTGCAGGCCTGGCAGAGCGCGGGCACCTTCGCCGACTCCGGCGAGGGCTTCACCCTGCTCCGGCTGGCCCCGGACGGCCTCTCCCCGGACGGCGGCCGCCAGCTCGCCCTGTGGGGACAGGCCGTCGCGGACGACCGGGTGGAGCGCGCGGTGGCCCGGGTGCAGGCGGTGCTCGGGCACGCCGGGCTGCGCCGGATCGAGCCGGCCGGCGGCCGGGGCCCGGGCGAGCAGCAGGTCAGGGTGCCGTGGGGCGAGCCGTACGAGGCGGCGGCGTCGGCGGACGCGCCCTGGCCGGGCCGGCTGCCGGACCTGTGGCCGGCCGTGGTGCTGCGCGAGCCCGCGCCGGTGCGGGTGTTGGACGGGGCCGGGCGGCCGGTGACGGTGGACGGCCGGGCGGGGGTGTCGGCCCGGCCGGCCCTGGTCGTGGTCCGGGGCCGGGAGGAGCGGGTGGAGGGCTGGACCGGGCCCTGGCCGGCGGTCGAGTACTGGTGGGACCAGTCGCTCGCCCGCCGCCGGGCGCGGTTCCAGGTGGTGGTGGACGGCGGCCGGGCGCTGCTGCTCACCGTGGAGGGGGGCGAGTGGCATCTGGAGGCCGGCTACGACTGACGGCCCCCAGCAGGACCGAACCCAGCAGGACCGAACCCAGCAGGACCGAACCACAGCGGGACCGAACTCCAGCAGGACCCGGGGGAGCAGGACCAGCACGAGAACGACGAAGGCAACCCCGATGGGCTTCACCAGTCACCCCACCCTCCCGTGGAGCGAACTGCACCGCCGGCTGACCGGCGCCGCGCCGGACCGCACGGTCGTCCCGCTGCGCCGCCCCGCCGAGGAGCCCTCCACCCAGGAACCCCCTACCCAGGAACCCCCCGCCGCGACGACCGGGGGCACCGCCGAACCCTGGGCCGAACTGCACGTCCACTCCGCCTTCAGCTTCCTGGACGGCGCCAGCGACCCGGAGGACCTGGTCGCCGAGGCGGCCCGGCTGGGCGTGGAGACCCTGGCGATCACCGACCACGACGGCCTGTACGGCGCCGTGCGGCTCGCCGAGGCGGCCCGGGGCACGGGCGTGGCCACCGCATTCGGCGCCGAACTGACGATCAGTCACCAATCCGGCACCGAAAGCGGCACTGAAAGCCGCCCCGGAAGCCGCCGCGAAAACGGCCCCGGAAGCCGCCCCGAAACCGGCACCGAACACCTCCTGGTCCTCGCCCGCGACCCGGCCGGCTACCGCCGCCTCTCCGCCGCGATCGCCGCCGCCCAGATGGCCGGCGGCGCCAAGGGTCGCCCGGCGTACGACCTCGCCGAGCTGGCCGGGGCGCACGGCGGCCACTGGGCGGTGCTCACCGGCTGCCGCCTCGGCCGGGTCCCCGCCGCGCTGCCCGACCGGGCCGAGGCGGAGCGCCGACTGCGCACCCTCACCGAGGCGTTCGGCCGCGAGAACGTCCACGTCGAGCTGATCGACCAGTGGCTGCCCGGCGACGACCGGCGCAACGACGCCCTCGCCGCGCTCGCCGGAGAGCTGCGGCTGCCCGTCGTCGCCTCCACCAACGCCCACCACGCCGGCCCCGCCCAGGGCCGCCTCGCGCAGAGCCTCGCCGCCCTGCACGAGCGCCGCACCCTGCAGGAGGCGGCCGGCTGGACCAGGGCGTCCGGCACCGCGCACCTGCGCTCCGGCCGCGAGATGGCCACCCGGCTGTCCCGCTTCCCGGGTGTCCAGCGCGCCACCGCCGAACTCGGCCGGGCCTGCGCCTTCGACTTCGCCAAGCTGGACCCGGAGCTGCCCGGCTACCCCGTCCCCGAGGGCGAGACCGAGATCAGCCACCTGCGCGCCCTGGCCGCGGCCGGCGGCCCGGCCCGCTTCGGCCCCGGCAACGCCGCCGCCCGCCGTCAGCTCGCCAAGGAGCTGGACGTCGTCGAGGACCTCCGGCTGGCCGGCTACTTCCTGATCGTGCACGACATCGTGGACTTCTGCCGCCGCGAGGGCATCTGGTGCCAGGGCCGCGGCTCGGCGGCCAACTCGGCGCTCTGCTACGCCCTCGGGATCACCGCCGTCGACCCGATCCACTACAAGCTGCTGTTCGAGCGCTTCCTCTCCACCGCCCGGGACGGGCCGCCCGACATCGACCTGGACATCGAGAACCGCCGCCGCGAGGAGGTCATCCAGTACGTCTACCGCCGCTACGGCCGGGCGCACGCCGCCCAGGTCGCCAACGTGATCACCTATCGGCCCCGGCTGGCGATCCGCGACGCCGCCCGGGTGCTCGGCTACCCGCAGGGGCAGGTCGACGCGTTCAGCCGGCAGACCGACTTCCGCTCCGCCCCCGGCGCGGACGCCGTCATCCCCGCCGACGTGCTCTCGCTCGCCACCCAACTCCACGGCCTGCCCCGCCACTTGGGCATTCACTCGGGCGGCATGGTGCTCACCAGGGAGCCGATCGGCGAGATCTGCCCGACCGAGTGGGCCCGGATGCCCGGGCGCTCCGTCCTGCAGTGGGACAAGGAGTCCACCGCCGGTGCCGGGCTGGTGAAGATCGACCTGCTCGGCCTCGGCATGCTCGCCGCGCTGCACGACGCCTGCGACCTGATCGCCGAACACCATGGCCTGCACTACGACTTGGCCGGCATCCCGGACGACGACCCGGGCGTGTACGCGATGCTGCGCCGGGCCGACACGGTGGGCGTCTTCCAGGTCGAGTCCCGGGCGCAGATGGCCACCCTGCCCCGGCTCAAGCCGGACCACTTCTACGACCTGGTGGTCGAGGTCGCGCTGATCCGCCCCGGCCCGATCCAGGGCGGCTCCGTCCACCCGTACCTGCGCCGCCGCGCCGGGGTGGAGCCGTCCGGCTGCCCGCACCCGCTGATGGAGAACGCCCTCGGCAAGACCCTCGGGGTGCCGCTGTTCCAGGAGCAGATGATGCAACTCGCCATCGACTGCGCCGGGTTCACGCCCGCCGAGGCCGACCGGCTGCGGCAGGCGATGGGCGCCAAGCGCTCGCACGAGCGGGTCGCCCGGCTGCGCGAGCGGCTGCTCACCGGGATGGCCGAGCGCGGCATCCCGCCCGAGGTGGCGCAGGACGTCTACGGCAAGATCGAGGCCTTCTCCAACTACGGCTTCCCGGAGAGCCACGCGATCAGCTTCGCCTACCTGGTGTACGCCAGCGCCTGGCTCAAGCACCACTTCCCGGCGGCCTTCACCTGCGCCCTGCTGGCCAACCAGCCGATGGGCTTCTACTCGCCGCTCAGCCTGGTCGCGGACGTGCGGCGGCACGGCGTCCGGGTGCGCGGGGTGGACGTCAACGCCAGCCGCCCGCGCCCCACCCTGGAGCCGTACCGGGGGCCGACCCCGAAGCCGCCGCTGACCGCCGGCCGCCCGCAGCCCGCCATCCGGCTCGGTCTGGAGACGGTGCGCGGCATCGGCACCCCGCAGGCCGAGGCGATCGCCGCCGGGCAGCCGTACGCGGACCTGGAGGACTTCGCGCGCCGCACCGGCCTGCCCGCGCCCGCCCTGGAGGCGCTGGCCACGGCCGGGGCCTTCGACTGCTTCGGCCTGACGAGACGTCAGGCGCTGTGGTCGGCGGGCGCGTTCGCCGGGATCTCGGCCGCGCTCATCCCCGGCACCACCCCCGGGGTCGACGCCCCGGACCTGCCCGGCATGAGCCCGGTCGAGGAGACCATCGCCGACCTGTGGGCCACCGGCACCTCCGCCACCAGCCACCCGCTCCAGCACCTGCGCGCCCACCTGGAGCGCGGCGGCGCGCTCCCCGCCGACCGGCTCCCGGACGTGCCGCCGGGGACGGCGGTGGTGGTCGGGGGCCTGGTCACCCACCGGCAGCGGCCGCCCACGGCCGGCGGGGTGCTCTTCCTGAGCCTGGAGGACGAGACCGGGCTGATCAACGTGATCTGCAACCGCCCGGTCTGGGAGTCGCAGCGCCGCACCGCCCTCGACCGGGCCGGCCTGCTGGTGCACGGCCTGATCGAGCGCGACCGCGGCGCCACCAACCTGATCGCCACCCGGCTCACCCCGCTCCGGATCGGCCTCTGAGCGCCGGCCGTCCGCAGTCGACCGGCGCCCGCCTCCGGGCGGGGTGAAGCACCCGAGCGCCCGGGCGGGGTGAAGCACCCGAGCGCCCGGGCGGGGTGAAGCCCGCCGGTGGGATCACCCCAGCGGCTGCCGCCCCTTGCCCGGCCCGCCGGCGAAGGCCTGGGCGATCGGCAGCCAGGCGTCCGCGACCGGTCCGGTCGCGCGGAGGGCGAGGTCGTCCCGGTGGCGGCGCTGGGTCACCAGCAGGCAGAAGTCCAGCGCCGGGCCGGTCACCACGTCCGCCGCGTCCGCCGGTCCGATGCTCCACAACCCGCCGTCCGGGGCGGTCAGTTCGAGCCGGACGGGCTGCTCCGGCGCCGGCCGCCGGTGCAGCGCGAAGGCGAAGCCCAGGGTGCGCAGCCCCAGGTGGGCGATGTGCCGCAGCCGGTCGGTGGGCTCCGGGGTGACGCCGAGCGCGTCCGCGACGTCCTGCCCGTGCGCCCAGGTCTCCATCAGCCGCGCGGTCGCCATCGACGCGGGCTTCATCGGCGGGCCGAACCACGGCAGTTTGGCGTCCGCCGGGGTCCTGGCCAGGGCCGCCCGCAGCTGCTCCCGCCCGGCCCGCCAGCGGGCCAGCAGGATCGCCGGCTCGGCGGCCGCGCCCTCCCGGGCGCCCGCCTCGACCGGGTCCCCGGCCGCCAGCAGTTCGCCGAACAGGTCGCCGAGCGCCGTCCCGAAGCCCTCCGGGTCGCGGGCCGCCAGCGTCGCGTAGTCGTCCGTCCAGGCGAGGTGGGCGATCTGGTGCGCGATCGTCCACCCCTCGGCCGGCGTCGCCCGCGCCCAGTCCTCGGCCGGCAGTCCGGTGACCAGTTCGTCCAGCACCGCGCTCTCGGCCGCCAGGTCCGCCAGCAGTCCGGCCAACACGTCCACCGCGCTCCTCGGGTGTGCCATCGCCTCCCCTTCGTCTCGGCCGCCCCGGCTACCCGCAGGTAGCCCCGGGCGCACCCTACGCCCGTGCAGCGCCCCGTTTCCGGCACTCCGCGAAACACCCACGTCAGGACTCTCGCCACGGCCCGCACCGCGTGGGACGATCGCGCGATGACGCGCGCGGACACCCGGCCGGCCGTGCCACCCGAGGCCCCCGGCGCCCCCGACCCGGGCCACCCCGGCCCCGATCTCGCCCCTGCCCCCACCCCTGCCCTCACCTCCGCGCCCGACCTCGACGCGCGGGCCGCCGACCTGGTGCGGACCGCGGTGCTCGGCGACCTGGCCCGCCGGGTGGTGGCCGAGTGCGGGGCGGACGTCGGGCTGGTCGGCGTGCCGGAGCCGCTGCCCGTCCGCGGCCCGGGGCGCGGCCACCGGCAGCAGGGCGGCGCCGGCCAGGGCATGGTGCTGCGCCACTGGGCCGGCACCCGGGCCGGACTGCTGCACGACCTGGCCGTCCCGGCCGGCACCGGGCTCGGCGGCCGGGCGCTGGTCGAGCGGGTGCCCAGCTGGGTCCCCGACTACCGCGCGGCGACCACCATCTCGCACCACCACGACGACGCCGTCAGCGCCGAGGACCTGTACGCGATGCTCTCCGTCCCGCTGGTGGACCCGGACGGCGGCGCGGTGCGCGGAGTGGTGTACGCCGCGCTGCGCGACGTCGTCCCGTTCGGGGACGTCCGGATCTCCGCGGTCACCACCCTGGCCGCGACCGCCGGCCGGGCCCTGGCCGGGGCCGCCGCCTGGTGCCGGGAGAAGCCCCGGGCGGCGGCCCCCGCACCGCCGTTGACCCCGCGCGAGCACGAGGTGCTGCGCTGGGCGGCGACCGGCCGGACCAATCCGGAGATCGCCGCCCGGCTGGGGCTGACCTGCAACACCGTGACCGGCTACCTCAAGTCCGCGATGCGCAAGCTGGGCGTCCGCAACCGCACCGAACTCGCCGTCGCCGCCCGGGAGTCTGGCCTGCTCGACCGGGCCTGAGCGTGAGCCTGAGCCTGAGCCTGAGCCCGAGCCGCCCGCTCGACCGAGCCGCCCGGCCGGGGCCCGAGCGGCAGGCCCTAGTTCACCTTCCGCTCCCGCCCGGCCCAGTACGGCTCGCGCAGCCGGAACTTCTGCAGCTTCCCGGTGGCGGTGCGCGGCAGGGCGTCCCGGATCTCCACCGAGGTCGGCGACTTGTAGCCGGCCAGCCGCTGCTTGCAGTGGGCGATCAACTCGGCCTCGGTGACGCCCTCCCGGCCCTCCCGCAGGACCACCAGCGCCTTGACCGTCTCGCCCCACTTCTCGTCCGGCACCCCGATCACCGCGGCCTCGGCCACCGCCGGGTGGGCGTACAGGCAGTCCTCCACCTCGATCGAGGAGACGTTCTCCCCGCCGCTGATGATGACGTCCTTCTTCCGGTCGGAGATGGACAGGTGGCCGTCCGTGACGGTGCCGCCGTCGCCGGTGTGGAACCAGCCGTCCCGCAGCGCCTCGGCGGTGGCCTCCGGCTGCTGCCAGTAGCCGTCCAGCACGGTGTTGGAGCGCACCAGCACCTCGCCGGAGCCGTCCACCTTCAGCTGCGTGCCGAGCGTGGGCGCGCCGGCCTGCACCAGCTTCTCGGCCCGCTCGGCGGCCGGCAGCGCGTCCCACTCGGCGCGCGAGCGGTTGACGGTGACGGCCGGCGAGGTCTCGGTCAGCCCGTACAGCTGCATGAACTCCCAGCCGAGCACCTCCTCGACCTGCTGCACCACCGAGGTCGGCGGGGGAGCGCCGGCCACGATCATCCGCACCTTGTCCCGCCCGGGGACCGGGCCGTCCCAGTCGGCGGCCGCGTCGAGCACCATCTGCACCACGGCGGGCGCGCCGGACAGGAAGGTCACCCCGTGCCGCTCGACCCGGCGCAGGATCTCCGCGCCGTCCACCTTGCGCAGCACGATGTGCCGGGCGCCGAGGCCGGTGAGGGAGAACGGCAGGCCCCAGCCGTTGGCGTGGAACATCGGCAGGGTGTGCAGGTAGACGTCCCGGTCGTTGGCGCCGTAGTGCAGGCCCATCAGGGTGGCGTTGAGCCAGATGTTGCGGTGGGTGAGCTGAACGCCCTTGGGGCGGGCGGTGGTTCCGCTGGTGTAGTTGATGGTGGCGGTGTCGTTCTCGGAAATCCCGTACGGCTTGGGGGCGTTGTCGAAGTCGTAGAGCAGCGCGTCGCTGTCCGCCCCGATGACGAACTTGTGCTTGGCCACCACCCCGCCCAGCGCGTCCGCGAGTTCGGGGTCGACCAGCAGCACGGAGGCGCCGCTCTGTTCGACGATGTACGACACCTCCTCGGCCTTGAGCCGGAAGTTCACCGGGACCAGCACCCGGCCGTAGCCGCTCACCCCGAAGAAGGAGGTGAGCAGCCGGGCCGAGTTGTGCGACACGATCGCGACCCGCTCGCCCGGCCCGACGCCGAGCCGGTCCAGCCCGGCCGCCTGCGCCCGGGCCAGTTCGGCGATTCGCCGGTAGCCCAGTTCGCCCCAGGATTCGGCGGGCTGCTCGGGCTCGTCGACGATGCCGACCCGGTCGCCGTAGACCAGCTCGGCCCGGTCGAGGAAGTCCATCACGGAGAGTGGAATCTGCATGCGCCCACTGTCCTCTCCTCACGGCCCCTTGCACACCCCCGATCGGGGGTGTCACCCGCCTGTCGAGACGGCTCCCGCCACACCGGCCCGTTCCACACCGGCACCAGAACCCGCACCGGCACCGGCCCCGCCCCCGGCGGCCGCCAGCGCCGCGGCCAGCCGGTCCCGGGCCTCGGTCTGGGCGGCGATCCGGCGCTCCAGCACCGCCAGCCGCTCCCGGACGATCCGCAGCACCCGCTCGGACGGCGGGCCGGCCAGCACGTCCCCGTCCAGGCAGCCCAGCAGCGGCCGGACGTCCTCCACGGTGAGCCCGGCCGCCAGCAGCGCCCGGATGTTGCGCACCCGCACGACCGCCGAATCTTCGTACTCCCGGTAGCCGTTGGGCGCGCGCTCGGAGTCGATCAGCCCGGCCTGCTCGTAGTGCCGCAGCGCCCGCGGCGTACTGCCGGTCCGCCGGGCCAGCTCCCCGATCCGCACCCGCGCGGCCCCCGTCCGTCTCAGCCCACCAGCGCGCCCCCGTCGACGGACAACACTACGCCGGTGACGAACGACGCCTGCGGCGAGGCGAGTCGGGTGATCGCCCAGGCGACCTCCTCGGGCCGGCCGATCCGGCCCAGCGGGGTGTGCTCCAACTGCCATGCGCGAACTCCCGCCCGCTGCTCGGGGCTGAGGCCCGCGTGCTCGCCGATGGGCGTCTCGATCGCCCCCGGCGCCACCGCCACCACCCGGACGCCGCGCGGCGCCAGCTCCACCGCCCAGCTGCGGGTGACCGTCTCCAGCGCGGCCTTGCCCGCCGCGTACACCGCGTTGGACGGCCAACCGCGCTGCCCGACCGCGGTGCTGACGTTGACGATCACGCCCCGGCTCCGTTCCAGCGCGGGCAGCGCGGCCTGGCCGAGCAGTACCGGGGCGACCAGGTTGGTGCTCAACTGCGCCTCGACGCCCGCCCGGGTGTAGCCGCCGACCGCCCCACCGCCGCCGGTGACGCCCGCGTTGTTGACCAGCACGTCCAGCCGCCCGAACCGCGCCAGCGCCGCCCCGACGACCGCCTCCGGCGCGTCCGGCCCGGTCACGTCCGCGACCAGCGGCTCGATCGCCTCCGGGTACGCGGCCGCCGCCTCCGCCAGCGGTTCCGGTCGCCGCCCCACCGCCAACACCCGTGCCCCTTCGGCCGCGAAGGCCCGCGCGGTCGCCCGCCCGATCCCCGTTCCGGCCCCGGTGACCACCACCACCCGCTGCTCAACCATGTTCTCGTCGCTCATGCGAGAACCCTCCGACCCTGCCGCCAGTGTCAAGGTCAAGTCGGGTCCGCGATGACCACCCGGGCCCGATCCCTGCTAGGAAGGTCCCCGACGCACGGTCACACCTTTACGGGGAGAGCACTCATGAGCGACCAACGGCCCGCCACCCTCTTCGAGGCGGTCGGCGGCACCGACGCGCTGCGCCGCCTCAGCCGCACCTTCTACGACGGCGTCCTCGCCGACCCCCTGCTCGCGCCCGTCTTCGCCGACTTCACCGCCACCCACATCGAGCACGTCGCCGTCTGGCTGGCCGAGGTGTTCGGCGGCCCGACCGCCTTCACCGACGAACTGGGCGGCCACCAGGCCCTGCTCCGCGCCCACCTGGGCCTGGCCATCACCGAGGAGCAGCGGCTGCGCTGGATGGAGCTGATGGCCGAGGCCGTCCGCCGGGAGCTGCCGGACGACGCCGAACTGCGGCGCCGGGTGCTGGACTACTTCGACTGGGGCACCAGGATCGCCGAGGACGTCTCCGCCTCCCCGGCCGGCACCGACCTCGGCGAGCCCGGCCCGATCCCGCACTGGGGCTGGGAGGGCCTGGAGAAGTGACCGTCGCCCTCGACACGCCCCCGACAGCGGACGGCCTGCTGCTGCGGCCCTTCGAGGACGCCGACGCGCCGGCGCTGATCGAGGCCTACCGGGACGAGACCCTGCGCCGCTTCACCCGGATCCCGCTGGACAGCCCCGAGCAGGCCGCGCACTGGCTCGCCCTGCAGTACGACGGCTGGGCGGCGGGCACCCGGTACAGCTTCGCCGTCCTCGACGCGGGCCGGCTGGTCGCGAACGTGGCGCTCAAGCGCGGCACCCCGGGCGGGGAGACGGCCGAGGTGGGCTACTGGACGGCGGCCCCGGCGCGCGGCCGGGGCGTGGCGCCGCGCGCGGTCGAGGCGGTGACCGCCTGGGCGTTCGAGGCCTTCGCCGTGGACGGCCTGGACGGCCTGCGGCGGATCGACCTGCTGCACCAGGTGGACAACCACGCCTCCTGCCGGGTGGCGGAGAAGAGCGGCTACGCGTTCCGGGAGGTGCTGTCGGCGCTGCCCCCGGAGTTCCCGCTGGACGGCCACCGGCATGCCCGGAATCGGCTGGACGTACCGGAAGCGGGCAGGTGAGAGTAGGCGCATGGCTTCTCTGGTACGACATGTGACGATCGATTGCGCCGACCCGTTCGCCCTGGCGGGCTTCTGGGCGGAGGTCCTGGACGGCACCCTCGCCGAGGACGACAACCCGGGCGACCCGGAGGCGGTGGTGGAGTCGGCCGGCGCCTCGCTGCTGTTCATCCGGGTGCCGGACACCAAGTCGGTGAAGAACCGGGTGCACCTCGACCTCCAGCCGCAGGGCCGCACCCGCGACGAGGAGGTCGAGCGCCTGCTCGCCCTCGGCGCCACCGTCGTGGGGGACCACCGCGAGCCGGACGGCAAGGGCTGGGTCACCATGGCCGACCCGGAGGGCAACGAGTTCTGCGTGGAGCGCAGCGGGCCCGAGCGGATCGCCACCGGCGACGCGTAGCGAGCGTCACACGGGAGGGTGAGCGCCCGGGCCGTCGCAGAAGACCCGTCCGATAATCGACCCTGTCCGAGGCCCCGCCTCCGCGCGCACCCCCAGGCAGGTACCCCATGGTCGCAATCGCCGTGATCGGCGCCAACGGCACCATCGGCCGCGCCGTCGTCGCGGAGGCGGCGGCGCGCGGGCACGAGGTGACGGCGGTGGTCCGCGATCCGGACCGCTACCGGGGCGGTGCCGGGGCGGCCTCCGTGGAGCGCGGGGACGTGCTGGACCCGGCCGACGTGGCCCGGGTCGCGGCCGGTCGGGACGCCCTGGTGAGCGCGGTCGGCGGCGGCGACGGCCCGGGCCACCTGGCGCTGATCGAGCCCGCCGCCCGCTCGCTGGTCGCGGGCCTGCGGACGCTCGGCGACGCGGCGCCCCGGCTGGTCGCGGTGGGCGGGGCTGGCAGCCTGGAGACGGCCCCGGGCGTGCGGGTCTGGGACACCCCGGGCCTGCCGGAGCCGGTCCTGCAGATCATGCACGCCCACGGCGCCGCCCTGGACTACTACCGGACGGTCCCCGACCTGCGCTGGACGGTGCTCAGCCCGTCCGCGGAGATCGGCCCGGGGGAGCGGACCGGCCACTACCCCACGGGCCTGGAGCAGTTGCTCACCGACGCCGGGGGCCGCAGCCGGATCTCGGTGCCGGACTTCGCGGTCGCCCTGGTGGACGAGATCGAGCAGCCCGAGCACATCGGCGAGCGCTTCACCTGCTGCGCCCTGTGACCGGTCAGCCCAGCTGGATCGACCGCTTGGCCAGCCCCATCCAGAAGCCGTCGATGACGCTGCGCTGGCTGTCGAGGTCGGCCTCGCCGGCGCCCAGGGTGACGAACAGCGGTGCGAAGTGCTCGGTGCGCGGGTGGGCGAGGCGCCCGGCCGGGGCCTTGTGCTCGAAGTCGAGCAGCGCGTCGAGGTCGTGGGCCGCCAGCGCGCGCCTACCCCAGTCGTCGAACTCGGCCATCACCGAGGTGACCCGGCCGTCGCTGCTGAGGGCCCGCAGGTTGTGGGTGAAGAAGCCGCTGCCGACGATCAGCACGCCCTCGTCGCGCAGCGGGGCGAGCCTGCGGCCGATCTCCAGCAGGCGCTGCGGGTCCAGGGTGGGCAGGGAGACCTGGAGCACCGGCACGTCGGCGTCCGGGTACATCTCGACCAGCGGGACGTACGCGCCGTGGTCGAGCCCGCGGTCGGGGATGTCCTGGACGGGCGTGCCGGGGGCGCGCAGCAGCTTGCGCACGCGGTCGGCCAGCTCCGGCGCGCCGGGGGCGGCGTAGCGGACCCGGTAGTAGTGCTCGGGGAAGCCCCAGAAGTCGTAGACCAGCGGCGCGGTGGTGACGGCGCCGAGGGCGAGCGGCGCCTCCTCCCAGTGCGCGGAGACCATCAGGATCGCCCTGGGCCGGGGCAGGTCCGCGGACCAGGCGGCGAGTTCGCCGGGCCAGACCGGGTCGTCGGCGAGCGGCGGCGCACCGTGCGACAGGTACAGGGCGGGCATGCGCGCGGGGGCCGCGGTGCTCATGACGTCCTCCTCGGACTGCTCGGAGCGGGCTGCTCGGAGCGGACTGCTCGGAGCCGGTCGTTCGACCATGGGTAGTTCAAATTTGAACCTCTACGCCCTCGACGGTACACCCCGGTTCGAATTTGAACAACAGGAGTAGGCTTCGTGCCATGTCCTCACTGAACGAACCCCGCTGGCTCGACCAGGACGAGATGGCCGCCTGGCGGGGCTTCGTCACCGCGAGCAACCTGCTCAACCGCCGGCTGGAGCGCCAGCTCAAGGAGGACTCCGGCCTCTCCCACCAGCAGTACGAGATCCTGGTGCACCTGTCCGCCGCCCCCGGCGACTCGCTGCGGATGACCGAACTCGCCGACAAGCTGGTCACCTCCAAGAGCGGCCTCACCTATCAGGTCACCCAGCTGGAGAAGGCGGGCCTGGTCGCCCGCCGCTCCTGCCCCAGCGACGTGCGCGGCGTCATCGCCGAACTCACCGACCAGGGGCGGGAGATGCTGCGCATGGCCGCCCCCGGCCACGTCGCCCTGGTCCGCGAACTGCTGATCGACGTGCTCACCCGCGAGCAGCTGGCCGTGCTCGCCGAGGGCCTCGGCGCGGTCGGCGCCCGGCTGCGCCGCGACGAGACGTACTGACGGGACCTACCCGAGCCCCGCCGCCCGCTCCCGCAGCAGCTCCCGCTCCCGCGCGTTGCGGGTGAGCTCCGCCGCCCGCTCGAACTCCGCCCTGGCCTCCGCCGTCCGCCCCAGCCGGGCCAGCAGGTCGCCCCGCACGCTCGGCAGCAGGTGGTACGAACGCAGGGCCGGCTCCGCCGCCAGCGCGTCCACCAGCTCCAGCGCGACGGCCGGGCCGTGGGCCATCGAGACGGCCACCGCCCGGTTCAGCGCCACCACCGGCGAGGGCGTCAGCACGAGCAGCCGCCCGTACAGCTCGGCGATCGTCGCCCAGTCGGTGTCCTCGTACCGCCGCGCCTTGGCGTGGCAGGCGGCGATCGCGGCCTGCACCGCGTACGCCCCGGTGCCGGCCCGCTGGAGCGCGTCGAAGCCGCGCCGGATCAGCAGCCCGTCCCAGCGGGCCCGGTTCTGCTCGGCCAGCAGCACCGGCCGCCCGTCCGGCCCGGTGCGGGCGCGGGTGCGCGAGGCCTGGAACTCCAGCAGCGCGGCCAGCCCGTGCACCTCGGGCTCGCCCGGCATCAGCGCGGCCAGCTGCCGGGCCAGGCGCAGCGCGTCCTCGCACAGCTGCGGGCGCAGCAGGTCGTCCCCGGCGGTGGCCGAGTAGCCCTCGTTGAAGACCAGGTAGACGACCTCCAGCACGGAGGACAGCCGGCGCGCCCGGTCCTCCCCGTACGGGACCTCGAACGGCACCCCGGCCTTGGCCAGCGTGCGCTTGGCCCGGACGATCCGCTGCGCCACCGTCGCCTCGGGCACCAGGAAGGCGCGGGCGATCTCGGGGGTGGTGAGCCCGCCGAGCAGCCGCAGGGTGAGCGCGGTCCGGGCGGGGGCGGACAGCACCGGGTGGCAGGCGGTGAAGATCAGCCGCAGCAGGTCGTCGTCGATGTCCTCCGGCCCGGCCGGCTCCTCCGGCGCCGCGGCGTCCTCCAACGACCGCCCCACCTCGGCGAGTTTGCGGGCGTAGACCTCCCGGCGGCGGACCAGGTCGATCGCCCGGTGCTTGGCGGCGGCCGTCAGCCAGGCGCCCGGGTTGTCGGGCACTCCGGCTGACGGCCACTGCTCCAGGGCGGCGACCAGGGCGTCCTGGGCCAGCTCCTCGGCGATGCCGACGTCCCGGACGATCCGGGCGGCCGCCGCGGTGATCCGGGCGGACTCGATCCGGAACACGGCGTCGACGGCGGCCCTGGTATCCCTCTGCGTCACGGCCACCCATCAGAGCAGCCGGGGCGGCGGGCGGCAAACGCCGACACGGCCACGGTCATGGCTACTTCGGCGGCTCGGGCGCCTCGTCGATCTGCCGGACCTCCGCCTCCACCTGCCAGGTCACCGGGTGGGTCTGCAGGAAGCGGCGGGTCCACTCCAGCGCCTCGGCGGTGTCCTTGCACTGGAGGATGGCGTAGCCGCCGACGACCTCCTTGGTCTCGGTGAACGGCCCGTCGGTGTAGTCGATCTTCCCGTCCGCCCAGCTCAGCCGGGTGCCCTCGGCGGTCGGGGTGAGCCCGGCGGTCTCCAGCATCACGCCGGCCCTGGTGATCTCGTCGAACAGCGCGCCCATCCGCTGCTCGAAGCCCGGGTCCGGCTCCCATCCGTCGCGGGCCTGCTCGTCGATGCGGATCAGCGTCATGTAGCGCGGCATGGTGACTCCTCGGTCGGACGGGCGGGGCCTCTCCCCGCCTCTCACCCCTGCGTCGAACGGGCCGGCGCCGGATCGACACCCGGCCCGGAGAATTCTCCGCCGGGCGGCCCGCCCGGGCCGGGAAAGCCGCTCGCCCGGCCCCGCTTTCCGTGTCAACATGCCCTATATGGGGACGATTCTGCACGGCACCCTCGTCACGCTCCGCCCGGCCACGGCCGAGGACGTTCCGGCCCTGGCGGCGATCCGCGGCACGCCCGAGGTGTTCGCCCGCTGGCGCGGCGGCGACGACCTGGCCGACGAGATCGCCACCGAGCTGGAGTCCCTGGAGATCGAGACCTTCGCCATCGAGGTGGGCGGCAAGGTGGTCGGCGCCGTGCAGTGGTACGCCAACAACGACGACGAGTACCGGCACGCCGGCATGGACCTCTACCTGGACCCGTCGGTGCACGGCGTGGGCCTGGGCACCGACGCCGTCCGGACCATGGCCCGGCACCTGGTGCACGAGCACCACTACCACCGGCTGATCATCGACCCGGCCGCCGACAACCTCGCCGCGATCCGCTGCTACACCAAGGTGGGCTTCCGCCCGGTCGGCACGATGCGCCAGTACGAGCGCGGTCCGGACGGCACCTGGCACGACAACCTGCTGATGGACCTGCTCGCGGACGAACTGGTGGACGGCTGACGGCCCTTCGCGCGGCCCCGGTCCCCGGCCGCGCCCGGTGCCAGGGTGTACAGACATCTTGTCCGCCACCCGGCCTGAGCTGTACAGACACCTCACCGCCACAGGAGCGATCGGAACTGATCGCCTGGCGTTCTTCCCGACGTACCGAGCGGTAGCTAGCGTTCCCCCGCCGATCCCGGCGACCGGACACCCCGGGCGCCGGGTCACACCGGATCGACGGATCCCTCCCCAGGAGAACGCCCATGCTCTCGCGCCGCACGGCCACCGCCCTCACCTCGGCGGCCGCCGCCGCACTGCTGCTCGGCGGCACCGCCCCGACCGCCTCCGCCGACACCACCGCGGCGGGCCCCGCCACGCTGTCGGTCTTCGCCTTCAACGTCGACCTCGGCACCGCCGTCGTCGACAGCACCCAGAACGAGCAGGCCGCCCGCCGCACCCCGGTGATCGAGCAGATCGTCCGTCAGCACAACGCCGACGTGGTGATCCTGGACGAGCAGTTCAACAACAGCTCGACCGCCGACATCAACGCCAAGCTCGCCGACCTCTACCCGTACCGCACCCCGGTCGTCGGCGGCACCTGCTCCGGCGGCGGCTGGACGGGCGTCAGCGGCAACTGCTCCAACTCGTGGTTCGTCATCAACGGCGGCACGATGATCCTCTCCAAGTACCCGATCGCCGCCCAGTACGCCCACGTGTTCAGCAACTCCACCTACGGCACCTGGGACTACCATGCCAACAAGGGCGCGGCGCTGGTCAAGGTGAACAAGAACGGCAGCACCGCCTGGGTGGTCGGCACCCACCTGCAGGCCGACGAGTCCGACACCTCCACCGACACCACCCAGTCCACCCGGCTCGGCCAGCTCGCCGAGATCCGCGCCTGGGTGGACGGCATCGTCGGCAGCGCCGCGCCGGTGCTGATCGGCGGCGACCTCAACGTCGAGTACTTCCACGGCCAGAGCCGCGGCGACTACGCCAACGCCCAGAACGCGGTGAACGGCGTGCTCGGCACCCCGGCCACCGACCCGGGCCAGAGCCTGAACACCATGGACTGCCCGGCCTCCTCCTGGTGCCAGTACATGGCGGGCGTCGAGACCTTCCCCAAGGACTACCGGGACGACCTCGACTACATCGGCTACCTGAACGCCCCCGGCCGCCCGGTGCCCGCGTCGATGTCCACCGTCAAGGTCGACTTCGACCCGCAGGCCGGCTGGACGCCCGGCCAGGTGGACACCAACGCGCCCAGCGACCACTACCCGGTCGAGGCCACCTTCCAGCTCAACTGACGCACTCCCGACCGGCCGTGACGTCAGCCCGCGGATGCCCCGGATGCCCCGGATGCCGCGGGTGCCGCGGGCCCCGGGCAGCCGCAGGAGCGCCGCAGCACCAGCCGGGCCGGGAAGGTCCGGGTGCCGCCTGCGCGCCGCTCGGGCCCGCCGAGCACCAGGTCCAGCGCGGCCCGCGCCATCTCGTCCTGCGCGGTGGTGACGGTGGTCAGCGCGGGCCCGGCGATCACCGCCTCGGCGATGTCGTCGAAGCCCGCCACGGCCAGCTCCTCCGGCACCCGGATGCCCAGGTCGTCGGCGGCCCGCAGCAGCCCGATCGCCTGGTCGTCCGTCGCGCAGAACACGGCGGACGGCCGGTCGGGCCGGGCCAGCAGGGCGAGCGCCTCGGTGTGCGCCCGGACCCGGTCGAACGCCGCCGGGACGAGCCGGCCCTCGGCCGACAGCCCGGCCTCGGCCAGCGCGGCGGCCCAGCCGGCCGTCCGGCAGGTGACCGGGTCGTGCGGGCTGAGCGCGAAGGTGCCGCCGAAGCAGTGCACCTCGGTGTGCCCGTGCCCGAGCAGGTGGCGCACCACCTCGCGGGCGCCGCCCTCGTCGTCCGCGACCACCGAGACGCTGCCGGGGCTCTCCGCCCGGTGGTGCAGCAGCACGACCGGGGTGCCGTCGACGGCGTCGAAGCCGCTCAGCCCGGGGGTGGCCGGGTCCTGGGTGACCAGGATCAGGCCGTCCACCTGCATGCCGAGGAAGGCCCGGATGTAATGCGCCTCACGCTCGTCCGCGTAGTCGGAGTTGCCGATCAGCAGCAGCCGGCCGTGCTCGGTGGCGGCCTGCTCGACGGCGTGGGCGAGGCCGGCGAAGAACGGCTGGCGGGCGTCCGGCACGACCATGCCGAGCAGGTTGGTGCGCCGCCGCGCCATCGCCTGGGCGACCCGGTTGGGCCGGTAGCCGAGCTCCGCCACGGCCGCGAGCACCCGCTCGCGGGTCGCGGCCGCCACCGGCCGCGGCCCGTCGTTGATCACATAACTCACGACCGCCGTGGACGTCCCCGCCAGCCGCGCCACATCGTCCCGTGTCACCCTCGCCATGACGGCGAGCCTACACAGCGCCTCCGACCAGCGCGTTTTCCGCGTCCGGGGGAGGCCCCGATCGGCCCGCCGCGGTTGCGGACCGGCCGCCGCCGCCCGCAGGGTGGCTGGACAGGACGCCGTCACCGCCGACCCCGGGAGCTGGCCGATGAGCGCGCCGCCGCACCGCCGGGCGACTTACGGACGGCCGAAGGTCCGGATCCACGGCCGGGCGCGCGCCGTGGCCGTCCCGCCGCCGCACCCGAGGGTCCGGCCCTGGCGGGCCTACGCCGTGGTGGCGGTGATCGCGCTGCTGGTCGCCGCCGGGCTGCTGCTCTACGTCGACGAGCGCTCCAGCCGGGGCCACGCGCAGGTGGCGGGCGCCGCCCCCGGCCCGGACTTCCTGGAGGTCGACGTGGTGCTCCAGCGGGTGGACGCGTCCGCGCAGACGCTCAGCGCGAAGGTCCTGGCCCAGCCGCACGGCGCCCTGGAGGCACCCGGCGGCGCCCTGGTGCCCGCCCAGGACCTGGTGCTGGAGACCAGTTCGCTGGAGCAGACCGTGCTCAGGTACCCGGCCGGGCAGCAGATCGCCTCCACCACGGTGGCGTTCAACCTGTACGGCGGCCGGGTCACCGACTACCCGTTCGACCGCTACCGCACGGTGGTCGGCTTCCAGGCCACCGTGGGCGGGCGGCCCGTCCCGGTGGTGATCGGGATCGAGGAGGCCGATCCGTTCTTCGCCTTCAGGCGGGACACCGAGGACCGCGAGGGCACCGCGGTGGCGATCACCGAGCGGATCAGCCGCTCCCGCAGCACCTTCATCCTGGCCTGGTTCATGATCGGGGCGATGTGGGCGCTGGCGTTCTCCGTGCTGATCGCCGCCTGGCTGATCGTCCGGCAGCGGCGCGGCCTGCTCTGGCCCGCGCTGAGCTGGATGGCGGCCACCCTGTTCGCCCTGGTCGGCATGCGCAACGCGGCGCCCGGGAACCCGCCGATCGGCTCGCTGCTGGACTACGCGGCGTTCTTCTGGGCGGAGCTGCTGGTCGCGGTCGGCCTGACCATGGTCGTGGTGCGCGGCGCCCGGGTGGAGGGCGGCCACCGCGATCCGCCCGCGCGCGACCGGCCCCGGTACGACCGGCCGTAGGGTCGCTCCCGGGGTGCCCACGGCGGGGCCGGGGGCGCCGTCGTGGCCGCCACGCGCTCGATGTCATTCCCGCCGGGCCCCCGGCGGGTCGTCGGAGGGGGGAACCTCGTCATGTCGGAAGTCGGTTCGGCGGTGCCGGTGGCCGTGCTCACGGCGGCCGTGCTGCACGCGGTCTGGAACGGTCTGGCGCACCGGATCCCGGACAAACTGGTCGGCTTCACGCTGATCAACCTGACCTACACCGCCTGCGCCCTCGTCCTGGTGGCGGTCAACCCGCTGCCGGCCGCCGGCTCCTGGCCGTACCTGCTGGCCTCGACGGCCGTCCAGACGATCTCGACGGTGCTGCTGCTGCGTGCCTACCAGCTGGGCGACTTCGGGCAGATGTACCCGATCGCGCGCGGCTCGGCGCCGCTGCTGGTGGCCCTGCTGTCGGTGACGGTGCTCGACCGGCCGCTGGGCGGCGGCGAACTGCTCGGCGTGCTGGTGATCTGCTGCGGGCTGATCGGGCTGGCCCTGGCCAAGGGCGTGCCCGGGCGGGCGCAGCTGCCCGCCCTCGGGGCCGCCGCCGGGACGGGCGTGATGATCGCCGTGTACACGGTGCTGGACGGTAGCGGCGTCCGGCACGCCGGGTCGGTCGGCGGCTACGTGGCCTGGCTGTTCCTGCTCCAGGGGCCGGTGCTGGTGCTGGTCGTCCGGCTCCGGCGCGGCCCCGGGCTGCTGACCGGCGCCCGCCCGGTGCTGGCGGTGGGCGTGGCGGGCGGGGTGCTGTCGCTGACGGCGTACGGCCTGGTGGTGTGGGCGCAGTCCCGGGGCAGCCTGGCCGCGATCGCGGCGCTGCGCGAGACCAGCATCGTGATCGCCGCGCTGATCGCCACCGTGGTGTTCCGCGAACGGCTGGGGCGGCTGCGGATGACCGCGGCCGCCACCGTGCTGGCCGGGATCGTGGTGCTGGAGCTGGCCCGGCCCTGAACCCGCCTCCGCGCAGGGGGAGTTCAGTCCGGGACGAGCACCGTCAGCGAGGTCTCCACCAGGTGGAAGCCCAGCGACTCGTAGACCCGGCGGGCCGGGTTGCCCTCGCTCACCACCAGGGACACGTCGGCGCCGCCGCGCGCCGCGAGGTCGGCGATGCCGCGGCGCAGCAGGTCGGCACCGAGGCCGGGGTAGCCGCGGGCCGGGTCGCGGAACACCTCGGCGACCCAGGGCAGGCCGCCGCGGTCGGTGAGGGTCAGCCCCGCCACCACCCGGTCCTCGCCGTCGACGGCGAGCAGGCTGGACGGCAGCACCGGGCCGATCGCCTCCCCGGCGAGCAGCGGGCCGAGCCGCTCGGCGACCGCCCGCGCGTCGTCGCCCGGGAAGTGGTCCACGTGGCCGGGGGCGAAGGCGGCCCGCCAGGCCGCCAGCAGCTCCTCGGGCCCGCGGTCGGCGGGCACCGCCCGGATGCCGTCGCGCAGCGGTGCGTCGGCCCAGTCGGCGGGCGGGGGGTCGGCGCGCAGGTCGCGCCGCAGGGTGTGGGCGTGCCGCAGCACGGTCGCGCCGCGGGCCAGCAGCGCCTGCCCCACCGCGGGCTCGGCGGACACCACCCAGCCGGGCAGTTCGGCGCGGATGAACCCGGCCGGGTCGGCCGCCGCCGCGGAGCCGTCCAGCACCTCCAGCAGGTCGGCCCACGGCCGGCCCTCCCGTTCGCCCGGGAGGTAGCTCAGCACGGGCACGCCGTCCCCGTCGTGCCTGGTCACCCGGTCCGGTTCGGTCATGGCCCACCCCTGTCGCGAGATCGTTCGCCGGCGGCCCATGCTGACCACGAACGGGCCCTCGTGGCAACCGGATTTCCGTCGGCGACCGGGCGTCAGCCGACCACGGCGGCGCGGACGCAGAGCACGTCCGGCAGGTGGGAGACCAGCAGCCGCCAGCTCTCGCCCTCGTCCCGGCTGCCGTACACGTCGCCGGTGCGGTTGCCGAAGTAGATCCCGGCCGGGTCGGCGTCGTCGGTGCGCAGCGCGTCGCGCAGCACGATGCCGTAGTGGTCCTCGTCGGGCAGGCCGGCGGCGAGCTGCTGCCAGCTGTCGCCGCCGTCGTTGGTGCGGAAGACCCGGCAGCGGCGCCCGGGCGGGATGCGGTCGTCGGAGCCGCCGAGCGGGAAGAGGTAGGCGGTGTCGCCCCGGCGCGGGTGGGCGGCGACGGCGAAGCCGAACTCGGCGGGCAGCCCGTCCACGATCGAGTGCCAGCTGCCGCCCCAGTCGTCGCTGCGGTAGACGCCGCCGTGGTTCTGCAGGTAGAGCCGGTCGGGGTGGGCCGGGTCCGGGGCGATTTTGTGGACGCACTGGCCGAACTCGGGGTACTGGCGGTCGGGCGGGAAGAACTCGGCGCGCAGGCCGGTGTTGGAGGGCTGCCAGCTGTCGCCGCCGTCCTTGCTGCGGTAGACGCCGCCGCTGGAGACGGCGACCAGCAGCCGCTGCGGGTCGCGCGGGTGGGTGAGGATGGTGTGCAGGCCCTGGCCGCCGTAGCCGGCGCCCCACTCGGGCCGCTGCGGGTGGTCCCACAGCGACTCGACCAGGCCGAAGGTCTCGCCGCCGTCCGTGGAGCGGAACAGCGCGGCGGGCTCGGTGCCGGCGTAGACCACGCCGGGCGCCTCCGGGCCGGCGGGCTGGAGCTGCCAGACCCGGGTGAGCGAGGCGCCGGTGGACTCGGGGAAGCGGACGGCCGGCCGGGGCGGCTCGAACCAGCTGGCGCCGAGGTCGTCGGAGCGCCAGACCGACGGGCCCCAGTGGCTGCTGTCGGCGCCGACCAGGAGTCTGGTCCGGTTGTCGCGGCGGTCGACGGCGACGGAGTAGATCGCGTTCATCGGGAAGTGCGGTCCGCTGAACTCCCAGTCCAGCCGGTCGCCGCTGCGGCCGAGAAAGAGGCCCTTCTCCGTTCCGACCGCCAACAGCACCTCGGTCATGCCTCACACCACCTCGTCACGAGCACGGCCCCCCGGGACGGCCCCCGACTGCCAGTGTCCCGCCGTCCACCGTTGGTCACATCTCGCCGCGCCGCCGGCCCGGGGGGGCGACGTCAGCCCCGGCAGCCCTCCAGCAGCCGCAGCCAGACCTCGCTGATCGTCGGGTAGGCGGGCACCGCGTGCCAGAGCCGGTCGATCGGCACCTCGCCGACCACCGCGACGGTCGCCGAGTGCAGCAGTTCGGCGACGCCGGGGCCGACCAGGCAGGCGCCGACGATCACCCCGCGGTCCAGGTCGAAGACCACCCGGGCCCGGCCGCGGTAGTCGTCGGCGTACAGCGAGGCCCCGGCGACGGCGCCGATCTCGTGGTCCACCGCCTTGACCCGCAGCCCGGCCTCCTCGGCGGCCGCCAGGGTCAGGCCGACCGCGGCGACCTCCGGTTGCGTGAACACCACCTGGGGCGCGCCCGCGAGGTCGGCGGAAGCGGCGTGCGCGCCCCAGCGCGAGGTGTCCAGCGTGCGCCCCTGGGCGCGGGCGGCGATCGCCGCGCCCGTGATCCGGGCCTGGTACTTGCCCTGGTGGGTGAGCAGCGCCCGGTGGTTGACGTCCCCGGCGGCGTACAGCCACCCGCCGTCCACCCCGAGCACCGTGCAGCTGTCGTCCACCTCCAGCCAGTCGCCCGGCTTCAGGCCGATCTGCTCCAGCCCGATGTCGGCGGTGCGCGGGGCCCGGCCGGTCGCGTACAGCACCTCGTCGGCGGTCAGGTCCCCGCCGTCGTCGAGGGTGAGGGTCACCGGCCCGGAGCCGTCCGCCCGCCGCAGCGCGCCGATCCGCGCCCCGAGCCGCACGTCCACCCCGGCCGCCTGCAGGCCGTCCGCGACCAGCTCGCCCGCGAACGGCTCCATCCGGGGCAGCAGGCCGGCGCCGCGCACCAGCAGCACCACCTCCGAGCCGAGCGCCCGCCAGGCGGCGGCCATCTCCACCCCCACCACCCCGCCGCCGACCACGGCGAGGCGCCCGGGCACGGTGGGGGAGCTGGTCGCGTCCCGGCTGGTCCACGGGTGCGCCTCGGCCAGACCGGGCACGCCGCCGGGCAGCACCGGGCGGCTGCCGGTGCACACGGCGACGGCGTGCCGGGCGGTGAGCACCCGCTCGCCGCCGTCCTCGGCCTCCACCGCCACCGTCCGCACGCCCGCCAGCCGGCCGTGGCCGCGCACCAGCTCGATGCCGGTCTCCCGCAGCCACGTCACCTGGCCGTCGTCCTTCCAGTGCGAGGCGAACGCGTCGCGCCGGGCCAGCACCGCGGCCGGGTCCAGCCGCCGGTCGCCCACCGCCTCCCGGACGCCGGCCACCGCGCGCGCCTCGTCCAGCGCCGCGACCGGGCGCAGCAGCGCCTTGCTGGGCATGCAGGCCCAGTACGAGCACTCGCCGCCGACCAATTCGGCCTCCACGACGACCGTGCGCAGGCCGGCCGCGGCCGTCCGGTCGGCCACGTTCTCGCCGGTCGGCCCGGCTCCCAGGACGATGACGTCGTACTCGTCGGCGCTGTCGGTCATGGCGGTCCTCCGTGCGGTCGCTCGCTGTCCACCGGTTCGTCCCCCTCCAGAGCCTGACCCGAACCGCCGTGCGCGGCCACTTCTGCGGTCAGCGCGCGGGCGGCTCCGCGAGCTCGGCCAGCAGCGCCGCCGTGTCGGCCGGGCGGGAGAACATCGGCCAGTGCCCGGTGGGCAGTTCGCGCAGCTCCCAGTTCGGCCCGGCCAGCGCGGCGAACCACGGGTGCCCGGCGGCGATCAGCTCCCGCACCTGCGCCAGCGGGAACGAGCAGCTGACGAGGGCCTGCGGCAGGGCGGCCCCGGCTCCGGTCAGCCGCAGCCGGTCCGTGTACGCGGCGACCGGTTCGGCGGTGGAGCGCTCGCGGATGCGCGCCAGCACGGCCTCGTCCAGGCCCTCGATGCTGGAGCCCTCGGCGGTCAGGACGTCCCACGGCGGCAGCGGCAGGCGGCCGTCGACCACCAGGGCCTCGGCGGCCGCCCGGTAGGAGGGCCGCCACATGTCGTACAGCGAGCCGCCGTCCGCGATCGGCCCGGAGTCCAGGTGGACCACCCGGCGGATCCGCTCCGGCATCCGGTCGGCGAGCCCGGTCACCGGGGCGCAGCCGCCGCTGTGCCCGACCAGCACCACCTCCCACAGGTCCTCCCGGACCAGCAGCTCGGCCAGGTCGGCGATGCGCTCCTCCAGGCCGAACTCGCCCTTCTCGCCGGCCCGTTCGGCCGTCCCGGGCAGGCTCACCGGGTACACGGCGTGCCCGGCGGCCCGCAGCGGCGCGGCCACCTCGTCCCAGGCCCAGGCGCCGAGCCAGAAACCGGGGACCAGTACGAACGTGCTCATGGGCGGATCGCTCCCGTCGTCGGTGGGGTCGCTGCTCCCGACGACTCTAGGGGGTGCCTCCGACATCGGGTGCGGACGCGGCAGGGCCCGGGGAGCACGTGCTCCCCGGGCCCTCGCACGGCAGCGGCAGCGGCAGCGTCAGGCCTGGCCCTCGGCCGCCGCCTGGTCCTCCGCGACCTTGCGCTTCACCTCGGCCATGTCCAGGTTGCGGGCCTGCCCGATCAGGTCCTCGAACACCGCCTCCGGCAGCGCGCCGGCCTGCGAGAACACCAGCACGCCCTCGCGGATGATCGCCAGCGTCGGGATCGACTGGATGCCGAACGTGGCGGCCAGCTCCTGCTGCGCCTCGGTGTCCACCTTGGTGAAGACGAGGTCCGGGTGCCGCTCGGCCGCCTTCTCGTACACCGGGGCGAACTGGCGGCACGGCCCGCACCACCCGGCCCAGAAGTCGATGAAGACGAAGTCCTTGCCCTCCGGGCCCGGGACGATCTCGTCGAAGTTCTCCTTGGTCAGCTCGACCGTGCTGCTCATCTCGCGATTCCTTCCCTTCCGGAGGCGGCGGTTCAGACCATGTGCCCGCCACAACGGTGGCCGTCGGCCGGGTATTCCGCTGAGCAGTCCGGCGGCGCCGTCCGTACTCCCGGGTGTCCGCTCCGATACCGAGTCCGGGAGCACCCATGCGCAGCACACCCCGCACCCGCCGGGCCGCGGTGCTGGCCGCCGGGGGTGCCGCGGTGGCGGCCCTGGTCGCCGGCTGCGGCTCCTCCGGCTCCGGTTCGTACGGCTCCGGCTCGTCCAGTACACCCGCGGCGCCCAGCACGCCGGCCGGCGCCACCCTGCAGACCGCGACCGACCCGAAACTCGGCACGATCGTCACCGACAGCGCGGGCTTCACGCTCTACCGCTTCGACCACGACAGCAACAACCCGTCGATGTCCTCCTGCACCGGCGGTTGCGCCACCCTCTGGCCGCCCGAGCGCGACGACGGCCACGTCACGGTGAAGGGCATCGACAGCAAGCTGGTCGGCAGCGTCACCCGCGCGGACGGCAGCAAGCAGGTCACCCTCAACGGCTGGCCGGCCTACCGCTACTCGCCGGACAGCAAGCCGGGCGACACCAAGGGCCAGGGCTTCGCCGGGATCTGGTTCGCGCTGACCCCGACCGGCGGAAAGGCGGGAACCACGACGAACACCACCCCCGCACCCGTGAACCCGACACCCGTGAACCCGACACCCGTGAACCCGACACCCGTGAACCCGGCGCCCAGCCCGCCGAGCAGCGGCTATGGCTACTGAGGGCCGCCGCCCCTCCTCGCCCGGGAGGCACAGGTGCGCAAGGATGGAACGGTGACCGAGGAGCACCCCGGGCGCGGCGACGCCGCACCCGGCAGGGGGGCGCCCGGCACCGGCGCGCCGGACGAGGAGCTGATGCGCGCCCTCTACCGGGAGCACGCCGGGCCGCTCTTCGGCTTCGTCCTCCACCTGGTCGCCGGTGACCGGCAGCGCGCGGAGGACGTCGTCCAGGAGACGCTGGTCCGGGCCTGGCGCAACCTCCACCGGCTCGACCCGCAGGCGGCCTCGCTGCGGCCCTGGCTGGTCACCGTCGCCCGGCGGATCGTCATCGACGACCACCGCAGCGCCCTGGCCAGGCCGCGCGAGGTGGACGCCGCCGCACTGGAACAGCTGCCCGCCGAGGACGAACTCGACCGGGCCCTACGGATGATGACCATCACGGACGCGCTGGGCGACCTCTCGCCCGCGCACCGCGCGATCATCGTCGAGACCTACCTGAAGGGCCGCACCGCCAAGGAGGCGGCCGCCGAACTCGGCATCCCGGCCGGGACCGTCCGGTCGCGGGTGTTCTACGCACTGCGCTCGCTCAGGCTCGCCCTGGAGGAACGGGGAGTGACATCGTGACCGACCGCCCCGACCGCCCCGACCCGGGCGACGCCCGGCACCTCGACGCGGGCGCGTACGTGCTCGGCCTGCTGGAGCCCGCCGAGAGCGCCGCGTTCGAACAGCACCTGGCCGGCTGCGACGACTGCGCCGAGCAGGTGCGCGAACTCGCGCCCGTCGAACCGCTGCTGGCCGAGTACGCCGCCTCGGCGCGGGCCGCCGGCCGGGAGCCGGCCGACCCCGTCCCGCAGCCCGGCGGGCAGCTGCTGGACCGGCTGGTCGCCGAGGTGACGGCCGGCCGGAGGCGCGGCCGGGTGCGGCGGCTGGTGCTGGCGCTGGCCGCGACCGCGCTGGTGGCGCTCGGCCCGGTGGTCACGGCCGCGGTGGTCACCGGCGGGTCCGCGCCCGGCGTGGTCGCCGTCGCCGAGCGGTTCAGCGCCACCGACCCGGCCACCGGCGCCAAGGCCACCGTGGGCCTGGGCGGTGCCGCCTGGGGCAGCCAGGTCAGCCTCCAACTCTCCGGCGTGCAGGGCCCGTTGACCTGCCGCCTGGTCGCCGTGCCGCAGGCCGGCCACGGCCCCGAGCAGACGGTGACCAGCTGGACCGTCCCGGCGGGCGGCTACGGCTCGACGGGCAGCCCGGACGCGCTGCACACCTCCGGCGGCACCGGGCTCCAGCCGGGCGAGATCGACCACTTCGAGGTGCGGGTCCAGGGCAGCGGCACCCTGCTGGTCGCCGTCCCGGCCCACGCCGGCTGAGCCCGCGCCGCCCGCTGAGCCCCCGCCGGGTCAGAACGCCGGGTGCTGGTGGTACACCGCCAGCAGCGCCACCCGGTCCGTGCCCAGGTTCCGCGGCCAGTGCGGGTTCGGCTCGCCGCTGTCGGTCAGGTGGTCCCGCCGCCACGTCCGCTGCCAGCCGACCCGCTTCACCGACTGGACGTGGTGCCACCACCGGCACGGGCACGGCACCAGCACCCACCCGCAGGAGCGGCACAGCTCGACCGTCCCGGGCCCGGCCTCGACGGGCACCGCCGGCCCCTCCTCCCCGCAGGCCGGGCAGCCGGGCGGCTCGGCGCCGTCCAGCAGCGAGTTCTGCCGCCGGACGTACGCGGGCAGGCTCAACCGCGGGTGCAGGAACGGGTCGTGGTACCAGGCCGAGTCCGGCGCGTCCCAGCGGGGCCGGTCCCACCACGGGGTCCGGACCGGCCGGCGGAGGCCCGCCCGCTTCTCCGCCCGGCGCTGCGCGACGTGCTCCGCGAACCGCGCCAGCCACAGCTCGCGCGCCTCGTGCAGCTCCTCCACCGCCCGCACCAGCGCGTCGGGGTCGGCCTCCAGCCGGCGGGGGATCCGGGCGCTGAGCGTGAGGTGGTGGTAGGTCGCCCGCAGGCCGTACGGGGCGAACTCGGTCAGGCAGGTCCGCAGCGCGCTGTGCCGCCGGTGCGGCGGGAGGGCGGTGTCGTGCACCTTCGCCCGGTGGGTCCGGAAGCTGGTCACGGCGCGGGCTCCTCGGTGGCGGGTTCGTCGGCGGCGGGCTCCAGCTCCAGCGCCCGGGCGATCGCGCGCGTGACGGCGGCGGCGTGCCCGGGCAGCTGCCGCTCGGCCCACGGCCGCACCAGGCCGAGGAAGTCGCACAGGTCCCGCTCGGCCCCGGCGAGCAGCCGGCGCAGCTCGTCCACCGGCAGCTCGATCACGGGCGAGTCCGGGTCGTCCGGGGCCTGCGTCAGCCGGACCAGCCGGCCGAGGCGGGCGGCCCGGGGCGCCTCGCCGGTGGTCCACGGGTCGTGGCCGAACCAGACCACCCCGCCGCCGTCCGCCACCTGGTGCCACTCCCGCCACTCCTCCAGGCCGTAGCAGCAGCCCGGCTCGAAGACGGTGCCGGTGGCGGAGTCGGTGACGTACAGGCCGCCGGTGACGTACGGGTCCACGGTCAGCAGGCCGTGCAGGAAGGCGCCCAGGGGGTCCGCCGGGCGGGGGCCGCGCTCCTCGCCCGGCTCGGGGTCGACGTCGTTGAGCTCGGCCAGCCGGTGCACGGCGGTGCCGACCTGCTCCGGCGTCAGCCGTCCGTCCAGCACCAACAGCCCGGTCGGCTCGTGGCTCGTGGGCCACAGCGAGAAGCCTTCGGGGTGGTGGACTTCCAGGACGGGCCGCATCGAGATCATCCCGCGATGATGGCGGATTCCCACCCGCCCCGACCAGCGGGTTTCCCGGCCGTCCGGGCTGGCCTGGTGTTCACCCAGGGTGCGGCGCACCCTGGAGGAGTAACCGATGGAGGTGATCCGCCATGCAGACTCTGGTCGGTTGGCACATCGAGATGGAGTTCCGCGAGGAGGGCCCGCGGACGACCGCGGCCGCCATGCTCAGGCTCGGCGACGGGACGGAAGTGCGCGCCCACGGCTACAGCAGCCGCCACCCCTCGGACCCGGACCAACTGCGGGTCGGCGAGGAGATCGCGGGTGCCCGCGCGCTCAACGACCTGGCCTCGCAGCTGCTCACCAAGGCGCACGCCGAGATCCAGGAGGTCAACCCGCTGCCGACCCACCCGCTGTCGTGAGCGCCGCGCACCCGGACGACCGCGCCGGCCGGGAGCCGGGCCGCCCCCGCATCCCGCTGATCTGCCCGCGCTGCGGGCACGAGCAGCGGGTCGTGCCCGGCGGCCCCGACCGGGCGGTCCGGGTCGTGCACGTGGCGACCGGGCGGGAGGCCTGCGAGCCCGCCGACCTGGCCCGGGCGCCGGACGACGGGACCTGAACCCCGCCGGATCCGCATCGGGCCGCGCCGCCGGTCAGTTGACGCAGTACGTGCTCGGCGGCCGCCAGTCCGGGCCGAGCAGGCGCTGCTCCGGCTCGTTCAGCGTGATCCGGATGCCGACCGTCCCCGCCAGCCCGACCCGGAACCGGCTGCGGGCCAGCGCGAGCAGCGCCGGCAGGCCGTACTTGTTGATCAGCGAGGTGCGGTAGCGCGCGGTCGCGTCCTCGTCGCAGAGCCGGGCGCGGGCCGGGAGCCGGCGGCCGGTCGGGCGCCCGTGGGCGTCGCAGGGGCCGACCAGCACCCGGGGGTGGCGGCGGATGCGTTCGGCCTCGCCGGAGTGGGCCGGCGTCCAGAGGCCGAGCGCGGTCCCGTCGGCCACCACCCACAGCTGCGAGTCCAGCCGGCTGCCGTCGTCGCCGAAGGTGGTGAGCAGGAGGTACCTGCTGTCGGCGAGCTGGTCGGTTCGGTGGTGCACGATGTCCTCCCTCGGGCGCGGCCAGGGCGGTGCTCGGACGGTGCTCGGACGGTGCGGTGTCCACGGGGACGCCGGGCGGGCAGTCCCGTCCCGTGGACATTCTCGTCGACCGGGGCCGCCGGTTCGAGGGGGCGGGGGCTGCCCGGGCGAGGCGGTGGTGCGCCGCCGGGCGGGAAACGGCGAGCGGCCCGCCCGGGGCCCCGAAGGACACCGGACGGGCCGCGTGCGCACCCGAGTCACCCCACGGCGGGGGGCGGTACGAGGGTCAGTGCGCCATCACCGGCACCTCGTCGTGCCGCGCCGCGCCCGCCTCCGAGCCCGCGCCGCCGCCGGCCGCGCCCGGCCGTCCGGCGTTCACCAGGGTGAAGGCGATCGTGGCGGCCGTCACCAGGATGCCGAAGGACACCCAGATCGCGGTCGAGAAGCCGTGCACCATGCCCTGGAGCTGCAGGGCCTTGGCGGCCTCCGGCGAGGTGGCGTGCGAGGTCAGCCAGCTGGTGGTGGCGCTGGCCGCGATGGTGTTCAGCAGCGCGGTGCCGATGGCGCCGCCGACCTGCTGCGAGGTGTTCACCATCGCCGAGGCGACGCCCGCGTCGCGCGGCTGGACGCCGTGCGTGGCCAGGCTCATCGCCGGCATGAACGCGGTGCCCATGCCGAGGCCCATCAGGATCAGGCCGGGCAGGACCAGCGCCGGGTACGAGGTGTCCATGCCGATGTGGGTCAGCAGGAACATGCCGACCGAGGCGGTCAGGAAGCCGGGCGCCATCAGGTAGCGCGCCGGGACGCGGGTCATCAGCCGGGCGCCGATCTGGGTCGAGCCGGTGATCATGCCGGCCACCATCGGCAGGAAGGCCACCCCGGTCAGCACCGGGCTGTAGCCGCGCACGACCTGCAGGTAGTAGGTCAGGAACAGGAACAGGCCGAACATGCCGATCACGGCCAGGCCCAGCGACAGGTACACCCCGCCGCGGTTGCGGTCCAGCACCACGCGCAGCGGCAGCAGCGGGGCCTTGACCCGGCGCTCCACCAGCACGAACGCGGTCAGCAGCGCGGCGGCCGCGGCGAACAGCGCCAGCGTGCTGCCGGCCAGCCAGCCGCTCGACTCGGCGCGGGTGAAGCCGTACACCAGGGAGACCAGGCCGGTGGTCACCAGCAGCACGCCGGGGACGTCCAGCTTGTTGCGGTTGCGGCCCTCGGCGGGCTCGCGGATGACCAGCACGGCGCCGGCGGCGGCCACGATGGCGAACGGGATGTTGACGAAGAAGGTCCAGCGCCAGTTCATGTACTCGGTCAGCAGGCCGCCGAGGATCAGGCCGATGGCGCCGCCACCGCCGGCGATCGCGCCGTAGATGCCGAAGGCCTTGGCGCGCTCCTTCGCCTCGGTGAAGGTCACCGCGAGCAGCGACAGCGCGGCCGGCGCGAGCAGCGCGCCGAAGACGCCCTGCAGGGCCCGGGAGCCGAGCAGCATCGCGGTGTTGGCCGCGGCGCCGCCGAGCGCGGAGGCGAGGGCGAAGCCGGTCAGGCCGACCACGAAGGTCCGCTTGCGGCCCCACAGGTCGGCGATCCGGCCGCCGAACAGCAGCAGGCCGCCGAAGGCCAGCGCGTAGGCGGTGATCACCCACTGGCGGTTGCCGTCGGATATGCCCAGGTCGCGCTGGGCGGAGGGGAGGGCGATGTTCACGATGGTCGCGTCGAGCACGACCATCAGCTGGGCGAGGCCGATGAAGATCAGGGCCTTCCAGCGCCTGGGATCGGCCGGCGTCGCCGGGCGGGCGTCGGTCTGGGACATGGGGGTACTCACTTCACGGTGCGTGGGGCGTGGGTGCGCACGGTCGGCCGCCGTCGCGGCGGGGTCGACTGCCGTACGGGACTCGGGGCGTGCGGGGATCAGGCCGTGGCGGCCGGTCGGGGCGTCACGGGGTCGGTGCGGTGGTTCGGGCGGTGGTCAGTGCTGGGGCTTGAAGTCCTCGAAGGTCGCGGCCCGGCCGGGCAGCGTCGAAGGGGCGGGGGCACGCAGGCCGTCCAGGAACAGCTGCAGGTGCCGGTGGACGAACCCGTCGAGCAGTTGGCAGGAGGTGCCGGGCAGCGGGCGGGTCAACTGGCTGATCGCGATGAACAGGTCGCCGTGGTCGACGTCCGGCCGCAGCTCGCCCGCGGCCCGGGCGCGCTCCATCAGCCCGCTCACGGCGGACCGCAGGCGCTCCCGGATCTCGATCAACTCCGGGTCGTCCGGGTCGACGTGGCCGGTGAACAGCGGGCAGAGCCCGCCGACCTTCTCCGCGACGGCCGCGTGCGCGAACCGCTGCAGAGCGTCGAACGGACCGCCGCCGCCGGGGGCCGCGGCCTCGACCGTCGCCGTCTCGGCGAGAGCCAGGATGCGGTTCTTGACGAGCAGCGCCACCTCGCGGATCAGCGCCGCGCGGTCCGGGAAGTTCCGGTACAGCGTGGCATTGCCGACCCCCGCCCGCTTCGCGATCTCGTCCAGCGGCGCGTCCGCACCGTGCTCGACGAACGCGTCCCGGGCCGCCAGCACGATCCGCTCCCGGTTCCGGCTCGCATCCGCACGCAACTTCGGCGCACGCACACTCCCCTCGGGGCGGACCGACTCAGCGGCTGCGGTGGTCACGACGACTCCTCCAAGATACCGGGGAACTTCTCCCCGCTTAAGCCAACGTACTCGAAAACGGGGATTCCCTCCCCGCTATTTCCCCTCCTCATGTGACCTGCGTCACACTTGGCATCGGGTGCTGGAACAGGTGCGCTGAGCCCGGCCATGCCTTCCCGGGGGCCGTGCGGGTGTCGGCCTAGGCTGTGGGCGTCCCGGGCGGCCGGAGGGTCGTGGGAGTCGGGAGGGGCCCGGCGGCCGGGTGGGCGAGGAGGTTCGCGATGGGCAGCGGTGAGACGCCCGCCGAGGTGCGCTGCGTGGCGGCCGTGCCGTGCTGGGTGAGCCTGACGGCCCGGGACCTGGAGGGTGCGAAGGGGTTCTACGGGCCGCTGCTGGGGTGGGAGTTCGAGCCCGGGCCGGACCGCTTCGGCCCGTACGTCCACGCGGTGGTCGGCGGGGAGGCGGTGGCCGGGCTGGGCGAGGCCGGCGGCGGGGCGATCCCGCTCGCGTGGACGGCCTACTTCGGGACGGAGAGCGCCGACGCCGCCGCCGACGCGGTGCGCGAGCGCGGCGGGACCCTGGCGGTCGGCCCGCTGGCCTTCGACGCCGGGCGGGTGGCCTTCGCCGCCGATCCGGCCGGCGCGCCGTTCGGGATCTGGGAGGGCCCGCCGGGCCGGGCCCGGCGGCTGGACCTGCCGGGCGCGCCGATGTGGATCGAGCTGCGCACTCCGGACCCGTTCGCGGCGGCGCTGTTCTACGGCCAGGTGTTCCGCTGGGACGGCCGCGACCCGGAGCGCTTCGAGGTCCGGTGGGAGCACGACCGGGTGGTGCTGCGGGCCGATGGGCACAGCGTCGCGGCGCTGGCGAAGGCGCAGCCGAGCGGCCCGGCCGGGCTGCCGCCGCACTGGGAGGTGTCCTTCGCCGTCCCCGATGCCGACCGGGCGCTGGCCCGGGCCGTGGAGCTGGGCGGCGCGCCGGTCGGCACGGCCTTCGACTCCCCGTACGGGCGGGTGGCGCGGCTGCGGGACGTCGAGGGCGCCCGGTTCGCGGTGATCAGCCCGAAGAGCTGACCCGGTCCGCGGGCGGTCAGTCCGCCGGGCCGAGGGCCGCCCGCTCGGCCCGCAGCCGGTCGCCGAGCGCCGTCCGGGCCGCCGCGGGCAGGGCCTTGCGGGCGGCCGGGAAGAGCACCTTCTCCTCGCCGTCGAGGTGCCGCCGCAGGGTCTCGGCGAGGCCGGCGACCAGCGTGCCGAAGGCCGGGTCGGCCGGTCGCAGGCCCTGGAGGTCGGCGAGGTACTGCCCGATGGCCAGGTGGTCGTGGATGCCGCGGAACACCAGCGCCCCGCCGTCCGGGACGTCGTGCTGGACCACCGGGAACAGGTGCTCCTCCTCGGCGGCGCAGTGGGTGAACAGCAGGTCGGTGAGCCGGGCGAGCAGCTCGCCGCGCTCGGCGGAGCCCTCGGGGGCGGCCTCGATCCGGTCGAGCAGGGTGCCGAGCTCGCGGTGGTCGGCGGTGAACTCGCCGAGGATGTCCGGCCTGCGGCTCATGGCGCGACCGCCTTTCGCACGGAGTCACGGGCGGCCGCCGGATACCGGCCCCCGTACTGTCCAGTATCCGGCGCCGCGAGGCCGTACACCCCGGCCGGAGCTCCCGGGACGGCCGTCACGCCCGGTCGCGGGCCCTCACTCCTGGTCGCGCCGCCCGGCGAGGGCGAGCAGCCGGGTCTGCGGGCCGGCCTTCTCGGGGACGGGCACGGGCGGGTCGAAGAGGCCGCTGGCGGAGAGGTCGCCGTAGTCGGCGAGCTGTTCGAGGGCGAAGTCGACCAGGTCCTCCGGCAGCCGGGTGCCGTGTCCGATGCCGGTGGCGAGGTCCCAGCTGTGGATGACGAGGTCGGTGGTCAGCTGGTCCAGGTAGTAGCGGCCGGAGGCGTCCCCGAAGGAGAGGTGGACGATCAGCTGGGTGGCGCCGGGGACGGCGAAGGCGCGGTCGGCGGCCCGGGCGGCCGCGGTCCAGGCGGCGACCGGGTCGTCGCCGAGCAGGTCGCCGTCGAAGCGGCCGCCGACCTCGGAGACGGTGGCGCCCATCAGCAGTTCGGGCACCCAGAGCTGTTCGCCGGTGAGGTGGTTGACCAGGTCGCGGACGCTCCAGTCGGTGCACGGGGTGGGGGAGTCCCACTGTCCGGGGGTGATCAGCCGGACGCGTTCGTCGAAGGCGGCCAGCGCCCGGGTGTACGGGCTGCGGTCCTCGGTCGCGTCCTGGTCGTGCGGGTTTCGGGCCATGCCTCCACCCTGCCCCGGCCCGGACGAGGGGCGCACCTCGCCCACGGTCCGTCAGTTGTTCAAATTCGAACTCCGGGGTACGGTCGAAGAGCGGCCGGTTCAAATTTGAACAACGGCGCGGCGGGGCGACGCCCCCTGCCCGGCCGCCCGCCCGCACCGCGATCGCCCTGGTGATCGCCCCGACCGGCGACCCCGACCGACGACCCCGACCGATGGAGACGCGCATGCCGAGCAGCAGCCCGAGCACGACCGCCCCCACCGCGGCCGCCACCGCCCCGGCCGCCACCGCCACGACCGACCGCCCGACCTGGAGCGGCGCCGCGCCCGCGGCGACCTCCCCGCACGCCTACGACGCCGGACTCCTGCTGCTGCGCCTGGCCCTCGGCCTGACCATGGCCGCGCACGGCAGCCAGAAGCTGTTCGGCTGGTTCGGCGGCGGCGGCCTGGACGGCACCGGCCAGTTCTTCACGATGAGCGGCTACCCGGCCGGCCACGCCATGGCCGTGGTCGCCGGCCTGACCGAGACGCTGGGCGGACTCGCCCTCGCGGTCGGCCTGTTGACCCCGCTGGCCGGTGCCGCGATCGTCGGCACGATGGTCAACGCGATCGCCGTCACCTGGGGTGGCGGCTTCTTCGCCCCGAAGGGCAACGAGTACGAGCTGCTGCTGACGGCGGCCGCCGCCGCGCTCGCCCTGACCGGTCCGGGCCGCTACGCCGTGGACCGCTTCCTGCCCGTGCTGCGCGCGCACCGGCTGGCGTACGGCGCGGCCGCCGTGGTGGTCGGCCTGGCGACGGCCGGAGTGGTCCTGCTGCTCCGGAAGTAGCCCGCGAGCTGCCAACTCCCGCTCGGAGGGGCCGTGCTGACGTCACGTCGGCACGGCCCCTCCGCCGCTGCGTCGCGAACCGCCCGCGCATCGCGCACCCGCCGAGGGCTATCCAACGTCATGTGATGTGTGCCATGGTACATGTCACACTCCCCACCGTGTTCCCGGCGGAACCGCCCCCACGCGGCCCGTCGCCAACGGTCCTCGCCACCCCCACCGGCCGTACCCCCAGTGCGGCCGACGACGGCCCGGAGGCCCCCACGTGAGTCCTGTACGTCTGCTGCGACTCCCGCAGCTGGCACGCTTGTTGACGTTCGCCCTGACCCTGCTCCTGGCACTCGGCCTGTTCGCCCCGCGCGGCCAGGCCGCCCCCGCCGCCCCCGCGAAGGGCGGCGGCACGCCCCCGGCCAGCGCCGCCCCCACCGCGCCGGCCCCGCAGCCCGCCACCGGCGCGGCCCGACCGGACGGCGACGAGCGGCGGTTCACCACCGCCGACCGGCGCGCCCCGCTCCCGGTGGACACCGCGCCGGCCGAGGCCAAGCCGGCCGCCAAGTCCCTGGCCGCCGGACAGCCCTGCAACGCCGGCGACTTCACCAGCCGCACGGGCAGCGCGCTGGTGCAGCAGATCACCTCCGCCGCCGTGGACTGCGTCAACCAGCTGTTCCAGCTCACCGGCACCGACGCGGCCGGCGCCTTCCGTGAGTCGCAGATGGTCACGGTGGCGAACGCGCTGCGCGACGCCGCCGTCAACTACCCGGGCGACAACAGCACTTCGGTCGAGCAGCTGGTGCTCTACCTGCGCGCCGGCTACTTCGTGCAGTGGTACCACAAGGACGACGTCGGCCCGTACGGCAGTGCCCTGCAGGGCGCGATCCGCCCGGCGCTGGACGGCTTCTTCGCCGGCGCGCACTCGCGCGACGTCACCTCCGGCAACGCGCAGATCCTGGGCGAGGCCGTCACCCTGACCGACAGCGCGCAGGAGAACACCCGCTACCTGTGGGTGGTCAAGCGCCTGCTGAACGACTACAACAGCGCCACCTGGAACCCGGCCGGCATGGCCTGGGCCGTGAACCCGGCGTTCACCGTGCTGTTCCGCGGCCACCAGCTGCCCGACTTCGTGGCGGCCGTCCAGGCCGACCCGAGCGTGCTGGACGCGCTGTCCGCCTTCGCGACCCGTAACAACGGCCAACTCGGCGGCGACTACGACGTCCTGGTCTACAACGCCACCAAGGAGCTGGGCCGCTTCCTGCAGTACCCGGCGCTCCAGGCGAAGGTCCGCCCGCTCGTCCAGGCGCTCGCCCAGCAGTCCGCGCCGAACGGCCGCACCGTCCACGAGTGGGCCGCGGTCGCCGAGGCGGTCGGCTACTACGACACCGCCAACTGCTCGTACTACGGCGTCTGCAACGCCTCCGACCAGCTCAAGTCAGGTGTGCTGAAGGTGAGTTACACCTGCAGCCCGAGCATCAAGCTGATCGCCCAGGCGCTCGACAGCACCCAGCTCACCAGCACCTGCTCCAGCCTGACCGGCCAGGACGCCTTCTTCCACTCGGTGGTGCGTGACAACGGCCCGGTCAAGGACGACAACAACACCACGATCGAGGTCGTGGTCTTCCACTCCTCGCTCGACTACCAGGTGCTGGCCGCCGCCATCTACGGCATCGACACCAACAACGGCGGCATGTACCTGGAGGGCAAGCCGAACGTCGCCGGCAACCAGCCGCGCTTCCTCTGCTACGAGGCCGAGTGGGCCCGCCCGGCGTTCCAGATCTGGAACCTCAACCACGAGTACACCCACTACCTCGACGGCCGCTTCGACATGTACGGCGACTTCGACGCCGGCATGACCACCCCGACCGTCTGGTGGGTCGAGGGCTTCGCCGAGTACGTCTCCTACTCCTACCGCAAGGTCGTCAACGACGGCGCGATCGCGGCCGCCGCCCGGCACACCTACAAGCTCAGCGACCTCTTCGACACCGTCTACGGCGACCAGGAGCGGGTGTACCGCTGGGGCTACCTGGCCGTGCGCTACATGCTGGAGCAGCACCGCGCCGACGTGGACGCCCTGCTCGCCAAGTACCGGGTGGGGGACTGGGCCGGTGGCCGCACGCTGCTCAAGACCACCATCGGCACCCGCTACGACGCCGACTTCGACAGCTGGCTGACCGGCTGCGCCAACGGCGGCTGCGCGACCACCCCGACCGTCCCGCAGGTGCCCGAGTGCACCGCCGCCGACACCCGCCAGCTGGCCGCGAACTGCGGCCGCAGCAACGTCGCCGCCACCACCGGCAACTACGCGCACTTCTACGTCTGGGTGCCGGCCGGCACCCAGCGGCTGACCGTCACCAGCGGCGGCGGCACGGGCAACGCCGACCTCTACTACAGCCCGTCCGGCTGGGCGTACACCAACGCCTACACGACGCGCTCGGCCGGCCCGGACAACTCCGAGACGCTGACCGTCACCAACCCGCCGGCCGGCTACGTCTACTTCAGCCTCTACGCCCAGCAGGGCTTCAGCGGGGTGAGCGTCGCCAGCCAGTTCTGATCCGACCCGATCCGACGCGAGCACACCACCGACCGCCCCGGCACCCCCGCCGGGGCGGTTCGGCGTCCGCGGTCCGTCCGCAAGGCGTCCACCGGGCGTCAGGCCCCGATCCGCACCAGCGCCAGGGTGATGTTGTCCGGCCCGCCGGCCTCGATCGCCGCCTTCCACAGCTCGAACGCGGCCTTGCCGTCCGCCCGCCCGGAGCCCTCGTCCGGCCGGGCCAGCAGCTCGGCCAGCTCCTCCTCGGGCACCGGGTCGGTCAGGCCGTCGCTGCACACCAGGTAGCGGTCGCCGGGCACCAGCGGCTCGGTCCGCACGTGCGGCTCGACGAAGGTGAGCCCGAGCGAGCCGCCGAGGGTCTGGGTGACCACCGAGGTGGTGCGCCGGCCGGGCGGCAGCGGCGGGCTGTCGTCCACGCTGACCCGGCGCAGCCCGTCCCCGTCGATCCGGTACACCCGGCTGTCGCCGACGTTGAAGGCCACCGCCCGTTCGGGCAGCAGCACCAGCCCGGCGACGGTGGTGCCCATCGCGGCCAGTTCCGGCTGCCCGGCGGTGGCCGCGTAGACGGCCCGGTTGCACTCCTGCAGCTCGGCCCGGACGGCCTCCTCGCCGTCCAGCCCGCCCCCGGCCGCCGCGAGCCGGCGGGCGACCAGGGCGCTGGCCACCTCGCCGCCGGGGTGCCCGCCGAGGCCGTCCGCGACGGCGACCACGCAGGGCGGGCCGAGCGGGAACAGCAGGGTCTGCGGGTTGGCGGTCACGGTGGCGCAGAGCGTCCACGGGCCGACCGCGAGGCTGTCCTCGTTGTGCTCCCGCACCAGGCCCTCGTGGCTCAGCGCGCTCACCGCGATGTACGCCGCCATCGGTCCGCCGCCCTTCCGGAAGCCCCCTCCCATTGTCGGCGCCGCTTGTCGGCGCCGCGCCCGCGCTCGTCGGCCGAGGGCGTTGGGGCCCGGTCCGGACACCGGGGAACAATCCCGCGCAGCCGGATGCTAGGGTGGTTGAAAGTTGGACTACATTGGACGACATGGACCCCTGGAGTGTGGTGGGCAGCATGCAGTTCGGAATCTTCAGCGTCGGTGACGTCACGCCCGACCCGACCACCGGCCGCACGCCCAGCGAGCACGAGCGGATCAAGGCGATGGTCGCCATCGCGCGCAAGGCCGAGGAGGTGGGCCTGGACGTCTTCGCGACCGGCGAGCACCACAACCCGCCGTTCGTGCCGTCCTCGCCGACGACCATGCTCGGCTACATCGCCGCGCGGACCGAGCGCATCATCCTCTCCACCGCGACCACGTTGATCACCACCAACGACCCGGTGAAGATCGCCGAGGACTTCGCGATGCTCCAGCACCTCGCCGACGGCCGGGTGGACGTCATGATGGGCCGCGGCAACACCGGCCCGGTCTACCCGTGGTTCGGCCAGGACATCCGCCAGGGCATCCCGCTCGCGGTCGAGAACTACGCGCTGCTGCACCAGCTGTGGCGCGAGGACGTGGTCGACTGGCAGGGCCGCTTCCGCACCCCGCTGCAGGGCTTCACCTCGACGCCGCGCCCCCTCGACGACGTGCCGCCGTTCGTCTGGCACGGCTCCATCCGCAGCCCGGAGATCGCCGAACAGGCCGCCTACTACGGCGACGGCTTCTTCGCGAACAACATCTTCTGGCCCAAGGAGCACTTCCAGCGGCTGATCGAGCTGTACCGCGAGCGCTACGCCCACTACGGCCACGGCACGCCCGAGCAGGCGATCGTCGGCCTCGGCGGGCAGGTGTTCATGCGGAGGAACTCCCAGGACGCGGTGCGCGAGTTCCGTCCGTACTTCGACAACGCGCCGGTGTACGGGCACGGGCCCTCGCTGGAGGAGTTCACCGCGCAGACCCCGCTGACCGTGGGCAGCCCGCAGGAGGTCGTCGAGAAGACGCTGACCTTCCGCGAGACCTTCGGCGACTACCAGCGCCAGCTGTTCCTGATGGACCACGCCGGCCTGCCGCTGAAGACCGTGCTGGAGCAGCTGGACCTGCTCGGCGAGGAGGTCGTGCCGGTGCTGCGCGCGGAGTTCGCCAAGGGCCGCCCGGCCGGGGTGCCGGACGGGCCGACCCACGCCGCGCTGGTCGCGGCGCGCGAGGCGAAGGCCGTGGAACCGGCCGAGTAGGCCGAACGGCCGCGGCCACGGAAGGGGTGGGTGCGCGGCGCACCCGCCCCTTCCGGCCGTCCGGGCGAGCGTCGGCCGCGCCGAAACGTCCACTGTGCGGTGTAATCGTACGGATGATCAGATTCATGCCGATCCGTGCCGCCGCGCACCCGGCCGCCGCACCCGAGGCGCCCGCGCACCCGGCCCCCGCGCACCCGGCCCCCGCGCACCCGGCCCCCGCGCACCCGGCCCCCGGACAGGGAGGAACCGCCCCGTGCCGCCCGAACCCCAGGCCGTCCTCACCCCGCTGACCAGCGCGGCCGCCTTCCTCGTCCTCACCGTCGATCCCGGCGGCGAGGACGCGGTCCGCGATCTGCTGCCCGACCTCGCCGGGCTGCGCCGGGCCGTCGGCTTCCGCGCCCCCGAGGACGGCCTCACCTGCGTCACCGGCATCGGCTCCGACGTCTGGGACCGCCTCTTCGCCGGGCCCCGACCGGCCGCCCTGCACCCCTTCACCGAACTGGCCGGCCCCCGCCACCGGGCCCCGGCCACCCCCGGCGACCTGCTGCTGCACCTCCGGGCTCCCCGGACGGACCTCTGCTTCGAGCTGGCCGTCCGGATCACCGACCGGCTCGCCGGCGCTGCCACCGTCGTCGACTCCGTCCACGGCTTCCGCTACTTCGACGACCGCGACCTGCTCGGCTTCGTCGACGGCACCGAGAATCCGGAGGGCCGGGCCGCCGAGGCCGCCGTCCTGGTGGGGGAGGAGGATCCGGACTTCGCCGGCGGCAGCTACGTCGTGGTCCAGAAGTACCTGCACGACCTGGTGAAGTGGAGGGCCACCGGCGTCGCCGAACAGGAGCGGGCGGTCGGCCGCACCAAGCTCGACGACATCGAGTTCGACGACGACGCCAAGCCCGCCGACTCGCACGTCGCGCTCACCACGGTGACCGGCCCGGACGGCGACGAGCGGCAGATCGTCCGCTACAACATGGCCTTCGGCTCCTTCGAGCGGGGCGGCGAGCACGGCACCTACTTCATCGGCTACGCCCGCGACCCGGGCGTCACGGAGGAGATGCTGCGCAACATGTTCATCGGCCGCCCGCCCGGCACCACCGACCGGCTGCTCGACTTCTCCACGGCCGTCACCGGCTCGCTGTTCTTCGTCCCCGGCGCCGACTTCCTGGACGCCCCGCCGCCCGCGCCGCCGCCCGCGCCGCGGACCGCCCCGCCGACCGCCGCGCCGTCCCGCGGGGCCCGGTCGGACGGCTCGCTCGGCATCGGCAGCCTCAGGCGGACCGCCGGACCGCAGACCTCCCGAACAGGACCTCGCGCATGAACAACCTGCACCGCGAACTCGCCCCCGTCTCGGCCGCCGCCTGGGCGGAGATCGAGGAGGAGGCCCGCCAGACCTTCACGCTGCACGTCGCCGGCCGGCGGGTGGTCGACCTGCAGGGCCCCGAGGGCGCCACCCTCGCCGCGGTCGGCACCGGCCACCTGAGCGGGATCGAAGCTCCCCTGGACGGCGTCGAGGCGCACGCCCGCGCCGCCCAGCCGGTGGTCGAGCTGCGGGTCCCCTTCACGGTCGGGCGCGCGGCCGTCGACGACGTCGAGCGCGGCTCCCGGGACTCCGACTGGCAGCCGGTCAAGGACGCCGCCCGCACCCTGGCCCGCGCCGAGGACCGGGCCGTCTTCGAGGGCTACCGGGCCGCGGGCATCGAGGGCATCCGGGCCGGCTCCGGCAACCCGCCGGTCCAGCTCCCGGCGGACGTCCGCGAGTACCCGGAGGCGGTCAGCCGCGCCCTCACCGAGCTGCGGCTGGCCGGCGTCGGCGGCCCGTACTCCCTGCTGCTCGGCGCCGAGGCCTTCACCGCCGTCAACGAGACCAGCGACCACGGCTACCCCGTCCACAACCACCTGGCCCGGCTGCTGGACGGCGACATCATCTGGGCCCCCGCCATCGAGGGCGCGTTCCTGCTCTCCACCCGGGGCGGCGACTTCGAGCTGTTCCTCGGCCAGGACGTCTCGGTCGGCTACCTCTCCCACGACACCGACTCCGTCCGGCTGTACCTGCAGGAGTCGCTCACCTTCCGCGTGTACACGGGAGAGGCGGCCGTCGCCCTCCAGCCCTTGGCGTGAAGGCTTCGTCCGTGTGCGACACACCTGTGACCAGGGCAAGGGTACTGAGTTCCTTTACGGGGGGTACTGAGTGCCGTATCCTCTCGATGGGGCCTCTGACACCAGTCGACGAGAGCTCAGGGCTGGCACTCAGTACCCTGGTCTCGACGTGAGGCCGAGGATCAGTGCACCCGCGCACCGGGACAGGAGAGACCGCTCATGAGCTTGAGGATCGTCGTCTGCGTGAAGTACGTGCCGGACGCGACGGGTGACCGTCGTTTCTCGGACGACCACACCACGGACCGGGAGGGTGTGGACGGCCTCCTGTCGGAGCTGGACGAG
>NZ_JZKH01000076.1 GCF_000961885.1 Streptomyces rubellomurinus
GGGTGGGGGTGACGACCGGCGGGGGTGGGGCGGCGGCGGGCTTCTTGTCGTCCTGCGGCCACAGCAGCACGGTGGCCACCACCGCGAGCAGGGCGGCGAGGACGGCCGCGACGGTGAGGACCAGGCCCCGGGACGGGCGCGAGCCGGCGGGCGGCTGCGGCGGCTGCTGCTCGGTGGTCATGGCCACGAGGATGGCCCAACCGGGCCCCGCCCGGCAGGCGGTTGACGGAAATCGCCCCACCGCGGCCGCTCCCCGGACGCCCCGACGACGGCCGGGACCGGGCTGACACAATGGCGTCATGAGCACCACACCAGCCGTCCCCGGCAGCACCGCCCTGGACCCCGAGATCGCCGCCCGCCTCAAGCGCACCGAGGACGGCCTGCTCCCCGCCATCGCCCAGCAGTTCGACACCGGCGAGGTGCTGATGCTCGGCTGGATGGACGACGAGGCCCTGCACCGCACCCTCACCACCGGACGCTGCACCTACTGGAGCCGCAGCCGCCGCGAGTACTGGGTGAAGGGCGACACCTCCGGCCACGCCCAGGCGGTCAAGTCGGTGGCGCTGGACTGCGACGGCGACACCCTGCTGGTGAAGGTCGACCAGATCGGCGCGGCCTGCCACACCGGCGACCGCACCTGCTTCGACGCCGACGTGCTTCCGCTTTCCTGACAGCCAACAGTCAACAGCCCGACTCACAGAACTCCAGAAGGTGCCGCCCAGCATGGATCTCGAAGCCTTCCGCAAGCTCGCCGTCGACACCCGGGTCATCCCGGTCACCCGCAGGCTCCTCGCGGACGGCCTCACCCCGATCGGCCTCTACCGCAGTCTGGCCGCCGAGCGGCCCGGCACCTTCCTGCTGGAGTCCGCCGAGCAGGGCCGCAGCTGGTCCCGCTACTCCTTCGTCGGCGTCCGCAGCGCCGCGACGCTCACCGTCGACCCGGACGGCGGTGCCCGCTGGCTCGGCGCCCCGCCGGTCGGCATCCCCACCGAGGGCGACCCGCTGGAGGTGCTGCGCGCCGCCCTGGACGCCCTGCACACCCCGCGCCAGGTCGACGACGGCCTGCCCCCGCTCACCGGCGGCCTGGTCGGCTACCTCGGCTACGACGTCGTCCGCCGCCTGGAGAAGCTGCCCGACCTCAACCCGGACGACCTGCGGCTGCCCGAGCTGACCATGCTCCTCGCCACCGACCTGGCCGTCCTGGACCACGCGGACGGCACCGTCCTGCTGATCGCCAACGCCGTCAACCACAACGACCTGGCGACCGGCATCGAGGAGGCGCACGCCGACGCCGTCGCCCGCCTGGACGCCATGGAGGCCGACCTCTTCAAGCCGGTCGACCCGGGCCTGGCCACCTTCACCCCGGTCGGCCCCGGCGAGGTGCGCTCGCCGTTCGGCGGCGAGCCGTACCGCGCCGCCGTCGAGGAGATCAAGGAGCGGATCCGGGCCGGCGAGGCCTTCCAGGTCGTCCCCTCGCAGCGCTTCGAGGCGCCCTGCCCGGCCTCCGCGCTGGACGTCTACCGGGTGCTGCGCACCACCAACCCCAGCCCGTACATGTACCTGTTCCGCTTCCCCGGCCCGGACGGCGGCGCCGAGGGCGGCTTCGACGTGGTCGGCTCCAGCCCGGAGGCGCTGGTCAAGGTCACCGACGGCGAGGCGATGGTGCACCCGATCGCCGGCACCCGGCACCGCGGCGCCACCCCGCACGAGGACGCGGCGCTGGCCGCCGAGCTGCTCGCCGACCCCAAGGAGCGCGCCGAGCACCTGATGCTGGTCGACCTCGGCCGCAACGACCTGGGCCGGGTCTGCGAGCCGGGCAGCGTCGAGGTGGTCGACTTCATGCAGATCGAGCGCTACAGCCACGTGATGCACATCGTCTCGACGGTGACCGGCAAGGTCGCCCCCGGGCGGACGGCCTTCGACGTGCTCACCGCCTGCTTCCCGGCCGGCACCCTCTCCGGCGCGCCCAAGCCCCGGGCGATGCGGATCATCGAGGAGCTGGAGCCCACCCGCCGCGGCCTGTACGGCGGCTGCGTCGGCTACCTGGACTTCGCCGGGGACTCGGACACCGCGATCGCGATCCGCACCGCCGTGCTGCGCGACGGCACCGCGTACGTGCAGGCCGGCGCGGGCGTCGTCGCCGACTCCGACCCGCACGGCGAGGACACCGAGTGCCGCAACAAGGCGGCCGCCGTGCTGCGCGCCGTCGCCACCGCCAATACGCTGCGGACGCCGGAACTGTCCTAGTCGGAGCAGTCGGAGCAGTCGGAGCAGTCGGAGCAGTCGGAGCAGTCGGAGGAGGCGGCCGGGATGTCGCAGGTGCCGCACGACGAGCTGCGCTGGGCGTTCGTGCTCGGCGCGGCCGTCCAGATCAGGGACGAACTGGCGGGCCACGGCCTGGTGCTGTCCAGGGTGCTGATCGACTTCCCGGCCGAGCCCGGCCCGCTCGCCCCCGACCTGGCGGTGCTCGCCCCGGCGGCCGTCCGCGACGACCGGGGCCGCTACCGGGCCGGCGACGTCGAGGCGGCGCTGGAGCTGGCCCGGCCGGGCCTGGCCGAGGCCGGACGGGCGTACGCGCGCGCCGGCGTGCCGCTGTACGTGGTGGTCGACCCGGCGGCCGCCGCCTGCACCGTCCACACCGCGCCGGCCCCGACCGGGGTGTACCGGGAGGCCGAGCGGGTGCCGTACGGCAACGACCTGTTCCTGCCGCTCGGCGAGCGGACGCTGGTGCTGCGCAGCGACGACTTCCCGGTCGCGTCGCCCACCCCGGGTTCGGGCTGACGCGTGGGCCGGGGGATAGTGGACGGGTGACCGACCAGAGCCCCGCCCCCGCCGCCCCCGACCGCCGCACGCTCGGCGTGATGCTGCTGCTGACCGTGCTGAGCGCCGTCCTGGTGCTGACCGCGGTCGGCCGGGTCTGGGCCGAGGGCCGGGCCGGGAACCTCGAAGTGTCCGTGACCGGCAGCACCATCTCCGAACTGCCCGGCGGGCTGGCCCTGGTGGGCCTGGCCGCGGCCGTCGCCGTGTTCGCGGTGCGCGGCGCCGGACGGCTCGCGGTCGGCGCGCTCACCCTGCTGGCCGGCCTCGGCGCGGCCGCCGCCTCGGCCGCCGGCGCCGGCGACACCGCCGCCCTGGACACCGAGGCCGGCCGCAAGCTGGCCCTGGCCGGCTCCGCCGCCACCGAGGTCTCGCACAGCGCCTGGCCGTGGGTCGCGCTGGCCGGCGGGCTGCTGCTCGCCCTCGCCGGGCTGTTCACGCTGCGCTACGGCCGCGGCTGGCCGGCCATGGGCACCCGCTACGACGCGCCCACCCGCAAGGGCCCGGCGAAGGCCGACACGCCCACTGACCTGTGGAAGGCCCTCGACCGGGGCGAGGACCCGACCGCGGGCTGAGCCACCGCCGTGTGACGCGATAGACCCGCCACCCGCTTTGGGCCGCCGGTGTGTGGCCCGGCACAATGGATCCCGTCAACCCGCCGGCGGCCCCGCAGGCCCGGCCGGGCCCCGAGAGCCAAGGAGCACCACCGATGTCAGCAGCAGCACACGGCCACACCCCTGCCGCCTGGACCGGCGTCGTCATCGCCTTCATCGGCTTCGGCGTCGCGGGCGTCGCGATGATCCTCCCGTCGCCGCTGCTGGTCTGGGCCGGCATGGCGGTCGTCCTGGTCGGCGGCATCGTGGGCAAGGCCATGGCGATGGCCGGCATGGGCAAGCAGCCCAGCCCCCACGTGTACAAGTCGGTCGAGGAGCAGACCAAGGCCCGCGAGGCGGCCATCGCCGCTGCCTGACGGCCCGGCCGGTACGACGCCGTACCGCCGCACTTTCGCACTGCTGAACGGCGGGCGCGCCGCGCCCGCCGTTTCGTTCCGTCCGGACCCGGCGCGGGCACAATCGGGGCGTGAACGCCGCCCCCACCGCCTCCGTCCCGCCGCGCGTGCTGCGCCGGCTGGGCCCGCCGCTGGCCGCGCTGGCGGCGGTGGCCGGTCCCGCCGCGTACGTCGCGGCGGTGGACCCGAACGCCCCCGGGCACTATCCGGACTGCCCCTTCCTGGCCGCGACCGGCTGGTGGTGCCCCGGCTGCGGCGGCCTGCGCTGCGTGCACGCGCTGGCCCACGGGGACCTCACCTCCGCCCTGCACGACAACGCCGTGGCCGTCCTGCTGCTCGGCGTGCTGGCGGTGCTCTGGCTGCGCTGGGCCTGGGCGGCGCTGACCGGCGGCGCTCCGCCGGGGGTTTCGGTGGGGGCGCGGCGGTGGGCGCTGATCGGGTTGCTGGTGCTGGTGTTCGCGGTGGTGCGGAACCTGCCGGTGGGCGCCGGGCTGGCCCCGCCGCTGGTCTGATCACCCCCTGATCACCCCCTGATCCCACCCGCGATCCCAGCCCCGATCCCCGCCCTGATCGCACCCGATCCGGCCCCCGTTCGGCCCGGTCGCCTCGTCCGCTTGCTGCGAGTCCACTTGTTGCCAGCACGCCCCGATTCCGGTGGAAATTCGGTGAAGCCGCAGCTGGGGGCGGTCCGGACCGGCGTCCGTCCAGCGAGACGCGCGCCGGGTGGATGCCCCTCGCGCCCCCCGGTGCCGATACCATCGAAGAGCCGGCGGGCCCATGCCCGCGTCGGCTCCCGCTCGCGAACTGTGCAGAATATGGGGGCTCCCGAGTGAGTGTGCTCGACTCGATCATCGAAGGGGTCCGGGAGGACCTCGCCGAGCGGCAGTCCCGGGTCTCCCTGGACCAGCTCAAGGAGCTGGCCGCCAAGGCCCCGGACGCCAAGGACGGCGTCGCCGCGCTCAAGGGCGACGGTGTCCGGGTGATCTGCGAGGTGAAGCGGTCCAGCCCCTCCAAGGGCGCGCTCGCCGCGATCGCCGACCCGGCCTCCCTGGCCCGTGACTACGCGGCCGGCGGCGCCGCCGCGATCAGCGTGCTGACCGAGCAGCGCCGCTTCGGCGGTTCGCTCGCCGACCTGGACGCGGTGCGCGCCGCGGTCGACACCCCGGTGCTGCGCAAGGACTTCATCGTCACCGCCTACCAGCTGTGGGAGGCCCGCGCGCACGGCGCCGACCTCGCGCTGCTGATCGTCGCGGGCCTCGACCAGCCGGCCCTGGTGTCGCTGATCGAGCGCGCCGAGTCGATCGGCCTCACCCCGCTGGTGGAGGTGCACGACGAGGAGGAGATCAAGCGCGCGGTGGACGCCGGCGCGAGGATCATCGGCGTCAACGCCCGCAACCTCAAGACCCTCGAAGTGGACCGCAACACCTTCGGCAACGTCGTCGACGCCATCCCGGCCGGCATCGTCAAGGTCGCCGAGTCCGGCGTGCGCGGCCCGCTCGACGTGATCAACTACGCCAACCTGGGCGCCGACGCCGTCCTGGTCGGCGAGACCCTGGTGACCGGCAAGGACCCGCGCGCCGCGGTCGCCGACCTGGTCGCGGCCGGCGCCCACCCGGCCGTCCGGCACAAGGACTGACGCACACCGATGAAGATCGCCACCCGACTCGCCCCCGGCTGCCGCCCGCGCGGCTGCCGCGCGCCCGCACGCCGGGTGCTGGGGCGTCGGGTGCGGTACGTCATCGGCTGCGAGCCCGGGCAGGTGCCGGGGCGGCGATGGCGCGGGACGCACGGCTGATCCACCGGATCGGCCGATCAGACGTCACCGTCGTCCATCTCCCACCAAGGGGAACCACCATGTCCGAGAAGGACTACCTGCCCGGCGCCCAGGTGCCGGACGCCCGCGGCTACTTCGGCGCGTACGGCGGCCGCTTCATCCCGGAGGCGCTGGTCGCCGCCGTGGAACAGGTCGCCGAGGAGTACGAGAAGGCCAAGACCGACCCGGCCTTCCTCGCCGAGCTCGACGGGCTGCTCAAGGACTACACCGGCCGCCCGAGCCCGCTGACCGACGTCCACCGCTTCTCCGCCGAGGCGGGCGGCGCGCGCATCCTGCTCAAGCGCGAGGACCTCAACCACACCGGCTCGCACAAGATCAACAACGTGCTGGGCCAGGCGCTGCTCACCAAGCGGATGGGCAAGACCCGGATCATCGCCGAGACCGGCGCCGGCCAGCACGGCGTGGCCACCGCCACCGCCTGCGCCCTGTTCGGCTTCGACTGCACCATCTACATGGGCGAGGTCGACACCCAGCGCCAGGCGCTCAACGTCGCCCGGATGCGGATGCTCGGCGCCGAGGTGGTGGCCGTCAAGTCCGGCAGTCGGACCCTGAAGGACGCCATCAACGAGGCGTTCCGGGACTGGGTCGCCAACGTCGACTCCACCCACTACCTGTTCGGGACGGTCGCCGGGCCGCACCCCTTCCCGATGATGGTCCGCGACTTCCACCGGGTCATCGGCGTCGAGGCCCGCCAGCAGGTCCTCGACCGCACCGGCCGGCTGCCCGACGCGGTGGTCGCGTGCGTCGGCGGCGGGTCGAACGCGATGGGCATCTTCCACGAGTTCATCCCGGACGCCGGCGTGCGGCTGATCGGCTGCGAGGCCGCCGGCGAGGGCGCCGACACCCCCAAGCACGCCGCCACCCTCACCAAGGGCGACCCGGGCGTGCTGCACGGCTCCCGGACGTACGTCCTGCAGGACGAGGACGGGCAGACCATCGAGTCGCACTCCATCTCGGCCGGCCTGGACTACCCGGGCGTCGGGCCGGAGCACGCCTGGCTGAAGGACACCGGGCGGGCCGAGTACCGGCCGGTGACGGACGACGCCGCGATGCAGGCGCTGCGGCTGCTGTCCCGCACCGAGGGCATCATCCCGGCCATCGAGAGCGCCCACGCGCTCGCCGGGGCCCTGGAGCTGGGCCGCGAGCTCGGGCCGGAGGCCACCATCCTGGTGTCGCTGTCCGGGCGCGGCGACAAGGACATGCACACCGCGGCCGAGTACTTCGGCCTGTACGACGAGCCGGCCGGCGACGCGGCCGAGGGGGGTAAGTGACCATGGCTTCGAAGCTCACCGAGGCCCTGGCGGCCGCCAAGGCCGAGGACCGCGCCGCGCTCATCGGCTACCTGCCGGCCGGCTTCCCGACCGTCGACGGCGGCATCCGGGCGATCAACGCGCTGCTCGACGGCGGCTGCGACGTCGTCGAGGTCGGCCTGCCGCACTCCGACCCGGTCCTCGACGGCGCCGTCATCCAGACCGCCGACGACCTCGCGCTGCGCGGCGGCGTGCGGATCAAGGACGTGCTGCGCACCGTCCAGGAGGTCGCCGCGGCGCACCCCTCGGCGGCGGTGCTGGTGATGACGTACTGGAACCCGGTCGAACGCTACGGCGTGGCGCGCTTCGCCGCGGACCTGGCCGCGGCCGGCGGCGCCGGCTGCATCCTGCCGGACCTGCCGGTCGAGGAGTCCGGCGAGTGGCGCAAGGCGGCGGGCGAGCACGGGCTGGACACCGTGTTCGTGGTCGCCCCCAGCAGCAAGGACGCGCGGCTGGCCGAGGTCACCGCGGCCGGCAGCGGCTTCGTGTACGCGGCCGCGGTGATGGGGGTGACCGGTACGCGCTCGGCGGTCGGCTCGCTGGCCGAGGACCTGGTCGCCCGCACCCGGGCCACGACCGACCTGCCGGTCTGCGTCGGGCTCGGGGTCTCCAACGCCGAGCAGGCCGCGGAGGTCGCGCGGTTCGCGGACGGGGTGATCGTCGGCTCCGCGTTCGTGAAGCGGATCCTGGAGGCGGGCTCGGACGAGGAGGCGGCGCTGGCCGCGGTCCGCGAGCTCGCCGGTGACCTCGCCGCGGGGGTTCGCCGGGGCTGAGACGTTCCGCCTGACGGCCCGCCGCTCCTCGGGAGCGGCGGGCCGTCACCTTTTCCGGGGGCGGTCGTCAAGGCGGGAGCGGGCCCCGAACGGGTGAAGAGGGGTGGCGACACGCATCAGCTGGGGTTGACCGGCGTTGAGTGGAGGGACGAGTGCACGAACGACGTGCACGGGTCGGCCGAGCGAGCGAAGGGGTGAGCCGGTGCCTGGTCTCCATCGGGGTGTACTGCTGCGGGCGGCCGCTGCCGCGCTGGCGCTCGGCGCCGCGGTCGGGGCGCACACCGAGGTCGGGCACGCGTTGGCCAGGCGGGGGGCGGAACGGGCCGAGCGGGATGCCGTCGCGTGTGCGCACGCGGCGCGCTGGGACGCGGCGGAGCGGGCCGCGCACCCCGGGCGCGAGGGGCGGCCGGAGGTGGCGGATCCGGGGCGGGTACCGGGCTGCCGGTAGCGTACGGGCGTTCGGAGGATTCGGACGGATCGTCATGTAACGTCACTCGTCCGGCTTAATTCCGGAAAACGGAGGAACCGCCCTTCATCCCTTACGGTTCAGCAAGGAGTGAACGAGTTTCCCAAGGGGGGTTCCCTGATGGCCGGCCCGGCAGCGAAGCCCGGCGATCCCACGCAGCCCGGTGACTCCGCGCCAGGGCCGGCGGCCCGGCGGTCCGCCCCGGTCCGGACCGAGTGGCTCGGCCTCGCCGTACGGCTCGGCCTCGCGGTGGTGTGGGGGTGGGCCGGGCTGGCGAAGATCGCCGACCCGGCGGAGGCGGCCCAGGCCGTCCGGGCGTTCGAGATCCTGCCCGAGAGCCTGGTCAAGCCGGTCGGCTACGGCCTGCCGTTCCTGGAGCTGGCGCTCGCCCTGCTGCTGGTGACCGGGCTCGGCGTCCGCCTGGTCGCCGGGGTCTCGGCGCTGCTGCTGCTCACCTTCATCGCGGGGATCGCCTCCGCCTGGGCGCGCGGCATCTCGATCGACTGCGGCTGCTTCGGCGGCGGCGGGCACGTCGACGAGTCGCAGACCAAGTACCTGCAGGAGATCCTGCGCGACACCGGCTTCCTGCTGCTGGCGGGCTGGCTGCTGTGGCGGCCCCGCACGAAGTTCTCGGCGGACGGATGGCTGGCGAGCTGACCGGTCCCGTCCCCCGTCCGTCCCACCCGCCCCTCCCGACGAAGGCCCTCCCCGACCGTGGATGTCAAGGCAATGAGCGACAAGAACCGAGATGGCAAGCGCACCGCCCGTGAGCGGATGCTGGAGCAGCGGGCGGCCGACGAGGCCGCGTCCAAGCGCAGGAAGAAGCTGATCGTCGGCGGCGCCGTGCTCGCCGTGATCGCCGCCGCCGTCGTCACCGGCGTCGTGGTGCAGAACCAGCGCTCCAAGCCGGAGACCCCGACCGCGGCCCCGGCCGGGACGATCGGCGACAAGAACCTCGTCATCCCGGTCGGCGCCGCCAACGCACCGTCGGTCCTCACCGTGTACGAGGACCCGCGCTGCCCGGCCTGCGGCATCTTCGAGCGCGAGTTCGCGGCGACGATCGACCAGCTGGAGGACGCCGGGAAGATCTACACCAACGCGCACATCGTCTCGTTCATCGACCGGGCCGTGCCGGGGAAGGGCTCGAAGAACGGCGCCAACGCGCTGGCCTGCGCGCAGGACGCCGGGCACTTCCGCGACTTCCACGACGTGCTGTACCGCAACCAGCCGGACGAGACCAGCGACGCCTTCGGCGACAAGGCGGTGCTGCTGAACCTGGCCAAGCAGGTCAACGGGCTGGACACGCCGGAGTTCCAGGCGTGCGTCAACGACAACAAGTTCGGCGGGTGGGTGTCCGCGGTGCAGCAGGACTTCGACAAGTCCAGCTACAAGTCCACCCCGACCGTGCTGCTCAACGGGCAGCCGATCTACCCCAAGAACGGCAACGACGAGATCTCCCCGGCGAACCTGGTGAAGTGGGTGGACGCCGCGAACCAGGGCAAGCAGCTGGGGACGGCGGGCTCGCACGGGCAGAGCCCGGCGCCGACCAGCACCGCTTCGGAGGCCAACAACCCGTCGCCGAGCGCCGGCTGAGCAACCCGGCCCACCGCCGCCCCCTCCCCGTCCGGAGGGGGCGGCGGCGCGTTCCGGACAGTCTTGTTCGATTTCTGTGACCCGGGGGGTACCCGGCGGGGCCACGGAACCCTGTAGCGTCGGAACCGCCATGGATATCGCCTACATTCCCAGCCCGTCGCGGGGCGTCCTCTACCTCGGACCGATCCCGCTGCGCGCCTACGCCTTCTGCATCATCCTCGGTGTCGTCGTCGCCGTCTGGCTCGGCAGCAAGCGCTGGGTCGCCCGGGGCGGTGCCAAGCACACCGTCGGGGACATCGCCGTCTGGGCCGTGCCGTTCGGCCTCGTCGGCGGCCGGCTCTACCACGTGATCACCGACGGCGGCCGGCTGTACTTCGCCGAGGGGAAGAACCCCTGGGACGCCCTCAAGATCTGGGAGGGCGGCCTCGGCATCTGGGGCGCGATCGCGCTCGGCGCGGTCGGCGCCTGGATCGGCGCCCGCCGCCGGGGCGTCCCGCTGCCCGCCTACGCCGACGCCATCGCGCCGGGCATCGCGCTCGCGCAGGCGCTCGGCCGCTGGGGCAACTACTTCAACCAGGAGCTGTACGGGCGGCCGACCACCCTGCCGTGGGGCCTGGAGATCGACAAGACGCTGCCGAACGGCGAGGTCGTCAAGGGCGTGTACCACCCGACCTTCCTGTACGAGTCGATCTGGTGCGTCGGCGTGGCGCTGCTGGTGATCTGGGCGGACCGGCGCTGGAAGCTGGGCCACGGCCGGGCGTTCGCGCTGTACGTGGCCGCGTACACGGTCGGCCGGTTCTGGACGGAGTGGCTGCGGATCGACGAGGCGCACGTCTACTTCGGCCTGCGGCTGAACGACTGGACCTCGATCGCGGTGTTCCTGGGCGCGGTCGCGTACTTCGTGATCGTCGGCAGGACGCGGCCCGGTCGGGAGGACCCGGCGAGCATCGACCCGGCGGCGCACGAGGAGGCCGAGGCCGAGGCCGGCGGGAAGGGCGAGGCCGAGGGCAAGGCCGCGAAGCAGGCCGAGAAGAAGGCCGAGAAGCCGGGCGAGGAGAAGGCGGAGAAGAAGGCCGCCGAAAAGAATTCGTCTCGACCGGTGGACGCGGAGGCCGCCACGGCCGTCGAGGCGAAGACCGGCAAGGACGTCAAGGACCCGATCTGACCTGGGGTTTCCCCGCGTACTGAGGCCACCCTCCGCAAGCACGGCGAAGGGTGGCCTCACCGCTGTTCGGACAGCCTTACTTTGCTGGAAATGCCCAGGTCAGACGGCTACGTTCGAGGCGGACGAACGAAAGACGGAGGGGAACGACCGTGAGCGCGACCACCCTGGAACCCGAGGCCGGGCAGCACCCCCGGATACCCGCCGCCGACCACCACCGGGACGTGAACGGCGGCTGGCTGCGGCCGGCCGTGTTCGGCGCCGTGGACGGGCTGGTGTCCAACTTCGCGCTGATGACCGGCGTGGTCGGCGGGGCGGCCTCGAACGGCACCGTGATCCTCACCGGCCTGGCCGGGCTGGCCGCCGGCGCCTGCTCGATGGCGGCGGGGGAGTACACCTCGGTGGCCTCGCAGCGGGAGCTGGTGCAGGCCGAGATCGAGGCCGAGCGGCTGGAGCTGCGCCGCAACCCGCAGGGCGAGCTGGCCGAGCTGGCGCAGGTGTACGTCGAGCGGGGCGTCGACCCGGACCTCGCGCACGAGGTGGCGCGGCAGCTGTCCCGCGACCCGGAGCTGGCGCTGGAGGTGCACGCCCGCGAGGAACTGGGCATCGACCCGCACGACCTGCCCTCGCCGCTGGTCGCCGCCGGCTCCTCGTTCCTGTGCTTCGCGCTCGGCGCGCTGCTGCCGCTGCTGCCGTACCTGCTCGGTGCGAGCTCGCTGCTGCCGGCCCTGGCGCTGGCCGCGCTCGGCCTGTTCGGCTGCGGTGCGGTGGTGGCCCGGGTGACGGCGCGCAGCTGGTGGTTCAGCGGGACCCGGCAGCTGGTGCTCGGCGGGGCCGCGGCCGGGGTGACGTACCTGCTGGGGTGGCTGATCGGCGGGCACGTGGGGTGACCGCGGAATGACCCGGATCACTGCATGACTATGCCGGGCAGTGCGTGACGTTTCACACACGGACGTCGCGTGCTGCCCGGCTTCGTCTCATCATCCGGGCTCCGGAGCCGCGGATTCGCATCCGGGGGAGGGGGTGTCGGGATGGATTCGCAGGCGTCCATGATCGGCATGTGTGGCGATCCGGTTTCGCCCCTGTTTCAGGCCGTGGAGCGTTGGGCACAATCGTCGGGACGCGCACTGTGGCGCGTCCTTTCTTCCCAGCCCCCTGACCTGCGCGTCCGTCCGCCATGTGGACGGGATATTCCGCTTCTCGGGATCCTGGGCATCATGTAACTTGCACCGCACGCTTCACCGCATCAGGGCCAACGTCGTCCCTCCTTGCACCAACTTGCCGAAAGACGACGACGGGAGAGCCGATGCTGTCTGCATCCATGCACTCCGCCAACGAGCCCCAGGCCGGCGCCGCGCGCCAGCCGTACGCGCTCGTGCCGGATGCGCGACCTGCTGCTCAGGGCCTGTACGACCCGCGAAACGAGCACGACGCCTGTGGCGTCGGCTTCGTCGCCACGCTGACCGGCACCGCCGACCACACCGTCGTCGATCAGGCGCTGACCGTGCTGCGCAATCTGGAGCACCGCGGCGCCACCGGCGCCGAGCCGGACTCCGGCGACGGCGCCGGCATCCTCACCCAGATCCCCGACGCCTTCCTGCGCGGCGAGGCCGGCTTCGACCTCCCGGCGGCGGGCTCGTACGCGGTGGGCATCGCCTTCCTGCCGGACGAGGACGCGGCCGACGCGGCCGCCGTCGCGCGGATCGAGGCCATCGCGGCGGAGGAGGGGCTGACGGTCCTGGGCTGGCGCGACGTGCCGGTCGCCCCCGACCTGCTCGGTGCCACCGCGCGCAGCGTGATGCCGCGCTTCCGGCAGCTCTTCCTGAGCAAGGAGGGCCTGGCGGGCATCGCGCTGGACCGGGTCTCCTTCGTGGTCCGCAAGCGCGCCGAGCGCGAGGCCGGGGTGTACTTCCCCTCGCTGTCCGCGCGGACCCTCGTCTACAAGGGCATGCTCACCACCGGCCAGCTGGAGCCCTTCTTCCCCGACCTGTCGGACCGCCGCTACGCGTCCGCCATCGGCCTGGTGCACTCGCGGTTCTCCACCAACACCTTCCCGAGCTGGCCGCTCGCCCACCCGTACCGCTTCGTCGCGCACAACGGCGAGATCAACACGGTCAAGGGCAACCGGAACTGGATGCGCGCCCGGGAGTCGCAGCTCGCGACGGATCTGATCCCGGGCGACCTGAGCCGGATCTTCCCGATCTGTACGCCGGACCACTCGGACTCCGCCTCCTTCGACGAGGTCCTGGAGCTGCTCCACCTCGGCGGCCGCTCGCTGCCGCACTCGGTGCTGATGATGATCCCGGAGGCGTGGGAGAACCACGCCACCATGGACCCGGCCCGCCGCGCCTTCTACCGCTACCACTCCAACCTGATGGAGCCCTGGGACGGCCCGGCCTGCGTCACCTTCACCGACGGCACCCAGATCGGCGCCGTGCTCGACCGCAACGGCCTGCGCCCGGCCCGCTACTGGATCACCGAGGACGGCCTCGTCGTCCTGTCCTCCGAGGTCGGCGTGCTCGACATCGACCAGGAGAAGGTCGCCAAGAAGGGCCGGCTGCAGCCCGGCCGGATGTTCCTCGTCGACACCGCCGAGGGCCGCATCGTCGAGGACGAGGAGATCAAGTCCGCCCTCGCCGCCGAGCACCCCTACGAGGAGTGGGTCGCCGCCGGGCAGATCCAGCTCGCCAAGCTCCCCGAGCGCGAGCACATCGCCCACACCCACGCCTCCGTCACCCGCCGCCAGCAGACCTTCGGCTACACCGAGGAGGAACTGCGCGTCATCCTCGCGCCGATGGCCCGCACCGGCGCCGAGGCCCTGGGCTCGATGGGCACCGACTCGCCGATCGCCGCGCTCAGCGAGAAGCCCCGCCTGCTGTTCGACTACTTCGTGCAGCTCTTCGCGCAGGTCACCAACCCGCCGCTGGACGCCATCCGCGAGGAGCTCGTCACCTCGCTGCTGTCCAACCTCGGCCCCGAGGGCAACCTGCTCGCCGCCGAGGCCGCCGCCTGCCGCTCGGTCGGCATCACCTTCCCGGTGATCGACAACGACGAGCTGGCCAAGCTCGTCCACATCAACGCGGACGGCGACCAGCCCGGCCTCAAGGCCGTCACCCTCTCCGGCCTGTACAAGGTCGCCAGCGGTGGCGAGGGCCTGGCCTCGCGGCTCGCGCAGATCGCCGCCGAGGCGGACGCCGCCATCGCGGACGGCGCGCGGATCATCGTGCTCTCCGACCGGCACTCCGACGCCGAGCACGCCCCGATCCCCTCCCTGCTGCTCACCTCCGCCGTCCACCACCACCTGATCCGCACCAAGCAGCGCACCCAGGTGTCGCTGCTGGTCGAGGCCGGCGACGTCCGCGAGGTGCACCACGTCGCGCTGCTGATCGGCTACGGCGCCGGCGCGGTCAACCCGTACCTGGCGATGGAGTCCGTCGAGGACCTGGTCGCCCAGGGCGTGTTCATCCAGGGCGTGGAGCCCGAGAAGGCCATCAAGAACCTGATCAAGGCGCTCGGCAAGGGCGTGCTCAAGGTCATGTCCAAGATGGGCATCTCGACCGTCGCCTCCTACCGCGGCGCCCAGGTCTTCGAGGCGATCGGCCTCGCGCAGGAGCTGGTCGACGGCTACTTCGCCGGGACCACCACCAAGCTCGGCGGCATCGGGCTGGACGAGATCGCCCGCGAGACCGCCGCCCGGCACGCCAAGGCGTACCCGGCCTCCGGGATCCCCGCCGCGCACCGCGCGCTGGAGATCGGCGGCGAGTACCAGTGGCGCCGCGAGGGCGAGCCGCACCTGTTCGACCCGGACACCGTCTTCCGGCTGCAGCACTCCACCCGCAACCGCCGGTACGACATCTTCAAGCAGTACACGGACCGGGTGAACGAGCAGTCCCAGCGGCTGATGACGCTGCGCGGCCTGTTCCAGCTCGACGCGCTCGGCCGCGAGCCGATCCCCGTCGAGGAGGTCGAGCCGGTCTCCGAGATCGTCAAGCGCTTCTCGACCGGCGCCATGTCGTACGGCTCCATCTCCATGGAGGCGCACGAGACCCTCGCCATCGCGATGAACCGCCTCGGCGGCAAGTCCAACACCGGTGAGGGCGGCGAGGACCCGGAGCGCCTGTACGACCCGGCACGCCGCTCGGCGATCAAGCAGGTCGCCTCCGGCCGCTTCGGCGTCACCTCCGAGTACCTGGTCAACGCCGACGACATCCAGATCAAGATGGCCCAGGGCGCCAAGCCCGGCGAGGGCGGCCAGCTGCCCGGCCACAAGGTCTACCCGTGGGTCGCCCGGACCCGGCACTCCACCCCGGGCGTCGGCCTGATCTCCCCGCCGCCGCACCACGACATCTACTCGATCGAGGACCTGGCGCAGCTGATCCACGACCTCAAGAACGCCAACCCGGCCGCCCGCATCCACGTGAAGCTGGTGTCCGAGGTCGGCGTGGGCACGGTCGCCGCGGGCGTCTCGAAGGCGCACGCGGACGTGGTCCTCGTGTCGGGCCACGACGGCGGCACCGGCGCCTCGCCGCTCACCTCGCTGAAGCACGCCGGCGGGCCGTGGGAGCTGGGGCTCGCCGAGACCCAGCAGACGCTGCTGCTCAACGGCCTGCGCGACCGCATCGTCGTCCAGACCGACGGGCAGCTGAAGACCGGGCGGGACGTGGTGATCGCCGCGCTGCTCGGCGCCGAGGAGTTCGGCTTCGCGACCGCGCCGCTGGTCGTCTCCGGCTGCATCATGATGCGCGTCTGCCACCTGGACACCTGCCCGGTCGGCGTCGCCACCCAGAACCCGGTGCTGCGCGAGCGCTTCACCGGCAAGCCCGAATTCGTCGTCAACTTCTTCGAGTTCATCGCCGAGGAGGTCCGCGAGATCCTGGCCTCGCTGGGCTTCCGCTCGATCGAGGAAGCGGTCGGCCACGCCGAGCACATCGACGCCCGGGCCGCGATCGACCACTGGAAGGCCGCCGGGCTCGACCTGGCCCCGCTCTTCCACGTGCCGGAGCTGCCCGAGGGCGCCGCCCGGCACCGCACCACGGCCCAGGACCACGCGCTCGACAAGGCCCTGGACAACCAGCTGATCGAACTGGCCGAGGACGCGCTGGAGCGCGGCGAGTCGGTGCGGGTGCAGCTGCCGATCCGCAACGTCAACCGCACGGTCGGCACCATGCTCGGCCACGAGGTGACCAAGCGGTACCGCGGCGAGGGCCTGCCGGAGGGGACCATCGACGTCACCTTCACCGGCTCCGCCGGGCAGTCCTTCGGCGCGTTCCTGCCCCGCGGCATCACCCTGCGGCTGGAGGGCGACGCCAACGACTACGTCGGCAAGGGCCTCTCCGGCGGCGTCGTGATCGTGCGCCCGGCCCGCGAGGCCGCCGCCATCGGCAACGACGCGCAGAACCACGTCATCGCGGGCAACACCATCGGCTACGGCGCCACCGGCGGCCGGATCCACCTGCGCGGCAAGGCCGGCGAGCGCTTCGCCGTCCGCAACTCCGGCGCGACCCTGGTCGTCGAGGGCGTGGGCGACCACGGCCTGGAGTACATGACCGGCGGCCGGGTCGTCGTCCTCGGCGAGACCGGGCGCAACCTCGCGGCCGGCATGTCCGGCGGCATCGCGTACGTCCTGGACCTGCGCCCCGCCAACGTCAACGACGGCATGGTGGGCATCGAGGCCCCCACCGCCGACGACCGCGAATGGCTGCGCGAGACCGTCCAGCAGCACTACGAGGAGACCGGCTCCAGCGTGGCCGCCGAACTCCTCGCCGACTGGGGCAGCGGCGTCTCCCGCTTCTCCAAGATCATGCCGACCGACTACAAGGCCGTGCTCGCCGCCAAGGACGCCGCCGAGCGTGACGGCCTCTCCGAGGCCGAGACCACCCGCAAGATGATGGAGGCGGCTAATGGCTGACCCCAAGGGCTTCCTGACCACGCCCAAGCAGCTGGCGGAGCGCCGCCCCGTCGACGTCCGGATCAAGGACTGGAACGAGGTCTACGTCGAGCGCAGCCTCCTGCCGATCATCACCAAGCAGGCCGGCCGCTGCATGGACTGCGGCATCCCGTTCTGCCACAACGGCTGCCCCCTCGGGAACCTCATCCCCGAGTGGAACGACCTCGCCTACCGGGACGACTTCGCCGGCGCCATCGAGCGCCTGCACGCCACCAACAACTTCCCGGAGTTCACCGGCCGGCTGTGCCCGGCCCCGTGCGAGTCCGCGTGCGTCCTCGGCATCAACCAGGACGCGGTGACCATCAAGAACGTCGAGGTCACCATCATCGACAAGGCCTGGGACCGCGGCGGGGTCACCCCGCAGGTCCCGGAGCGGCTGTCCGGCAAGACCGTCGCGGTGGTCGGCTCCGGCCCCGCCGGCCTGGCCGCCGCCCAGCAGCTCACCCGGGCCGGGCACACCGTCGTCGTCTACGAGCGCGCCGACCGGGTCGGCGGGCTGCTGCGCTACGGCATCCCCGAGTTCAAGATGGAGAAGCGGCACATCAACCGCCGCATCGAGCAGATGCGCGCCGAGGGCACCCGCTTCCGCACCGGCGTCCACGTCGGCGAGGACATCACCGGGCAGCAGCTGCGCGAGCGCTTCGACGCCGTCGTCGTCGCCGCCGGCGCCACCACCGCCCGCGACCTGCCGGTGCCCGGGCGCGAGCTCAAGGGCGTCCACCAGGCCATGGAGTACCTGCCGCTGGCCAACAAGGTGCAGGAGGGCGACTTCGTCGAGTCCCCGATCAGCGCCAAGGGCAAGCACGTGGTCGTGATCGGCGGCGGGGACACCGGCGCCGACTGCGTCGGCACCGCCCACCGGCAGGGGGCGGCCTCCGTCACCCAGCTGGAGATCATGCCGCGGCCCGGCGAGGACCGCCCCGGGCACCAGCCCTGGCCCACCATGCCGATGACCTACAAGGTCACCTCCGCGCACGAGGAGGGCGGCGAGCGGGTCTACTCCGTCAACACCACCCGATTCGTGGGCGACGAGGACGGCAACGTCCAGGAACTGCACCTCGTCGAGGTCGAGTTCAAGGACGGCCGGTTCGAGGCCGTGCCCGGCACCGAGCGGGCCATCCCCGCCCAGCTGGTCACCCTGGCCATGGGCTTCACCGGGACGGACGTGAAGAACGGCCTCGTCGAGCAGCTGGGAGTGGACCTCGACGCGCGCGGTAACATTGGCCGCGACGGCCGGTTCGCCACCAATGTCGATGGCGTGTACGTCTGCGGAGACGCCGGCCGCGGCCAGTCGCTGATCGTCTGGGCCATCGCGGAAGGCCGCTCGGCCGCCGCTGCGGTGGACAGGTACCTCGGTGGCAAGACCCCGCTTCCCGCCCCGATCCGCCCCACCGACCGACCCCTGGTGGTCTGACCGGACCGGACGAGACGACCGGCCGCACCCCCGAACCCCCGGCGCCGCATCGCCGGGAGCTCAACCCGCTGCCCCCGTCAGCGTCGCCGGGCCAACGCGGTCTCCTGGCGCCTGCCCTCTTCCCCGACCAGTTGGAGGGCGGGCGCCGTCGCGTTTCCGGCCAGTTTCGACCGGGCCAACTCACAGGGAAATCTCAGGAGTTGGGTCTACCCTGGACGCTTTCCCGGCGTGGTCAGGACAACCGGGCGGGAAGGGCTGTTGTTCGTCGGTGCCAGGTGGCAGACTGCCGCCGACGGCCGGGGGGCTGCGCGACTGCGGAGGGTGACTTCGATGGGCACGACGACTCAGACAAGCGGAGGCGCCACCGTGCGGCGGCTCCTGCTCGGCACCCAGCTGCGCAGACTCCGCGAGGCCAGAGGCGTCAGCCGCGAGGAGGCCGGCTACTCCATCCGCGCCTCCGAATCCAAGATCAGCCGGATGGAACTCGGCCGCGTCGGCTTCAAGGAACGCGACGTCGCCGACCTCCTCACCCTCTACGGCGTCGACGCCGAACAGGAACGCGCCACCGTCCTCGGCCTCGTCCGCGCCGCCAACAGCAGCTCCTGGTGGCACGAGTACGGCGACATCCTGCCCACCTGGTTCCAGAACTACGTCGGCCTCGAAGAAGCCGTCGCCCGGATCCACAGCTACGAGGTCCAGTTCGTCCACGGCCTCCTCCAGACCGCCGACTACGCCCGCGCCGTCATCACCGCCGGCGGCCACGTCACCCGACCCGACGAGATCGACCGCCGCGTCGAACTGCGCCTGCGCCGCCAGCGCCTGCTCACCGGCGACCGGGCGCCCAGCCTCGTCGCCGTCCTCGACGAAGCCGCGCTGCGCCGCCCCTGGGGCGGCCCCGAGCTGATGCGCGGCCAGATCGACCGGCTGCTCGAACTCGCCGAACTGCCCAACGTCCGGCTCCAGGTGATGCCCTTCGGCGCCGCCGGCCTCAGCGCCGAGGTCGGCGCCTTCAGCCTCCTCGGCTTCGCCGAGCCCGAACTCGCCGACGTCGTCTACCTCGAACAGTTCACCACCGCGCTCTACCTCGACCGCCCCGCCGAGGTCGCCGAGTACCACCACGCCATGGACGGCCTCCTCGCCGACAGCCTCAGCCCCGCCCTCACCCGCGACCTCCTGCACACCGTCCGCGGCGAACTGTAGGGGCGTTCAGGCCTGGTAGCGGATGAGACCGTCGGTGGCGAGCTCGAAGTCGAACGGGGCGGGAATCGGCACGCGGTCGCCGAACGTGCCGTCCCAGCGCTGGTGGTAGCCGTTGCCGGAGGGCTCGGAGTAGAGCGTGATCGCGCCCTCGCGCGGATCGATCAGCAGGTACAGCGGGATGCCCATCAGCGGGTAGTCGCGGACCTTGCCGACCAGGTCGTTCTCGGGGTTCGACGGGGAGACGATCTCCACCGCGATCGCGGCCTGATCGGCGGGGACCTGGCTGCCGCCCGACTCGACCGCCGAGAGCGGGATGTAGGTGAGGTCGGGGTTGCGCAGCTTGCCGACGTTCGGCGAGGCGAGGTCGGTGTTCTCGCTCGGCATCGTGTCGGCGGGCCGGTGCGCGTCGAACTGCTCGCGGATCAGCAGGAGGTTGCGCTGGTGGATGACGGACGGGCCGGCCATCATGATGATCTCGTCGCCGGAGATCTCGATCTTCCACCCGGCCGGGGGCGTCAGGCTCTGCGCGTACGCCAGCAGCCGCGCGTGGCGCTCGGGGATCTGGAACTCGCTCATGGCGCCATTCTTCCACCCCGAATGCCGCGAAGGCCGTCCGTGCGGGACGAGGTGTCCCGCGCGGACGGCCTTCGCGCGCGGCCTTAGAACACCGGCTGGCCGGCGCGGACGAGGCGCCAGGAGTTGGTGAAGAAGTCGGCCGGGTCGATGACGCCCTTGGCCTTCACCCAGGCGATCATCGTGTTGCGGATCTCGTCGGAGTTCGCCCAGACCGACTTGGCCGTCGCCACGTGCGGGAAGTTGCCGCCGCCGTTGGCGCGGTAGTTGTTCACCGCCAGGACGAACTGCGCGGCCGGGTCGATCGGCTTGCCCTGGAAGCTGAGGTTCACGATCCGCTGGCCCTTGGGCTGGGCGATGTCGATGTCGTAGCTCAGGCCGTAGAGCGAGTCGTAGTTGTAGTCCGGGGTGGTCTCGGCGCCGGTCATCGCGTCCTTGTCGACCGGGGCGCCCGGAGCCAGCTGGTAGTAGTACTTCGCCGAGAACTCCAGGTAGTCCTTGAGCTGGGCGCCCGTCAGGATGCGGGCCTCCAGGGTGTTCTCGTAGATGTACAGGCCGGCCGCGTCGCGCAGCTTGACCTGGCCGGACGGGATCAGCGCGGTGCGGTTGAACGGGGCCGCCTGCGCCACGACCGGGAGGTTGGCGTACTGCCCGCCCGCCAACGCGGCCTTGACGGCGTCGGCCTGGACCTTGCCGATGAGGTCGATGATCGGGGTCGCCTTGAACCGGGCCTCGGCGATCGACAGCTCGATCTTGCTGGTGCCGATGTTCTGGTTGACGTACGCCACGACCTTCTTGTGCTGGCCGAGGATCGCGTTGCTGATCTCCGGGTTCTCCGGCACGGTGTTGGAGTTCAGCACCCGCGAGGACACCGAGAGGACCTTCCAGCCGTCCTCGGTGAACTCGACCTCGAAGTCGAAGCAGCTCAGGCGCTGGCCCCAGCACAGCGGCTCGGACAGCACGACCGTCTTGCCGGTCTTCTTGTTCGTGATCAGGCGCTGCGCCACCTCCTTGTGGGTGTGGCCCACCAGCACCGCGTCGATGCCCGGGACGGTCTCCGCCATCTCACCGGAGGCGTCCTCCGGCCAGGGCAGCTGGTCGCCGTAGGTGGTCTGCTCGTCGATGCCCGAGTGGGCGGAGACGACGATGACGTCCGCGCCGGCCGCCTTCATCCGCGGCACGTACTTGGCGGCGGTCTCCACGATGCCCGGGAAGACCATCTTGCCGCTGACGTTGGCCTTGTCCCAGATCGCGATGCCGGGGTTGGTGAGGCCGAGGATGCCGACCTTGAGCGGGGTGTCCTCGTCCAGCCACACCTCCTTGATCACGTACGGCTTGAAGGCCGGCTTCTCGTTCTTCGCGTGCAGCGCGTTGGCGCCCAGCAGCGGGAACTCCAGCTGGTCCTCGAAGGCCTTCACGGTCGGGATGCCGTAGTTGAACTCGTGGTTGCCGAGCGCGGCGGCGTCGTAGCCCATGAGGTTCATGGCGACGGCCATCGGGTGGTCCGGCACGTTGTCGCCGTCGGTGGCGATCGGCTCGACCCGGGCGTAGTAGTAGGTCAGCTGGGTGCCCTGGATGATGTCGCCGGAGTCGATCAGCAGACAGCGGTCCCAGCCCTTCTCCTCGCGCACCTGGTTGGCCAGGGTGGAGATCTTGGCGAGGCCGACCGCGTTGTGGGCCTTGTCGACGTACTCGGCGTCGGTGAAGTAGTCCCAGTTGAGCACCCGGCCGTGCAGGTCGGTGGTGCCCATGACGGTGAAGGCCTGCTTGCGGCCCTGCTGCTTCGGCTTCTTGCCCTTGGCGCCCGCCTTGTCCGGCTCGGCGGCCGCGGCGGCGGGGGCGGTGGCGATCGCGGCGCCGCCGACGAGAGCGGCACCGGCGGCGGTGGCGGCGGACCGGGTGACGAAGTCACGGCGGTTCAGGGACATGGAGAACTCTCCCGGGTGGGACTGACGGCGAACGAACCGTCAACTGATGTGCTGGGGGACGTACCCGAAATCGGTACGCGGGGTGGTACGGGTGGCGGCCCGGACGCGATGACGCGCGTAGAGGGACGCGCGTAGAAGTGTGCCGTGCCGCCCGGGCCGGTGAATAGCCCTCCGACGTTTCCAGCAGGTGAGATCTTGGCGACTCGTTCGTGACGGCGCTGGGCGGACCCGGGGCCGCCGCGTCAGCCCAGCTCGGCCGCCAGGACCGCCACCGCCGCCCTCAACTCGCGCTCCGGGTCCGGCGCGTCCGCCCCCGCCCACGGGCCCCAGGTCCGCGCCCGCAGATAGCCGTCCACCGCCACCGGCAGGCGGTGGCGGACGATCAGCCGCACCGCCGGGCCCGGCTCGGCCGCCCGCAGCGCCGCCACCAGCTCGGCCACGCCGGCCGCGGCCGGCAGCGGCACCGAGCCCAGGAAGTCGGCGAGGGCGTCCAGTTCGGGGTCGGCGGCGGGCTTCGGCGCGGCGGGCTCCGGTTGGGCGGGCTTCGGTTGGGCCGGTGGTGCGGTCGGCTCGGCGGGTGGCGTGGTCGGCGGCGCGGGCGCGGGCGTCGTGGTGGTGCACGTGCCGCGGCCGGCCGGATCGCCGTCCCGGCCGGGGGTCAGCAGCGCGCCCGCTCCGTACAGGCCCGCCACCACCCCCGGCCACCACGCACCGCCCAGCCCCGCGAAGTGCAGCCCCAGCCCGACCGCGCCGGCCCCGCAGCCCACCAGGTTCCGGGCCGACTCCAGGTACGCCAGCACCCACCGCCCGAGCCCGTCACTGGTAGCCACGGATCTCCTCGAACACGCCGTCCAGCGAACCCCCGCCGTCGAACAGCTTGCCGCCGCTCATGTCCGCGAGCCCCTGCAACTGACCCACCGCCGCCTCCCCGAACTTGATCGGGAACACCGGGATCGACTTCTCCCCGGCCGGCAGCCCGTCGTGGAACTTCCTGAAGTCCGCCTCCGCCGCGCCCTCGTTGCTCTCCCCGTCCGTCATCAGCACGATCGAGGTGAACCGGTCGTCCCCCGCCGCCGCCTGCTGCTGCTCGATCGCCCGGTACGCCTGCTCCAGCGAGTCGTACAGCGCCGTACCGCCGTCCGCCGCCAGCGACTGCACGTCCGCGTCGATCGCCTTCAGCTCCGCCTCCGGGCCCGGACCACTGCCCGACGCCGGCACCAGATGCGTCCTCGACCACTTCACCGAGGACGCGAACGAGATCAGCGTCACCTGCTCGCGGTTGCGGAATCGGCGCGCCCCCCGGGTGTCGTCCGAGCCCGTCAGCTTGGCCAGCGCGGCCTTCAGCGCGCCGATCCGCTGGCCCGCCATCGAGCCCGAGGTGTCCAGCACGTACACCGTCCGCGACGGGCGGCGCAGGTCGTTCTGGTACGAGGCCAGCAGGCCGTCCGCCACCGCCCGCGTCCCCGGGAACGGCAGCTCCTTGCGGCCGTCGGCCGGCAACCCCGCCGCCGGCGCCACCCCCGCCGTCACCGGGCGGCGCAGCGTCCGCTCCGAGAGCCGCTTCTGCGCGTCCGGCGTCAGCAGGTAGGCCGACAGCTTCTGGAACGCGTCCTTGCGGTTCGGCTGCGCCGAGGCCAGCAACGACAGCGGATAGTCCGCCGACACCACGCCGTCGACCGGGCGCACCACCGTCAACTGCTGGTCCGCCGGCAGCGTCCGGTTCATCGACAGCAGCACGGACTCGTAGTTCACCAGCGCGCCCACCTTGCCCGGCTCCGCCCGGGTGTAGGCCTGCGCCAGCCAGCCCGAGGAGCCCGACGTCAGCTTCTGGCCGGTGAAGAACTGCTTCAACTGCGGCGTCGCCTTCTGCACGTCCGCCTCGGTCAGCGCCGCCCCCGCCCCCGAGAACGCCGACGCCACCGCCACCAGCGCCGAGAAACCCGAGTTCGAACGCGTCGGGTCCGCCATGCCGTACGCCAGCTTGCCGGCCGCCGCCGCGTCCCCGATCTGCGCCCAGGTGACCTTCGAACCGTCCCCCCAGCCCAGACCCCCCAGCACCGAGGAGCGCACCCCCACCGCCACCGGGGACACCATCACCGGCGTCTGGGACAGCACCTTCGTCCGGCCCGTCGGGTCCAGCCGCAGGTACTGGTTCGACGGGAACCACACCGCGTCGAACCTGCCGTCCGCCCGGCCCGAGGACACCGTGTCCGCGCCGTCCAGACTGCCCGTCCAGGTGAACTCCACCGACACCCCGGTGGCCTTCGCCGCCTCCTCCAGGACCGGCTGCACGTCCTGCAACTCGCTGCCCGCCAGCACCCGCAGCGCCCCCGCCCCCGCGGTCGTCGGCGTCGGCGGCAGCGGCGGGCTCGGCGGGCTCGACGTACAGGCCGTCGCCGCCGCCAGCAGCGCCGCCAACGCGACCGCCAGTCCACCGCGCCGCGCGCGCCGACCCCTCGTCAGACCACTCACCCCTGCGCCCCCTTCGCCGCCTTCGTCAACTTCGTCAGGTAGTCCAGCGACGGCACGTCCGCCTGCCTCACGTTCGCCGACTTCAGGTCCGGCGCCAGCTTCGGCAGGTGGTCCTTCGTCTGCTCCGCGAACGCGGTCGGCCGGTCCGCCGTCCGGAAGCCGAACTTCGCCTCCAGCGTGTGCAGCGCGTCGTCGTCCCGCAGCACCGAGGCGAGCTTCTGGCCGTTCGGCGTCCGCGCCACCATCGTGTGGTCCGAGAACACCGTCGTGTCCGGGTACATCACCACGACCTTGTCCTCGCCGGACTGGCCCTGCAGCGGCAGCGTGGCCACCTGCGACTCGTACCCGAAGACCAGCGGCCTGCCCACCCCCGCCTCGAAGTCCCGGAACGGCTCGTCGCTGCTGCTCTTCTGCGCGCCCTGCAGCGACGTCGCCTTGTACAGCACGTCCCGGACCTTCGCCACCCCCGCGTCGTCCGACACCACCTGGTGGTTGTTCGCCACGTAGGACAGCAGCGCCAGGTACAGCGCGCCCGAGGACGAACTCTCCGGATCGGTCGTGGTCACCAGCAGCCGGCCGGACAGCGTCGCGTTGCCCTGCGCCGCCGGCAGGTCCTCCCACTTGCGCCCCGACTCCAGCGCCGCCAGGTAGGCGTCCATCTGGAAGGTCCACACGCCCGCCGGGTCCACGGCGGCCATGCCGCTCTGCCGCAGCACCTTCGCCACCGACTCGCGGGTCACGATCACCAGCGGCGAGTAGAACGGCACCGGCGGGGAGTCCTTCAGACCCCAGTTCCGCTGGATGTCCTGGGCCGGCGCACTGCTCGACGGGAACGCGAAGTCCAGCTTCGGATTCGACTTCGCCTGCTCCCTCATCGTCCACGAGCCGGTGGAGTCGACCTGCACCACCAGGCCCTGCTTCGCCAACTCGGCCTTCACATCGGCGTTCTCGAAGAACGTCCGCTTCTCCGAACCGATCAGCCCGGTCACCGTCACGGTCGCCATCGGCTTGAGATCGGGATCCTTCGAATCGTCCGGGATCAGCGCGATCGTCACCCCGCCCAGCAACGCCAGAGCGGCCAGCACCCCCAGCGCTCGCGATCGTTCCATCGTCGACGCATCCCCCTCGTCCACTACCCCGTACGGGTGCTCACCCCCGGGGGTGACGAGCGTCCCGCCGGGCGCCGAGCACGAGCCGAAGCGACGGTGAACCAGGGGTGAACACCCCTTCACGGAATCGCATCGGCCCGAGCCGACCGGACGAGCCGTCAGGAAACGCTCGCACATCGATCCGAGGATGTGTCAGATTGTTCAACTCGCCTTCCGGCAACGGCCATCCCGGCGTCCGGACCCGCCTCGTGGTTACGCGCCGGTAATGCCTAGTCTCAGCACTATGCGCCGAGCAAAAATCGTCTGTACCCTCGGGCCCGCCACCGACTCGTACGACCAGATCAAATCCCTGGTCGACGCCGGGATGGACATCGCCCGATTCAACCTCAGCCACGGCACCCACGCCGAACACGAGGAACGCTACCGCCGCGTCCGCAAGGCCGCCGACGAGACCGGCCGCAGCGTCGGCGTCCTCGCCGACCTTCAAGGCCCGAAGATCCGGCTCGAGACCTTCGCCCACGGGCCCGTACTCCTCGAACGCGGCGACGAGTTCACCATCTCCACCGACAACGGCGTCGTGGGGGACAAGGACATCTGCGGCACCACCTACGCCGGGCTCGCCGGCGACGTCTCGCGCGGCGAACGGATCCTCGTCGACGACGGGCGGGTGACGCTGGAGGTCGTCGAGGTCGACGGGCCACGGGTGCGCTGCCTCGTCATCGAAGGCGGCCTCGTCTCCGACCACAAGGGCCTCAACCTCCCCGGCGTCGCCGTCTCCGTCCCCGCACTCAGCGACAAGGACGTCGCCGACCTGCGGTGGGCGCTGCGCGCCGGAGTCGACCTCGTCGCGCTCTCCTTCGTGCGGAGCGGGCGCGACGTCGAGGACGTCCACCGGGTGATGGCGGAGGAGGGGCGCCGGGTGCCCGTCATCGCCAAGATCGAGAAGCCGCAGGCCGTCGAGAACCTGGACTCCATCGTCGACGCCTTCGACGGCGTCATGGTGGCCCGCGGGGACCTGGGCGTGGAGATGCCCCTCGAACAGGTCCCGCTCGTCCAGAAGCACGCCATCAAACTCGCCAAGCGCAACGCCAAGCCCGTCATCGTCGCCACCCAGATGCTCGACTCGATGATCAACGCCTCCCGGCCGACCCGCGCCGAGGCCTCCGACGTCGCCAACGCGGTGCTCGACGGCACGGACGCGGTGATGCTCTCCGGCGAGACCTCGGTCGGGAAGTACCCCGTCGAGACCGTCAAGACCATGGGCCGCATCATCGAGGCCGCCGAGGACGACATCCTCGCGGGCGGCCTGCCGCCGCTCTCCTCCGGGACCAAGCCGCGTACCCAGGGCGGCGCCGTCGCCCGCGCGGCCGCCGAGATCGGCGACTTCCTGCACGCGAAGTACCTCATCGCCTTCACCCAGTCCGGCGACACCGCCCGGCGGCTCACCCGCTACCGCTCACCGATCCCCGTGCTCGCCTTCACGTACGAACCGGCGGTGCGCAGCCAACTCGCCCTCACCTGGGGCGTGGAGACCTTCCTCGGGCCCTTCGCGCCGACCACCGACCAGATGGTCGAGCAGGTCGACGCGGCGCTGCTCTCGCTCGGCCGCTGCCAGAAGGGCGACATCGTGGTGATCACGGCCGGCTCCCCACCCGGCCTCGCCGGCTCCACCAACCTCGTCCGCGTCCACCACGTGGGGACCCTGGACGGCTGACCGGGGCTCGATTTCGGCGGCGCGGCCTTCGCGGAAGGCCGCGCCGCTGTCAGTACTTGGGGCCGATGTGGGCGTCCATGAGGGCGACGGAGTCCTTGCGGGCGATGGAGATGTTGAAGCCGCCGTTCGACCGGGAGGCCGGCTTCCACTGGACGCCGACTGCGTCGAGGGTGGCGGTGAAGAGCCCGATGATGTCGGTCGAGGTGTTGGTGAAGAAGTAGCGCGGGTACTCGTAGCGCTTTTTGACGCCTCCCACCGTGCGGGTCGTCCAGTTGGTGATCCGGCAGCCGTCCGAGTGGATCAGCCCGCGCAGGAACTCCCACGGGTGGGCGTCGACGATCTCCTGCTGCCACGGCGTGAGCCGGATCGGCCGCAGATGCTTCGGGCCAGGGCCGTGCTGGGGGAAGAGGCAGGGCCAGTGCTTGCTGGTACTGACGACACTGGTGCAGCCGGGTGCGTGGACACGGCTGACCCTGTTGTGCGGCATGACGGCGGAGATGGCGCGCTCGCACTCGAGGATGAGGCCCGGCCAGGCGTCGCAGCAGGCGATGCGGAGGGCGAAGACCCTGCGGCGGCCCTCGCTGATACAGCCGTCGCCGAGATAGAGGCCGAGTAGATAGGCGTAGTCGGCCTGTGGTCGCGAGGGATCGAGCCGGCTGTCGCGGGCCGGACATTCGATGGTCATGCGTGGGCTGGGCGCAGCACGGGATGCCCACTGGCGGATCGAGAAGCGGGATATCCCGGTTGCGCGACTGACCTGGCTGAAGGTCAGCCCCGACGCGTACAGGTCGAGCGCTCGCTGGCGCGCGGTCATGTCGTACATGCAGTCGAGCGTGTGCGAATCGCATGAACGGATCTGGTGAATGCCGCGATCTTCAGTCGAAGTGATGAAGATCGCCAACGATTAGGCTACCCTAAGCGACTTAAGAATCGAAGGAAAAGTGCCCCGGGTGGGATTCGAACCCACGCTGTATGGTGTTTGAGACCATCGCCTCTCCCGCTGGGCTACCGGGGCGCCCATGGATTCGAAGGTTGAACTCCGGACCCGTTGGTCTCAAACATACCGTGTCTAGGTACCCTCGTGCATGCAGTACCCCGCCGGAACGAGGAGCCCCGTGAGCACCGCCGACGAGCAGGCACAGCCGCTTGAGACCGAATCGCCCCAGATCACCCGGATTGTGATCGCCGAGGACGAGGCGTTGATCCGTCTCGATCTGAAGGAGATGCTCGAAGAGGAGGGGTACACCGTCGTCGGGGAGGCCGGGGACGGGGCGACGGCGGTGAAGCTCGTGGAGGAGCTGAAGCCGGACCTGGCGATCTTCGACGTGAAGATGCCGATCCTGGACGGGCTGTCCGCAGCCGAGCAGATCCACGAGAAGCACCTGGCTCCCGTCCTCATGCTGACCGCGTTCTCGCAGCGGGAGCTGGTGGACCGGGCCCGGGACGCGGGCGCGATGGCGTACATCGTGAAGCCGTTCTCGAAGTCGGACCTGGTGCCGGCGATCGAGATGGCGGTGTCGCGGTACACCGAGATGCGGGCGCTGGAGAAGGAGATCGGGGATCTCACCCAGCGGCTGGAGACCCGGAAGCTGGTCGACCGCGCCAAGGGTGTGCTGCAGACGAAGTTCGGGCTGAACGAGCCGGCCGCGTTCCGGTGGATCCAGAAGACCTCGATGGACCGGCGGATGACGATGGCGGCGGTGGCCGAGGCGGTCATCGAGGAGGGCGAGGCCCAGGACCGCAAGAAGGCCGAAGAGGGTAAGTCCGAGTAGTACGGACATGGGAAGGGCCCGGCAGATCGCCATCTGCCGGGCCCTTTCACGTGTTCAGTCCTCGCCGAGGTAGGCCTTGCGGACGGACTCGTCGTGGAGGAGGTCCGCGCCGGTGCCGTCGAGGACGATGCGGCCGGTCTCCATGACGTAGCCGCGGTCGGAGAGCGACAGCGCCGCCTGGGCGTTCTGTTCGACGAGCAGGATGGTCGTGCCGCCGGCCTTGAGCTCGACGATGGTGGCCATGATCTTCTGCATCATCAGCGGCGAGAGGCCCATGGACGGCTCGTCGAGCATGAGCAGCTTGGGCTGGGACATCAGCGCCCGGCCCATGGCGAGCATCTGCTGCTCGCCGCCCGACAGCGTTCCCGCGGCCTGCTTGCGGCGTTCGCCGAGGATGGGGAAGAGGCCGTAGGCGCGTTCGACGTCGGCGGTGATGCCGGCGGTGTCGGTGCGCAGGAAGGCGCCGAGGAGGAGGTTCTCCTCGATGGTCATGCGCGGGAAGATGTGCCGGCCTTCGGGGGAGTGGGCGAGGCCGAGGGCGACGATCTTGTGCGCGGGGACGGTGGCGAGGTCCTGGCCGTCGAAGGTGATGCGGCCGGCGGTGGGCTTGAGGAGGCCGGAGAGGGTGCGCAGGGTGGTGGTCTTGCCGGCGCCGTTGGTGCCGATGAGGGTGGTGACCTCGCCCTGGTTCGCGGTGAAGCTGATGCCCTTGACGGCCTCGATCTTGCCGTAGGCGACGCGGAGGTCCTGGACTTCGAGGAGTGCGGTCACGGGGTTTCCTCCGGTGCGGTGGTGCCTTCGAGCGGGGCGCCGAGGTAGGCGGTGATGACGCGTTCGTCGTTCTGGACGGTCTCGCGGTCGCCTTCGACGATCTTCTGGCCCTGGACGAGGACGGCGGTCCGGTCGCAGAGGTTGAAGATGAAGCGCATGTCGTGCTCGATGACGAGGACGGAGATGCCCTTGTCGCGGATGGCGAAGACGAGTTCCTCGGCGGCGCGGGTCTCCTGGGGGTTCATGCCGGCGGTGGGCTCGTCGAGGAGCAGGAGGCCGGGTTCGGAGGCGAGGGCGCGGGCGATCTCCAGCTTGCGCTGTTCGCCGTAGGGGAGGTTGCGGGCGAGGTGGTCGGCCTTGTCGGCGAGGCCGGTGAAGGCGAGGAGTTCCATGGCCTTGTCGCGGCTCTGGGTTTCGGCGCGGTGGTAGCCGGGGCCGCGGAGGATGGCGGAGAAGATGCCTTCCCTGGTGCGGGTGTGGCGGCCGACGAGGACGTTCTCCAGGACGGTCATGTTGGCGAAGAGCCGGATGTTCTGGAAGGTGCGGGCGATGCCGGCCTGGGTGACGAGGTGGGGCTTGGGGGGCAGGACGTTGCCGCGGTAGGTGACGCGGCCTTCGGTGGGGACGTAGAGGCCGGTGAGGCAGTTGAAGAAGGTGGTCTTGCCGGCGCCGTTGGGGCCGATGAGGCCGATGATCTCGCCTTCGCCGACGGTGAGGGAGACGTCGTTGACGGCGGTGAGGCCGCCGAAGCGCATGGTGACGCCGGTGACGTCGAGCAGGGGGGTGGCGGTGGTGGTCATGTGGCGGGTCACGCCCCTGCCTTGGTGAGTGCGGTGTCGTCGCCGGCGGGTTGGGCGGGGATGGCGGCTTCGTGGAATTCGAGTTGGGAGCGGCGGTTGGGGATGAGGCCTTCGGGGCGGACGCGCATCAGGATGATGAGGGCGGCGCCGAAGGCGAGGAGCTGGTAGTCGGCGAGGAATTCGAGCTTCTTCGGGATGAGGAAGAGGAGGGTGGCGCCGACGAGGGGGCCGCTGATGGTGCCCATGCCGCCGAGGATGACGGCGGCGAGGAGGAAGGCGGAGTTGGGCGGGAGGGCTTCGGCGAAGGTGTACTGGTCGGGGGTGACGGTGTAGCTGACGTGGGCCTGGACGGTGCCGGCGAGGCCGGCGAGGCAGGCGCCGAGGGCGAAGGCGAGGAGCTTGAGGCGGAAGCCGTTGATGCCCATGGCTTCGGCGGCGGTCTCGTCCTCGCGGATGGCGACCCAGGCGCGGCCGATGCGGGAGTTGCTGACCCGGGCGAAGACGAGCACGACCACGGCGGTGACGAGGAGCATCAGCAGGTAGTAGTTGGAGAAGCGGCCGAGTTCGACGCCGGCGACGGTGTGGGTCTTGCCGAGGTCGAAGCCGAAGATCTCCAGGTCCGGGATGCGCGGGATGCCGTTGGAGCCGTTGGTGACGTTGGGGCCGGTGGTGCCGTTGAGGTTGAGCATGGTGATGCGGAAGATCTCGCCGAACCCGAGGGTGACGATGGCGAGGTAGTCGCCGCGCAGTCGCAGGGTGGGGGCGCCGATGAGGACGCCGAAGACCATGGAGACGAGTGCGCCGGTGAGCATCGCGGCCCAGAACGGGAACTGGACGTGGATGGGCGAGGCGGGGGAGCCGGAGACCAGGGCGGCGGCGTAGGCGCCGACGCCGAGGAAGGCGACGTACCCGAGGTCGAGCAGGCCGGCGAGGCCGACGACGATGTTGAGGCCGAGGGCGACGGTGGCGAAGATCAGGATGTTGGTGGCGACGGAGGTGTACTGGTCGCTGGTCTGGGTGAAGGGGAAGCTGGCGGCGGCGGCGAAGGCGGCGCCGGTGGTGACCGGGCGGTGCTTGACGGTCAGCGCGCGCAGCCGGGTGACCAGGCCGGACTTGGCGAGGGCGGCGGCGACGAAGCCGGCGAGCAGCAGGTAGCCGGTGAAGAGTTCGCCGTACTCGGTGTCGATGCCGAAGGTGATCGCGAAGAGGCCGAGGCCGAAGGCGAGGACGATGAGCAGGACCTCGGCCCAGGAGGGCAGTTCGCGGGGCGCGGCGAGTCGGCGCTCGATGGTGCCCAGGCGCAGCCAGGTGTGGGCGGCGTGGCCGAGCTGGAGGAGGAGGACGGCGCCGGTGGCGATGGCGAGTCCGCCGGCGAGGGCGGTCATGACGGGGGCGACGGGTTTGTCGTCGGGGATGGCGTGGGCGCCGATCCAGACGAGCGGGGCGGCGGGGACGAGCAGGAAGAGCCGCTTGTCGAGGATGCGCAGGGGGACGGTGGTGCGGCGGTCGAGGGGGAGGCCGAGGGCGCCGACGATGCCGAGGAGGCCGCTGGCGGCGAGGACCCAGCCGCCGGGTTCGAGGTTGGCGAGGCCGCCGAGTTCGACGGAGATGGCGGTGACGGAGTAGGCGCTGACGGCGAGGGCGCCGGCGGCGGCGTACAGGACGGCGTTGTGGCTGCGGCCGGGGGCGGCCCAGCGCAGGCCGGGGGTGCCGTGGGTGGCGAGGAGGAGGACGAGGGTGAGCAGGCCGGCGACGACGGCGAGCCACTGGAGGCCGGCGGGGGAGCCGGTGTAGGTGAGGTCGCCGGGGAAGTCGCTGGTCCAGGTCCAGGACAGGGCGGCGGAGGCGGCGGTGGCGAGGGCGCCGAGGCCGGTGAGGGCGGCGGCGGCGCGGGCCGGGAGGGGGATGACCGGGCTGGTCTCGGTGTGGGTGGTGGTCATGGTGGTCACGCCCTGTCCGCGACGCGCTCGCCGAGCAGGCCCTGTGGCCTGACGAGGAGCACGAGGATGAGGAGTACGAAGGCCCAGACGTCCTTCCAGGCGCCGCCGCCGAAGAGGTGCATGCCGGGGATGTGCTCGACGTAGCCGGTGGCGAGGGCTTCGGCGAGGCCGAGGGCGACGCCGCCGAGCATGGCGCCGTAGATGTTGCCGATGCCGCCGAGGACGGCGGCGGTGAAGGCCTTGAGGCCGAGGATGAAGCCCATGCGGAAGTAGACCTGGCCGCTGCGCAGGCCGTAGGCGACGGCGGCGACGGCGGCGAAGGCGGCGCCGATGGCGAAGGCGAGGACGATGATCCGGTCGGTGTCGATGCCCATGAGCTTCGCCGTGTCGGGGTCCTGGCTGGTGGCCTGCATGGCGCGGCCGGAGCGGGTGCGGGTGACGAACCAGCTGAGGGCGAGCATGCACAGCGGGGCGGCGATGATGAGGAAGAGGTCGCTGCGCTGGATGGTGACGGAGCCGATGTTGAAGGGGTCGCCGGGGATCTTGGGGAAGACCCGGGCCTTCTTGGCGTCGGGGTAGAAGGAGAAGACGAGTTGCTGCAGGAAGATGGACAGCCCGATCGCGGTGATCAGCGGGGCGAGTCGGGGGGCGGTGCGCAGCGGCCGGTAGGCGAAGCGTTCGGCGGCGACGGCGGTGAGGGTGGAGACCAGGATGCCGGCGATGAGCATCAGCGGTAGGGCGAGCCACAGGGTGGTGCCGCCGGGGAGGGCGAGGTAGGCGGTCAGGGCGCCGAAGCCGCCGACCATGACGATCTCGCCGTGGGCGAAGTTGATGAGCTGGACGATGCCGTAGACCATCGTGTAGCCGATCGCGACGAGCCCGTAGAGGGCGCCGAGGATCAGGCCGTTGGCCAGCTGCTGCGGTAGGTCGTGCACCGCTGGGCCTCCGTAGTGCGTTCGGGGGTGTCCGCGTGGGTGGTGGGGATGTGGGGGCGCGCGGGGGCACTCGTGGCGCCCCCGCGCGCTGGGGTGCTTCGGTGGTGCGGCCGGATCAGCCGTTGAAGGTGCCGGACTTGTCGACGGCCCACTTGCCGTCCTTGACGGTGTAGACGGTGAGCTGCTTGTTGGTGGTGTCGCCGAACTCGTCGAAGGAGACCTTGCCGGTGACGCCGTCGAAGCTGACCTTCTGGACGGCGTCGCGGACGGCGACGCGGGCGTCGGCGCCGGTGGGGAGCTTGCCCTTGTCCTTCACGACGTTCTTGACGGCCTGGATGATGGCCCAGGCGCTGTCGTAGGAGTAGCCGCCGTAGGTCTCGTAGGCGTCCTTGTAGCCGGCGGCCTTGTAGTCGGCGATGAACTGCTTGGCGGTGGGGAGGGATTCGACGGGCAGGCCGACGGCGGTGGCGAGGTCGCCGGTGCTCTTCGGGTTGAGCTTGATGAAGTCGCCGCTCTGGATGCCGTCGCCGCCCATCAGGGGGACGGTGACGCCGGCGTCCTTGAGCTGGAGGGAGAGCGGGCCGGCGGCGGGGTACTCGCCGCCGTAGTAGACGGCGTCGGCGCCGGAGCTCTTGACCTGGGTGACGATGGCGGCGAAGTCGCGGTCGTCGGGGTTGACGTGCTGCTCGCCGGCGACGGTGCCGCCGAGCTTGGTGAACTCGCCCTTGAAGGTGGCGGCGAGGCCGGCGCCGTAGGTCTTCTGGTCGTCGATGATGAAGACCTTGGTCTTCTTGGCGTCGTTGTAGAGGTACTGGGCGGCGAAGGGGCCCTGGACGGCGTCGGTGGTGGCGGTGCGGAAGTAGGACTTGAAGGGGCGCTTCTTCTCGCCGGTGGCCCACTTCTCGCCCTGGCTGAGGGCGACGCCGGTGTTGGCGGGGGAGATCTCGACCAGGTTCTTGTCGTCGAAGATCTGCTGCATCGACTGGGCGACGCTGGAGTTGAGGGGGCCGACGACGCCGAGGACCTTGTCGTCGGAGGTGAGCTGGGTGGCGTTCTGCTGGCCGGGGGCGGGCTTGGCGGTGTCGTCGAGGGCCTTGATCTCGAACTTGACGCCCGGGACCTCGTTCGTGTCGTTGGCCTTCTTGGCGGCGAGCTCGACGGAGTTGCGGATGCCGAGGCCGAGGGCGGAGAGGTCGCCGGTGAGGGGGGCGTCGACGCCGATGACGACGGTGGTGGCGTTGTTGTCCTTGGCGCCGGCCGTGTCGCCGGACTTCTTCTCGCCGCGGGAGCCGCACGCGGTCAGGCTGAGGGCGCCGATGACGGCAATGCTCACGACAACTGCTGAACGATGACGCACGAGGGTCCCCTTCGGTTCAGGAGGCGCCGCGCCGAGGAGTGGCGGGTGCCGGGATGCGCGGAGGGCAGAGCCCAGATCGATTGGCGCGGTGACTGGCCGTGACTCTAGATGCCGCCAGGTGGCTCGGGGCAGTGCTCCGAGCAGGCTGTGATTCTCTTGTTATGAGCACACGGAGCATTTGTCTCAGCATGTGGTCGGGGTGGCTCGAACGGCCCGGAATCCCAGGGTGTTTACCCGCTGGTAGGGGGATGTAAGGGCCAGAAATGGGGGTTGCAGCTGGCAGCGCCGATAATCGGACAGCGCCGTCCGGTGTGCTGGTTTCGAACGTGCACGTCCGTATTCCGGACAGCGCGGGTGCTGGGAAGCGGTTCCGGGGCCGACCGGAGCCTCGGAACTGCGGGTTACTTGGACGTCCTGCTTGTTACGCAGCGTTACATGCGCGTGATGTGGGTCGGCTCCGGCGGCACGCCGGGGCCGGGCGGGAGCGTCCAGGATCCGGATACGCTTCCGCCCCCTTGTCCAGGCCAACGCCTGCCCAAGGGGGCGGAAGGTCAAACAAGGGGGCGGCCAAGGGTATTGACTGCTCTTCGGCTGAACTCGCGTCAGCCCGGCGGACGTTACAGGTCGCGCAGCATGCAGGTCAGCCGGCAGCTGGTGATCCGCTTGCCGGTGTCGTCGGTGATCGCGATCTCGTACGTGGCGGCCGTGCGGCCCTTGAACACCGCCGTCGCCACCCCGGTGACCAGGCCGGACGTCGCCGAGCGGTGGTGCGTCGCGTTCAGGTCCACGCCGACCGCGTACCGGCCCGGGCCGGCGTGCAGCATCGCCCCGATCGAGCCCAGCGTCTCCGCCAGCGCCGCCGAGGCGCCGCCGTGCAGCAGCCCGTACGGCTGCTGGTTGCCCTCCACCGGCATGGTGCCGACCACGCGGTCGCCGGACGCCTCGACGATCCGGATGCCGAGCTTCTCGCCGAGGGGGCCGCCGGAGAAGGTCGCCAGGTCCACGCCGAGCTTGGCGAAGTGGTCCAGCACCTCCTGCGGGACGTTCAGGACGGGGGTGCTGTCGGGCGTGGTGTCGGGCGTGCTGTCGGGGGCCGCGTCGGTCATCGGGGAACTCCTGCCGCTCGGGGGTCACGTCGTCGTGCTGCCTGTGATCGTACGACCGTCCTACTCGCTGGTAGCGGCCGTGGTCCGACCGGCACGGCGCCCCTTTTGTCGGTGCCGGGCCCTAGGATCGGTGGCCGGAAGTGGAATCGGCAGGAACGGACGTTGACGTGGCTACGCAGAGTACGGACAAGGGCGCGGCGGGTGGCGGCGGGGCCGGCCGGCGGCCCCGGCTGATGCTGCTCGACGGGCACTCGATGGCCTACCGGGCCTTCTACGCCCTGCCCGTGGAGAACTTCAACACCTCCACCGGCCAGCCCACCAACGCGGTCTACGGCTTCGCCTCGATGCTCGCCAACACCGTCCGGGACGAGCAGCCCACCCACCTCGCGGTCGCCTTCGACCTCTCCCGGCAGACCTTCCGCTCCGCCGAGTTCCCCGACTACAAGGCCAACCGGGCCAAGACCCCGGACGAGTTCCGCAGCCAGATCGGCCTGATCGGCGAACTCCTCGACGCCATGAACGTCCCGCGGATGACGGTCGAGGGCTTCGAGGCCGACGACATCATCGCCACCCTCGCCACCGCCGCCGAGGCGGCCGGCTTCGACGTCGACATCGTCACCGGCGACCGCGACTCGCTCCAGCTCGTCACCGAGCACGTCACCGTCCTCTACCCCACCAAGGGCGTCTCCGAGCTCACCCGCTACACCCCGGAGAAGGTCGCCGAGAAGTACGGCGTCACCCCCCGCCAGTACCCCGACCTCGCCGCGCTGCGCGGCGACCCGTCCGACAACCTGCCCGGCATCCCCGGCGTCGGCGAGAAGACCGCCGCCAAGTGGGTCAACCAGTTCGGCTCCTTCGACGAACTCGTCGCCCGCGCCGACGAGGTGAAGGGCAAGATCGGCGAGAAGCTGCGCGACAACCTCGACTCCGTCAAGCGCAACCGGGTGCTCACCGAGCTCGTCCGCGACGTCGAACTCCCGCTCGGCGTCGACGACCTGGACCGCAAGCCGTTCGACAAGGCGGCGGTCGGCACCCTGATGGAGTCGCTGGAGTTCCGCAACGCCAACTTCCGCGACCGCGTCTTCGGCATCGACCCGGCGGCCGGCTCCGACGCGGCCGAGGCCGAGCTCGCCCCCGGCGTCGAGGTCGACGGCGAACTGCTCACCGACCCCGGCACGCTCGCCGCCTGGCTGCGCGAGCACGCCTCGGACGGCAAGACCGCGGTCGCGCTGGCCGCCGTCTACCAGTGGGCCCTCGGCGCCGGCGAGGTCACCGAAGTCGCGCTCGCCGTGGGGGAGTCCGCCGCCTGGTTCGACCCGGCGCTGCTCGCCGAGGAGGACGAGCGGGCCTTCGCCGCCTGGCTCGCCGACCCGGCCGCCCCCAAGGCCCTGCACATCGCCAAGCAGGTCATGCGCGCCTTCGCCGAACGCGGCTGGACCATCGACGGCGTCGTCGCCGACACCGCCCTCGCCGCCTACCTGGAGAAGCCCGGCCGCCGCACCTTCACCCTCGAAGTCCTCGCCGAGGAGTACCTGGCCCGCTCCCTCACCCCGGCCCCCGCCGCCGAGAGCGGCCAACTCGCCTTCGACGCGCTGGAGGAGACCGACGACCTGGACGCCGGGGCCGCCGCCGCCCAGGCGCTCATGCTCCAGGCCCGCGCCGTCCTCGACCTCGCCGCGCTCTTCGACACCCGCCTCGCCGAGGTCGGCGCCGCCGGGCTGATGCACGACATGGAACTGCCCATCGCCGCCCTGCTCGCCCGCATGGAGCGCTACGGCATCGCCGCCGACCGCGACTGGCTCACCCGGCTCGAAGCGCAGTTCGCCGCCGAGATCCAGCGCTGCGTCGAAGAGGCGCACGCCGCCGCCGGCCACGAGTTCAACCTCGGCTCGCCCAAGCAGCTCCAGGAGATCCTCTTCGGTGAACTCGCCCTCCCCAAGACCAAGAAGATCAAGACCGGCTACACCACCGACGCCGACGCCCTCACCTGGCTCGCCACCCAGACCGACAACGAACTGCCGGTCATCCTGCTGCGCCACCGCGACCAGGCCAAGCTGCGCACCACCGTCGAGGGCCTGCTCAAGACCGTCTCGCCCAAGGGCCGCATCCACACCACCTTCAACCAGATGGTCGCCGCCACCGGCCGGCTCTCCTCGCAGGACCCGAACCTGCAGAACATCCCGGTGCGGACGGAGGAGGGCCGCGCCATCCGCCGGGCCTTCGTCGTCGGCGCGGGCTACGAGTCGCTGCTCACCGCCGACTACTCCCAGATCGAACTGCGGATCATGGCCCACCTCTCCGAGGACGAGGCCCTGATCGAGGCCTTCGCCACCGGCGAGGACCTGCACACCACCGTCGCCTCCCAGGTCTTCGAGGTGCCGGGCGCGGCCGTCGACGCCGAGATGCGCCGCAAGATCAAGGCCATGTCGTACGGCCTCGCGTACGGGCTGTCCGCCTACGGGCTCTCGCAGCAGCTCGGCATCAAGCCCGCCGAGGCGCAGGGCCTGATGGACACCTACTTCGAGCGCTTCGGCGGCGTCCGCGACTACCTGCACCGCGTCGTCGAGGAGGCCCGCGCCACCGGCTACACCGAGACCCTGCTCGGCCGCCGCCGCTACCTGCCCGACCTCAACAGCGACAACCGCCAGCGCCGCGAGATGGCCGAGCGGATGGCCCTCAACGCCCCCATCCAGGGCTCCGCCGCCGACATCGTCAAGATCGCCATGCTGCGGGTCGACGAGGCCCTGCGTGCCGCCGGGCTCACCTCCCGGATGCTGCTCCAGGTCCACGACGAAATCGTGCTGGAGCTGGCCCCGGGCGAGCGCGAGCCCGTCGAGGCGATCGTCCGCGAGCAGATGGCGGGCGCCTACCCGCTGCGCGCCCCGCTCGACGTCTCGGTCGGCGTCGGCCCGAACTGGGAGGCCGCCGCGCACTGACGCGGTACGCGCATGGACGACGAGCCCGGACGACGAGCCCGGACGCGCCCCGCGTCCGGGCTCGTCCCGCGCCCGGAGGGCCCGCGCATCCGGGCGAACGGTGCTCGATCGGGTGAAGTCGCCCGCAGTGCCGTACAGTTCGATGCCTTCCAGGTACGAACGAATGGGGAGTCCTGCTGTGACCAGCGATGCCGTCGACCGACTGCCGATGCGGCCCTTCCGGCTGATCGTCACAGGTGGGGGAACCGGCGGGCACACCTACCCGGCACTCACCGCGGTGCGCACCGCGCGGGCCCGACTCGCCGCGACCGGACGGGCGTTGGACGTCCTGTGGGTCGGCACGGCGGACAGCCTGGAGTCCCGCGTCGCGGCGAGCGAGGGGATCCCGTTCGCGGCCGTCGCCACCGGGAAGATCCGCCGCCACCGGAACCCGCTGAGGATGATCTCCCCGGCGAACGTGCGGGACATGGCGCGGGTGCCGCTCGGCATCCTGCAGGCCCGCAGGGTGGTCTCCCGGTTCCGCCCCGACGCGGTGCTGGCCACCGGCGGGTACGTCGCCGTGCCCGTGGGCATCGCCGCCTCGCTGAAGCGCCGCCCGCTCGTCGTCCACGAGCAGACGGTGCGCCTGGGCCTGGCCAACCGGACGCTCGCCGGACGGGCCGCGCGCATCGCCGTGTCCTCCGAGTCGACGCTGCCGCTGCTGCCCGAGGCGGCCCGCCCGATCGCCGTCGTCACCGGCAACCCGGTGCGGCCCGAGGTGCTGACCGGCGCCGCGGACAAGGCGATCCACGGGCTCGGGCTGCACGCCTTCCGCCGCGACCTGCCGACCGTCTACGTCACCGGCGGCGCCCAGGGATCGGAGCAGATCAACGGCCTGGTGGCCGAGGTGCTGCCGTGGCTGCTGACCGGCGCCAACGTCATCCACCAGTGCGGCCCGGCGAACGTCGACGCCCTGCGCCACCACGCCGCCGCCCTCCCCGCGGAGGCGGCGGCCCGCTACCACCTCACCGGCTTCGTCGGCCCCGAACTGCCGGACGTCCTCGCCCTCGCCGACGTGGTGATGTCCCGCAGCGGGGCCGGCACCATCGCGGAGCTGACCGCGCTCGGCAAGGCCGCCGTCCTGATCCCGCTCGCCTCCTCGGCGGGCAACGAGCAGGCCCACAACGCCCGCCACCTCCACGAGGCGGGCGCGGCGGTCGCCCTCCTCGGCGAGACGACCGGGCACACCCTCGGCTCGGCCCTGGACCCGCTGCTCCGCGACCCCGCCCTGCGCGCCGACGTCGCCGCCCGCGCCCGCTCCTACGGCCGCCCGGACGCCGGCGAGCGGCTGGTCGACGTCCTCCTGGCCGCCGCGGCGGGGGGCGCGTCGCAGGACTGACGCGGTGGCCGCTGCGCAGGAAGTCGGCGGGGCCGACTTCCTGTGCGGCGGCGGTGCGGAGGTCGTGCGGAGGTGGCCCAGCCGGTGTGCCGGTAATTGGCCCGTGTGACGGGTCAATTCCGCACTACGGTAGGCGCCATGACACCGAGATCCACTTCGACCGACCAGCCCGCCGCCTCCCTGGCCGAGGCGCCCATGCGCCAGGCCCGCAACTCCGCCGCCTTCTGGACCGCGACCGGCCGAAGCCGGGGCCACGAGGTGATCCGGCGCCGCGGATTCGTCGCGGTCGACGGCGACGAGCGGGCAGGCCTGCGGATCCTGATCCAGGAACCCGACCTCGACCCGGCCGAACTGGCCGAGGTGAACGAGCTGGTCCGCCGGGCCGTGGGCCCGGTGACCGCCGAGGACCCGTACAGCTCGACCGACCTCAACCACCTGGGCATGCGCAACTGGCAGATGCCGGTCATGCTGCGCCTGCCCGGTCCGGCCGGCGAACCGGCGTCGGACGTGATCCGGGTGCGGCGGCCCGAGGACCTCCAGGCGGCCGAGCGGGTCGTGATCGACGGCTTCGAGCTGGACACCTTCGAGCCCTACCGCCCCGGCGAGCTCTTCCCGCCGGCGCTGCTCGACCAGCCGGGCGTGGACGTGTTCGTCGCCTCGATCGACGGCGCGCCCGCGGGCGCCTGCGTCAGCGTGGTGGCGGACGGCTTCGGCAGCCACTACTGGGTCGGCACCTCGTCCGCGTTCCGCTCCCGCGGCGCGGGCCGGGCCGTCATGCTCGGCGCCCTCGCCCACCTGGCCGACCTGCCGGCCACCCTCACCTCGTCGAAGCTGGGCCGGCCGCTGTACGAGTCGCTGGGCTACGTGGTGGCGTCGCCCTCGACCTGGTGGTCCGCAGCGTCGTAGCGAAGCCCTTGGACTGCGCGGGAAGTCGGACGGGTCGACTTCCTGCGCTGAGGGGGTGGCGGGTCAGATCGGCAGGTCCCACCCGGGGCCGTCCTCGGCGCCGAGCCAGATCCGCTGGCCCGTCGCGGTGACCGTGATGCCGAAAGCCTCCTGGTGCGGCCGGGCTTCACCTGGTGGAGCCAGGCCATCGGGAGGTAGCGGACCGAGCAGGTCGCGATGAGCCGGTCGAAGGCGCCGCCGTCCGGGGCCCCGCCGAGACCGTCGCCGGTGAGGAGTCGGGGGGTGTGGCCGGCGGCCTTGAGCGCGGCGGCGGCGCGTTCGGCTACTTGGGGGTCGTACTCGATGCTGGTGAGGTTCGCGTCGCCGAGCAGGTGGGCGCCGAGGGCGGTCGAGTAGCCGGTCCCGGTGCCGACTTCGAGGACCTGGTTCCCGGCCTCGGCGCCGAGCTGCTGCCACATGGACATCACAAGGGAGGGCGGCGAGGAGGAGGACGAGGGCGGTCGGTGAGCGTGTCGCTGTCGGTGAGTTGATCGACCAGGGCGGCGCGCAGGGTTTCGGAGATGGTCACGTGTGGTGGCCTCTTTCCAGTTGGTCGGCGATCGCGGTGACCGGCGCAGGAAGTCGGCGGGGTTGACTTCCTGTGTTCAGGGGGTGGTGGTGCGGGTGAGGTGGTCGCGGCAGCGGGTGAGGGCGTTGCGGAGGCGGATGTCGGGGTTGGGGGTGGTGGTGAGGAGTTCGCCGGCCTGGATGAGGGTGGTCCAGTAGCGGGTGGG
>NZ_JZKH01000077.1 GCF_000961885.1 Streptomyces rubellomurinus
ACCCTCACCACGTCAATGGTTTGGTCGGGATGCGAGAAGAGTAGCAGGTCAGCGGCCTGTTGATCACATCGGCTCAGGCCGCGACCGGCTGCAGGTCCGCCCGGTCGGCCTCGGCCAGGTCGCCGACTTCTCCGCCGGCGGCGGCCTTTCGGCCCAGCACCAGCGCGTAGAGGAGGAATGCCACCTCCGCCAGCGCGCCGATCGAGATGCGGGCCCAGGTGGGAAGTCCGGACGGTGTCACGAAGGCTTCGAGGATTCCGGAGACGGCCAGGACGGTCGCCAGGCCGATCGCCATGCCGATGATCGCGCGGCCCTGTTCCGCCAGCGCCACTCCTCGGGTGCGCGGGCCCGGGTCGATGATGGTCCAGCCGAGGCGCAGACCGAGGCCGCCGGACACGAACACGGCGGTCAGTTCCAGCAGGCCGTGCGGAATGAGCAGGCCGAGGAAGATGTCGAGCCGGCCGGCGGAGGCCATCAGCCCGATACCGAGGCCGAGGCTGAACACGTTGCCCCACAGCACCACGATCACCGGGACGAGCGCGATGCCGTACAGCAGGCACTGCACGGCGACCCAGGCGTTGTTCGTCCAGACCTGGGCGGCGAAGGAGCTGGCCGGCCGGTCCGAGTAGTAGGCCTCGTACTTTCCGCCGGGGCGGGTCATCTCCCGCAGCGCGTCGGGGGCGATGAGGCTGTTGCGGACCTCGGGGTGGGTCCCCACCCACCAGGCGATCAGCACGGTGCCGATCAGCGAGATCACCGCGATCGGCACCCACCAGCGGCGGGACCGGTACAGCGCGGCCGGGAAGCTCACCGTGTAGTAGCGGGCGACGTCCTGCCAGGCGTTGGTGCGGGCGCCGGTCACCGCGCTGCGGGCGCGGGAGACCAGACCGGTCAGCCGGCCGATCAGGGCCGGGTCGGGTGCGGTGGCCTGGACCTTGGCGAGGTGACCGGTGGCGCGCTGGTAGAGGGTGACGAGTTCGTCCGCCTCCTCCCCGCTGAGCCGGTACCGGCCGGCGAGGGCGTCCAGCCTGGCCCACTCCCCCTGGTGGGTGGCGACGAAGACGTCCAGGTCCATTCGGCGACTCCATGGTCGGCGGTGCGCGCGGGCGCGCACGCGCGAGGCAGGTGGGCAGGCGGGTACGTACGGGCACGTGCGGCCCAGCATGCCAGGCACGGCCGGTGCCGCAGTCGCCGGGATCTCACTTCCCGTGCGGACGTCGGGCCCCGTATGTTTGCGGCTGCGGATCAGAATGCGGCGGGGCGGAGGGAACGCGGAGAGCGGGTCGTGGGGGCCGATCCGGCCGTCGTCCCACCCCGTGACCGCGTTGCCGCCCCCGGCGATCTCCATGAGTGGGCCGTACAGCTCCATGAACGTGAACGGACGGGTGTCTTGAGCGACCTGGTGACGGGTGAGGCCGTCGTCCTCGACCTGCAGACGGCGAAGCTTCCGAGCAGGGCGCTGGCGATCGTGCTCGACCTGCTCGTGGAGTTCGCCGCCCTGCTGCTGGTCACGCTCGTGCTGAGCGTCGCCCTGGTCGGCCTCGACCGGGCCGCGCTCGCGGCCGTCGGACTCGGCCTGATGGTGTTCTTCCTGGTCGGCGTGCCGGTGATGGTCGAGACCCTCAGCAACGGACGGTCGCTCGGCAAGGCCGCGCTCGGGCTCCGGGTGGTGCGCGTCGACGGCGGTCCGGTCCGGTTCCGGCACTCGCTGGTGCGCGGGCTGGTCGGCTTCTTCGAGCTGATCGCCTTCACCGGTTGCCCGGCCATGATCACCTCCGCGGTCCGCGCGGACGGCAACCGGCTGGGCGACGTCTTCGCCGGGACGGTGGTCATCCGCGACCGCACCCCGGACGGGGGCGGCGCGACCTCGCCGCTGCCGCCGGTGCACCCCCACCTGCTGCACTCCATGGGCCGCGACCTGGTCGCCATGGACCTCTCCCCGGTGCCCGAGCCGCTCTGGCTGTCCATCCGCCAACTGCTCGGCCGGATCGGCGAGCTGGACCAGGCGGTGATGCAGCGGATGTCCATCGAGCTGGCCGAGGAGCTGGCCGAGCGGACCGGCCTCCCGATACCTCCCGGGGTGCACCCGGCGGCGTACCTGGGCGCGGTCCTCACCGAGCGCCAGCGCCGGGAGTGGACCCGGGTCCAGGAGCAGCACCAGCTCGCCGCCCAGGCCGCGATGCAGCAGATGCAGCACATGCACCAGACGCAGCCGCAGCCGCGGACGGCGGCGCCGGTGCCCGGCGCTCCCCACCACCCCGCCCAGCCGCAGGCCACGGCGGACGACCGCCCGGTGCGCGTCCTCGGCCTCCCCCCGGCCCCAGCCGCCCCTGCCCCGGTCCCGGTCCCGGTCCCGGCCGAAGCCTGGGCCCCGACCCCCGTCGCCCCGCCCGCGCCGAGCGTCCCGCCCACCCCCGCACCGGCCGCCGCAGCCGCAGCCGCCGCCCCGACGTCCCTGGAGAAGACCGCCACCCCGGCCCCCGACGCCGGTTTCGCGCCGCCGTCCTGACGGACGCTCCCCGCCCGGTCTACTCCCCGAAGTCCGCCGGCCAGGCGTTCGGCGGCGACTCCAGCTCCTCCAGCTCGATCCCCGCCGCCGCCAGCACCACGTCCCCCGCCAGGTGCACGACCTGCTGCTCGCCCGTCTCCAGGTCCGCGACCTGGTAGCGCTCGACCAGCAGCGGCCCCGAGTCCGTCTCGTGCCGGTCGACGCCCTCCAGCAGCCACCCCTGGTCGAGCGTGCGCGGCGCCAGCACCGGCTCACTGAACCCGACCAGCCGCACCCGCGCGCTCGCCCCCTCCGTCAGCCGCAGCAGCCGGGCGGTGGCGACCAGGAAGGCGGGCGAGCGCCCGGTGAAGGCGTGCGCCCGGTCGTGCCCCTCCACCGCCTGCTCGCCGGCCGGGTCGGCCGCGTCGGCACGGACCCAGGCGACCCCGTCCACGGCGCCGCCGCGCACCTGCCAGCCGCCCGCCCGCAGTTCCATCCGCAGCGGCCGGGCCCGCGAGTCCAGCGTGAGGTCGAGGCCGCCGAGCACCCGGCCGTCCGGGGCGTAGGTCTTGGACACGTACCGCCAGCCGGCCACGCCGGGCGCGCAGCTGAAGCGCTCCTCACCGAGCGGGGCGTGGTCATGGGTGTCGTGCAGCGAGTACCGGCCGTTGGGCATGCCCGAAGCCTACGTGCGCGTCCCGGTGCAACGTTCCGCCGCGGTGCACGCATCAGGGGGGTGGACGGCGTCGGGAGGGCGCCGCGGCGAGAGCCACGACGAGAGGGGGTGCGGATGGCGAAGCAGACGCGCGACGCGGAGTTCACGGAGTACGTGACCTCCCGGAGCGGCTGGCTGCGGAAGGTCGCGTATCTGCTGTGCGGGGACTGGCACCGGGCCGACGACCTGGTCCAGGAGACGGTCACCAAGCTGTACGTGCACTGGGCGAAGGCGAGCCGGGCCACCAACCTCGACGGCTACACCCGGCGAATGCTGGTCAACACCTTCCTCGCCGAGCAGCGCACGCCCTGGTGGCGCCGGACGGTCCGCACCGGCGTCGAGCCGGAGGTCGCGACGGCGAACCTCGACCTGGAGGGCTCCCTCGACCTGCGCCGGGCACTGGCCGAGCTCCCGCCCCGCCAACGGGCGGCCGTGGTGCTCCGCTACTACTGCGACCTGTCGATCGACCAGGCCGCCGAGGCCCTGGGCTGCTCCTCCGGCAACGTGAAGAGCCAGAGCTCCCGCGGCCTGGAAGCACTGCGCAACAACCTCGTCGCGCGACCCGCTGTGGCAGGGAGGACGTCATGACCGACATCGACCACAACGATCTGACCACCCGACTGACGGCCCTGACCGAGGAGTTCGCGCCGCCGGCCGACTTCGACGTCGCCGCGGCCGTCGCCACCGGACAGGCCCGGCTGCGCCGCCGCCGGCGGGCCTCGATCGGCGCGGTGGCCGTCGCGACGGCGCTCACCGTCGGCTTCACGGCCCTGCTGCAGCCGGACGGCGGTGCCTCCCCGGCCCTGCCGCCGACCGCCGCCACCGCCCCGGCCTCCCCGACGACGGCTCCGGCCGTGCCCCGACCGGATGCCGACGACCTGCTGCGGTCCGAGCTGCGGTTCGGCTGGCTGCCCGACTGGGCGAACCGCGAACTCGGCATCAGCTTCGCGTCGGGCCCGGACGCCTCCTCGATCACCGCCGCCGACACCGGGACGAGCGGCCGGAACGTCCAGGTCTTCCTGCGCGCTCCCGGCCCCGAGCCGGCTCTGGCCGGCTCCCTGCCGGGCGAGCCGAACGGCCCGGCGGAGGCGAAGGTCCCGGCGCCCCCGGTCGACGGCCGGACGGCGTACTGGGTGGAGCACCCGACCAACACCCGCTACGACACCAGCCGCCGCGTCCTGCGCTGGCTGACCGCGAGCGGCCGGTGGGCGCAGCTCGACGCCTCGCACTACGCCGAGGCCGCGATCCCGGACGCCGACCTGCTGCGGATCGCGTCCACCGTCGTCTACGAGACCCGGGGCATCCCGCTGCCGATCCGGCTGGGCCCGCTCCCGGCGGGGGTGCGGCTGGACAAGGCCCGGCTGGACCGGCCCGCCGGCCCGCTCGGCTGGACCGCCACGGTCGGCGTCTCGGTCGAGGACCGGAAGGTCGAGATCCAGGTGGCCCCGGACGGCGCGCCCCCGCAGTACCGGCTGCCCGTCATCGAGTGCCGGCACGAGCGGGGCCGCCAGCTCTGCGCGTCGGCCCTTCCCGACAGCGTCCCCACGGTCGACCGGCACGGGGGTCTGGTCGGCCTGCTGGACCTGGTGCACCTCACGGACGCCGACGAGGGCGCCTGGACGAACGAGGGCCTGCGCTGACGGGACGGGCTTCGGGCCCGGACGCGCCGGTGGCCGGCACCCCGCCCAGGGGTGCCGGCCACCGGCGTCAGAACGTCACCGCATCAGTAGCGGTAGTGCTCCGCCTTGTACGGGCCCTCGACCGGGACGCCGATGTAGTCGGCCTGGTCCTGGCTCAGGACGGTCAGCTTCACGCCGAGCGCGTCCAGGTGCAGGCGGGCGACCTTCTCGTCCAGGTGCTTCGGCAGCACGTAGACGCCGATCGGGTACTGCTCGGTCTTCGTGAACAGCTCGATCTGGGCGATCGTCTGGTTCGCGAAGGAGTTGGACATCACGAAGGACGGGTGGCCGGTCGCGTTGCCCAGGTTCAGCAGGCGGCCCTCGGAGAGGACGATGATGGTGCGGCCGTCGGCCTTGCGCCACTCGTGGACCTGCGGCTTGATCTCGGTCTTCACGACACCGGGGAGCTTGGCCAGGCCGGCCATGTCGATCTCGTTGTCGAAGTGGCCGATGTTGCCGACGATGGCCTGGTGCTTCATCCGCTCCATGTGGGAGGCCAGGATGATGTCCTTGTTGCCGGTGGTGGTGATGAAGATGTCGGCGATCTCGACGACGTCGTCGAGGGTGGCGACCTGGTAGCCGTCCATCGCGGCCTGCAGCGCGCAGATCGGGTCGATCTCGGTGACGATGACGCGGGCGCCCTGGCCGCGCAGCGACTCGGCGCTGCCCTTGCCGACGTCGCCGTAGCCGCAGATGACCGCGACCTTGCCGCCGATCAGGACGTCGGTGGCGCGGTTGATGCCGTCGACGAGCGAGTGGCGGCAGCCGTACTTGTTGTCGAACTTCGACTTGGTGACCGAGTCGTTGACGTTGATGGCCGGGAACAGCAGCGTGCCGTCACGGTGCATCTCGTACAGGCGGTGGACACCGGTGGTGGTCTCCTCGGTCACGCCCTTGATGGTGGCGGCGACCTCGGTCCACTTGTTCGGGGTGTCCTTGAGGGTGCGGTTCAGCAGCTCCAGGATGATCCGGAACTCGTCGTTGTCCGCGGTGGACGGGTCCGGCGCGGCACCGTCCTTCTCGAACTCGACGCCCTTGTGGATCAGCAGGGTGGCGTCGCCGCCGTCGTCCAGGATCATGTTCGGGGTCTTGCCGTCAGGCCAGGTCAGCGCCTGCTCGGTGCACCACCAGTACTCCTCCAGGGTCTCGCCCTTCCAGGCGAAGACCGGCACGCCCTGCGGGTTCTCCGGGGTGCCCTCCGGGCCGACCGCGATGGCGGCGGCCGCGTGGTCCTGGGTGGAGAAGATGTTGCAGGAGCACCAGCGGACCTCGGCGCCGAGCGCCGTCAGGGTCTCGATCAGGACCGCGGTCTGGATGGTCATGTGCAGCGAGCCGGTGATGCGCGCGCCGGCCAGCGGCTGCGACGCGGCGTACTCCTTGCGGATCGCCATCAGGCCGGGCATCTCGTGCTCGGCCAGCTGGATCTCCTTGCGGCCGAACGGCGCCAGGGAAAGGTCGGCGACCTTGAAGTCACCGGTGATGTCGGTCGACATGCGTCTGCTCCTCGCTGATGGGGGTGGGGCACGGCCAAGGTCCGGTGTGCCACGCAGCGCGGCTATGCCGTGCGGGTGCACGGGCGTGCCGGGAGGGCCGGGCCCGGAATCGGGTCGGCTCCCCACTGTGCGGCACAAACCGTCGGAGGACCTCTCTCCCTCGACCGGCGCACACCCTACGGGCACGCGGCAGCGATCGACCGCCATCAGCAGCGACGTTCTGGCTCTGGTGACGAATCTACACCGGCAGCCCCGGCGGAGGGCCGCCGATGAGCGATTTCCGTCCCGGAACGATCATCGTGCAGGCGTGCCCGAATCGCGCTCGGGCCGTGCTCAGGAGGGGACCGGCGCGGGCCCGGGGCCGCCCGGGGTGGCGGCCGGGTCCTCGCCCGCGGCGGCCTTCTCGGCGCTGTAGACGTCGGGCTCCAGGTAGATCGCCCGGGCGATCGGCACGGCCGCCCGGACCCGCTCCTCGGCCGCGTCGATGGCGGCCGCCACCCGGGCGGCGCTGTCCTCGGCGTTGACCGCGATCTTGGCGGCGACCAGCAGCTCCTCCGGGCCCAGGTGCAGGGTGCGCATGTGGATCACCCCGGTGACGGTCTCCCCGTCGACCAGGGCCGTCCGGATCCGCCGCACCGACTCGCGGTCGGCGGACTCGCCGAGCAGCAGCGACTTGGTCTCCAGCGCGAGCACCACGGCGATCAGCACCAGCAGGACGCCGATGCACAGCGTGCCGACGCCGTCCCAGACGCCGTTCCCGGTGATCACCGTGAGCCCGACGCCGAACAGCGCCAGCACCAGGCCGATCAGCGCGCCGGTGTCCTCCAGCAGCACCACCGGCAGCTCGGGCGCCTTGGCGGTGCGGACGAACTGCGCCCAGCTGCGGGTGCCCTTGAGCTTCGCCGATTCCCGCACCGCGGTGCGGAAGGACCAGCCCTCCATCACGATGGCGAAGACCAGCACGCCGACCGCCCAGCCCCAGGAGTCCAGCGCCTCGGGGTGCTGGACCTTGTGCCAGCCCTCGTAGACCGCGAACAGGCCACCGACGCTGAACAGCACGATCGCCACCAGGAAGCCGTACACGTAGCGCTCGCGGCCGTACCCGAACGGGTGCTCCTCGTCCGCCGCCCGGCGCGCCCGCTTGCCGCCGACCAGCAGCAGCACCTGGTTGCCGGAGTCGGCCACCGAGTGCACGCCCTCGGCCAGCATCGAGGAGGACCCGGTGAAGCCGAAGGCGGTGAACTTCGCCGCCGCGATCGCCAGATTCGCGGACAGCGCCGCCACCAGTGCCTTCGTCCCGCCCTCAGTGCTCATGCGGACACCCTAGACCGCGCCCGCGCCCGGCTCAGGAGTGCGCGGCGGCGAGCCCGAGGTAGACGGCGGCGAAGTCGGTCAGCGCGACCAGGTCGGCCAGCGCGTGCAGCTGGTCCGGCCGGGTGCTCCCGTACTCGGTCAGCCGGACGTCGTGGGCGGCGGCCAGCCGGTGCGCCCGGCTGACGCCGAAGCTGCGCGGGCGCTCGTCGTCCTCCGGCAGCTCGACCGGGCCGTCCGCATCCTCCGCCGCGGCCGCCCCGGTGCTCGGCAGGTGCCGCAGCAGCAGGACCTGCAGGTGCAGCGGGTCGGGCTCCTCGACCCGGTCCCGGAAGAAGTCGTCCGGGTCCGCGCCCGCGCCCAACTGGCCGGTGAACATGCCCCGGTGGGCGGTGAGCACCTGCGGCAGCGGCCCGGCCAGCGCCGGACGGCCGGCCCGCTCGGCCAGCTGCGCGGCGAACCGGGCGACGGCGGCCCCGGCGATCGGGCCCTCGGCCCAGAGCAGCGGGACGGTCCCGGCCAGCCGCGCGGCCAGGCCCTTCGCCGGGTTGGTGTACGCGGCGGCGTCCGGACGGCAGCGCACGGCGGCGGCGTCCAGCAGGTCGGCGAGGCCGGGCAGCGCGTCGTACGGCAACTGGGTGAGCCCGACCTTCTGGGCGAGCGCCAGCAGCGGCGTGAGGTGGGACCACAGCGCGGCCGGGTCCTCGGCCGGGAGGTCCGGCTCGGCGGCCGGTGCGGCCGGCGGGGCCTCGTCCGGCAGTGCCGACGCCACGTACGGCAGCGGCAGCGCGCGCACCTGGAGCGCGGCCTCGGCCAGCGGGCTGCCGGCCGGGGCGGTGACGACGACGGCGCAGCCGCGCGCGTACGCCTGCTCGGCGAGGGCGATCAGGCCCTGCTCGCCACCGGCCGCGGAGCTGACCACCAGCAGGTCGAGCGGGCCCGCCCAACCGGGCAGCTGCCAGCCGAGGCCGGCGGTGAAGGCGGGCGGGGCGCCGGCCCGGTCGGTGCGCGGGGCCGCGGCCTCGGAGGGCGGCAGCGGCAGGACGAGGCTGCCGGTGCCGGCCAGGACGGCCAGCATCTCGCCGGCGGCCAGGGCGCTGCCGTGCCCGGCGACCAGCACGGCGCGCGGGCGGCCGTCCGGGCGCAGCCGGTCCAGTCCGGCCGCGTCGGCCTCGCGCAGCGCGGTGCGGACCCGGGCGCCGGCGCCGGCCAGGGCCAGCAGGGCGCGGTCGTGGTCGGCGCGCTGGAGGGCGGCCGGGTCGTCGAGCAGGGTGTCGTCGAGCATGCGGCGGTCCTCCGGCTGCTGTCCTGGGAGCGCTGGGCTGGCGGGTCGGGGCGTCGGCCCCGCGGTCTCGCGCCTAAGGATCAGGCGCGGCGGCGGGCCTCGTCCACCAGCAGGACCGGAATGCCGTCCCGGATCGGGTACGCGAGGCCGCAGTCGGCGCCGGTGCAGAGCAGCTCGGGCTGCTCCTCGGTGCCGCCCTCGGTGAGCGCGGCGCGGCACTGCGGGCAGACCAGGATCTCCAGCAGGAAGGATTCGAGCTTCATGGGGCTCTCCACGGTTCGGGGGGTGGCACGGAGGTGCCCCGGCCGATAGGCAACCCTACCGGCCGGGGCACGGGGAGCCCGATGTCAGCCGCGGACGACGGCGAGCACGCCGTCGCGCAGCTCGGCCATCTTCGCCGGGTCCTTGGCCTCGACGTTGAGGCGCAGCAGCGGCTCGGTGTTGGAGGCGCGCAGGTTGAACCACCAGTCCGGGCCGGCCACGGTGAGGCCGTCCAGCTCGTCGACGGAGGTGCCCTCCAGGCCGGCGTAGGCGGCGCGGACGGCGGCGGTGCTCGCGGCCTGGTCGGCGACGGTGCTGTTGATCTCGCCGGAGGCGGCGTAGCGGTCGTACTCGGCGGTCAGCGCGGAGAGCGTGCCCTCCTGGCCGCCGAGCGCGGCCAGCACGTGCAGGGCGGCCAGCATGCCGGTGTCGGCGCGCCAGAAGTCGCGGAAGTAGTAGTGCGCGGAGTGCTCGCCGCCGAAGACGGCGTCGGTGACGGCCATCTCCTGCTTGATGAAGGAGTGGCCGACCCGGGTGCGCACCGGGGTGGCGCCGAGCTCGCGGACCACCTCGGGGACGGTCCAGGAGGTGATCAGGTTGTGGATGATCGTCGGCTCGGCCTCGCCGGCGGCCTGGGCGCGGGCGATCTCGCGGGCGGCGACCAGGGCGGTGATCGCGGACGGGGAGACCGGCTCGCCGCGCTCGTCGACGACGAAGCAGCGGTCGGCGTCGCCGTCGAAGGCGAGGCCGAGGTCGGCGCCGACCTCGCGGACCTTGGCCTGCAGGTCGACGAGGTTCTTCGGGTCGAGCGGGTTGGCCTCGTGGTTGGGGAAGGTGCCGTCCAGCTCGAAGTACATCGGGACGAGCTCGATCGGCAGGCCGTCGAAGACGGTCGGCACGGTGTGGCCGCCCATGCCGTTGCCGGCGTCGACGGCGACCTTGAGCGGGCGGATCGCGGTGAGGTCGACCAGGCCCAGCAGGTGGTCGGCGTAGCCGCGCAGGGTCTCCTGCTCGGAGAGCGTGCCGGCCTTGACGTCCTTGGCCGGGACGGTGACGGTGTCGTCCTCGCCCGTCCAGGACTCGACCAGCTCGCGGATCTCGGCCAGGCCGGTGTCCTGGCCGACCGGGGCGGCGCCGGCCCGGCAGAGCTTGATGCCGTTGTACTGGGCCGGGTTGTGGCTGGCGGTGAACATCGCGCCGGGCAGGTCGAGCTTGCCGCTGGCGTAGTAGAGCTGGTCGGTGGAGCAGAGCCCGATCTGCACGACGTCGGCGCCGTAGGCCGCCGCGCCCTCGGCGAAGGCCCGGGTCAGCGCCGGGGAGGAGGGGCGCATGTCGTGGCCGACCACGATCGCGGTCGCGCCGGTGACCTGCACGAACGCGGCACCGAAGGCCCGGGACAGGCTCTCGTCCCACTGGTCCGGGACGACGCCTCGCACGTCGTACGCCTTCACGAGCTGCTTGAGGTCGCGCACTGCGGCTCCACCTGGTCTCTGTACTGGTCGGTCACGTCGGGCCACCACCCGTCCGGTGGACGGGCCGAGGTGGCGGTAGACCGGCAGCGTACCCGGGCCGGGCGAACCCTCCGTGCCGGGAGAGCCCCGGGAGAGAGGTCAGTTGTCGGGCGAGCGCAGCACCCGGAGGTGGCCGCGGCGGCCGGCCTCGGTGGACTCGCCCTCGGGGGCGCGGCCCTGACGGGGGGTCTGCGGGCGGGCGGCCTCGCGGACGGCGTTGGCGAGGGCTTCGAGGTCGTCGCTGCTGCGGCGCAGCGGGCCGGCCTCGGCGGCGAGCCGGACGACCTCCCAGCCGCGCGGGGCGGTGAGGCGCTCGGCGTGCTCGGCGCACAGGTCGTAGCAGTGCGGCTCGGCGTAGGTGGCGAGCGGGCCCAGCACGGCGGTGGAGTCCGCGTAGACGTACGTCAGCGTCGCGACGGCCGGTCGGCCGCATGCGGTCCGCGAACAACGACGTACAGAGCTCACGAGGGTGGACGGTACCGCACTCCCCGCCGGGGCGCGAAGACCGCCTGTCCGGAGGGTGTGCCGTGTCGCCCTCCGCGCGCCGGCGGATGCGCCGCCGCACCCGGCGATTCCCGTTCGGAACGGTCCACTTCCGTCCGTCCAAGGACTACGCTCGGCAGTGATATGGACAGCTCCGCACCGCAGTCATCCACAGGGCCCTCGCGCCGCCCGCGGCACCGCGACCGGCACGGCAGGGGGCTGCGCGGCCCCCTCGCGCCGCCCCAGGTGCCGATCTCGCTCACCCGCTCCGAACTGTTCGACGACTACGTGCGCGAGTCGGTGGAGCGGCTGGAGCGGCGTTGGCCGCAGCTGATCGAGGTCGAGTTCGCCGTGCAGGAGGTGCCGCTGCACGAGCCGGACGGCGCCGAGGCCGAGGACGGCGTGCCGCTGGGGCGGGTGTCGCCGGGCGGGCAGGGGCGCAAGAGCCAGATCGTGGTGTACCGGCGGCCGGTGGAGATCCGGGCGAAGACCCGGGAGGACCGCGCGGCGCTGGTGCACGAGATCCTGATCGAGCAGGTCGCCGAGCTGCTGGGGCTGTCGCCGGACGCGATCGACCCGCGCTACGACGAGGACTGACCACCATGCCGAAGGGCGGCACCGCGCCGGTGCCGCCCTTCGGTGTGCCCGCGGTCAGCGCAGGACGACGCCCGGGTCCTGGGCGGCCTGCGGGACCTTGACGGTGCTGTGGTCGTCGCGCAGTGCCTGGACGGTGAACATCGGCACGTCCTTGGTGGGGATGGCGAGCATCCGGGCGGCGACGACCGGGCCGCCGGAGGTGGTCTCCACGGTGAGCGCGAAGCTGCCGTTCAGTCCGGCGGGCTCGGGCGCCGGGAGGGCGACGGTGCCGCCGGCCGGGATCTGGACCTCCTTGGTCGCCGGGGTGCCGCCGCCGCTGCCGGCCGAGGCGGTGACCTTGACGGTGGCGGCGTCGCCGCTGGAGGTCAGGAACAGGGTGGCGGCGCCGGCCCGGTTGTCGGCGACGGTGGCGCGGGCGCCGACCGGCGCGCTGCCGGTCAGCCAGGCCGCGTCGCTCTTGCCGTTGGAGCCGGTGCGGTCGACCCGCAGGCCGGCCACGACCGGGGTGGCGTGCTTGTCGTCGCTGGGCGACAGCCGCAGCCCGGCGACCTCCTCGCGGGTGATCTTGCCGAGGTCGACGGCGGCCACCTGGCCGGCCTTGACGTGGATGGTCTCGTTGCCCGCCGGGGTGAACCAGCCGTTCTTGCCGGAGAGCTGGATCTTCAGGTCGGCGTCGTCCTCCGGCGGGGCCCAGACCACAAGGCGGGCGGCGGAGGTGTCGGCGGGCAGGCCGGGCAGCACCTGGGTGGACGCGGGCTCGGTCGAGGCGGGGATCCAGTCGGCGCCCTTGTTGCCGTCCGCGGCGTGCAGCGCGGCGCCGATCCGGCCGGAGCGGACCACCACGTGCACGGTGAGGTCGGTGACCGCGCCCTTGCTGATGGTCGGCAGCAGGACGGACTGCGAGCTGCCGGGGGCGACGGCGATGCCGTTGGAGGCGTCGTTCTCGATCGGGCCCTTGTCGCCGTACAGCTTGATGTCGACGACGGCGCCGGTGGCCTCGGTGTTGACCAGGCTGAGGTAGTCGACCCGGTCGCCGGCCGTGCTGGCCCCGGCGAACCAGAAGCTGGTGCCGGCCGGGGTGCAGGTGAGGCCGGACAGGCCCTGGCCGCGCTGCTCGGTGACCACGGTGGTCTGGGTGACGGTGAAGCCGGGGGCGAGGGCGCCGGTGGCGACGGCCCCGGTGCCGGGCGCGGCGTCGCCGTTGGTGGCCGGGCCGGTGACCGGGGTGCCGGGCTTGGCCAGGGTCAGCTTGGCGTCGGCGGGCGCCTTGTCCGGGGCGGCGGCCGGGGCGGCCGAGCCGGTCGGGGCCGGGGTCGCGGTCGGCGCCGGGTTGGCCGGGGCCGAGGCGCCGGCGGTCGGGGCGGCCGGCGGGGTGGCGGGCGCGGCGGCGTCGGAGAGCCAGCCGGCGCCGCCGGTGGCGGAGCCGGTGCCGGGCGGGGTGTAGGCGGTGAGGCTGGTGGAGCCGGTCAGGCCCTGGAGCGGCTGCGGGCAGACCGCCGCCGTCCGCTCGACCTGCGCGGTGGCGGGGGCGGCGCCGGCCGCCTTGGCCGGGGCGGCCGGCGGGCGCACCTCGGCGATCCCGAACACGGCCGCGAGCACCACGGCCGCGGCCAGCAGGGACGGCGTGGTCCTCGTCCCGCCGGTGCGGCCGGCGAACCGGCCGTCCCGGGCGGGCGCGGGCGAGGTGGGCGAGGCGGCGGCGGGCTCGTACGCCTCCTCGGCCGGCTGGCGCGCCCGGTCGGCGGCGGGCCCGGACTTCTTCCGGAATGCGGGCTTCTTCATCGCGGGTCAGCTCCCCGATCCGTGCTGGTGCGGCCGGTAGTTCGCAGGAGAGTGGCCGGTGCCGCTCGGATCGTTCGGGTCGTAGTAGGGATCGGCCTGCTGCTGCCCCGGCAGCCACGGCTGCTGGCCGTGCTGCTGGTACTGGTCGTAGCCGTACTGCTGGTCCTGCTGCTGGTAGGGGTCGTAGCCCTGCTGCGGGTACGCCTGCTGCTGGCCGTGCTGCTGGTAGGGGTCGTAGCCCTGCCCGTCGTACGGCGCGACCGCCGGCTGCTGGGCGGCGTACTGGTCGTAGCTGTACGGGTCGGCCTGCTGGTACGTCTGGTACGGATCCGCGTACGGCTCGGCGACCTGGGCGGCGGCCGCCGCCTCGACGGCCTCGGAGACCGGCTCGCCGACGGGCTGCGCGGTGGCCGGCGCCGGCCGGCCCTCGTACACCCCGGGCTCCTCGGTGCCGCCTTCGCCGCCCTCCCCGCCCTCGCCGCGCTCGGCCATCCGGCGGGCCCGGCGGCTGCCGGGGGCGGGGGTCTGCTTCTCGGCGGCGGCGGCCAGCGCCGCGGCGGCGAGGACGTCCTCGGGCAGGTCGTCGTCCTTGTGGCTGCGGCGGCCGGGCAGGGCCAGCACCAGGACGGTGAGGCCGAGCAGCATCTGCGCCCAGATCCAGCCGGTGTGGGCGAGGCTGCCCTCCCGGGTGACGGAGAGCTTGCCGCCGGCCGCCGGGAGCTTGAAGCCCTGCGCCCAGCCGTCGACGGTGGTCGGTTCCAGGGCGGTGCCGTCCACGGTGGCCTTCCACTCGGGGGCGGCGGACTCGGCCAGGCGCAGCACCCGACCGTCCGGGCCGGCCGGGACGGTGCCGGTGAGGTCGCGGGCCCCGGACGGGACGACCACCGGGAGGGCGCCCGGCGCGGTGATCACCGCGCGGACGGCGGCGGCGCCGTTGACCTGCCAGAGCGCGGAGTCGCCGTCCTGGTTGGCCTTGACCAGGCCGGGGGTGGTGTCGAGGACGTCCTTGTAGGTGTCGATCACCGGCTGCTGGACCAGCACGTAGGCGATGCCGTAGCCGGCGAGGGCCTTCGCCTGGTCGGCGCCGGAGCCGGCCAGCAGGCTGCCGACCATCGTGTTCAGGCCGTCCTGGGTGCCGGTGGCCGGGTCGACGGTGGACTCGGCCTGGCCGAGGGTCAGGCCGGCGCCGCGCAGCACGGTGTAGCGGACGGCGCCGCCGCCCCGGTCGCCGGTGACGACCAGGGTGCGGGCCCGGTCGCTGGTGCCCGCCTCCTCGGCGATGAAGGCCGGCACCTGGCTGCTCGGGCCGCGGTGCAGCGGGCCGCCGGCGCCGGTGACCGCCCACCACAGGCCGGTGCCCAGCGGGGCCAGCACGGCGGCGGCCACCACCAGGGCGGCGACCGGCTGGCGCCAGCCGAAGGCGATCCCGGCGACGCGGGCGTTGGCGCCGTCCGCGCCGATCGCGGCGGCGGCGAGCAGGGCGATCCCGGCGATCAGGGTGGCCGGGCCGGCCCAGGCGGGCACCGCCGGGCCGCCGGAGGCCGGGGTCACGGAGGTGCCCGCCACCGCGACCGCGAAGACCAGGCCGGCGCCGGCCGCGCCCCAGGCGGCGAGCACCGCGCGGCGGCGGTCGGCGCGCAGCAGGGCGGCGAGCGCGGCGAGGACCACGCCGGCCGACAGCCACACCGGCGGCACCCCGGCGCCGCCCGGGTTGACCAGGAGCAGGCCGCCCGCGCTCGCGCCGGCGCCGTGCAGGCCGGGGAGCCCGGCCTCCAGCAGCAGCGACGTGGGGTGCGACAGCACCTTGAGCGACCACGGCGCGAGGACGGCGACCGGCGCCGCGAGGATCACCAGGACGCGTAGGCCGAGCAGCCGCAGCGCCGTCCCGCCGGAGCCGAGGGCGCCGCCGCGCAGCACCGCGACCAGCAGCATGGCCAGGCACAGCGGCACGGCGAGCGCCCAGGTCAGCGGCACGAAGGCGGTGGCCAGGGTGAGCAGCAGGACGGTCATCCAGACCGGCCGCCAGCCGGGGCGGGCGCCCTTGGCGGCGCTCTCCTGGCGGATGCCGAGGCCGGCCGCGATCGCCGCGGCGCGGGCCAGCGGCGGCAGCAGCACGGCGAGGACGGCGGTGCCGATCCGGCCCTGGGCGAGCGCGCCGGTGGCGGCGGGCAGCAGTGCGTAGGTGGCGCTGGCCCAGGCGCGGACCACCTTGGAGTCCAGCAGCGGCCGGGACACCAGGTAGGCGCTGACCGCGGCGAGCGGCACGGTGAGCAGGACGAGCAGGGTGAGCGCGAGGTCGGCGTGGCCGAACAGGCCCCAGGAGAGCACCGCGAGCACGCCGAGGTACGGCGGGGCGGCGGCGGTGGAGCCGGTGCCGACCGGGTGCCAGGCGTCGGCGTACATCGACCACAGGCCGCCCGCGCCGTCCGCGGCGGGCAGCAGGGCGCCGCCGAAGAGTTCGCCGCCGCCGAGCAGGCCGCGGCAGGCGACCAGGGCGAACACCAGGAGCGCGGCGAACAGCACCGGCGCCGGGCGCCGGGCGAGCTTCTTGATCAGCGCGAACTGCTCGACGACCAGGTCCTCGGAGTCCTCGTCGCCGCCGGCCTCGACGGAGCCGTGCCGGCTGCCGGTGTCGTCGCCGCCGCCGATCCCGAGCGAGCCGACGACGCCTTCGACGGCCAGCCGGGTGGTGGCGCCGGGCGCGGGGAAGAGCGTGCGGTCGTCCAGGGCGTCCGCCGCCCTGGTTCGGGCACGGCGTTTGCGCGCGGCCAACAGCCTTGGGAAGCGGATGAGTTCGTGGCCGAGGCCGGCGAGCTCGTCGACCGCCTGGCGCGGGTCCTTGCCGAGCAGGTTGGTGACGGCCCGCAGCAGGGTGCCGAGCACCAGCCGCAGCAGGACGTACGGGAACAGCACGCCGCGGCAGTTGGCGAGCAGGGTGTAGACGGCGCCGGCCTTGTCCACCCGGTGCGGGTGGGCGGGGCCGCAGTCGACGGCGCGGCGCTCGCGGCTGGCCGCCTCGGCGTGCCGGAGCACGGCGTCGGGGGCGACCACGACGCGGTGGCCGGCGGCGTTGACCCGCCAGCAGAAGTCGGTGTCGTCCCGCATCAGCGGGAGCGCCTTGTCGAAGCCGCCGAGTTCTTCGAAGACATCCCGGCGCACCAGCATGCCGGCGGTGGAGACGGCGAGCACCGGGCGGACCTGGTCGTGCTGGCCCTGGTCCTGCTCGCGGCGGTCGAGGCCGGTCCAGCGCCGGCCGGAGCGGGCGATGGTGACGCCGACCTCCAGCAGCTGGCGCCGGTCGTACCAGCTGCGCAGCTTGGGGCCGACCACGGCGGCGCTGGGGGTGGAGTCGGCGACCTGGAGCAGACGGCGCAGCGCGTCGGTCTGCGGCTCGCAGTCGTCGTGCAGCAGCCAGAGCCATTCGACCGGCTCGGTCTCGCGCGGGCCGCCGCGGCCGAGGACGTCCTCCTGGGCGAGCGGGTCGCCGAAGTCGTCCCAGCCGCCGGTGACCGGGTCGTAGCCGGAGGGGCCGAGCCGGTACGGGAGGTCCTCCGGGCGCAGCGGCGGGCTGTTGAACACGGCCTCGGCGACGGCGGTGCCGAACCCGGCCCGGCGGCCGAGGACGGTCGGGCCGCTCTCCGGCAGCCAGTCGGCGAGGGTGTCCGCGAGCAACTGCGGGGAGTTGTCGGTGGATCCGGTGTCGACCGCGAGGATCCGCTGGACCTGGCGGTCCTGGCCGAGCAGACCGGCCAGGGCCTGCGGGAGCCAGCGGGCGCCGTCGTGCGAGACGATCACGGCGGTGACCAGGTGGCGCGGGTAGGCGGGCGGCCGGGAAGCGGTGAAGCCGCTCTGGTGGCTGTAGACGGTCATCGAGTGCGCGGGCCCCAGTTCTCGGTGGACACAGCCGGTGAACGGCAACCGGATGGCGCACCACACTAACGGCTCCGGGTGGCCGCCTCGTGCGCGGTGCCGGTGCGGGGGCGACCGGCAGGAGGCCCGGACGCACGAAAGCGCCCCACCGTCACGGTGAGGCGCTCGTACAGCGGTCCGGTCGTCGCTCGCCGCCGGGGTCACCGGCGGCGGTCGGGCTCGGCCCGGTCAGACCGCGCTCTTCTTGAGCCGTCGGCGCTCGCGCTCGGAGAGGCCGCCCCAGATGCCGAACCGCTCGTCATTGGCGAGCGCGTACTCCAGGCACTCGGAGCGGACCTCGCAGGCGAGGCAGACCTTCTTCGCCTCGCGGGTGGAGCCGCCCTTCTCGGGGAAGAAGGACTCGGGGTCGGTCTGGGCGCACAACGCGCGCTCCTGCCAACCGAGTTCCTCTTCCTCCTCCGTGATGCCGTCACCGATCAACAGCTCAAAGAGCTCGCTCATGTGGCGCGCCTCCTCTGCCCCTACCTTGGCGTCCCCGTAGGTGCCGTGGCCTGGTGCGGCTCGACGACACGAGTGAAATTACAGTTGCGTCACTCTGGCTCAGTCAAGCCGAGCTCTGGTATTGGGGCCAGGATTCACTCCCCGGCACCAAGCCGTTACGAATAGTGTACATATTCGGACACAACGGACCTTCAGCCCGAAAGCCTCGGACGGGATCGAACCGTCAACATCCCGCCACCGCGTGACGCACAGTCACGATCGCAGGCCGGTCATCGGCCTGCCTTCCCGGCGATCTTCCCATCGAAACATAGAGGGTGATGAATCACCCCATCCGGAGACATCCGGACCGAATCCGCTCGAATGCCGCAGTCCCCCCGTTTGACACCGGCCCGCGGATGCGGTCTCCTTTCCCCCATGTCAGAGTTCACCAGCCCCCGGAGCGGTTCCACCCTCCGCCGTGCCGTGAACACCTGTTGTCGCCTCTGTTCCTGCTGTATCTAGGCGCCCGCGTCCCACCGCGCGCCGCCCCCAGGAAGCACAGAGGCCGCCCGCGATTCCCGTCCCCAGGACATCCCGGCAGCGGCTGCTCCCCGCCGAACCAGCCGCGACCTCCGAGGACGACCCCGTGCGCATGATCCGCATCCGCAAGCGGAACCGCGACCGCAACAAGCTCGCCCGCCTGGGCCTGGCCCCCGCCCGTACCGCCCCTCGTTGGGGGGACGGGCTGAGCGACGTCTCCATCGCCGGGGACCCGCTCGCCTTCCCGCACCTGGCCCGCACCGACCTGCCGGAGCACCCGACCACCGTCGCCGATTACGCCCGGCTGGTCCGCGAGATCGCCGCCGACCGCGCCCGCTGGGAGCCGCTGGTCCGCTACGACGCCCTCACCCGCTGGTACGCCCGGCTGGAGACCGGCCCCGGCTACGAGGTCTGGCTGCTCAGCTGGCTGCCCGGCCAGAGCAGCGGATTCCACGACCACGGCGACTCCTCCGGCGTGATGACCGTCGTGGAGGGGGAACTGGTCGAACGCTCGCTCACGCACGCGGGCGAGGGCGCCCGGGCGCTGCGGCCGGGCGGGCAGCGGGTGTTCTCCCCCGGGTACCTGCACGAGGTGGTCAACGGCGCGCTCGAACCCGCCGTCTCCATCCACCTCTACACCCCGGGCCTCACCGCGATGAACCAGTACGGCACCGCCCACGCCGTCCCCGAACAGCACGCCCAGGCCCCGTTGAACGCGGACTGACGAACAGTCCGGCCGTGGCAGGATGACCCCATGCGCATCGTGGCACTGGCAGGCGGAATCGGCGGGGCGCGCTTCCTGCGCGGGCTCCGCGCGGCGATCGGGCCGCAGGACGAGATCACCGTCATCGGCAACACCGGCGACGACATCCACCTCTACGGCCTCAAGGTCTGCCCCGACCTCGACACCGTGATGTACACCCTCGGCGGCGGCATCCACGAGGAGCAGGGGTGGGGCCGGACCGACGAGACCTGGTCCATCAAGGCCGAGATGAAGGAGTACGGCGTCGGCCCCGAGTGGTTCGGGCTCGGCGACCGCGACTTCGCCACCCACCTCGTCCGCAGCCAGATGCTCGCCGCCGGGTACAGCCTCAGCCAGGTCACCGAGGCGCTGTGCGTGCGCTGGCAGCCCGGCGTGCGGCTGCTGCCGATGAGCGACGACCGGGTCGAGACCCACGTGCGGATCACCGACGAGCAGGGCACCCGGGCGATCCACTTCCAGGAGTACTGGGTCAGGCTGCACGCCGCCGTCGACGCCGAGGCGATCATCCCGGTCGGCGCGGACACCGCCAAGCCCGCGCCCGGCGTGCTGGACGCCATCGCCGAAGCCGACGTCATCCTGTTCCCGCCGTCCAACCCGGTCGTCTCGATCGGCACCATCCTCGCCGTCCCCGGCATCCGGGAGGCCGTCGCCGCCGCGCCCGCGCCCGTCGTCGGCCTCTCCCCCATCATCGGCGGGGCGCCGGTGCGGGGCATGGCCGACAAGGTGCTCGCCGCGGTCGGCGTCGAGGCGACGGCGGAGGCGGTCGCGCTCGACTACGGCGCGGACCTGATCGACGGCTGGCTGGTCGACACCGCGGACGAGGCGGCGGTCGCCGCCGTCGAGGCCGGCGGCATCGCCTGCCGGGCCGTCCCGCTGCTGATGACCGACGTCGACGCCACCGCCGAGATGGCCCGGGCCGCGCTCGCACTGGCCGAGCAGGTCCGCCGATGACCGTGCGGATCCTGGGCGTCGAGGGCATCCCCGAGATCGACGCGGGCGCCGACCTGGCCGGCCTGCTCGCCAAGGCGGGCAGCTACCAGGACGGCGACATCCTGCTCGTCACCTCGAAGATCGTCAGCAAGGCGGAGGGCCGGCTGCAGCACGCCGCCGACCGCGAGGCCGCGATCGACGCGGAGACCGTCCGGGTCGTCGCCCGGCGCGGGCGGGCCCGCATCGTCGAGAACCGCAACGGCTTCGTGATGGCCGCCGCCGGAGTCGACGCCTCCAACACCGCGCCCGGCACCGTCCTGCTGCTGCCCGAGGACCCGGACGCCTCGGCGCGCGCGCTGCGGGCCCGGCTCCAGCAGCTCACCGGCCGCCGGCTCGCCGTCATCGTCACCGACACCTTCGGACGGCCCTGGCGCAGCGGCCTCACCGACGTCGCCATCGGCGCCGCCGGGCTGTCCGTCCTGGAGGACCACCGGGGGCGCACCGACAGCCACGGCAACGAGCTCGCCCTCACCGTCACCGCCACCGCCGACGAACTCGCCGGTGCCGCCGACCTGGTGAAGGGCAAGGCCACCGGGGTGCCGGTCGCGATCGTGCGCGGGCTCGGGCACCTCGTCACCGCCGAGGACGGCGCCGGCACCCGGCCGCTGGTGCGGCCCGCCGACCAGGACATGTTCCGGATCGGCACCTCCGAGGCGCTGCGGCAGGCCGTCACCCTGCGGCGCACCGTCCGCTCCTTCACCGACGAGCCCGTCGACCCGGGCGCCGTCCGGCGCGCCGTCGCCGCCGCCGTCACCGCGCCCGCCCCGCACCACACCACGCCGTGGCGGTTCGTGCTGCTGGAGTCCGCCGAGACCCGGGTGCGCCTGCTCGACGCGATGCTCGCCGCCTGGCAGCGCGACCTGCGCGAGCTCGACGGCTGGGACGACGCCCGGATCGCCCGCCGCACCGCCCGCGGCGACGTGCTGCGGGACGCCCCGTACCTGGTCGTGCCCTGCCTCGTGATGGACGGCTCGCACGACTACCCGGACGCGCGGCGGGCCGCCGCCGAACGGGAGATGTTCACGGTGGCGGTCGGCGCGGCCGTGCAGAACCTGCTCGTCGCGCTGACGGGTGAGGGCTACGGCTCCGCGTGGGTGTCGTCGACGATGTTCTGCCGCGACACCGTGCGGCAGGCGCTGGACCTGCCGGACGGCTGGGACCCGATGGGCGCGGTGGCGGTCGGCCGCCCGGCCGAGGCCCCGCGGGCCCGGGCGGAGCGCGGCGCGGAGCCGTTCATTGCCGTGCGGTAGGGCTCAGAGGCCGCGGTAGACCTCACGGCGGTGGCCGACGTGGACGACGAGGATCACCAGCACCTCGCCACGCACCTGGTAGACCACCCGGAAGTCGCCGACCCGGAGTCGGTACAGAGCGTCGTTGCCGGCCAGCTTCTTGACGTCGGGTCCGTCCGCGAACGGGTCGTCCCCCAGCGCGGTGAGGGCGGTGAGGACACGCATCGCCTCGAGCTGGCCGATCCCGCGCAGCTGACGCCGGGCATGCGAGGTGAAGCGGAAGGCGTACTTCACGCAGCGCTCCCGGCGGAGTCCGCAGGCGGACCGAAGAGGTCCGCCAGTACCTCGGCCATGGTGACGGTCGGCTCGTCCAGGTGCTTCCGCGCCTCACGGGCCAGGAGCTCGTCCTCCGCGTCCTCTATGGCATCGAGGATCTCGATCGGCACGACCGCTCCGACGCGCTCGCCCTTGCGCGTGATCACGGTGATCTCGCCGGCCTCGGCCTGGGTGACCACCTCGGCAAGGCGCGCGCGCAGTTCCCGGATGCTCAGTGCGTCAGTCATGGCTCAAGCGTACACACGCGGGTGTACACCGCCGGTGCGTTCGGCTCAGCGGCTGCGGTGGTCGTTGGGGGTGAGGCGGGGGCCGTAGCGGGGGGCGTGGGCGCCGGTGGTCGTCAGGAGGCGGCAGACGCGGTAGCGGTGCGGGCGGTAGGGCTCCAGCAGGGCGAGCATCTGGGCGTCGTCGCTGCGGGGGCGGCCGGCCAGTGCCCAGCCGACCAGGTTCGGGAGGTGGAAGTCGCCGACCGAGACCGCGTCCGGGTCGCCGTTGCTGCGCTGCAGGGTCTCCGCCGCCGTCCAGACCCCCACCCCCGGGACGGCCGTGAGCCGGGCGAACGCCTCCTCGTGGCCCATCGCCGAGGCCTCCTCCAGGCGCGGGGCCAGGCGCACCGCCCGCATCACCGTCGCCGAGCGCTTCGGGTCCACCCCCGCCCGGTGCCACTCCCAGCTCGGGATCATCGCCCACTCGCGCGCCGAAGGCGCCACCCGCATGCCCTCGGCCGGGCCGGGCGCCGGGGTGCCGAAGTCCCGCAGCAGGGTGCGGAAGGCGCGGTAGGCCTCGTCGGTGGTGACCTTCTGCTCCAGGATCGCCGGCACCAGGGACTCCAGGACCAGGCCGGTGCGGGACAGCCGGACGGCCGCCGTACGGCGCTGGGCGTCGCGCAGCGGGCCCGGGGGCAGGACCAGGCCCTCCGGGCGGTCCTCGGCGCCGAGCAGGGCGGGCAGGCGGTCGAGCAGCCAGTCGGCGCCCGGGCCCCAGGCCGTCGCCTCCACCTCGCCCGCGGCCGGGTGCGGGAGCACCCGGAGGGTGCCGACGCCGGCCGGGGTGCGGGAGGCGCGCCAGACCGCCCCGTCGCCGGTGGTGCGGTAGGACGGGTCGGCGGGGCCGCGGCGCAGGGGCAGCAGGGTCCGGGCGACGTCCAGGGGGTAGCCCGGGCTCCAGCGCCGTACCGACTCGCCTGCCACCTGCACCTCCTCCGCCGGAGGAAGGATACGCGGGGGAGGGGGTGGGGAGGCGGGGCGGCGGCGGGCGCAGTTCCCCCCGGGGGCCGGGGCCGTCAGGTGGGGGGCGGTTGCGGGGTCTGGAGCTTCGTCGCGGCGGTGCGGAGGGCGGGGAGCTGGGCGTAGAGGGCGGTGCCGGGGCATTAGGTGGTGAAGGCGTCGCGGTGGCCGGAGATCGCGTCGAAGTCGACGACCGTGCCCTTGGGGTAGCGGCTGGCGTCGGAGGCGGAGGTGAGTTTGGTGTGGCCGTCCGCGGGTTGGGCGGTGAGGCCGAGTTTCCAGGCGGCGATGGCGGCGAGGCCGTCGAGGAGGGGCTGCGGCGGGGAGTCGGTGAGGTAGGTGCCGATGGCGGCGGCGCCGGCGGAGTCGGTGTTGAAGCCGAGGGTGTGGGCGCCGTGGACGGGCTGGTCGACGCCGCCGGCGCGGCCCTCGTAGACGGTGCCGCAGCGGTCGACCAGGAAGTTGTAGCCGATGTCCCGCCAGCCGTTGCTCTGTACGTGGTACTGGTAGATCGCCCGGATCACCCGGGGGGCGTCGGCGCAGGCGTAGTCGGTGGCGGTCGCGGTGTGGTGGACGAAGACCTCGCGGACCGGGCCGGTGTACTCGAAGGTCTGGTCGCGCAGGGACTCGTCGGCGCCCCAGCCGGCCCGGGTGACGATGGCGGGGCGCGGCGCCTGCCCGCCGTCGGCCGGCCCGGCGGGCAGGCTGCGGGCGGCGGGTGCGGCGGCGGCGCCGCGGCCGGGGTCGACGAGTTCGAGCCGCAGGCCGGGCGGCGGCCCGGCCGGGCCGGGGCGGACCTCGACGGCGACGCCGTCGCTGCGGCCGGTCCACAGCGGCGCGGTGGCACCGCGCGGGGTGCCGTGCGGGGCGCGGTCGGGGCCGTCCTCGGTGTCGGCCTCCAGGGCGTGCCAGTCGCTCCAGTCGCCGGTGTCCGCGTTCCGGGTGCGGACCCGGACGCTGCCGCCGGCGAGCGCGTCCGCCGGGCCGTCCCAGCCGACGCCGAGGAGTTCGAACGGACGGGTGCCGCGCGGGGCGAGCCCGGGGCCGCCGGCCAGCGGCAGCGAGGTGACCGTGCCGCCGCCCGCCGACGTCCGGCGCTCCCCCGGGGAGGCGGCGGAGGCGGGCTGGAGGAGCAGCGCGGCGGTGCAGCCGGCGAGCAGCGCGGCCGGGAGTGAAAGGGGCATAAACCGGATGGTGGCCGCAAAACGGCCGACTCGCCACGCCGCCCCGCGGCGGTCCGGCCACCCCTCCCGGCCCGCCACCCGAAGGCCGTAGGCTGGGGCGCACCATGACTGCGCCTTTTGCTGCCGATGCCCGCACCCCCGTCGAGCTGCTGCACGCATATCTGCGAGGTGGCACCCCTTCGGTCGATCCCGCGGCCCCGCTGGTCACCTTCTACGACGACGCCACCGGCGAACGGGTGGAGCTGTCCGCCCGGACCTTCGACAACTGGGTGGCCAAGACGGCCAACCTGTTGCAGGACGAGCTGAACGCCGGCCCGGGCGACCGCGCCGCACTGCTGCTGCCCGCCCACTGGCAGAGCGCCGTCTGGCTGCTGGCCTGCTGGTCGGTCGGGGTGGCCGCGGTGCCGGGCGGCGACCCGGCCGCCGCCGAGCTGGTGGTGAGCGGCCCGGACGGCCTGGCCGCCGCCCAGGCCTGCGAGGGCGAGCGGGTGGCGCTCGCGCTGCGCCCGCTGGGCGGCCGCTTCCCGCAGCGCCCGGACGGCTTCCTGGACTACGCCGCCGAGGTGCCCGGCCAGGGCGACCGCTTCGCGCCGTACTCGCCCGTCACCCCGGACGCGCCCGCGCTGGAGACCAGCGTGGACGGGCTGCCGCTGAAGCTGACCGGCGAGCAGACCGTCGCGCTGGCCCGCGAGGGGGCCGTCCGGCTGGGTCTGAAGCCCGGCGACCGCGTGCTGTCCACCCACTCCTACGACGACTGGGCGGGCCTGGAGGCCGGCCTGCTGGCGCCGCTGGCGGCCGGCGCCTCGGTGGTGCTGTGCCGCAACTCGCAGGGGCTGGACGCCGCGCAGTGGGAGAAGCGGACCGAATCCGAACGGGTGACACTGCGCCTCGGGTAACCCCCGGCCCGGGCCTGACTGGGTAGGCATCGCTGCCATGGCCGAGGACGACACCGAGCACCCCCCGACCGCCGTCCCCCCGACGAGCGGTCCCCCGGACGGCGAGCGACGCCCGCGACGGCGCCGGCGGTGGCTGTGGATCACCGCCGGCGTCGTCGCGTTCCTGCTGGTGGCCACCGGGGTGCTGGCCTGGGTCGCCTACCGCAAGCTGGACGGCAACATCCGCACCGACACGGCCACCGACCGGCTGCTGGCCAAGCTGGAGGCCGAGCGGCCGAGCCGTACGGCGGGCGCTCCGGGCGCCGAGAACATCCTGCTGATCGGCAGCGACTCCCGCGACGGCTCGAACGGCTCCTACGGCGGCGAGGCGGGCACCGAGCGCTCGGACACCACGATCCTGCTGCACCTGTCGGCGGACCACCGGCACGCGACGGCGGTGTCCGTCCCGCGCGACGTGATGGTGGCCGTCCCGGCCTGCGACAAGCCGGACGGCACCCGCAGCCGGCCGGCGACCATGCAGTTCAACTGGGCCTTCGAGCTGGGCGGCCCGGCCTGCGCGATCCGGACGGTCGAGCAGCTGAGCGGGATCCGGATCGACCACTACCTGATCCTGGACTTCAGCGGCTTCAGGACGATGGTGGACGCGATCGGCGGGGTCGAGGTGTGCGTGCCGCAGCCGATCCACGACAAGGACGCCAAGCTGGACCTGCCCGCCGGGCGGCAGGTGCTGCACGGTGAGCAGGCGCTCGGGTACGTCCGGGCCCGGGAGAGCCTGGGGGACGGCAGCGACACCCAGCGGATGGGCCGTCAGCAGCAGTTCCTGGCCTCGCTGCTGCGCAAGGTGCAGTCGCAGGGGGTGCTGCTCAACCCGGCGAAGCTGTGGCCGGTGCTGGACGCGGCCACCTCCTCGGTGCGGGCGGACGGCGGGCTGTCCTCGCTCGGCGCGCTGTACGACCTCACCCAGGACCTGCGCGGGGTGCCCTCGCCGAACGTGGTGTTCCTGACGGCGCCGCGCCGCCCGTACCGCTACGACTCGGACCGGGACGAGTTCGTGCAGCCGCAGACCGGGCAGCTGTTCACGGCGCTGCGGGAGGACCGGCCGATCACCGTCCGCGCCCCCGCCCCGCCGGGCACGCCGACCGCGGGCCCGAGCCCGACGCCGGGCCCCGAGGCCGGGTCGGGCGAGGCGGCGACACCCTCGGCGGGCGCCTCGCCCACCTTCGAGGGGCGCACGGCCGACGTGGACGCCTGCGCCCAGCACTGATCGCCTTTACCCGCGCATTGCCCGTACGTGACGGATTTCATACCGGAACCATTCCCCCGTTCGGCTCGTCTAGTGTGTCCGGATCGGCCTGCCGCCTTGACAGGCCGGCCACCGTGACCGGCCGGACGTAGGGAAACTCCGTGCAGCAGGACAATCCGAAAACCGGCGAGTGCCGTGGCGAGGGGCGCCGGGAGGCGAAGCGCCGGGCCGCGGCCGCCAAGCGGGCCCGGCGCCGCCGGGTGCTCAAGTGGACGGCTGGGACGGGCGCCCTGGTGATGGTCGCGGGCTGCGGCGGGGCGTACTACCTGTACCAGCACTTCAACAACAACCTGACCTCGGTCAAGGTCGACGTGGGCAGCGAGGAGGAGCGGCCCAAGGCCGCCGGGGACGCGCTCAACATCCTGGTGCTGGGCACCGACAGCCGCCAGGGCCTCGGCCGCGAGTACGGCGACGAGGGCAGCACCGGGCACGCCGACACCACGCTGCTGTTCCACCTCGCCAAGGACCGCTCCAACGCGACGGTGATCAGCATCCCGCGCGACCTGATGGTGCCGATACCCGACTGCCAGTCGGCGGACGGGAAGACGAGGATCCCGGGCACCGCGCGGGACATGTTCAACAACAGCCTGGGCCAGTCCGGCCGGGACCCGGGCTGCACCTGGAAGACCGTCGAGAAGGTCACCGGCATCCGGGTCGACCACTTCGTCGAGGTCAACTTCGAGGCGGTGAAGACGCTGTCCACCGCGGTCGGCGGCGTCGAGGTGTGCGCGGCCAAGGACATCGACGACAAGGACTCGCACCTGAAGATGTCCAAGGGCCGGCACGTGGTCCAGGGCGACGAGGCGCTGGCCTTCGTCCGCACCCGGCACGCGGTCGGCTTCGGCGGGGACCTCACCCGCATCCCGCTGCAGCAGCAGTTCATCAGCTCGATGATCCGCAAGATCAAGAGCGGCGACACCCTGACCAGCCCGACCAAGCTCTACAAGCTGGCGGACGCGGCCACCAAGGCGCTCACCGTGGACTCCGGGATCGGCAGCGTCGACAAGCTCAAGGACCTGGCGACGGACATCAGCAAGGTGGACACCAAGAACATCACCTTCGCCACCGTGCCGGTCCTCGACGACCCCAAGGACAAGGACCGGCTGATCCTCAAGCAGCCGGACGCCGGGCAGCTGTTCTCGATGATCGCGAACGACCGCTCGCTGACGGACACGCCCGCGCCGGCCGCCCCCGCCGACACCCCGGCCGCCGCCGCACCGGCCACCACCGCGCCGACCGCGACCGCCGCACCGGTGGACCCGAAGGACGTCCGGGTCACGGTGCGCAACGGCAGCGGCACCCGCGGGCAGTCCGGGCCGACCGTGGAGAAGCTGAAGGCCAAGGGCTTCGCCAAGGCCGCGGTGGCCTCCGACGCGCCGGCCGCCGCGACCACCACGATCACCCACGCACCCGGCCAGGAGGCCGAGGCCGCCGCCCTGGCCGCCGCCCTCGGACTGCCCGCCGACGCCGCCGAGGCGGACCCGAAGGCGGACCCCAGGGGCCCGCTGCTGCTGGTGCTCGGCAAGGACGCGCTCGGCGCGACGAGCGGCCCGCAGCAGCCGCCGTCCGAGGCCCCGAAGGACCTCCAGCGGGTGCAGGCGGACGACACCGACGTGTGCGCCAAGTAGCTAGGGCTTGCCCGGCAGGAGGATTCCGTCCGTCTCGCGGTAGCGCTCGCCGGTCCGGGGGCACTCCCAGCGGCCCTCGCCCGCGGGCCGCAGCCGCTCGCCGGCCCGGCCGACCCAGCCGATCCGGCGGGCCGGCACCCCGGCGACCAGGGCGAAGTCCGGGACGTCCCGGTGCACCACCGCGCCGGCCGCGACCAGGGCCCAGCGGCCGACCGTCACCCCGGCCACCAGCACCGCCCGGCCGCCGATCGAGCAGCCATGACGAAGCGTCACGCCATCGGCGCGCCAGTCGAGTTCACCCTTGAGGCGGCCGTCCGGGGTGACCGCGCGGGGGTGACGGTCATTGGTGAGGACGGCGGCCGGGCCGATGAACACCCCGTCCTCGACCACGGCCGGCTCGTACACCAGCGCGTGGTTCTGCACCTTGACCCGGCTCCCGATCCGCACGCCCGGGCCGACGTACGCGCCGCGCCCGATCACGCAGTCCGCGCCGACCACCGCGTGCTCACGGACCTGGGCGAGGTGCCAGACCGTCGTCCCGGCGCCGAGCACGGCCCGCTCGTCGACGTCCGCGCTCGGCTCGATCCGGGCCGCGCCGGGCCCGCCCGCAACTGCTCCCATGCGCACCGACGATAGGGGAAGGACCCTCGGTCAGGTGCGTCAACGGGCCTGCGAGAGCACGTCCTTCGCGGTGGGCGCGGTGCTGGCGATCACCTTGCGGGCGAGCGAGCGCGGCGAGGTGAGGAAGCCGAAGCCCCAGCTCATGTGCATGGTGGCCAGGGCCACCGGGAGCCACGCCTTCGCCCGGCCGGACAGGCCGCGGCCCTCGACCACCGAGCCGCCGAGGATGCCGAGCAGGTACGCGCCCGGCGCGGCCAGGAACACCGGGTGGACGGCCGCGCCGAGCACCAGGCCGAGGGTGACGCCCAGGAAGGCGGCCGGCGGGGCCAGGTAGCGCAGGTTGACCGAGCCGCGGTGGTAGCGGGTGACCACCCGGCGCCAACGGCCGTAGTCCTTGTACTGCTTGGCGAGCGCCCGCACCGAGGGCCGGGGGCGGTAGGTCACCTTGAGCTGCGGGGTGAACCAGACCAGCCCGCCGTCCTGGCGGATCCGGTAGTTCAGCTCCCAGTCCTGGGCGCGGATGAACTCCTCGTTGTAGCCGCCCAGCTTCTCCAGCACCTCGCGGCGGAAGACGCCGAGGTAGACGGTGTCCGCCGGGCCGGCCAGGCCGCCGGTGTGGAAGGCCGCGTTGCCGACGCCGATCTTGGACGTCATCGCGGCGGCGACGGCGTTCTCCCACTCGGTCTCGCCCTCGGCGTGCATGATGCCGCCGACGTTGGCCGCCTCCATCTCGGTGAGCAGCCGGACGGCGGTGGCGACGTAGCCGGGGGTGAGCAGCCCGTGGCCGTCCACGCGCACCACTATCGGGTGGCGCGAGCCGCGGATCGCGGCGTTCAGCCCGGCGGGGGTGCGGCCGGTGGGGTTGTCCACCGTCTTCACCCGCGGGTCCTCGGCCACCAGCTCGGCCGCGATCTCGGCGGTGCGGTCGGTGGAGGGGCCGAGGGCGATCACCACCTCCAGCTCGCCGGGGTAGTCCTGGTCCAGGATCCGCCGGACGGCCGTGCGCAGGTGTCGTTCCTCGTTGAGCACCGGCATGATCACGGAGACCGCCGGCAGCTCCTCAGCAGCCTTGGTGTTCATCGGGGCAACCGTACCGGTGCGGAAGGCACCGCGTCGCATCCGGTCGGGGCCGCTGAACGCACAGGGTACGGGCGGTGCGGACGGGGTGCGGACGCGGTGCGGACGCGGTGCCGGTTCACAGCAGGTAGTGGGCGACGGTGAACACCGCGTAGCCGGCCACCGACAGCCGGTTGAGCAGGTGCTGCGGGCTGCCGAGCCGGTCCTGCCGGGCCTGCGCCGGGCGCAGGTCGGGCCGGTGGGCGGCCAGCGCGACCGTCCGGGCCAGCCGCGCCGGGTCGTAGCGCTCGCCGAAGTGGCCGGCCAGGGCGGCCATCAGCCAGGTGCTGATGGCGATCTCCTCCCCGGAGTGCAGCCGGATGGTCAGCCGGCCCCGGTGGACGGCGGCGGCGCCGATCTGCCGCCACTGGATCTGCCGGACCCGGAAGGCGGAGGCGACCCGCAGGCCGTCCCGGTCGGCCACCAGCTGCCAGGACGCCGCGCCGCCGATCAGGAACACCGCCATCGAGCCGATCCACAGCGGGCGCACCAGCCCGCTCCACCAGCCGCTGTCGCCGAGCAGGACCACCGCGGTCGCGATCAGCACCGCCGCGAGCGGCCCGGCCAGCGCCCGTACGGGCAGCGGCAGTTCCCAGCGCAGCGCGGGCAGCCGCTCGGTGTCGGGGCCGGCGGCGGGGGCGTCGGCCAGCGTCCTGGCGCTGAGCGCGCGGACCGCGAGTTCGCGCTCGCGGTAGTGCTCGCCCTGCCGGGTCAGCCGGGGGGACCGCGCGGCGGGGGCGACCACGGCCGCGACCCAGTGCGGATCGCCGTCCAACAGGGCCGGGCGGAACAGGAGTTGCTGGTCCGGGCCGTCCGGGCCGCGGTACAGCACGGCCGGGACGCTGCGCGCCGCGCGGGCGGACCAGGCGGCGGCCTGCTCGGGGGTGGCGCGCTCGACGAGCTCGCCGTACTCCTCCTCGTCCTCGTCCGGGTCCTGCCGCAGCACCGGCTCGGGGTAGTCCTCCTCGTTCCCCTCCAGATCGGGGTGTTCGGGCAGCCAGCCCGGGCCCGGGTGCTCCGGCAGGTCCGGGTGGCCGTCCCGGGCCCAGTAGTAGCGCTCCCACTCCTTCAGCCGCCACAGCGCGGGGCCGTCCGGCGGGCCGTCCACCGGGAGCACCAGCAGGTCGCCCCGGGCGTCGGCGCGGACCCGCACCGCGAGCGCGGGGGCGGCGCCGACGAAGCCGGGCCGGCGGCGGCGGGCGTCGTGGGCGAGGGCCGAGCCGAGCAGCAGCAGGCCGGGCAGGGCGATCAGGCCGCCGAAGACCAGCTGCCCGGAGGGGTCGTAGTCGTCGCCCTCGGCGCGGACCTGGTCGCCGTCCAGCAGCAGCGGGATCGACTGGCCGGGCTTCGGGCGCTCGGCCCACCACACGTCCAGCGTGGCGGTCGGCCCGGTCGGGCTGCCGGCCGGTGCGGCCTTCAGCACGTCGCGGGCGCTCGGCGCCTGGTAGTGGACGGTCAGCAGGCCGTCCTGGTCGAACTCCCCGGCGGTGCCGGTGACCCGGACGGCGGCCGCGTCCCGCTCCTCCTGCCGCTGCTGCTCCCACAGGCCGTACAGCGGCAGCGTCGCGGCGACCACCAGCAGCAGGCAGCCGAGCACCCGCCGGCCGACCGGCACGCCGTCCGGCCGGACCGGCGAGGGCGCGCCGGCGGCCGTCCACGGGAAGGCGACGGGCGGGGCCATCAGCTCGTCGAGCTGTTGGCGGGCCTTGCGGCGGCCGAGGTCGGCGCCGATCAGGACGGCGGCGAGCAGCACGTGCAGCAGCACCGCCGACCAGCGGGCGACCGGGGTGACCAGCCCGTTCGGGACGTACCAGAACAGCGCCAGCGCGGCGATCGGGACGAGCGGCCGGATGCGGGGCCGGGCGAGCAGCAGGACGGTCTCGGCCAGCACCGTCCAGATGGCCAGGCTCTCGCCCCAGCTGTCCCGGCAGATGCCCTGGGCGTTGCAGACCCCGCCGGTGTCCGGCTCGACGGCGGCGGCCAGGATCAGGAACCCGAGCGGCACCACCGCCAGCCACCGGCTGTCCAGCCGCCAGGCCGTACGGGCGGCGCGCCAGCGCGCGGCGGCGGCGGCGGTCAGGGGCGCGGCGCTGGGCAGCGACGGGGCGTCCGGGGTGTACATCGGACGATCATCTCAGGCGGTCCGGGGGCGGGACCGGCACGGGGGCCGGGCGCTGCGCGCGCCCGGCCCCCGCTCCCCCGTACCCCCCGCTTCCCCCGTTACCCCCGTTTCCCCCGTACCCGGGCTCCCCCGTGACCCCGGGTCAGTCCGTCGCGATCGCCGCGAGGACGTTCATGCGCCCGGCCCGGAAGGCCGGGATCAGGGCGGCGAACAGGCCGATCACCACCGAGGCGGCCAGCGTGACGCCGATCGTGCCGGCCGGGACGGAGAGCGTCCCGAGGCCCTGGTCCCGCAGCACCCGCTGGGCGGTGACGCCCCAGGCCAGGCCGAGCCCGGTGCCCAGGACGGCGCCGAACAGCGCGATCACCACGGACTCCAGCCGGATCATCCGGCGCAGCTGGCGGCGGGAGAGCCCGATCGCCCGCAGCAGGCCGATCTCCCTGGTCCGCTCGACCACCGACAGCGCCAGGGTGTTGACGACGCCGAGCACCGCGACGGTGATGGAGAGCGCGACCAGCCCGTAGATCAGGTAGAGCAGCGTGTCGATCTGGGACTGGACCATCTCCTTGTAGCCGGCCTGGTCCTTGATGCTCAGCTGCGGGAACTGCTTGAGCCCGTCCTCCAGCGCGGTCAGCGTCTTCGCGACGTCGGTGCCGGCCGAGGCCTTGGCGAAGAAGGTCCACACCGGCGGCTGCTCGGCGGCCGGGACGACCTTGGCCATGGTGTCCATGGCGACGAAGGAGCCGTCGCCGAACAGCTCGCCCTTCTTGAAGACCGCGCCCACCGGCAGGGTCTGGGTGCGGCCCTTGCCGTAGTCGACGCCCACCTGGTCGCCGACCTTGAGGTTGTGGTCCTTGGCGAAGGCCGCGCCGATCCCGAGCGAGCCGCGCTCGATCGAGTCCACCGAGCCGGCGTCGAGGCTCGGGTGGAAGTCGCTGCCGAAGAAGGTCGGCGGCACGGCGGTCAGGTCGTTCTTCGCCTTCCCGCCGTCCGGCAGCTGGAGCTTCGCGGTGAAGAACTTCTGGGTGGTGACGTGGTCGATGCCCGGGGTGCGGCGCACGATGTCCTGCATCTCCGGGGTGACCTCGGTTCGGCCGCCCTGGATGATGAAGTCCACGCCCACCGACCGGTCGATCTGCGCGCTGGCCGAGGTGACGGCCGAGGAGCTGAACACCGAGGAGGCGATCACCAGCGCCAGGCCGATCATCAGCGCGGCGGCGGTGGCGCCGGTGCGGCGCGGGTTGCGCATCGCGTTGCGCTGGGCGAGCTTGCCGGACGGCCCGAACAGGGCCGGCAGCACCGCGCCGAGCACCCGGATCAGCGCGGAGGCCAGCAGCGGGCCGATCACCACGAAGCCGACCAGGGTCAGCACCACGCCCAGCCCCAGGTACTGCCCGCCGGTGGCCGCCTTGTCGGCGCCGGCGCCGAGCACCAGGAGCGCCGCGCCGCCCGCCGTCAGCAGCAGGCCGACGACCGTACGGATCACGTTGGCGCGGCCCTCGGCCGGGGTGCCGTGGTCGCGCAGCGCGGCCATCGGCGAGATCCGGCTCGCCCGGCGGGCCGGGAAGAAGGCCGCGACCAGGGTGACCACGATGCCCAGCGAGTAGCCGGCGACGAACACGTCCGGCCCGATCTGCAGGTCGGCCGCGTTCAGGTCCATGCCGATGGCGTTCATCAGCTTGATCAGGCCGACCGCGACGCCCAGGCCGGCCCCGACCCCGATCGTCGAGCCGAGCACGCCCAGGATCAGCGCCTCGACCAGCACCGAGCGGTTGACCTGCCGGCGGCTGCCGCCGATGGCGCGCAGCAGGCCGATCTCCCGGGTGCGCTGGGCGACCAGCATCGAGAAGGTGTTGACGATCAGGAAGGCGCCGACGATGGCCGAGACGAACGCGAAGCCGAGCATCGCGTACTTCATGAAGTCGAGGCCGCTGCCGACCTGCTTGGTGTTCTCGTCCTTCTGCTCGGCGGCGGTCTTCACCTGGTAGCCGGCGCCGACCTTGGCGACCGCGTCGGCCTTGAGCTGGTCGTTGCCGCGGCTGCCGTCGCCGAAGGCCTCCACCGAGGTGTACGCCTGCTCGCCGAGCAGCACCCGCTGGGCGGTGTCGGTGTCCAGGAAGGCCAGCGCCGCACCGGGGTTGGTGGTGGTGAAGGTGGCGATGCCGGCGATGGTGAAGTCGTGCTTGCCGCCGGAGTTGTCCACCCGGACGTGGTCGCCGAGGCCGAGCTTGGCCTTCTTCGCGGTGTCCGCGTCCAGCACCAGCTCGCCCGGCCCCTGCGGGGCGTGGCCGGAGGTGATGTGCAGCGCGTTGCGCGGGGTGTCGGTCCAGTTGCCGAGCAGCGTGGGCGCGCCCTGGGTCGGGCCGACCAGCTTGTTGGTGGCCGGGTCGACCAGGATCGCGTTGTGGACCATGACCTGGCCGACGGCGGTCTTCACCCCGGGCAGCCCGGCGATCTGCTGGGCCAGCGCGACCGGGACGGTCGGCGGCTTGGCGGCGGCCTGCTGCTCCTCGTCGTCGTCCGGCTTGGGCGGCTGGACGGAGACGTCGGAGGCGGTCGCGGCGAAGAGCTTGTCGAAGGTGCTGGTCGCGGTGTTGGAGAACACCAGGGTGCCGGAGACGAAGGCCACCGACAGCACGACGGCGATGAGTGAGAGCGCCATCCGGCCCTTGTGGGCGAAGAAGCTCCGCAGTGAGGTCTTGAGCAGCATGTTCGCGTCGTCCCGCCCGCTCAGCTGGTGCGCTTGCCGTCGAAACGGCGCATGCGTTCGAGGACGGAGTCGGCGGTGGGCGCGTGCATCTCGTCGACGATCACGCCGTCGGCGAGGAAGAGCACGCGGTCCGCGTAGCCGGCGGCGACCGGGTCGTGGGTGACCATGACGATGGTCTGGCCCAGTTCGTCGACCGAGCGGCGCAGGAAGGTCAGCACCTCGGCGCCGGCCCGGGAGTCGAGGTTCCCGGTGGGCTCGTCGCCGAAGATGATCTCGGGGCGGGCGGCCAGCGCCCGGGCCACCGCGACGCGCTGCTGCTGGCCGCCGGAGAGCTGGGTCGGGCGGTGCTTGAGCCGGCCGGCCAGGCCGACCGTCTCGACGACCTGGTCGAGCCAGGCCTGGTCCGGCTTGCGGCCGGCGATGTCCATCGGCAGCGTGATGTTCTCCAGCGCGTTCAGGGTCGGGAGCAGGTTGAACGCCTGGAAGATGAAGCCGATCTTGTCGCGGCGCAGTCTGGTCAGCTGCTTGTCCTTGAGGCCGGTGATCTCGGTGTCACCGATCCAGATCCGCCCGGCGGTGACCGTGTCGAGGCCGGCCAGGCAGTGCATCAGGGTCGACTTGCCGGAGCCCGAGGGGCCCATGATCGCGGTGAACCGGCCGCGCTGGATGTCGACGTCCACCGCGTCGAGCGCGGTGACCTTGGTCTCGCCCGAGCCGTACGCCTTGGTGACCTGGCGGGCGGAGGCGGCGACGGCGGACTCTCCGCCGGGAAGCTGGGGGTCGAACACGGCTGTTGCCGTCGTCACTGGAGTCTCCTATGGAAGATGCGCTCACCCGTTGGCCCCCAGCCTCGTACGGCTCGACCGTCCCGCGACATGGCGCTGGCGGTAGTCCTCGACCGGGAGTTGTCCCCACCCTCCCGGTGGACCGGGCTGCCGGACCCGACCGGATCGGGCCGGTTCCTGGCGGGTGGGGATGTAGGAACCACGTTAGGAGCGGACGGCGGGGCGCTCGTCCTCCGCCGGAATGAAGCGCTTCAACCATGGTTCTACGGGGTGCGGCGCCCCTCCCCCTAGGGGTCGCCGCCGCCCGTCTCGGGGACGCCCCGTACGGGGCTCAGCCGCAGGTCAGTGCGGGTACGGAGAGCCGTTCCAGGGCCGTCGCGAAGCCGGCCACGACCGGGGCCAGCAGCGCGTCCGACTCGCGCTCGACCCGGGTGGAGCCGTCCTCCCCGGCGGTGATGTGGCGGTCGAGCACGAACCAGCCCTGGGTGATGTGGCCGGCGCCCATCGAGCTGAGCACCGGGCGCAGCGCGTAGTCGACGGCAAGGACGTGCGCGGGCGAGCCGCCGGTGGCCAGCGGCAGGACGGCCTTGCCGGCCAGGGCGTACTGCGGGAGCACGTCCAGCAGGGCCTTCAGCAGGCCCGAGTAGGCGGCCTTGTAGACGGGGGTGCCGATGACGACGCCGTCCGCCCGGGCGAACAGCTCGGTGACGGCGACGATCTCGGGGTGGTCGAAGTCGCCGGACAGCAGGGCGTGCGCGGGCAGGCTGCGGGCCTCGAACGGGACGACGTGGTGGCCGCGGTCGGCGAGCTGCGCGTCGACGTGGCGCAGCAGGCGGGTGGTGCGGGAGGTCGCGGACGGGGAGCCGGACACGGACAGGACGGTGGCCATGGTTCACCTCTGACGGGTGGAAGCGGCGGGTGCTCGGGGCTGCTCGGGGGGCTGCTCGGGGGCGGCGTGCTGGGCGGGCGCCTCAGCCGCGACAGAGCGAGCTGGCCACACCACGGCGCAGGTCGACGTGCCGCCGACGCGTGAGTGCCCAACGCTGAACCATGCCGACGATGCAAACACGCGGTGTTCGAGCCGGTCAAGAATCGTTTCAGCAGCCGGAACGGCGGGTGTCCGGACGTTGCGGCGGAACGATCCGGTACGTGCATCAAAACTGCTACAAGAGGCCTGGAGGGCACCCCGAGGGGAGTCACCGCGGGCGGGGTCGGGCATCCTCGTCGGCATGAACACCTGGCAGGAGGGCCGCCCGGGGGGCGGCGGGAACCCGTACGGCGGCAACGGCGGAGGCGGCGCGGCCGAGCCGCCGCTGCCGGCCTCGCTGAACCCGCGCGGAGCGGGGGCGCCCGCACCGCGGCGGCCGGAGCCGCCCCGGCCGGTCGGCGGCGTCCCGGCGCAGGGGACGGGTGCTCCGGACGCGCGGCCCGGCGCGGGGTACCCGGGCGGGCCCGGCGGTCCGGGTGGCCCGGGTGGCCCCGGGCGTCCGGGCGGGCCCGGCGGGGCGCGGCCGGCCGGTGCGCCGGCCCGGCGCTGGCCGCGGCGGCGGATCGTCAAGTGGTCGGTGTTCGGCGTGCTGATCGCCGTCATGGTGACCGCCGTCTCCACCTATTTCTGGGCCGACTCCAAGCTCAACCACGAGAACGTGCTGGCCGACTACCCGGGGCGCCCGGCGGCCGGGAAGGGCACCAACTGGCTGATCGTCGGCTCGGACAGCCGTGAGGGCCTCACCGACGCCCAGATGGAGGACATGCACACCGGCCACGACGTCGAGGGCAAGCGCAGCGACTCGATGATGGTCCTGCACATCGGGGACGGCGGGAACACCCTGATGAGCATCCCGCGCGACTCCTGGGTGCCGATCCCGGAGCACCAGGGCGGCAACGGCAAGACCGTCAAGGCCACCACCTCGAAGATCAACTCGGCGTTCAACAACGGCGGCGGCCGCCTGCTGGTGCAGACCGTCGAGCAGAACACCGGCCTGCGCATCGACCACTACGCGGAGATCGGCTTCGCCGGCTTCGCGGGCATCGTCGACTCGATCGGCGGCGTCGAGATGCACATCGACCAGGACATCAAGGACAAGGACTCCGGCCTGGACCTCAAGGCCGGCGACCAGACCCTGAACGGCAAGCAGGCGCTCGCCTTCGTCCGCCAGCGCCACCAGATGGCCGACCAGGACCTCGGCCGGATGCGCAACCAGCAGAAGTTCCTCGGGGCGCTGGCCCACCAGGCCGCCTCCCCCGGCAACCTGCTGAACCCGTTCACCTTCTACCCGCTGGTCGACTCGGCGCTCGGCACCCTGATCGTCGACGAGGACTGCGGGCTGACCGACCTCGGCTCGATGTTCCTCGCCATGAAGGACGTCAACGGCGGCAGCGGCAAGAGCCTCACCGTGCCGATCGGCAACCCGGACTTCCGGACCAAGACCGGCGAGTCCGCCGTGCAGTGGGACGCCGCCAAGTCCAAGCAGGTCTTCGACGCCTTCAAGAACGACACCGCCGTGCCGGACTTCAAGTAACGGTGACGTGAAGTACCCGTGACGTCACAATGTGTGGATGTCACTCGTCTCCGCACTCGTCTACCGCCGTCGCCACCGCCTCCTGGGCCGCCTGGTCCAGGAGGCGCTCGCGCTCTACGGCATGGAGGTGCCCGCCGCCTGCGAGATCGGGCCCGGGCTGACCGTCTTCCACCGCGGCTTCGGCACCGTGCTGCATCCGTACACCACGCTCGGCGCCGGCGTGACGCTCTACAACGGCGTCACCATCGGCCGGGCCGACCCGTGGGTGCCGCAGGAGCTCAGCCCGATGCGGCGGGTGGTGGTCGAGGACGGCGCGGTGCTGTGCGCGGGCGCCAAGGTGGTGTGCAAGGAGGGCGTGCTGACCGTGGGCGCGGGCACCGTGGTCGGCGCCAACGCGGTGCTCACCCGCTCGACCGGGCCCGGCGAGGTCTGGGCCGGGGTGCCGGCGCGGAAGGTCGGCGTGCGGGAGGACTGGGTGCCCGCCCAGGCCGTCGGCGCGCCCTGAGAAGGGCCACCGCCGAAACGCCACCGCCCCGGAGTGGGAAGTCGGACCTGCCGACTTCCCACTCCGGGGCGGTACGCGTCATCCGCTCCCGTGGGGGCGGTGATTACTCGACCACGCCCGACTTGGCGATGGTGACCTTGGCCGAGGTGCGGCCGCTCTGCGAGCCCTTGGACTCGATCAGCTTGACCACGTCCATGCCCTCGACGACCTCGCCGAAGACGACGTGCTTGCCGTCCAGCCAGTCGGTCACGATGGTGGTGATGAAGAACTGCGAGCCGTTGGTGTTGCGGCCGGCGTTGGCCATCGACAGCAGGCCCGGCTTGCTGTGCTTGAGCTGGAAGTTCTCGTCCGCGAACTTCTCGCCGTAGATGCTCTTGCCGCCGGTGCCGTTGTGGTTGGTGAAGTCACCGCCCTGCAGCATGAAGGCGGGGATCACGCGGTGGAAGCCGGAGCCCTCGTAGCCGAAGCCGTTCTGGCCGGTGGCCAGCTCGCGGAAGTTCTGGGCGGTCTTCGGGACGACGTCGTCGTACAGCTTGAAGACGATGCGGCCCGACGGCACGCCGTCGATCTCGATGTCGAAGAAAACGTTGGAAGCCATGCAGGGATCATGGCACGACCGGCCGGGCCACGCGCGCCACCCCCTCGGGGCCCGAGGTCAGGGCGGCGTGTTATCCGGCGGGGCTACGATCCATGGCGGGTTCAAGCCTTCGATCGGACGGGCGGGGTGGGCGGCATGCGGATCGGTGAACTGGCCCGGCGGACCGGCGTGAGCGAGCGCTCGCTGCGCTACTACGAGCAGCAGGGCCTGCTGGTCGCCCGGCGCACCCGGGGCGGCCACCGGGAGTACCCGGAGATGGCGGTGGACCGGGTGGTCCACATCCAGGAGCTCTTCGCGGCCGGGCTGCACAGCCGCACCATCTTCAAGCTCCTCCCCTGCATGCGGGACGCCGACGGCGGCCCCAGCGCGATCGCGACCCCGCTGCTCGTCGACGAACTCGTCGCGGAGCGGGCCCGGATCGACCGGATGATCACCGACCTGCTGCGCTCGCGGGACGTGCTGGACGAGGTGATCGCCGGGGCCACCGCGGATCCCGCCGCCTAGTTCTTCCTAGGCCGCGGGCTTGCGGGCCAGCAGGTAGGCCTGCGGGGTCTTCTCGCCGGTGCTCGCCTCGCGGACCGTACGGGAGGTGACCCGGAGGCCGGCCTCCCGGAGCAGCTCCTCCACCCGCTCCGGCCGCAGCCGGCGGAAGTCCAGCGACACCGGGTGGCCGAACGGGCGGTCCTGGCGGGACGGTTCGTCGCCGACCTGGAAGGCCAGCACCAGGTGGCCGCCGGGGGCCAGCACCCGGGCGAACTCGGCGAAGACCGGCGGCAGCCGCTCGGCCGGGGTGTGGATGATCGAGTACCAGGCCAGCGCGCCGGTCAACTCACCGTCGCCGTACGGGAGGTCGAACAGCGAGCCGACCCGGAACGGCACCTGCGGGTGGTCCCGCCGGGCCAGCTCGATCATCCCCGGCGAGAGGTCCACACCGGAGACGTCGAGGCCGAGCCCGTGCAGGTGGCCGGTCACCCGGCCCGAGCCGCAGCCGAGTTCGGCCACCTTGCCGTCCGGCCGCTCGGCGCGCACCAGCTCGGCGAAGAGCCCGAGCACCGCCCGGTCCATCGGGGAGGAGGCCATCAGGCCCCCGAACATGTCGGTGTACTCGACGGCGACGGCGTCGTAGAACGCCCTGGTCTCGGTGAGGAACTCCGGCTCGCTGGTCACGGACCGGGACCCTACTCCAGGAACTCCCCCAGGGGCTCCAACTCCCGCTCGGCGACGACCTGGTCGCCGCTGAGCTCGCCGGTCGGGCGGAAGCCCAGGCCGGCGTAGAAGGCCTCGGGGCCGTCCGGCCCGGGGTGGTAGGTGACGGTGGCGCGGGTGCCGCCGCGGCGGCGGACCTCGGCGCAGACCTGCTCGACGGCGAAGCGGCCGTAGCCGCCGCGCTGCTGCCCGGCGTCGATCAGCAGCCGCCACAGGCCCGAGCGGGGGCGGTCGTCCGGCCGCTCGGGGTCGAAGCGGACGTCGAAGAAGGCCATCACGAAGCCGACCGGCCGCTCGCCGTCCAGGATCAGCCGGGGCCAGGCGGTGTCGCCGTGCACGTACGCCTCCGCCAGGGACGTGGCCACCGGCGCGACCAGGTGCTCCTGGTCGGGACGCACCCGCAGGGCGAGGGCGGCGTCGATGGTGGCGGGGGTGAGTTCGGCGAGGCGCAGCGCAGGGGTGGACACGGCGGGCAGCCTAGAGAGCGGGGCCGCCCGCCGTCACCGGGATTTCGGTCAGGCACCGGGATTTCGGTCAGGCGCCGGCCGGGAAGTCGGTGCCGCGGCCGACCGCCTCCCAGGCCCCGAGCTCCTCGCGGGCGCCGTCGAGGTTGGCGAGGACGCCGTCCACCGCGTCGCTGCCGAGCGCGAGCCGCAGCGGGGTCGGCTCGGCGGCCAGGGCCGCCAGGATCGCCTCGGCGGCCTTCACCGGGTCGCCGGGCTGCTTGCCGTCGCTGTCCGGCAGCCCGGTGCGGACCGGGCCGACGATCGGGTCGTACGCCCCGATCGGGGCGGAGTGGGCGAGCGCGCCGCCGCCCGCGAAGCCGGTCCGGAAGGCGCCGGGCTCGACGATCAGCACCTTGATCCCGAAGCCGGCCACCTCCTTGGCCAGCGCCTCGGACAGCCCCTCCAGGGCGAACTTGGTCGCCGAGTAGGCGCCCACGCCGGGGAAGGAGAAGCGGCCGCCCATGCTGCTCATCTGCACCACCGCGCCCGAGCCCCGGGCCCGCATGTGCGGCAGCACGGCCCGGGTCAGCGCGGCCGGGCCGAAGAAGTGCAGCTCCATGAGGTCCCGCAGCTCGCGGTCGGTGGACTCCTCGACGGCGCCGATCAGGCCGCGCCCGGCGTTGTTGACCAGGACGTCGACCCGGCCGAAGCGGGCGAGCGTCTCGTCGACGGCGGCGGCGATCTGCGCCTGGTCGGTGACGTCGAGGCGGACCGGGACGACCCGGCCGGGGTGGGCGGCCGCCAGCCCGGACAGCGTCTCGGGGCGGCGGGCGGCGGCGACCACGGTGTCGCCGGCGGCCAGCGCGGCCTCGGCGACGGCCTGGCCGAAACCGGAGTTGGCGCCGGTGATCAGCCACACCCGGCCGGTGGTCTCCTGCTGCTCGGTCATCGTGTTCCTCCGTACTCTGCTGAACCACAGGGAAGTTGACGATCATTCATACACCAGGCCGATCGGCGCGGAACGGCCGCGTCCGGGAACGCCGGAGCCCCCGGCCGTGGGGGAATCGGCCGGGGGCTCCGGGGCGTCGGTTCGTGGGGTCGTTACGGCAGGTTGCGGGCCATCACGATGCGCTGGACCTGGTTGGTGCCCTCGTAGATCTGCGTGATCTTCGCGTCCCGCATC
>NZ_JZKH01000078.1 GCF_000961885.1 Streptomyces rubellomurinus
CGCCGCGGCCGCCGACAGCGCGCCCTCCACCTCGCCCGCCGTCACCTCGCGCACGGCCAGCTCCGGCGCCACACCTTCGAGCACCCGCTGGTACGGCACACCCTCGTCCTCGGGGAACACCGTGCGCAGGCTCTCGTGCCGCCCGACCACGTCGGCCAGCGCGGCCGCCAGCGCCTCCCGATCGAGCGCGCCGGAAAGCCGCAGCGCCATCGGAAGGTTGTAGGTCGCGCTCGGCCCCTCCAACCGGTGCAGGAACCACAGCCGCCGCTGCGCGAACGACAGCGGCACCCTGTCCGGGCGCACCGCCGGCAGCAGCGCCGGACGGGCCTGCCCGGCGTCCGCCAACCGGGCGGCCAGCGCCGCGACGGTCGGCGCCTCGAACACGGCGCGCACGGCCAGTTCGACACCGAGCGCCGACCGGACCCGCCCGACCAGCCGGGTGGCCAACAGCGAGTGCCCACCGAGGTGGAAGAAGTCGTCGTCGATGCCGACGTCCGGCACCCCCAGCAGCTCCGCGAACACCGCGCAGAGCAGCTCCTCCTGCGGCGTCCGAGGCCGCCGGCCACCACCCAGGGCACTGAAGTCCGGGGCGGGCAACGCCTTGCGGTCCAGCTTCCCGTTCGGCGTCACCGGGAACGCGTCCAGCACCACGAACGCGGCCGGGACCATGTGGTCCGGCAGCGACTCGCCGACGCCGGCGCGCAGCGCGGCCGGGTCGAGCTGGGCACCGTCCCGGGGGACGACGTAGCCGACGAGCTGCCGGGCACCGGGCTGGTCCTCGCGGGCCAGCACGGCGGCCTGGCCGACGCCGGGCTGCCCGGCCAGCGTCGCCTCGACCTCGCCCAGCTCGATCCGGAAGCCGCGGATCTTCACCTGGTCGTCGACCCGGCCGTGGTAGTCGAGCTCACCACCGGCCGTCTGCCGCACCAGGTCGCCGGTGCGGTACATCCGCGAGCCCGCCGGGCCGTACGGGTCGGCGAGGAACCGCTCGGCCGTCATCCCGGGACGCTTGAGGTAGCCGCGCGCCAGGCCGGGCCCGGCGACGTACAGCTCGCCGACCACGCCCGGCGCCACCGGCCGCAGCTCCGGATCCAGCACGTACAGCCGGGCGTTGAGCACCGGGAAGCCGATCGGCGGGGTCGCGGTGCCGCTGAGCGCCCCGCTGAGCGTGACGGCGACGGTCGCCTCGGTCGGACCGTACGCGTTCACCAGGTGGCGGCCCGTCGACCACCGGCCGGCGACCTCGCCCGACAGCGCCTCGCCGCCGGAGACCAGCCAGCCGCCCGGCAGCAGGTCCTCGCCCGGCTCCATCGCCGCCAGGACGACTGGCGGCAGCAGCACGTGGGTCACCCCGAAGCCGGTCAGCACCTGCGCCAGCCCCTCGCCCGGGAGCAGCTTCTCGGCGGGCGCCACGACCAGCGCCGCGCCGGAGAACAGGCCCAGGCACAGCTCCCAGAAGGCGGCGTCGAAGCTCGGCGAGGCGAACTGCAGCACCCGCGCCCCGGGGCCTGCCTCCAGCCGGTCCCGCTGGGTGGCCAGCAGGCCCGCCACACCGGCGTGCGAGACCACGACGCCCTTGGGACGGCCGGTCGAGCCGGAGGTGTAGATCAGGTACGCCGGGTTCGACGGGCGCACGGTGACCGGGAGCCGGGCCGGGGACTGCGCCTCGACGGCCGCGATCACGGCCGGATCGTCCAGCACCACGACCGGGCGCCCCGCCGGGACGCGGTCCGCGACGTCGGAGCGGGTGAGCACCAGCCGCGGATCGGCGTCCTCCAGCATGTAGGAGATCCGGTCCGCCGGGTACGCCGGGTCGACCGGAAGGTACGCCCCGCCCGCCTTCCACACCGCGAGGACGGCGACCACGAGCTCCACCGAGCGCGGCAGGGCGAGCGCCACGAACGACTCCGGCCCGACCCCCATCCCGACCAGGTGGCGGGCCAACTTGCCGGCCCGCGCGTCGAGTTCGGCCGCCGACAGCTCGCCGCCCTCGAACACCAGGGCCGGTGCGTCCGGCGCCGCCGCCACCCGGGCCGCGAACAGCTCCGCCGCGGTCAACGCCTCGACGGCCGACGCAGCCGGTTCGGTGCCGGCTGCGGCGCCGGCGGCCGCCACGGGCAGACCGGTGTTTCCGGTTTCGGACATGGTTGATCCACCCTCACACGAATCGGTGTTGCGTCAGAAGGAGGGACGAGCACGGCCCGTCAGGAGGGGCGGCGCACCTCGGCCGCGGCGTCGATCGCGCGCAGCTCGTCCTCGAGGATCCGCCCCATCTCGGCGAGCGCGCCGGGCTTCATCAGGTCGTTGTGGTTGCGGTCCAGGTAGTACGGGGTGATCCGGCCGGCCACGTACGGGCTCCAGGTGGCCGGGGTCGGCGAGATGTCGACCTTGTCGAGCGAGGCCACGATGACCACGGCGTCCCCGCCGTACCGGGTCGGCTCGTACTCGTTGACCAGGCTGCGGCAGTTGGCGTAGACCCGGCCGATCGCCGCGATGTGGTGCCGCTCCAGGCTGGCCATCGAACTGCCCAGCTTGCGCAGGAGGTTGACCACCTGGTCGAACTCCAGCGGCTTGCGGCCCAGTCGGCGCCGGTCGAAGCCGACCCAGCGCAGCAGGTCGGCGAGGATGTCCTGCTCGCCCAGTTCGGCGATCTTCTGACCGGGGTAGGTGTCGAGGATCGCGAGCAGACCGACCTGCTCGCCCTCACGCTCCAGCCGGGAGGCGATCACGTGCGCCACGACGCCGCCGGCGGAGTAGCCGAGCAGGTGGTACGGCCCGGTCGGCTGGACCTTGCGGATCTGCTCGACGTAGTCCTCGGCCATCTCCTCGAAGCTGCCGGGCAGTTCGCCCTCGCCGTCGAGGCCGCGCGCCTGCAGCCCGTAGACCGGGCGGTCGGCGTCGAGGTTCTTGATCAGGCCGGCGTAGACCCAGGAGAGTCCGCCCGCCGGGTGCACGCAGAACACCGCGGGGCGGTCGCCGTACGGGCGCAGCGGCAGCACGACGTCCAGCGGGTCGTCGCTGCCGCCGTCGTCCAGCCGGGCCGCGTACAGCGCGGGGGTGGGTGCCTCGAAGAGGCTGCGGATGGTGTGTTCGACGCCGAAGGTCTCCCGGACGCGGTTGACCAGGCGGGTGGCCAGCAGCGAGTGGCCGCCGAGCTCGAAGAAGTTGTCGTCGACGCCGATCCGGGGCAGGCCGAGCACCTCGGCGAACAGCTCGATGACGATCTCCTCGCGCGGGCCGTTCGGGGCCCGGCCGCCGGAGACGGCGGCGGCGAAGTCCGGGGCGGGCAGCGCCTTGCGGTCGAGCTTGCCGTTGGGGGTGACCGGCAGCCGGTCGAGGGTGACGAAGGCGGCGGGCACCTGGTGTTCGGGCATCCGCGCGGCCAGGTGGGCGCGCAGCTGCGCGGGGTCGGGCTGCGCGCCGGCGGCGGGCACCACGTAGCCGACCAGCCGGCGGTCGCCGGGCCGGTCCTCGCGGGCGAGCACGGCGACGGCGGCCAGTTCGGGGTGCTGGGCGAGCGCGGCCTCGATCTCGCCGAGCTCGATCCGGAAGCCGCGGATCTTCACCTGGTCGTCGGTGCGGCCGAGGTAGCGCAGCGCGCCGTCCGGGCCCCAGGCGGCGAGGTCGCCGGTGCGGTACATCCGCGAGCCGGGCGGGCCGTACGGGTCGGCGACGAAGCGCTCCGCCGTCAGGCCCTGCCGGTTGAGGTAGCCGCGCGCCAACTGGACGCCGGCCAGGTACAGTTCGCCCGGCGCGCCGGGGGCGACCGGGCGCAGTCCGGCGTCCAGCACGTAGGTGCGGGTGTTCCAGACCGGACGGCCGATCGGCACCGCGCCGGGTTCGTCGCGGCAGGCCCAGGAGGTGACGTCGACGGAGGCCTCGGTGGGGCCGTACAGGTTGTGCAGCCCGGCGCCGGGGAGGGTGCGCAGCAGCCGGCCCTGGGTCTCCTCGAGCAGTGCCTCGCCGCTGGTGATCACCCGGCGCAGGCCGGTGCACTGCTCGGCGGCGGGCTCCTGGAGGAAGACCTGGAGCATGGACGGCACGAAGTGCGCGGTGGTGACGCCCCGGTCGCGGATCAGGGCGGCGAGGTAGGCCGGGTCCTTGTGCCCCTCGGGCCGGGCGAGCACCAGGGTGGCGCCCTGGATCAGCGGCCAGAAGAACTCCCAGACCGAGACGTCGAAGCCGGACGGGGTCTTCTGCAGCACCCGGTCGTCGTCGCCGAGGCCGTAGGCGTCCTGCATCCAGAGCAGCCGGTTGACGATGCCGCGGTGCGGCACCAGGACGCCCTTGGGGCGGCCGGTGGAGCCGGAGGTGTAGATGACGTACGCGGGGTGGTCCGGGCGCTGCCGCACGGCGGGCGGGCCGGCCGGGCGGTCGGCGAGCAGGCCGGCCAGCTCCGGGCCGTCCAACTGGAGCTGCGGGACGGGCAGTTCGGCGGGCAGCCGGTCGCGGGCGGGCTCGGTGGTGAGCAGCAGGGCCGGGTTCGCGTCCGCCAGCAGGAAGGAGATCCGCTCGGCCGGGTAGTCCGGGTCGATCGGCAGGTAGGCGGCCCCGGACTTGAGCACGGCGAGCAGGCCGACCACCAGCTCGACCGAGCGGGGCACGGCGAGCGCGACGATCCGCTCGGGGCCGGCGCCGCGCTCGACCAGCAGGTGGGCGAGCCGGTCGGCGCGCTCGTGCAGTTCGCGGTAACTGAGGCTCCGGCCCTCGAAGTCGAGCGCTTGCGCGTCCGGCGCGGCGGCGGCCCGGCCGGCCAGCAGCTGGGTGAGGGTGGTGGGCGGCAGCGGGTGCCCGGTGTCGTTGAGGGTGTGCAGGACGAGCTCGCGCTCGGCCTCGCCGAGCAGGTCGACGCGGCCGACCGGCTGGTCGGGGCCGGTGGCGGCGAGGTTGGCCAGGAAGCCGAGGAACCGGTCCTGGTGGGCGGCGAGTTCGGCCTCGGAGTACAGCTCGGGGTTGGCGTCGAAGTCGACCTGCAGGCCGCGGCCGTCCGAGCGGTCGTAGAAGATCACCGAGAGGTCGTCGGACGGCCCGATCGACAGGTTGTGCACGACGGCGCGGTGCGGCCCGAAGCTCAGGCCGTAGTCGAACATCATGATGTTGATCTCGGGCCCGGTGAGCCGCTGGTCCCCGGCGAGCAGGCCGCGGTCGCGGCGCAGGTCCTCGTAGCGGTAGCGCTGGTGCTTGAGGGCGCCGCGCAGTTCGACGGTGACCAGGCGCAGGGCCTCGGCGAGGGTGGCGGACGGGTCGATCGCGACCCGGACCGGGACGACGTTGGAGACCATGCCGGGCAGGCTGCGGGCGGCCTTGCCGAGCCGGGTGGCGACCGGCAGGCCGAGCACGACCTCGGCGGCGCCGGTGGCGCGCTGCAGGTAGAGGGCGGAGGCGGTGGCGACGACGGCCGGCCAGGTCGCGCCGGCCTCGCGGGCGGTGTCGCGCAGCGCGTCCAGGTGCTCGACGGGCAGGAAGGCGGTGCGGCGGACCAGCCCGTGCGCCAGGACCGGCTTGCGGGCGGCGAGGCCGACCGGTTCGGGGCAGTCGGCGAGTCTGCCGGCCCAGTAGTCGCGGTCCTCGGTGAACCGTTCGGAGGCCCGGTACTCCTGGTCGGCGGCGACCAGGGCGGCCAGCGGGCCGAACGGGTTGGCCGGGGCCGGCTCGCCGGCGGCGAGCGCGGTATAGACCTCCGCGGTGCGCTGGGCGAGCAGGGCGACGGTGAAGCCGTCCACCACCACGTGGTGGTAGCAGTAGAACCACAGGTGGCGCCCGGGGGCGACTTTCAGCAGTTCGAAGCGGTAGAGCCGGTCGCGACCGGGGTCGAGGGCGACGGCCATGGTCCGCCGCATCCGGGCGACGGCCACGGCCTCCGGGTCGGCCTCGGCGGTGAGGTCGACGACCTCCAACAGCCGGTCGGGGACGGGCTGGACGTGCTGCCACAGCTCGTCGCCGTCCTGCGCGATGCGCACCCGGAGGGTCTCGGCCTCGGTGACGACCTGCCGCAGCGCGGCCTCCAGTAGTGCAGGGTCCAACTCGCCCTGGATTTCCAGGTATTCCGCGGCATTGAAGATCGGATTGGCTGGTTCCAGCTGCTGGGCGAACCAAATACCCGATTGAGCGGCCGTCAGGGCAGCCCTGTCTCCCCCGTGCATGCTTGTCTTCCACCCCTAGCGTTCGATGGGAACGGCACCGGCGCGCGACTCGGCGGCGGGATTCCTGGAAAGCGAAATTCTCAGGAGGTGAATTGCTGGGGGCCTCAGGACGGGATCCGGCGACACCGATCGCAGGTTCGCGGGAATCTGTCAGGTGTCCGAGGCCGACGCCGCAAATCTTGCACCGGATGCGGTCTGGGTCACAATGCTCGGTGCATCAAGCTGCCACCGGGGGTGAGCGGAAGAAGGGGCTCCGCCGAAACTCGGCATCCCCATGCACACCGAAGCCCGGCCCGTGCCAGTGGCACGGACCGGGCTGGGTGCGCGGAAAAGGGGAGGTCAGGCGCCCATGGCGGTGACCAGACTGCGCGGGCGCATGTCGACCCAGTTCTCGTTGATGTAATCCAGGCACTCCTGGCGGGCCGCCTGGCCGTGGGCGACCGTCCAGCCGGCCGGCACCTCGGCGAACACGGGCCAGAGCGAGTGCTGGTTCTCCTCGTTGACCAGGACGTAGTACGAGGCGCTGTCGTCCTCGAACGGGTTGGTGGCCATTGCTGTGCTCCTCTTCCTGATGGGCTGACGGGGTTACCCGGCGACGCCGGCGGTCCTGGCCGCGGCACGCCCCCGGATGGAGGCGACGAAACCGGGCAGCCGGTCGACGCCCCAGAACTTTTCGAAGCCGTCGATGAAGTACGGCACGCCGAACACGCCGTCCCGGTGCAGCGCGGCCAGCGCGGCGAGTCCGCGCTCGCGCACCGCCGGGTCCGCGGCGGCGCCGCCCAGCAGCTCGGGGTCGAGCCCCAGCTCCGGGCCGAAGCCGGCGATCACCTCGGGGTCGGAGATGTCCAGGCCGTCCTGCCACCGGGCGCGGTAGACCCGGTCGATGAACTCCCGGCCCCGGCCGTGCTCCTCGGCCACCAGGTACGCGAGGTGGGAGACCTCCCAGCGCGGCTCCCGGTCCAGCGGCCAGACCATCTCCAGGCCGCGCTCGCGGGCGAGCCGGCGCACGTCCTGGAGGATGTACAGGTGCTTCTCGCGGGACATCGCCACGTACGGCAGCTGGACGCCGTTCTGCGCGAGATGCTCGTTGTGGTGGTCGTCCGGCTCCCAGAACGGCAGCCACTCGATCGACTCGGCCACGTCCGGGTAGCGCCCGATCAGGTCGCGGTAGGCCATCCAGGAGTACGGGCTGCGGAACGAGAAGTACCAGCGGGGCGGTTTCCGGGCCATGGTGCCGCCTTTCTCAGATGGTGATGCCGCCGTCGATCTGCAGGACGGCACCGGTGATGTACTGCGCCTTGTCCGAGACCAGGTACCCGACGAGATCGGCGACCTCGTCGGCCCGGCCCATCCGCTTCATCGGGATGGACTTCAGGGCCTCCTTGAGGGCCTTGCCCTCGATGGCCGCGGTCATGTCGGTCTCGATGAACCCGGGGGCTACGGTGTTGACCCGGATGCCGTACCGGCCGGTCTCCTTCGCCAACGAGCGGGAGAAGCCGATGATGCCGGCCTTGGACGCCGAGTAGTTGGACTGCGTGGCGTGGCCGTAGACCCCGGCCACCGACGAGATGTTGACGATGGCGCCGGCCTTGCGCTTCATCATGCTGAAGACGACGGCGCGACAGACATGGTAGACGCCGCCCAGGTTGGTGTCGATGACGTCCTGCCACTGGTCGTCGGTCATCAGCACCAGCGGGTTGTCGCGGGTGATGCCGGCGGCGGTGACCAGGGCGTCGATCTCGCCGAGCTTCTCCTCGACCTCGGCCACCAGCTCGCGCACCGAGTCGGCGGCGGTGACGTCGGTCTTGCGGGCGAGCACCTTGACGCCGAGCGCCTCGACCTCCTTGACCAGGTTCTGCGCGGCCTCCTCGTCGGAGCGGTAGCAGAACGCCACGTCGAAGCCGTCGCGGGCGAGCGTCAGTACGGTGGCGCGGCCGATCCCGCGCGAGCCCCCGGTGACCAGCGCCACCCGGGAGGTCTTCTCCTCCATCGGTCCTCCATCAGTGTCGTCGGTTCGGCCCGGACCGGGCCTGGGGGGGGTCACGCGGACGCGGACTCGCCGGGGCGCAGCACCTCGGCGGGGCGCATGGCCACCACCACGGACGCCACGGTCAGCACCGGCTGGCCGTCGACCAGGCTCTCGCCCTCGAAGATCACGGTGTCGCCGACGGCGCGGGAGACCCGCACCCGGTGCTCCAGCACGTCGCCGGGCAGCACCTGACCGTGGAACTGCACGCCGGACATGCTGCCGAACAGCATCACCTTGCCCGACAGCACGTCGGGGTTCGGGTCGTCCCAGGTGCCGAGCAGTCCGGCACTCTGGCACCAGGACTCGACCAGCAGCGACTGCGGGTAGCCGAAGCCCTCCGGCGGGGTGTCCGGGCCGAGTTCGGCGTACCACGGCTCGTTGCAGGTCACCGCCTTGATCGCGGTGATCCGCTGCCCCGGCTCCACGTCGAGCACCCGGTCCACCAGCAGCATCGGGAAGCGGTGCGGCAGTCGGCCGCGGATCTCCACCTGCCCGGTCATGCGGTCACCTCGCCCTGGTAGCGCAGCCGCAGCTTGGCCGCGTCGCCGCGGGCCGAGCGGACGGTCGCCTTGCAGATCCAACTGCCCTTCTTCTGGCTCCAGTCGAGGTCCACGTCGAGGACGTCGCCGGGGTAGACCGGGCTGGTGAAGCGGGTCGACTCGACCTCCGCGAGCGCCACCTCGCCGGCCTCGGCCGGGGCGGTGGCGAGCGCGCCGGCGTGCGTCAGGTCCACCAGGCAGACACCGGGGAAGATCGGGAAGCCCGGGTAGTGGCCGGGCAGCACCGTCTCCTCGGGCGCGACCGTGAAGCGGACCGAGCCGCGCGGCCCGTCCACCGCGGTGACCTCGACGGGCCCGGCCAGCGGGGTGGCCCGCCGGCCGGCCCGGGTCGGGGTGTCGACCGTCATCAGCGCGCCTGCACCTTCGCCTGCAGCAGCTCGTACGCCCGCGAGAGGCAGGTGAACTCCTTCAGCTCGGACTCGGGGATCTTCACGCCGTACTTCTTCTCCAGCACGACGACGACCTCGAGCGCCATCAGCGAGTCGACCTCGAGGTCGTCCACGAAGTCGGCGTCGTCGGTGAGCTCCTCCGCCTCGATGTCGAGGACCTTCGCGACCACCTCGCGCAGCTCCTCCAGGTTCAGCTCGGCGAGCTGTCCGCTCATCAGTCCGTCCTCATTTCGCGTTCGACAACGTGTGATTGGTGGTGCATCGGTTCGGCGCGGAGCAGCTCCGCACCGGGTCGGTCAGCGCAGGCCCAGCACGGCGCAGCCGACCGAGCCGGCCCGGTCGACCGAGGTGATCACGCCGATCTCCCCGGCGGCGCCGCCCGGCTGGTCGGCGGCGTGGACGAGCAGCGCGGCGGCCTGGAAGGCGGCCGCGGCCGCGCCGGTGTCGCCGATCAGCTCGGCCGGGGCCAGGTCCACCGCACCGGCGGCGCCCAGCACCTCCTGGACGGCGGCGATCTCGGCCTCGCCCTCGGCACCGGGGGCGCCGGAGCGGGCGACCGCGGAGACCTGCGCGACCTCGACACCGGCGTTCTTCAGGGCCCGGCGCACCGTGCGGGCCAGGACGCCCTGGACGTCGCCGTCCAGCGCCACGCCCAGCTCGACGGCCAGGATCTCGGCCAGCACCGGCTGCTCCTCGCCGTCCGCCGCCGGCGGCTCGACCAGCAGCACCGCGCAGCCCTCGCCGAGCGGGGACGCCGCGGCACCGCCGGTGGCGTGGTGCTCCAGCCAGGCGCGGGCGGAGGAGAACTCCTCGGCCGCGCCGGTCAGCACGGTGCGGGCGCGCCCGGCGGCGAGCAGCCGGCGGGAGTAGCTGAGCGCGTGCAGGCCGGCCACCCGGCCGCCGGCGATGGTCGCGTTCGGGCCCTTGAGCTGGTACCAGATGGCGCACTGGCCGGCGGCGCAGTTCATCACGGTGTTGGGGAACTTCGCCGGGTCGACGAAGAACGGCTCCTGGCCGGTGAGCGAGTCCCGGGTGAAGTCCATCATGCTCTGGGCGCTGCCGGTGGTGGTGCCGAGCGCGAGCGCGGCACGGTCGCCGGTGCCCACCGTGCGGTTGCGGTCGCCGTCGTCCAGCAGGGCGCCGACCGCGGTGACGGCCAGGGCGGTCACCCGGTCCATCGAGCGGGTGCCCTTCTTGCCGAGCGCGGAGCGCGCGTCGAAGTCGGGGACGATGCTGGCGGTGCCGTCCGAGGTCTGCGCCAGCTCCGGCGCCAGGGCGGTGTGGGTGGTCCGCCGCTCGCGCAGGCCCTGGGCGAAGGCGTCCCGGCCGACTCCGAACGGCGAGACCGCCGACCAGGCGGTGATGACCGGGCGTCGTGTGCCGGTCAGGGTGGTAGTCATACCTGCTCCGACTCCTTTCGATCTCCTCGCCGGTGGCCCCCGGCGCAGTGGTGGGAACGGTTCAGTGGGTGGCGGCTCTGCGGGTGGCGGCCCGGTGGCCGGCGGCCCGGTGGGTGGCGGCCCGGCTCACAGGAAGTAGACCGCCCGGTACTCGGGCCAGCGCAGCGCGAGTTCGCCGTCCGCCGCGACCCGGATGCCGTCCATCAGGACGTCGTCCAGCGGCGCCGCGAAGCCGAAGGCGGCCAGCGCCGACTCCTCGACCCAGACCCGCACGCCGGCCTCGATCAGGTTCCGCAGGTTGACCCGGGAGTCGGTGACGGTGTCCAGCTCGGTGTCGCCCAGGCGCAGCGACGGCGTCGGCCGGGCCCGCACCGCGTGGGTGGCGGCCTGGCCGCGCAGCAGCAGGTCAAGCCCGCCGGGGTGCCGGTGCAGTTCGGCGGCCAGGTAGAAGGCGTCGAAGAACTGCTTCTCGACGGCGCCCCGGTAGCCGCGTTCCATGATGCCCAGGGCGGGTTTCTCGACCCGGTCCTGATCACTCATCAGATGACTCCGACCATGAGGTTCCGGGTGGCCGCGGCCACGTTCGCGGCGTAGCCCGCCGGCGGCCGCATGACGACCTCCGGCAGGTGGTCGACGGCGCCGCGGTCGTCGCTGCAGAACCGGCAGCCGTACCAGTACAGCTGGTCCGGGAACGCCTTGAGCATCCGCTGGGCCAGCGCCGCCGTGGTCGGGTACGCGCTGTTCCACGACGCGAGGTTACGCGGCTTGTCGTCGGTCAGGCCGCGCTGGGTGAGCAGGGTCGCGTTGCCGCAGGTCCAGATCTGGACGCTGGCGCCGCGTTCCAGCAGGGCCTGCGCCAGGCGCAGCGCGGTGGTCGTGCGGTCGTCCTCGTTCGGCGAGCCCATCAGGGTGATGAGCACGTCGGTCGGCGGTATCCGGCGGGCCATCAGTGCCACACCACGTTCGCGTCGGGGTCCAGCACCCAGCTCGCCACTTCGTCCATCCCGGTGACCTTCACGCCGTCGCGCAGCGTGTTCTGCTCGAGCCCCCGCTGGGTCAGCGAGAACCCGTCCGCCGCCAGGAGGCCGCCGGCCTCCTGGAAGACGTCCAGTTCGGCGTCGCTGCCCGGGAAGGCGAGCGCGACCGCGTCCTGGACGAGGAACATCACGACCGGGCGCCCGGCCCGGGCCTGCGCGACCGCGTCGCGGCGGAATCCCGCCTCCTGCGGCGCGCAGTGTCCCTGGCTCTCGATCAGGAGGAACCACGGCTCACCCGCGGGCCGGGCGGCCCAGTCGTCGTTCGTCACGCGGACTGCACCCCGTTGATCGCGTCCAGGACGCGCTGGTCGAAGTTGACCAGGCTCCAGTCACGGCGGTTGCCGATCACCGCGTAGCCGTGCACGATGCTGCCGGTGGCGGCCTTGACCAGCTTGCCGTCGCGCAGGACGTAGAAGTCCATCCGCGAGGTGTAGGTGAACTCCTTGAAGACCTCCTCGACGGTGTACACCGTGTAGAGGTCCTCCTCCATCAGCGCCTCGTCGAGGATGCGGATGTTGGAGCGCGGCACGACCGGGATCCACTTGCGGTCGTCCAGCAGGGTCTTGATCGAGATGCCGCGGTCCATGACGAACCGGTCCTTGCCCTCCTCCATCAGGCGCAGGTAGCCGGACATCTGGATGCGCTCGGTGAAGTGGCAGTACGGGTACGGGATGTTCCACTTCCAGGCGTACGCGTTCTTGCCGGCGGTGAGCGACGCGAGGATCTCCTCCTCGGTCGGGGCGGTGGTGCCCTCGGCGCGCTCCAGGTCGTCGCCGAGCTTGGCGACGGCGAAGCGGGCGAGCTGCTCCGGAACGGCGCCGGCCGCCTCCAGGTAGGTGTCGATCCGCAGCGAGACGCGGACCTTGGAGGTGACGGCCTTCAGGACCTCGCCGTCGCGCTCGACGTTGATGACGACCTTGAAGCCGATCGTCCCGTCCTCGTCCTTGGTCCACGGGGAGACGATGGCCTCGGCCTGGTCGTCCATGTGGAAGGCGTGCAGGATGCGGGTGTCGATGTCGACGAGGTCCAGGCCCAGGCCGTGGGTCTCGTACAGGCCGCGGGCGGGCAGGCCGACCTGGCGGAAGTGGTCCAGGACGGCTTCCTCGACCATGTAGTTGACGTGCTTGAAGCCGATCCAGGTGCAGATGTTGGAGCCCTCGTAGCGGGGGCGCACGATGGTGGTGGTCGGGCTCTCCAGGAGCGCCTTGACGTTGGTATCGGTCACAGTGGTCACGAGTGGTGCTCCAAGACTGTCCGGGGGCCGGACCCGGGCTGCGGGTCGTCGGCCAGGGTGGAGTTGACGAACTCACGGATGTCGGCGGCGAACTGCTCCGGCCGCTCGATCATCGGGAAGTGTCCGGTCGGGTAGACCAGGTGGCGGGCGTCCGGCAGGTCCGCGGCCAGGGCCCGGCCCTCGCGCGGCGGCGCGCCGATGTCGTGCTCGCCGCTGACCAGCAGCGTCGGCACGGTGATCCTGCCGGTCTGCAGGAGCGGGGTGGCGAGGTAGAGCCCGAAGAAGCGCATCCAGCCGTAGGGGCCGATCCGGTCGCGCACCCGGTACGCCATCGCGCGCTGGATGTCCGGGTCGAGCCGGCCCTCCGAGGCGAGGTGGAGGCCTTCCTCCAGGATCAGGTGGAAGTCGGTCACGTAGTAGGTGAGCGCGTCCCAGTCGAAGTCCTCGGTGGAGGACCGGTAGAACGGCGAGACCAGCACCAGGGCGCGGATCCCGAACTCCTCGAACGGGTCGACCCCGCGCTGGAGTTCCTGGTCGATCAGTTCCATCAGGACGTTGACCGCCATCGAGTGGACGACCAGCACCTCGGCCCCGCCGGGGACGAGCCGCAGCGCCTCGGCGATCCAGCCGCCGAGCGCGGGCCCGTGCGTCCAGTCGCCCAGCTCGCCGTCGCGCCAGGGCAGTTGGGCCGCCCACAGCTCGTGGCCGTCGGCCATCAGGCCGGTGCACTTGTCCCAGACGCCCGCGTTGGCACCGAGCCCGTGGATCAGCAGGGTGCGCCGCCCGGATCCTCCGACCCGGTGCACCTGCACCGGGGCGGAGTCCTCGGGCTTCGACGAGCGAGCCGCCATCACGCGGCTCCGGGCGCCAGCAGCACCAGGCCGGCACTGGCGTCGGCGCTCTCGCCGCCGGCCAGCGCGTACACCGCGCCCGCGCCGCCGTCCTCGAACCAGCCGACCGCGGCCGCGCACTGCAGCACCCCGAGCGCGCCCGAGGGCTCGCCGGCGGACTCCGGCAGGCCGACCCGGGGCACGCCGGGCAGCAGCTCCGCGTCGAGCGCGGCGGCGGCACCGCCGGGGACCTCCCAGCGGGCGGGCTGCCCGGACGCCGCGAGGCGGTCCAGCACGTCGCGGACGGCCGCGGTGCGGACGTAGCCGCCGAGCACCGCCTTGACGGTGCCGGAGCGCTCCTGGACGGCCTCGGCGCGCTCGACCACGATCGCCGCGCCGCCGTCGACCGAGGGACGGCCGCCGGTCAGCTTGCGGACGACCTCGTTGTCGGGCTCGACGCCGAGCACCAGCACGCGGTCCACCCGGCCGGCCTGGATCATGGTGATCGCCCAGTGGACGGCGTCCAGGCCGGAGGTCGGGCCGTTGCAGACCATCAGGTTCGGGCCGCGCAGGCCGAACCGGATCGCCACCGAGGAGGCGATGACGTTGCTGGAGGCGTTCGGCAGGTCCATCGGGCTGGTCCCGTTGACCGTCTCCTCGCGGATCGTGTCCAGGGCCCGGGTGACGGTGTCCAGGTTGCCGTAGTTGGAGCTGGCGACCACGCCGATGCTGCTCGCCGGCACGGTCGTCCCCTCCTCCCCGACGAGCCCGGCGTCGGCCAGCGCGCGGGCGGCCAGCGCGTAACCCAGCTGGGTGGCGCGGTCCTTGTAGCGCAGGCCCTTCTTGCCAACGATGGCGGCCGGGTCGACGGCGGCCGCGCCGCTCTCGGGGCCGGCGGCCAGCGCCCGCGCGGAGTCCGCGCCGGGCACCAGGACGGCGGCGCCGCTCACCACGATGGTCGCGCTCACTTGTCCGCCTCCACGATCGCGACGGCGTTGATGCCGCCGAAGCCGAAGGCGTTGAGCTGCGCCACCCGCATCGACTGGTCGGTCGCCGCCTCGCCGGTCACCCAGCGGAACTTCGCGGCCTCGTCCACCGGGTCCTCCAGTCCCACGGTCGGCGGAACCCGACCCTCGTTCATGGCCCGCAGGCCGACGATCAGATTCAGCAGACCGGAGGCACCCGAGGTGTGGCCGGTCATCGACTTGACCGCGGTCAGCAGCGGACGGCCGGCGTCCGCGCCGAACACCTCGGCCAGGGCGGTCGCCTCGGCCTCGTCGTTCAGCAGGGTGCCGGTGCCGTGCGTCATCACCAGGTCCACGTCGGCGGGCTTGATGCCGGCCAGGCCGTACGCGGTGCGCATCGCCTCGGCGATGCCCTCCGGGTGCGGGGCGGTGACGTGGTAGGCGTCGCAGTTGACCGCCACGCCGCGCAGCCGGCCGTGCGCCTTGCGCCCGCCGTCCTCGCGGCGCAGCACCACGGCGCCGGCGCCGTCGCCCATCAGCACGCCGGTGCGGTTGCGGTCGAACGGCCGCACCCGGTCCGGCGCGACCGGGTGGACGCGCTCCAGCAGGCCGAACATGCTCTCGGTGAGCACGTCCACGCCGGCCACGATGACGGTGTCCGTCTCGCCCTGCTCCAGCAGGTCGGAGCCGAGCGCCAGCGCGTACAGCGAGGCCGAGCAGGCGTTGGAGAAGGTGTGGGTCACGTCGGCGCCGAACCGCTCGCGCAGCGCGGTGCCGAAGTGCAGCCCGGCGTCGGTGAACGGGGTGCCCTCGCGCCACCACAGCTCGGCCGAGCGCAGCTCGCGCAGGCCGGTGCCGATGAGCACGGGGATGCCGCTCAGGTCCTCGCCGATGCCGGCGTCGGCGACCGCCTGGGCGATCGCCTCGGTCAGCAGGCGGGTCGCCCGGGCCGGCACGTCCTGGCCGGGTGCGGGGCGGTCGTCCACCTCGTAGGCGTACTTGGCGCGGAACCGGGTGCTGTCGAAGCCCCGCAGCTCGTGGTGGCCGGTGCGGCCGGCGCAGAGGCTGTCGAAGACCTCGTCGACGTCCGTGCCGATGCTGGCCACCGCGCCCATCCCGACGATCGGGCGGCTGATCATGCGGTCTCCTCCTGTCCGTCGTACTTCCCGAGGAGCACCACCGCGTTGTTGCCGCCGAACGCCAGGCCGTTGTTCTGGACGATCCGCAGATCGGCCTCGACCGCGTCGTTGGGCACGCAGTCCACGTCGCACTCCGGGTCGGTGGTGACGTGGTTGATGGTCGGCGGGATGAAGCGGTTGGCGATCGCCAGCGCGCAGCCGATCGCGGCCAGCGCACTGGCCGCGCCCATCGAGTGGCCGAGCATCGACTTCATCGAGACGGTGCGCGGCGGCTCGCCGAACACCTCCCGGATGGCGGCGACCTCGGTCGAGTCGTTCGCCTTGGTGCCGGTGCCGTGCGCCGAGATCAGGTCGACCTGGTCGCGCGAGACCCCGGCGTTCTCCAGGGCGAGCTCCATGCAGCGGGCGAGGCTGGCCTGGTTCGGCGCGACCGGGTGGTACGCGTCGCAGTTGAGGCCGTAGCCCAGCACCTCGGCGTAGATGCGCGCCCCGCGGGCGAGCGCGGACTCCAGGCGCTCCAGGACGAGCACGCCCGCGCCCTCACCGGTGAGGATGCCCTTGCGGTCGATGTCGAAGGGCTGACAGCGGTCCGGCGCGATGGTGCCCAGCCGGTAGAAACCGGTGAAGGTCTTGCGGCACATCGCGTCGGCGCCGCCGCAGAACGCGAACTCCGCCTCGCCCGAGCGGACGGCGTCGAAGCCGGTGCCGATCGCGTAGTTGCCTGCCCCGCAGGCGGTGGGGACGGTCACCGCCTCTACGTTCTCCAGGCCCAGTTCCTGGGCGATGGCGGCCGAGAGGCGGCCGGCCGGCACCCGCCGGGTGGCGACCGGGTCGAGCTTCTCCGGTCCCGTCTCCAGCTCCGCCTGGACGAGGTGGTCCAGGTCGTACGACTCGCCGTCGGTGGTGCCGATGGAGATCAGCCCGCGCTGGTCGCGCAGCTCGCCGACGTCCAGGCCGGCGTCCTTCAGCGCCATCCGGGCCGCCGCCACCGAGAACTGCGTGGCCCGGCCGAGCTGTTGCGCGTCGAGGCGGCTGATCCAGTCGTTCGGATCGAAGCCCACCACCTCGCAACCGTTGGCGTGGGCGTAGCCCTCGGTCTCGAACACCGAGATGGGCCTGGCCCCGCTCCGTCCCTCACGGAGCCCCTGCAGGAACTCCTCCGCCCCCAGCCCGATGCTGGAGACCACACCGAGCCCGGTGAGGACCACCCGGTGCTGCCCTGCCCCTGCCGGGTCAGTGCCGTGTTGTGCCGACATTCCGACCTCCCGATCCGCCTGCCTGCTGGCCTGTCACCCGTGGTGTGGCCACGGGGCTGCGACTACCAGCCGGCCGGCTCCGCCACGACGGCGTAGACGCCCTCGAGGTTGACCATGCGGGGCAGCTCGGTCTGGTTGATGACCACGCCGAACTCCTTCTCCAGCGCGGCGAGGATCTCGATGGCGCGCAGCGAGTCGGCGCCGTGGTCCTCCTTGAAGAGGCTGGTCTCGGTGACCTCGTCCTCCTCGATCTCCAGAATGTCGCAGACGATTTCCTTGATGGTCTCGATACGCTCGGCGCGAGCAGTCATGATGGATCTACCTCTCGAAAGAAATCGGATGAACCAGTGAATTGGAATTCACCGGTTGCGCCGGACGGCGCCGGCGAATTGACGCCCGGGCATATTCCCCGCGGCGCTTCATGACAGTTTCTAACAATTCCGTTCGGGTGCCCGCAAGAACCGCTGCAGCAAGCTGCCAGAGCAGCCGGTAACCCTTCGGATGCGTCCGGTTGTTACCTGATCAGACCTTCGGACAGCTGAACCGCCGCATCGACCAGCTCGTTGGCGAAGCGGCGGGCCGGCGTCCTGGTCAGGGTCGCCACCGGTCCGTCCAGGGTGACGGCGGCGACGACCCGGTTCCCGTACCCGCGCACCGGCACGGCCAGCGAGGCCACCCCCGCCTCGCCCGCGCCCAGGCTCTGCGCCCAGCCCTGCCGGCGCACCCCGGCCAGGGTCGCGGCGCCGAACCCGGCCCCGCGCAGCCCCTGGTGCAGGACGTCCGGATCCTCCCAGGCCAGCAGCACCTGCGCGGCGGCGCCGACCTTCATCGGCAGCGCCGCGCCGACCACCGACCGGGCCGGCCCGCGGCGCTCGGCGGCCTCCGCCGAGAACACGCAGACCCGCAGGTCGCCCTGCCGGCGGTAGAGCCGGGCGCTGGCGCCGGTGCGGTCGCGCAGCGCCTCCAGGACGGGACCGGCCCCGATCACCAGCCGGTCCCGGCCGGCCTCCACCGCCAACTCGCCCAGCCGGGGCCCGAGGACGAACCGGCCCTGCCGGTCCCGGGTGAGCAGCCGCAGGTTCTCCAGCGCCACCGCGAGCCGGTGCACGGTCGGCCGGGCGAGCCCGGTGACCTCGGTCAGGGTGCGCAGCGAGGCCGGCCCGCGGGCCAGCACGCCGAGCAGTTGGTCGGCCTTGTCGAGCACGCCGACCCCGCTGCTGTCCGCAGCCGCGCGGCCGACCGTCCTCGTTCCCCCCGTGGACCGCATCGGTCAGGCCAGTCTGGCAGCCAGGTCGCGCACCAGCGCGTCCCGCTGCCCGTTCAGGTAGAAGTGGTCGCCGGGGAGCACCGACAGCTCGAACCCCTCGGTGGTGACGTCCGCCCAGGCCCGCATGTCCTCCGGTCGGATCCCGGGGTCGCGGTCCCCCGTGTAGGCCGCCACCGGGCAGTGCACCGGGTGGGCGGGCCGCGGTTGGTAGGTGCCGACGATCCGGAAGTCGGCCCGGATCGCGGGCATCACCAGGTCGTACAGGTCCGGGTCGGCCAGCAGGTCGGCGTCGGTGCCGCCGAGCCGGCGGACCTCCTCGACGATCGCCGGGTCACCGCCCAGGTACGCCTCCTTGGGCTGGACCCGGTGCGGCGCCATCCGGGACGAGACGTACAGGCCGGAAAGCCGGACGCCATGCAGGTTCTCCAACCGCAGCGCGACCTCGTAGGCCAGCGAGGCGCCCATGCTGTGCCCGAACAGCGCGACCGGCACGTCGACCAGCGGCAGCAGCGCGGCGGTCACCGCGTCGGCCAGCGCCGGCATGCTCTCGATGCACGGCTCGGCGATCCGCTCCTGGCGGCCGGGGTAGCGCGCCGCCAACAGCTCGACGCCCGGGCCGAGTTGCTGCGCCCAGGGGTGGAAGACGGAGGCCGTCCCGCCCGCGTGCGGCAGGCACACCAGCCGCCCGGTCGGCCGCCCGGCGGGGGCGGGGTAGCGCCGGAACCAGGCGCTGTCGACGGTGGTGACGGTCATGCGGGCTGCTCCTGCGCGGCCTCGACCAGCTTCCGGAGGGCGTCCGGGCCGTCGACGGCCGCCAGTGCCGTGCCGGGCGAGATCCGGCGGATCAGCCCGTTGAGCGTCTTGCCCGGGCCGAGCTCGATCAGCCGGGTGCAGCCGAGTTCCTCGGTGAGGGTGTGGACGCTCTCCTCCCAGCGCACCGGGGAGGTCAGCTGGCCGACGGCCAGGGCGGGCCAGTCGCAGTCCCCGCGGTAGGCGCGGGCGTCGGTGTTGGCGACCACCGGCGGGTGCTCCGGCGCGAACCGGGCCTCGGCCAGCGCGGCGGCCAGCTGCTCGGCGGCGGGCGCCATGTACGGGCTGTGGAAGGCACCGCCGACCGCCAGGTTGATCAGCTTGGCGCCGATCTCCGGGGCCCGCTTCCCGGCCTGCTCGATGCCGTCGCGCGAGCCGGAGAGCACCACCTGGCCGGGGGCGTTCATGTTCGCCACCCAGACCTCGACGCCGTCCGCGCGCATCGACTCGACCAGCTCCGAGACCTTCTCCAGCGGGGCCGCCACCAGGACGCCCATGGTGCCGTCCACCGCCTCGGCGGCGGCGCGCATCGCCCGCCCGCGGGCGGCCACCAGCCGGGCGCCGTCCGCGAGGCCGAGCGCGCCGGCGGCCACCAGGGCGGTGTACTCGCCGAGGCTGTGCCCGGCGTAGCCGGCCACCTCCGCCACCAGGCCGGCCCGGCGGGCCTCGTCGTGGGCCATCACCGAGACGGCGAACACCGCCAGCTGGGCGAGGTCGGTGCGCCGCAGCAGGTCGGCGTCGGTGCGCAGCAGCAGCTCCTCGACGTCCTCGCCGGCGTGCCGCGAGATCTCCTCCACCAGGCCCCAGGCCTCGGTGTCGCGCCACGGGGCGCCCATCTCCTGCTTCTGCGTCCCCTGCCCGGGAAACACCAGACCGATCGTCACGGACCCACCCTCCACCCATCATGTGTCGATGCCGGACGGCGCCGGCGAGAACTCCGGGCGGAGGACCGGACCCCGTTCGGGGGAAGACGGGGATCCGGGCCTCCGTCATCGGTCGTCGGAGCGCCTGCCTCCCTGCGCCGGGGCCGGGGGAAGGGCCCGCGCGGGTGCCGGCGGTCCGGCCGGGACCGAGAGGTGAGGCTCCCGGACGCCGAACGACTCCGACGGGGAATTCAGCGCCCGTACCCCCGGAATTCACCGGGGGCGCCTCGCCGGGCGCAATTCCCGGAACATGTCTAACCGCCGCCGGGGGCGGCCCGCAACAACTGCTACAGGAACCTGCCAGCCGCAAGGGACGAAAGTCCCGGCCGGTCGGAGGCGGTTCCGAGACCGGCCGACCGGTATGCCTTCCGCTCGGAATGTCCGCCCTGACGCCCTGGCCGGATTCATTCACTTCGGTGGCGAACAGACGACGATCCCCGGTGGCGGGCCGTCACAGCCCGCCACCGGGGATCGCGATGGGGTGTGGCCCAAATCACGGGCCGATCGTGCGGAGAATACGGAGAGTCAGCCGCGGCGCGGCGCCGGGGAGCGGCCGCCCGGGACGGCGCCGGAGTCCTCGGCCGTCCGCTGCGGGTACACCCAGCCGGTGTCCGCGCCCCGCCCGGCCGACCCGGCGGCGACCGGGTTCGGCTGCGCCGCGGCCGGGCTCGGCAGGGCGGCGGCCGGGCTCGGCGAGGCGGTCGGGAGCAGGCCCAGCTCGAAGGCCCGCGCCCCGGCCTGGAAGCGGGAGTTGGCGCGCAGCAGCTCCATGATCTCGGCCACGTACCGGCGGTACGTGCGCACCGACACCGACAGCTCGCGGGCCGCGACCTCGTCGGTGACCCCCGCGTTCAGCCAGCCCAGGATCCGCACCGCGAACTCGGTCCGGGCCCGGTCGCCGAAGTCGACGTGCTCGCTGGCCGGCACCGCGTGCCGCCACACCCCGCCGAACAGCGTGTACAGCGTCCGCAGCACCGAGGGGACGCGGACCAGTGAGGCCTCGCGCACCGCCGCCGACGACTCCACGCACACCAGCGCGGAGGTCTCGTCGACCAGCACCGCCTCCAGCATCGGCATCCGGGCCAGCCGGACCTCCACCTGCCGACCGCGCGCCGCCTGCACCCGCAGGAACTCCCGGTCGAACATCGAGGGCGGACAGAGCAGCCGGACCCGCACGTCACCGCCCCTGGCCGCCAGCAGCCCGTGCAGCGCCAGGTGGATCGCCTTGGCGTGCAGCGCGTCCGACGCGAACACCACGTCGACCGAGGACCTGGCCCCCGCGATCATCTCCTCTATCGTCCCCAGCACGGTGCCGTCGTCCGCCGGCACCATGGCGACGGGCGCCTGCCGCGACCTGCGGTCACGGTGCTTCGCCACACTCGCCTCGATCAGGGTGCGGACCTCCAGGAGAGCCTGGACCACCTCGTCCCCACCCGCTGGCGCTCCGGCCGTCGCCTGGAGCCCGTCCCCTGCCAGTATCGAATCCGTCAACGGTCCAGCCTCCACGCCCGTTCGAGGCCGCCCGATCGGCCCCCGCATGGCATTCCGGACACAACAACAATCACTGTTCTCATGACTCCCCCGTCATGGTCACGTCCGGGCATATTTCAGACGTGCCCGGCCCGGCGAACGTACCACCAGGACCGAGCCGGTCACGCCGGAAAACCCGGCCCCGATCCGGTCGAGTGGGTCCAACTGATCAAATGGACCACGGGCTCCCCGCCGGGCTCTTTTCGCGGTCGGCGAGCCCGCGACCTGGGGCCGTAGCCGCACGAAAGGGCCCGAGGCGCGATGATCCAGAACCGAGCCGAACGCTAACCCGGTCGCCGATGCTCCGTCAACGCAGATCAGATAGGTGATCGATCAACCAAACTGGCTGTAACAAAGGGAATGTGACGCTGCGTCATAGTCGCCGTTTTCGATCAAGCCGGGCGACTCCGCCGGGGAATGCGTTTCAGCCACCGTGGCCGATTGCCGACGCCACCGACGACCGGCCGGGCGCACGCAGCGGCAGCCCCATCTGCGTCAGCACCGCCGCCCCCAGCCGCGATTCGGGCCGGCCCAGGTCGTAGGGCAGGTCGAAGTGGTGGCGCTCCGGCTCCACCAGGCTGACCACCGGCGCGCCCATCCGGCGCGCCACCTCCGCGAAGTCCTCGTGCTGGCGACCGTACTCCCCGGTCTCGTTCCCGCCGCGCGCGATGACCAGCGGCGGCAGGTCGGGCCGCAGGTGGTGCAGCGGGCTGTTGCGGTACGCGCCGGCCGCGTCCAGGCCGAGGGCGTCGTTGACGTACGTCAGCCGGATCGGCTCCAGGTCGTACACGCCGCTGAGCAGGGCCGCGCCGGCGATCCGCCCGGCCGCGGCGCCCTCCGGGTCCAGCAGCGCCATGACGGCCAGGTGCGCCCCGGCCGAGCTGCCGCTGAGGTGGATGCGGTCCGGATCCACCCCGAGGGAGGCGGCGTTGGCGGCCAGCCAGCGCACCGCCCGGCGCACCATGGCGACGATGTCGTCCAGCGAGTGGGCCGGGGCGAGCCCGTAGCCCACGGCGGCGAAGGCGGCGCCGCGGTCGACGAAGTCCGGGGCGGCGAACGCCGAGTCCGACTTGCCGAGCTCCTGCCAGTACCCGCCGTGGACGAAGACCTGCAGCGGCGCGTCCGGCCCGGGCGCCGGGAAGAAGTCCAGCAGTTCGGGCTCCTCGGGCCCGTACCGGAGGTCCCGGTGGACGGTCAGCCGGGCCCGGGACGCGGCGCTGTGCCGGGCGTAGCCGGCGAGTTCGCCGGACAGGTCCTCGATGCAGGAGCTCGGCGAGTACGCCACGGCCAGCTCGGCGTGGTCGAACTCGCGGTAGACGCGGGCGGGGTGGGTCGTGGCCATCGACTGGATCCTCGGAGTCCTCGGCTGGTCGCGGAGAGTGCCCGCCACCGCGCAGGAGTGCGCGCGGCAGCGGTGGGAGGGGTGCGCCGCGGGGCGGTCGACGCCACCGCGCCCGGCGGTGACGGACCGTCCGGCACGGGGCCGGCAGTTCGAACGGGCCCCAGTACAGCAGCGCCGCGGCCTCCGCGTCGTCGCGCGGCGGGGAACGGGACATGAAGCTGACACGAAACCTGGGCCCGCATCCCGTACGGACCGTTTCGATACGGACTGCCGGAATGCGGCAGCTGGCTGCCACGGGATCGGCGCCGCCGTCACCTTCCTGTCAATCGAACAGACTTGTCCGCCCGTTGCCGCGGCCCTCCGTAGGGTCGAAGGCCGGGGGTGCAGAGCCCCCGCGCACAGAACCACGAGCAACGCGGGCCCCAGCACGCGGACCGCCGGGAGGGCCCGATGACCAGCCTCACCACAGGCGACGCGAAGTCCCTTCCACCGCAAGGCCGTTCGGCGCAGCAGCCGGACCGCCTGGTGGACGCGATCACGATCGCCGACCCGGAGCTGGAGGCCCGGCTGCGCCGCCGCCTCGCCGAGGTCGAGCAGCGCCTGTTGGAGTGCACCCACGGCGACGGCACCGCCCCGGCCGCGGACGCGACCAGCCACCTGGTCGCCGCCGGCGGCAAGCGGATGCGCCCGCTGCTCGCCCTGCTGGGCGCCGAGTTCGGCGATCCGGGCGCGGCCGGCATCGTCGACGCCGCCGTCATCACCGAACTGGTCCACGTCGCCTCGCTGCACCACGACGACGTGATGGACGCGGCCCCGACCCGGCACGGCGCCCCGAGCGTGAACGCCCGCTGGGGCAACACCATCGCCGTCCTCACCGGGGACCGCCTGCTCGCCCGGATCGCCAAGCTCGCCGCCGGTCTCGGCGACGGCGCCCTGCGGCTCTACGCGGACACCGCCAACCGGTTGGTCCGCGGCCAGCTCCGCGAGCTGTCCGGCCCGGCCGGCCCCGACGACCAGCCGGCCCACTACTTCGCGGTGATCGCCGACAAGTCCGGCTCACTGATCTCCGCCTCGGTGCGCCTCGGCGCCCGCCAGGCCGGCGCGCCGCACTCGGCCGAACTGGCCCTCGCCGAGTTCGGCGAGTACCTGGGCACCGCCTTCCAGATCTCCGACGACCTGATCGACATCACCTCGGAGCGCAGCCAGTCCGGCAAGCAGCCCGGCACCGACCTGGCGCTCGGCATCCCGACGCTGCCCGTCATCTTCGCCCTCAACGACACCGGCGCCGAGGGCCGCGAACTGCGCGAGCTGCTGGAGGACGGCGCCCTGGGCGACGAGGCGCTGCGCGGCCGGGCCCTCGACCTGCTCCGCTCCTCCCCCGCGCTGAACCAGGCCCGGGCCGTGCTCAACGACCACCTCGACCGGGCCCGCGCCGCGCTGGCCGAGCTGCCGCCCGGGCCGGCCGTCCCGGCCCTCGCCGCCCTGTGCGACCTGATCACCGACCGCACGGGGTGAGCACCGCCCAGCAGTGACGGCCCGGTCACGCTGCGCCGAAGTCCGGCCGGCCCGCGTGTGAGGCCGCGCACAGGGCCCCGGGCGTCTACTGCTCCCGATAGTGGACGGGCCGCGGCCGGGCGCCGCGCGGCCGCCCCGACCGGGCTCCGGCGCGCCGCCGGGCGGCCGCGCCGGGCCTGAAGAAGCCAGGCCACCGCCCGTACCGGCCTCCGATCCGCCCGGTGCGCCGCGCTCCCGGACCACACATGCACAAGTCGGACATTTCACCACAAAGCACCTCACAGGCCGCCGTGCGGGAGCCCGCCGGCCACGATCCCCCGTAGTAGCGAGCGTCTTTGCGACGCGTTCCGGGGCCTGCCAAGAATGGTCCGTCGCCAGGCAGCGCGGCCGGTCCGACCGCCGCGCAGCCCGCCCGCCCCGCCGCCATCCGCCGGGGCGCCACGGCCGTCCCGGACGGCCGCGCGGGCCCCGCTCACCCGGAGCCCGTGCGATGCCCCGCGCCCGGTGCCACCGGCACGGCGCCGACGGCCCGCCGGCCCGCCCGGCCCCACGACGGAAAAGGATCGACCGCTCCATGCAGCTCAGCCATGCCCGCCGCAACTCCCTGATCACCGGCGTCGCCACCCTCGTGGTCGCCAGCGCCGCCACGGCCGCCCTCGCCATCCCGCAGGTCGGGAACACCACCGTCGACGCCGCCCCCGTGGCCGCCGTCTCGGTGGACGGCAAGCCGGCCGCCGACCAGGCCCCGGCCGACACCGCTGCCGCTGCCGCCGCCCAGCAGGCCGCCCAGGACGCGCAGGCCGCCGAGGCCAAGGCCCAGGCCGACGCCGCCGCGCAGGCCGCGCAGGCCGAGGCCGAGGCGAAGGCCCAGGCCGACGCCAAGGCCAAGGCGGACGCCGACGCCGCCGCCTCCCGCTCCCAGGAGCGCCGGAACCTGAACACTGGCTTCTCCGGCACCCCGCAGCAGATCGCCGCCCAGATCGTCCCGGCCGGCCAGCTGCAGTGCTTCAGCAACATCGTCTTCCACGAGAGCAGCTGGAACCCGCTCGCCGTCAACGCCTCCTCCGGCGCCTACGGCCTGGTCCAGGCCCTGCCCGGCTCCAAGATGGCCTCCGCCGGCGCCGACTGGCGCACCAACCCGGCCACCCAGATCAAGTGGGGCCTCGACTACATGAACTCCCGCTACGGCAGCCCCTGCGCCGCGTGGTCGTTCTGGCAGTCCCACCACTGGTACTAGGCCGACCCCGGCCGCTCCCCCGCGGGCCCGCGACGCACCTGCGCGTCGCGGGCCCGCGGCACGGGCGCACAACGGGTCGTGGGCACACGGCATGGATACGGTCCGGCAAAGGCGACGTGAAGATATGGCGCACGGTCGTACGATTTGCCACGACTTGCCAGTAATTACCCCGCGTCAAGGCTTTGCCACGGTTCGCGCTCCCTCTTACGCTCCGGCGTCATGCCCTCACCCTTGATCAGCGTCGTCGTCCCCGCCTACGACCCGCACGAACAGCTCGCCGCCTGCCTGGACTCGCTGCTCGCGCAGTCCCTGGCCGAGGTCGAGGTGATCGTGGTCGCCGACCGCTCGCCCGAGGCCGCCGGCGACCTCGCCGACACGTACGCGGCGCGCCACCCCCGGGTGTCGGTGCTGCGGCTGAACGCGGCGGTCGGGGTCGGGGTGAGCCGCAACGCCGGGGCCGCCCGGGCGCGCGGCGACTACCTGCTGTTCCTGGACGCCGACCACCTGGTCCCCCGGGACGCGCTGCAGGCCCTCGCCGACCGGCTCCGGGCGACCGGCCCGGTGGACGTCCTGCTGTTCGGCCACTCCCGGCAGCACAACGACCGGATCTGGCCGGGCGGCGCCGAAGCGCTGCTCGCCGAGGTCGGCCCCGACCCGTTCGAGCCCTTCGACCGGCCCGAGCTGTTCGGCGCGCCGCCGCTGATCTGGGACCGCCTGATCCGGCGCGGCCACTGGGACGAGCTGGCGCTGGCCTTCCCGGACGGCCGCTACGAGGAGGTCCCGGTCGTGCACGCCGCGCTGGCCGGCGCGCGCAAGGCCGCCGTCCTGCCGCGCGAGTGCGTCCAGCTGCGCCGCCGGGAGACCGTCCACCCCGCGAGCGGCCCGGGCAGCAGCGTCTTCGACCTGTTCGACCAGTACGAGCGCAGCTTCGCCCTGCTGGCCGACCAGCCGCACCTGTACGCGGTGCGGGACGCCCTGTTCGTCCGGATGATCCGGCACTACCTGTTCGTCTTCGACCTGGCCGGCTGCGTCACCCGGGCCGAGCGGCCGCAGTTCTTCCACCGCGCCGCCGAGCACCACCGCCGCTTCCTGCCGCCCGGCCACCGCAAGCCGGGCGGACGCGAGGGCATCAAGTTCGCCCTGCTGGCCGGCGGCGCCTACCCCGCGTTCGAGATGGCGAAGCTCTCCCACATCGCCCGCGGCACGCTCACCGGGCGGAAGTAGGGCCTCACCGGTGCGCGGTGCCGGCCGTGGAGTCGATGATCACATCGGCTGAGGGTGCCACAGGACACCCCCTCGGCGGTACTCCCGTCGTGCCCGGTGCCGCGCGGGCGCCCCGGCTGCCATGCTCGGGAGGCTGTCGCCGACCCGCTGGAGGTCCCTGGTGAGCCGTCCGAACGCCGTCCCCGGGGCCGAGTTGGCCCGCGAGCTGGCCGCGGTGCTGCGCGGCGAGGTGCGCTTCGGCGCCGCCGAGCGGGCCGTCTACGGCCACGACGCCTCGAACTACCGGCACCCGCCGCTCGGCGTGGTCAAGCCCGCCGACCTGGACGACGTGCGCACCGCGGTGGCGCTGTGCCGCCGGTACGGGGTGCCGGTGGTGCTGCGCGGCTCCGGCACCAGCATCGGCGGGCAGGCGATCGGCCCGGGCGCGGTGGTGCTGGACTTCCGCCGCCACCTGGGCGCCGTGCTGGCCGTCGACCCGGACGCCCGCACCGCGCGCGTCCAGCCCGGCACCGTCCTGGACGACCTGCAGCGCGCCGCCCGCCCGTACGGGCTGCGCTTCGGGCCGGACCCGTCCACCCACAGCCGCTGCACCCTCGGCGGCATGATCGGCAACGACGCCTGCGGCTCGCGCTCGCTCGTCTGGGGGCGCACCTCCGACAACGTCGAACGGCTGGAGCTGCTGCTCGCCGACGGCACCGAGCTGACCGTGGGCGGCCCGCTCACCGCCGCCGAACGCGCCGCGCTCCGCGAGCTGCCCGGCCGGGTCGGTCAACTCCACACCCGGCTACAGGAGTTCACCGAGCACAACCTCGCCACCATCCGCCAGGGCATGCCCCGGCTGCCCCGCCGCACCTCCGGCTACCCGCTGGACGCACTGCTGCCCGAGCGCGGCCACGACCTGGCCCGGGCGCTCACCGGCACCGAGGGCACCTGCGCGGTGCTGCTCGGCGCCACCGTCCGGCTGGTCGAGGAGCCGCCCGCCCGCGCCCTGGTGGTGGCCGGCTACCCCGACGAGGGCGCCGCCGCCGACGCCGTCCCCGCCCTGCTGCCGCACCGGCCGCTGACCGCCGAGGGCCTGGCCGCCGACCTGATCGCCGCGCTGCTCGCGGCCGGACCCCGCCCGCGCGCCCTGGACCGGCTACCCGCCGGCGCGTGCTGGCTCTTCCTGGAGACCGCCGGCGACACCCCGCTGGCCGCCTACCAGGCCGCCCGCGCGCTCGCCGACGCGGTGCGCCGCGAACGCTCCGCCACCGTCGCCCTGATCACCGACCCGGAGGAGCAGCGCCAGCTGTGGGCCGTCCGGGAGGCCGGCGCGGGCATCGTCACCCGGCTGCCCGGGGGCGGCGAGGCCTGGCCCGGCTGGGAGGACTCCGCCGTCCCGCCCGAGCGGCTCGGCGACTACCTGCGGGACCTGCGCGGCCTGCTGCGCCGGCACAGCCTGCGCGGCGTCCCGTACGGGCACTTCGGCGACGGCTGCGTGCACCTGCGGATCGACTTCCCACTCGACCGGCCGACCGGGGTGCTGGTCCTCCGGGACTTCCTGGAGCAGGCCGCCGACCTGGTCGCCTCGTACGGCGGTTCGCTCTCCGGCGAGCACGGCGACGGGCAGGCCCGCGCCGAGCTGCTGCCGCGGATGTACGGCCCGGAGATCATCGCCCTGTTCGGCGAGTTCAAGCGGATCTGGGACGAGGGGAACCTGCTCAACCCGGGCGCGCTGGTCGACCCGCGCCCGCTCGACGCCGACCTGCGCTTCGTCACCGCCCCGCGCCGCCCGCTGCCGCTCGCCCTGCCGTACGAGCGGGACGGGGGCAGCCTGGCCAGGGCGGTGCACCGCTGCGTGGGCGTGGCCAAGTGCGTGGCCCCGGACAGCGGGGTGATGTGCCCCAGCTACCTGGCCACCGGCGAGGAACGGCACTCCACCCGCGGCCGGGCCCGGCTGCTCGCCGAGCTGCTGCGCGGCGAGGTGATCACGGACGGCTGGCGCTCGCCGGAGGTGCGGGAGGCGCTGGACCTCTGCCTGAGCTGCAAGGGCTGCGCGAGCGACTGCCCGGTGCACGTCGACATGGCGACCTACAAGGCCGAGTTCCTCTACCAGCACCACCGGCGCCGGCCGCGTCCGCTCGCCCACTACTCGATGGGCTGGCTGCCGCTGTGGCTGCGGGCCGTCGCGCTCGCGCCCGGCGCCGCCAACGCGGTGGCCCGCTCCCGGGCCGGCGCGCTGGTCAAGCTGCTCGGCGGGATCGACCGGCGCCGGGTGCTGCCGGTGTTCCCGGCCGAGACCTTCACCCGCTGGTACCGGCGCCGCCGCGCCGCGCACCCGGCGCCGGCGGGCGCCCGGCCGGTGCTGCTGTGGCCGGACACCTTCTCCGACCTGCTCCAGCCCGGGGTGGCCCGCTCGGCCGTCGAGGTGCTGGAGCACCTGGGCTTCGACGTCCGGCTGCCGGCCGGCCCGGTCTGCTGCGGCCTCACCTGGTACTCCACCGGCCAACTCGGCACCGCCCGCCGGGTGTTGCGGCGCAGCCTGGCCGCGCTGGCGGCCGCCGGGCTGCCCGCCGACACCCCCGTGGTCGGCCTGGACCCGAGCTGCACCGCCACCCTGCGCGAGGACCTGCCCCGGCTGCTCGGCGCGGACGGCCGCCCGCTCGCCGAACGCACCCGCACCTTCGCCGAGTTCCTCGACGAGTACGCCCCGGACGCCCCGCTCCCCCGCGTCCCGCTGGACGCCGTCACCCAGACCCACTGCCACCAGCGCGCCGTACTCGGCAGCGCCGCCGACCGCCGGGTCGAGGCCCGCCTCGGCCTGCACAACCGGGTGCTGCCCGCCGGGTGTTGCGGCCTGGCCGGGAACTTCGGCTTCGAGCGGGGGCACTTCGAGGTGTCCCGGACGATCGCCGAACGCGTCCTGCTCCCCGCGGTCCGCGCCGCCGAGCCCGGCACCGTCGTCCTGGCGGACGGCTTCAGCTGCCGCACCCAGATCGCCCAACTCGCGGACGGCCGGGAGGCCCTGCACCTGGCCGAGCTGATCGCCCGGGCGCTGCGCACGACGTGACCCCCGGACCGGGTCCGTGTGATCGAGCGCACGCCCCCCACCAGGCTTGCGAATGACGCGCGGGCCCCCGGACTCCCCCCACAGGAGGAGGCCTCCGACCCCCAGGGAGGACTTGTCGCGGCCGTCCGGCGGCGATCATGGAAGCATGACCAATGTCCCGAACGCTCCTGCCCCGGCCCCTCGTTGGGCGGTCCGCTGCGCGCACGCCGCGGCCCTCACCACCATTCCCTCGGGGCTGTGGCGGATCGCGATGGCCTTCGGCCTCCCGGTGGGCTACAGCGACGAGGTGCTCCGCCAGGACTTCCACATCCCCGGCGTGGGCGTCGTCTACGTGGCCGGGCTCAGCGTGGTCTGCGAGGCCCTGGCCCTGCTGACGATCGGTCTGGTCCGGCCCTGGGGCGAGGTGGTGCCGCGCTGGATCCCCTTCATCGGCGGCCGCCGGGTCCACCCGCTCGCCGCCGTCATCCCGGCCGGCCTCGGCGCGATCGCCCTCACCGTCCTCTGGAGCGGCTTCCTGACCTGGTGGAGCGTCGAGCACCGCCCGGCCTTCGAGGGGCCGTGGGGCGACATCGTCGGCGTCTGCTACCAGCCCCTGGTCCTCTGGGGCCCCCTGCTCGGCGCCGTGACCGTCAACTACTACCTCCGCCACCGGCGGCCGGTGAACACTTCGCCCCTCGGCCGGAGTTGGGCCTTCTGACATCACCGGCGGAAGCGGTCCGAACCGAATGACGGGTGCGAGTCGCGCGACTCGGGCGCGAACGGGGTGCCGGAGGCGAATGCCCGGGCGCCGACCACCAGGGCCTCCCCCAGGAAGCCCACGCCGATGGACAGTTGGACCGGCCGGGCGTCCGGGGCCAGGCCGTGGTGCTCGGCCAGGACGGCGAAGCCGGCCATCGCGGCGAGCGAGACCGCCGCCACCAGCAGGGTCCAGCCGGTGTAGCGCTGCCACAGCACGCCGTCCCGCTCGTGGACGCGGATGGTGGCGCCGCGGCACGCGCCGAAGGCCGTGCCGAGGACGGCGCCCGCGCCGATCCAGACGTAGTCGCCGACCCCGAGGCCGTGGTGCTGCGCCAGCGCCCACACGCCGAGCCCGGTGAGCACCACCGGCGGCGCGAAGAGGTCCCGGGCGTTCAGCGGTTCGCCGCGCAGCCGCCGGATCACCACCACGACCACCACGGCGGCGATCAGTCCCGCGTGCACCCAGCCGTTCATGTCCCACTCCCCGAGTTTTTATAGCTTGACCGTGCTAAATCAGCAATTTAGCTCGCCCGTGCTATAACAGCAACATGCCGAAGATCGTCGACCCCGTCGAACGCCGCCAGGCCGTCGCCGACGCCGTCCTGCGCGTCGCCGCCCGGGAGGGCCTGGAGCACGCCTCCCTGCGCAATGTCGCCGAGGAGGCCGGGCTGGCCATCGGCTCGGTGCGGCACTACTTCGCCGGCAGCTCCGAGCTGATGCTCTTCGCCATGGGCGAGCTGGCCCGGCGGATCGACGACCGCATCCGCACCCACGCCCGCGCGCTGCTCGACCCGGCCGCCGGAACCGACCGGCACGCCCGGACCCGCGAACTCCTCGCCGAGGTCCTGCCCCTGGACGCCGAGCGCCGCGAGGAGTCCGCGCTCTGGCTCTCCTTCGTCACCGCCGCCCGCACCCGGCCCGAACTGCGGGCCCGCTCCGCCGAGATGCAGGCCGGGCTGGACGAACTCGTCCGGCACGTCCTGACCGAGGCCCGGCACGCCGGCGGCGTCGCCCCCGGCCTCGACCTCGCCGTCGAGACCCGCCGGCTCTCCGCCCTCCTGGACGGCCTCACCCTGCAGGCCGTCCAGCACCCCGACCTGGTCGGCCCCGACGACCTGCGCGCCGCCCTCGCCGCGCACCTGGACGGCCTCGCCCCGCCGGCCCGCTGAACGGACCGGCGGGGAGGCCTCCCGTACGCCCCGCTCAGGCCTGCAGGGCCTCCTTCTTCGGCGGCTGCTCCGCCGTCACCGCCGCCACGAACTCCGCGAGCCGCGACTGCGGCAGCCCGCGCGCGATGTCCGCCTCGCTGATCATGCCGACCAGCTTGTGCTCCGGGTGGTTGATCACCGGCAGCCGACGGACCTGGTACTGCTCCATCACGCGCAGCACCTGCTCGCAGTCCTCGTCCGCCTCCACCGTCATCGGCCGCCCCAGCGCCAGTTCGCCCGCGGTCACCTGCGCCGGGTCGCGCCCCTCGGCGACGCAGCGCAGCACGATGTCGCGGTCGGTCACGATGCCCAGCAGCTTGTCGTTCTCCCCGCAGATGGGCAGGGCGCCCACGTGCCGTTCCCGCATGATCCGGGCGGCGGCGGCGAGCGTCTCGTGCTCGCGGATGCACTCCGCGCCCGGGTGCATGATGTCGCTGGCTCTGGTCATGGTCCGCCTCCTGACCTGGCTTCGCCCCCTCGTCCATCCTGGTCCGGGCCGACGGCCGACGCCACCGGGCACCGGGCTCCGGTCACCGGCCGGGACGTCAGGGCGCGGCCTCCGGCTCCGCACGGCCCTCCGCACGGCCCTCGGTACGGCCCTCCGCCCCGCCCTCCGTACGGTCCTCCGGGCGCTCGTCCGCGCTCCGGTCCGGGCCGGCCCGGCCGTCCGGCTGCGCCGGCCCGCCCTCCAGGTCCGCGCCCGCCAGCGGCGAGTGGGACAACAGATCGTCCAGCGGCGGGAGTTCGCGCTGCGCCGGCTCGTGGTCGACCCGGGCCGCGGCGGGCATCCCGCCGTCGCCCACCGCCTGCTCCGCGGACTTCGCGGCGGCGGCGACCGCGGCGGCCGCCAGCAGGTCGCGCTGCTGGGACTCGGTCGCGCTGTCCAGGAACCGCAGCAGCTCCACCGGGAACGGCAGCACCAGCGTCGAGTTCTTCTCCGCCGCCACCTCCACCACGGTCTGCAGCAGCCGCAGTTGCAGCGCCGCCGGGGTCTCGCTCATCACCGCGGCCGCCTCCGACAGCCGGGCCGAGGCCTGGTACTCGCCGTCCGCCGTGATGATCCGCGCCCGCCGCTCCCGCTCGGCCTCCGCCTGCCGGGCGATCGAGCGCTTCATCGACTCCGGCAGGGCGACGTCCTTGATCTCCACCCGGTCGATCTGGATGCCCCAGCCCAGCGCCGGGCTGTCGATCATCAACTCCAGCCCCTGGTTGATCGGTTCGCGGTTGGCCAGCAGGTCGTCCAGCTCGCTCTTGCCGATGATCGACCGCAGCGAGGTCTGCGCGACCTGGGAGATCGCGAAGTTGTAGTCCTGCACGTTGACCGTCGCCTTCACCGGGTCCTGCACCTGGAAGTAGACCACCGCGTCCACCCGCACGGTCACGTTGTCCCGGGTGATGCCCTCCTGCGCCGGGATCGGCATCGTCACGATCTGCACGTTCACCCTGCGCAGCCGGTCCGCGATCGGCATCAGCGCGACCAGCCCCGGCTCGCGGATCTCCTCGCGCACCCTGCCGAAGCGGAACACCACGCCCTTCTGGAACTGCTGGACGACCCGGATGCTCAGCCCCGCCCAGATCGCCCCCAGCCCGACCAGCCCTCCGAGAGCCCCCAGCACCGCATCGACGATCATCGCGGCCTCCTCGCGGCTCCGCGCACACCCGCCCGCCCGGCCACCGCCGACCCACCGGGCCGGCGCCGCCGGAACGACTGATTCCACGCTACGCCTGCCCGGAAGGAGCCGGAACGAACGCCCGGAGCCCCTACCATCGTCGCCATGCCGCCGCAGTCCCCCGCCGACGATCCGGCCGACGACCCCGGCCACCCGCGCCACCCGGCCGAGGCCGCCGCCCGCGCCGCCGGCCTGGCCGAGCTCGACCGCGTCGTCACCCACTGCCGGGCCTGCCCCCGGCTCGTCGAGTGGCGCGAGCAGACCGCCCGCACCAAACGCCGCGCCTACCAGGACTGGGACTACTGGGCCCGCCCCATCCCCGGCTTCGGCCCGCCCGACGCCCCGCTCGTCCTGGTCGGCCTCGCGCCCGCCGCGCACGGCGCCAACCGCACCGGCCGGATCTTCACCGGCGACCCCTCCGGCGACCTGCTCTACGCCGCCCTGTACGAGCTCGGGCTCGCCAACCGCCCCGAATCCGTCCGCCACGGCGACGGCCTGGAGCTGTCCGGCGTCCGCATCACCGACCCGGTCCGCTGCGCCCCGCCCGACAACAAGCCCAGCACCGCCGAACGCGACACCTGCCGCCCGTGGATCAGCCGCGAACTGCAACTGCTGCGCCCCACCGTCCGGACGGTCGTCGCCCTCGGCGGCTTCGCCTGGCAGGCCGTGCTCCCGGTGATCGCCGACGCCGGCTGGCAGGTCCCCCGCCCCCGCCCCGCCTTCGGCCACGCCGCCCGCGCCACCTTCCCCGCCCGCGACGGCGGCCCCGCCCTGCACCTGTACGGCTGCTACCACGTGAGCCCGCGCAACACGAACACCGGACGCCTCACCACCGCGATGCTCCACGACCTGCTCAGGGACGCGGCCCGCTCCGCGGGGCTCACCCCGAAGCCGGGGCGGCCCGGCCCCGTGCTTTGATCGGCTCCGCCCGATCGCCCTCCGGAAGGCCGAAGCCTTGACCCCGTCCCCGACGCCGCCGACGTCCCAGCCGTCCCAGCCGTCCCCGGCCCGGCACTGCTGCGAGCAGATGACCGCCGTGCTCGACCGGCCCTGCGGCCGGCACGACGACCCCCTCGACTGCCCCGACGCGCTGATCCACTTCTCCCCGAAGTTCCAGGAGTACGGGATCGTCATCCACGACGGCGGCGCCTCGGTGTCCGTCATCGACTACTGCCCCTGGTGCGGCCACCGGCTGCCCGAGTCCCAGCGGGACCGCTGGTTCGAGGAGCTCGAACGCCGCGGCATCGACCCCTGGGAGGACGACGTCCCGCCCGAGTTCGAGGACGACCGCTGGCTGGCCGAACCGGGCGCCCGCGGCTGACCGGACCGGGCGCCCGCGGCTGACCGGACCGGGCGCCCGCGGCTACCCGAACCGCGCCAGCTTCCGCTTCCGCGCCCGCTTCCACACCTGCGGCAGCCGGTCGCGAGCCGCCCGCGCCGCGGCGAGCTCGCGGGCGTACAGCGCGCCGTAGCCGAAGGGTTCGCCGCCGGCCGCGCCCTGCCCGACCAGGGCCGCCGCCGCGACCACCGCGTCCTGGTGCTCGCCCAGCACCTCCTGCACCGCCTTCATCCGCTCCGCGTACCGCTCGGCCCGCCCGCCGACCACCGGGGCCGCGGCCTCCCCCGCGTACCGCGCGCGCTTGGCAGCCTTGCGGGCCTCGTGCAGCGCGGCGTCCCGCTCCCCGGCGGGCGCCGCCAGCGCCGCCCGCACCCGCTCGCGCACCCGCCGCTGCTCGCGGGCGGCGACCCGGGCCAGTTCGGGGACCGCCGCCCGGCCGGCCCGGCGGCGCAGCGGCGGATCGGCGAGCAGCGCGCCGAGGTCGGCGCCGAGCGCCCGGCGGCGCGGACTGTCCAGGGCGGCCACCACCTCGGGCCACACCGCGCGGTGCTCCGCCCGCCCCCACCGCTCCAGCGCGGCCGCGACCCGCTCCGGCTCGCACGCGGCGGGCAGCTCCCGCGCCCGGCCGACCAGCCGCTCGGCCAGCACCTCGCGGTCCCGCGCCCCGCCGAGGGCGGCGGCCAGCCAGCGCAGCTCGCCGACCAGGTGATCGGCGGCCCCGGGGGCGAAGTAGCGGCGGAAGGTGCGCAGCGCGCTGCGCAGCCGCCGACAGGCGACCCGCATCCGGTGCACCGCGTCCGGCTCGTCCGCCCGCACGGCCTCGTCCAGCCCGGCCAGCACCACCGCCTGCGCCTCGACCCGGGCCAGCACCACCTGCCCCACCGTGACCCTGCGCTTCGCCATGCACGCTCACCCGCTCGTCGGGGCCGCCGGGAACGAGTTCCAGGCTAGCCCGCGCCCGGCCACCGGGCCTTTCCCGAACGCAATCCCGTACGCGGCCTCGTGCGCGCCGTGAGGCCCATGGCATACTCCGGAGCGTGACGACCTCCAGCCATGCGATCAGGGCCCTGCGGGCCGCGGTGTTCACCGCGCTCGCCGTGCCGCTGTCCGCACTGGGTCAGGTCGTCATCACGGGTCGTCCGCTGCCGCTGTCCCTGGTGGCGGCCGCGACCGCCGTCGTCTTCCTGGTCTCGGCCGCGCTGGCCGGCGGGGAGCGGCGGCTGCTGCACATCACCGGCGTGATGGTGCCGGTCGAGCTGCTGCTGAACACCACGTTCAACCTGGGCCAGACCGGCTGTGGGCCGGCGCTGTCCGAACAGGTCCCGACCCGCGGGGTGAACCTGCTGGTCTGTGGCGGCGGTTCGATGGACGGTTCGCTGCTGGGCGGCCAGCTGGGCCACGCCGGGCAGTTGGCGCCGGCCGTGACCCAACTCCTGCTCCTGCTGGCGCACCTGGTGATCGCCCTGGCGGCCGCGGCCTGGCTGCGGCTGGGCGACGCCGCGCTGACCGGCCTGGCCCGGGCGCTGCGTGCGCTGGGCGAGTCGCTGGCGGGCCCGCTGCGCGCCCTGGTCCTGCTGCTGCTCCCGGCTCCGGTGCGCCCGGTGCTGCGGGTGCCGCTGCCGGTGTCGGACCACGAGCGGCCGCGCGTCGCGGACGTGGTGCTGAGCCCGGCGCCCCGGCGTGGTCCGCCGGCCTTCGCGCCTGCCTGCTGAGTTCTTCCGTACGGCCTTCCACGGCCGGCCCCCGCAGGCAGTGCGCCCGACTCCCGCGTCCACCGAACCCGGCCGCACCCGGTGCGGTCTCCCGCGCGCATCCACGCGCGCCGCGTACAGGAGTTGACTCCCATGGCTCAGACCGGCAACAAGCAGCAGGACAAGCGCGTCAGCGCCCGCGAACGGATCCAGGCCGCGCAGCTGCGCGAGCAGCAGGCCGCCAAGCGTCGTCAGCGGATCGTCATGGCCGTGTCGGCCGTGGCCGTGCTGGCCCTGGCGGGCGGGGTGACGCTGGCGATCACCTCGGCCTCGGACAAGGACGACAAGGCCAAGGCGTCGAGCGGGGTGGTCGTCCCGGCCAACGCCACCGGCAAGGACGGCCTGGTGATCACCTACGGCAAGGCGGACGCCCCGCACACCATGGAGGTGTACGAGGACTTCCGCTGCCCGGTGTGCAAGCACTTCGAGGCGGCGAACGGCCCGGCCGTCGCGAAGCTCACGGAGGACGGCCAGGTCAAGGTGGAGTACCACCTGGCGGCGTTCCTGGACAAGAACCTGACCGGCAAGGGCTCGCGCACCGCGCTGGCCGCGGCCGGCGCCGCGCTGAACGAGGGCACGGACAAGTTCAAGCAGTTCCACGACGTGCTGTACGCCAACCAGCCGGACGAGCGCGAGGACGGCTTCGGCGACGTCAACCACCTCCTGGACCTGGCCGGCCAGGTGCCCGGCCTGAAGACGGACGCCTTCGTGAAGGCCGTCCAGGAGGGCACCTACGCGCCCTGGGCCGCCAAGGTCTCGGCGGCGTTCAACGACAGCGGGGTGACGGGCACCCCGACCGTCAAGGTGGACGGCAAGACGGTCGACCTGTTCGGCGACAAGACCATGGTCACCCCGGAGGAGTTCACCACCCGGGTGAAGCAGGCCGCCGGCCTGCAGTAGGCACGGCACCGCCCCGGGGCCCGTCCGCCCGACGAGGCGCGGGCCCCCGGGGGCTCCGAGGCTTGTCCGACCAGCACGGCACCACCGGTCCGGCCGACTTCCCGGCCGGGCCGGCTCCTCCCAGTTTCCGGAGTGCAGCCATGTCCGCCGCCACCACCGTGCCCCTGTCCCGTCCCGCTCCCGACTCCGCCGGCGGCCCCCCGATCGGCGCCGGCCGGGCCCTGGCCCTGCTGCTGTTCCTCGGCGGGCTAATCGGCCTGGCCGCCTCGGCCGTCCTGACCTTCGACAAGCTCCGCATCCTGGAGAACCCGTCCTACGTCCCGAGCTGCAACATCAACCCGGTGATCAGCTGCGGCTCGGTGATGCGCACCGAGCAGGCGTCGGTGTTCGGCTTCCCGAACCCGCTGCTCGGGCTGGCCGCGTTCGGCGTGGTGACGGCGGTCGGCGCGGGGCTGCTCGCCGGGGCGGCGTACCGGCGCTGGTTCTGGCTGGGCCTGCACGGCGGCATCCTGCTGGGGCTGGGCTTCACCCACTGGCTGATCGTCCAGGCGCTGTACGAGATCGGCGCGCTCTGCCCGTACTGCATGGTGGTGTGGCTGACGGTGGTGCTGCTGTTCTGGTACACGACGCTGCACAACCTGACCAGCGGGGTGATCCCGGTGGGCGGGCGGATGCGGACGGTCGTCCGGGAGGCGGCGCGCTACCACTGGGCGTTGCCGGTGCTGTGGGCCGCGGTGATCGCGCTGATGATCCTCAACCGGTTCTGGTCCTACTGGAGCACCCTGCTCTGAGCCGGCCCGAGCGTCCGGCTCGGCCCGGCTATCCGGCTCAGCCCAGGTATCCGGTGGAGTGCAGGAGTACGGGCACGCCGGTGCGCCGCGCCTCCAGGGCGGCGGTGAGCCGGCGCGCCGCGCAGGGGTGCAGCAGGGCGGCGGCCCGGGCGGGGGTGTACCAGCCGTGGTCGGCGATCTCCTCGGCCTGCAGCCGGAGTTCGGCGCCGGCCGGGGCCGTGCCGCCGTCGAACATGAAGTGCACGGCGGGGTGGGCGTGTTCGCCCTGGTCGGGGATCGGGTCGCGCCATTCGACGACGAGCAGCCGCAGCTCGCCGGCGGCCAGCCCGGTCTCCTCCGCCAACTCCCGCGCGGCGCACTGGGCCGGGCCCTCCCCCGGGTCCATCCCACCGCCGGGGAACTCCCACTGCGGGCGGTAACTCGCCTTCAGCAGCAGCACCTCGCCAGCCGCGTCGGTGAGCAGCACGCTGCTGCCGACGTAGGCCCGGACCATCCCCGCCAGCCATTCCCCCTCCGGGAGTGCCCAGGTCTCCACCGCCGCCGCCTCCACTGCCTCACCCACCGTGGCCACTGTGCCGCGATCCGGCTCCGGCCAAAGGTGGTTCGTGCCGAATCCACCCGATCGGGTGGCCTTCGGCGCTCAGCCGAAGACGGCCCGGCGGAAGGCGTTGCGCAGGTCGGTGAGCGGCTGGACGCCCCGGTCGTCGTAGTGCACCTTGTTGGTGAGCAGCAGCGCCCAGCGGCCGAGCCGGCGGGAGATCCAGATGCCGGTGCCGGTGAAGCCGTAGTGGACGAAGGTCCCCTCGGCGGTCGTGGTGCCCGGGGCGAACAGCCAGGACAGGCCGCGGGCGGGGGCGAGCCCGCCGGTCTGCTCGCGCAGCGATGCGGCGATCCACGGTTCGCCCCACGGGAGTTCGGGCGGCGGGTCGAGCAGGGCGGTGAGGAAGCGGGCCAGGTCGCGGGCGGTGGAGAAGGCCCCGGCGTTGCCGGAGACGCCGCCGAGCAGCCGGGCGGAGGGGTCGTGCACGACGCCGCGCAGGAAGGCGCCGGTGTCGCCGTCCCACTCGGTGGGCGCGGTGCGCGCCGACTCGCCCTCGGGCAGCGGCCCGTAGCGGGTGTCGGCCATGCCGAGCGGCGCCCAGGCCCAGCGCGCGGCGAGCTCGTCCAACCCGGCCCCGCCGAGGTCCTCGACGACGTGGCCGAGCAGTACGGCGGCCCGGTCGGTGTACTCGACGGCCGTCCCGGGCGGGCGGTGCAGCGGCGCGCCGACCACCCCGGCCAGGACGGCCGCGCGCTCCCGCCCGTAGAGCTGCGCGAAGCGGGTGTACGGGAGCATCCCGGCGGTGTGCGCGAGGAGTTGCCGGGCGGTCACCCCGCCGGTCGGCCGCCCGGCGGCGGGCCGCCACCAGGAGCCGAGGGGTTCGTCCAGCGGCAGCCGCCCGGCCCGCCACAGCGCCCCGGCGCAGGGCCAGAGCGCGACGATCTTGGTGAGGCTCGCCAGGTCGTAGCGGGTGTCCGGCCCGGGCGCGAGTTCCGCGTACGGGCCCTGCCCGAGCACGCCGTGGCTGCCCCCGCCGAGCGTGCCGCCGGCGTCGCCGACCGCCCAGACGGCGCCCGCCCCGACCGCCCGCAGGCCGTCGCGGACCAGCCGCTCCCACTCCCCGCCGGGCGCGGCCAGGGCGGGGAGCCGCTCGGCTCCGGGCGCTCGCGGATCCATCCGTCACCCCCTCAGGCTGACCGGACCCTACCCGGCGGGGCGGCCGCTCAGACCGCCGCCACCAGCTCCTTGCCGAGGCAGATGCACAGCTCGCTGCCGCGGTAGATCCCGAACTGCTCGATCGTGGCGTAGCCCTCGGACTCGTACAGCGCCACGGCCTCGGGCTGCTCGGTGCCGGTCTCCAGGACGAAGCGGGTGCGGCCGGCCTCGACGGCGGTCTCCTCCAGGCGGCGCAGCACCGCCCGGGCGAGGCCGCGGCCGCGGGCGGCCGGGACGACGAACATCCGCTTGAGCTCGGCGTCGCCGTCGCGCAGCCCGTACGGGCCGGCGCTCTTGGCCCGCCAGCCGCCGCACGCGACCGGCCGGCCGTCGAGGTAGGCGACCAGGAACAGCCCGGCCGCGCCCTCGAAGTCCTCGGGGTGCAGGACGGTCTCGTCCGGGTCGCCGTAGCGGCGGACATACTCCTGCTGCACCTCCTCGGTCAGCGCCTGGGCGTCGGGGTGGGCGTAGCCGGTGATGCGGAACTCGACGGTGCCGGTGGCCTCGGGGGCGGTGGTCTCCATGACGAAAGAGCCTACGGCCCCTGCTCAGCGCGCCTCGAAGCGGGCGGCCAGGGCGTCCTTGCCGAACATCCGGGCCGTGTCCAGCGCGCTCGGGGTGCCGGCCGCCGGGTCGGCGCCGCCGGCCAGCAGCGCCTCGACGACCTCCTCGGCGCCCTTGAAGACGGCGCCGGCCAGCGGGGTCTGGCCGCGGTCGTTGGCGCGGTCCGGGTCGGCGCCGCCCGCGAGCAGGGCTTCGACGGCGGGGGCGTGGCCGTGGTAGGCGGCGAGCATGAGCAGGGTGTCGCCGCGGTCGTTGGTGAGGTCGGCCGGGGCCCCGGCGGCGAGGGCGGCGGCCAGGGTGGCGGTGTCCCCGGTGCGGGCGGCGTCGAAGAGCCTCCCGGCGAGCGCGATCACCTCGGCGTCGGGGGCGTCGGCGGGCTGCGGGCTGGCGGCGTCGGTCATCGGGGCGGCCTCTCGCGGTGCTGGTCGGACGGTTACGACATGCGGCCGCACCGGTTGCGCGGCCATTGGAGCGAACTTCCCCGACCCCCCGGAAACTTCCCGCCCACCGACCGGGAATGCCTCGGCGCGCCGGAACCGCACCGAAACCGTGCGGGGCCAGGCGTCCGCCCCGGGCCGGTTCGCATACCCCTGACCGACTCCCGGGGCGGTACCGCACGGCAGAACCACCCGTTCGCGCCGTTCCATCATCTATGACTATTTGTCACGATTAGTGCACTTTGCGTGACACTGCCCCGTCCCCCCTCCCTCCCCGAGGAGCAGAACGTGATCCTCTCGATTTCCGGCATCGTCCTGTTCGGCACCATCGCCTTCCTGTTCTTCCGCAGGGACGGACTGAAGGTCTCCCACGCCATCGTCTGCGCCCTGTTCGGCTTCTACATCGCCGGATCCTCGATCGCCCCGAGCATCACCGCGGGCGGCGCCAGCCTGGCGAGCCTGCTCGGCGGCATCCGCTTCTAGCCGCCACTCCTCCCGTACGGGCCCGGGCGCGGATTCCCACCGCCCCGGGCTCCGTCGTACGTCAGAAGAGCCCCCACCCCCACCCGTCCCCCCCGCCCGGGGAGTCCAGGAATGCCGCCGCACCGCCCTCCCAGCAAGGGCCGCGCAAGCGCCCGAACCCCCCGGG
>NZ_JZKH01000079.1 GCF_000961885.1 Streptomyces rubellomurinus
CCCGCAGCCGACCCGCCGGGGCCGGGCGGCGGCGGTGCTGCTGGCCGCGGTCGGCCTGCCCGTGCTGGGCGGGGCCGCCGACGAACTGGGCGGGCCCGGCGTCGGCCTGCTCTTCGCGGTCGGCGCGGTGGCCGGGACGGGCGCGGCGGCGGCGCTGTGCAGCCGGGCCGGCCGGTGGTGGGTGGTGACCGCCGCGCCGATCGTGGTGCTGCTCGCCGCCTCCGGCGTCGAGTACGTCGCGCACTCCGAGACGTACCGGGGCCCGGGCCTCGGCACCGGCGCGCTGCGCTGGGTGGTCGGCGCGTTCCCGGTGATGGCGACGGCGACGGCGGCCGCCCTGCTGGTGATCGCGGTCCGGGCGGGGCTGGAGCGCCGGCGCCCCGCCGCGGGCGCCCCGACCGGAAGGGGCCGCCGTGGCTGAGCGCAACCGCCCCCGCGGCCGCGCCCCGCGCCGCGGCAGCAACCCGCTGACCCTCGCCGGGCGGACCCTGGCCTGCACCGTCTCGATCGCGGTGCTCGGCGCCAGCGGCTTCACCTGGTACGAGTACCGCAGCCTCGACGACGGCATGGTCAAGTCGGGAGCGCTGGACGAGGCCAGGCGCCACGCGCCGCCGCACCTGGACAAGTCGGTCAACCTGCTGCTGATCGGCCTCGACAGCCGCAAGGACATGGACGGCAACGACCTGCCCAAGCAGTTCGTCGAGGACGAGCTGCACGCCGGCTCCAGCGAGATCGGCGGCTACAACACCAACGCCATGATCGTGCTGCACATCCCGGCCAACGGCGGCAAGGTCAGCGCGCTGTCCATCCCGCGCGACGACTACGTGCAGACCGTCGGCGCGGACGGGAAGATGCACAAGATCAAGGAGGCGTACGGCATCGCCAAGGAGGCCGCCGAGGCGAAGCTCGCCGGCAAGGGGCTCTCCAAGGCGGTGCTGGAGCGGCAGAGCCGGGAGGCCGGGCGGTCGGCGACCATCCAGACCGTGCAGAGCTTCCTGGACATCCCGATCGACCACTTCGCCGAGGTCAACCTGATGGGGTTCTACGACATCGCGAAGGCCGTCGAGCCGATCCAGGTCTGCCTCAACCACCCGGTCGACGATCCGATCGTCTCCCGCACCGCCACCCACGAGGGCGGTGGCACCGGCCTCAAGCTCCCCGCCGGGATCAGCTCGCTCGACGCCGCCCAGGCGCTCTCCTTCGTCCGCCAGCGCCACCACCTCACCAACGGCGACCTCGACCGCACCCACCGGCAGCAGGCCTTCATCTCCTCCGTCGAGTACCGGCTCAAGCAGCAGGGCATCCTGAACGACTTCGGGCAGATGCAGAAGCTGTTCGACGTGGTGAAGAAGGACGTCGTCATCGACAACGAGTGGAACATCCTCGACTTCGCCCAGCAGGCGCCCAACCTCACCGGCGGGAACGTCGAGTTCAACACCCTGCCGATCACCGGGTTCAAGACGGTCGGCGGGCAGGAGGTCAACACCGTCAACCCGGACCTGATCAAGAAGATCGTCCGACAGATCTTCAACCACGAACCGGCGCCCGCCGCACCGGCCACCCCGGCCGACCCCGGCACCGAGGCCGCCGCCTCGCCCACGCCGACGCCCGCGCCCACGGCGACGCCGAGCCCGAGCGCGGCGCCGAAGGCCGTCGTCGACGTCAACGCGGCGGCGGGCGCGGGCGCGGCCGTCACCGAGTCCAAGGCGCTGGCCGAACTCGGCTACCAGGCGGGCAGGATCGGCGACGCGCCGGCCAGGACCAGGGCCACCACGGTCAGTTACGGCAGCGGCGCCAAGGCGGACGCCCAGCAGCTCGCCGCCCGGTACGGGGTGATCGCCACCCCGGCCACCGGCGTCGCCGCCGGCCACATCGTGGTCACCCTCGCCGCCACCCGTACCCCGTCCGCCACGGCCTCCGCCCCCGCGGGCGGTGCCGCGCCGGCCGACCCGTCCACCGACCCGGCGGCGGGCCTGCCCATGCAGGGGCCGGCCGTCAAGGCGGGCGGCATCCCCTGCGTCGACTGACCCCGGTCGGCCCGCGCCTCCGCCGGCCGGTCAGTTCGGCAGGCGGAGGCGCGCGTCCCGCAGGGGCTCGCGGAAGAGCACCTCGACGTACACGATCCGGCCGTCGACCACGTCCAGGACGAGATCGCCCTTCGCGGGCAGCAGCGGCAGGCACCGGTGCCCCGGGCCGTACGGCGTGCCGGGCTGGTGGGGCGCGGTCCTGAAGCTCTGGCAGAAGTCGTCGGAGCAGCCGCAGGCGGCGACGAGGCGCAGGTCCCGGGCGCAGATGGCGAGTTCGCGCTCGCCCTCCGCTTCGAGCAGGCCGATCAGCTCGCGGACGAGGTCGGGGAAGACCTCGCGGACGAGCGGAGGCTCCGGTGCCGTACTCACAGGCGCGGGACCTTCTCGCCGTGGACGGCCGTGTACTCGGCGGCGAGCCAGGGGGCGAGGTCGTCGACGAGGGCGGCCAGGACGGCGCGGTCGGTGGTGGGGGTGCGGGCGACGGCGGCGGCCAGGCGCATCTGGTCGGCGCGGTCGGGGTAGTAGCCGGCAAAGGCCTCGGCGGAGGCGGCGAGGTCGCTGGTCCAGCCGCCCCAGCGGGGCATGACCAGGGTGAAGCCGGTGCGCACGATCCGGCGGGAGACCGAGCGGCTGAGCGCGCGCAGCGCGCCGTCCGAGCCGGCGCCGTCCGAGCCGGCGGCGGCCAGCCGCTCGCGCCAGCCGGCGAGGGCGAGCCCGAGGTCGCCGTTGGTCTCCCGGGCGAGCAGCGCGGACGGGCGGTAGCGGGGCAGCCCGGCCGCGAGGTCCGGGCCGAGCAGCGGGGTGCACAGGCAGGCCACGAACCAGCCCAGGTCGTGCCGCTCCAGCTCGCTGAGCAGCCTGCCCGTGCCGAACAGCAGCACGCCCACCCCGTCGACCTGGTCGAACCCGGCGTCGAGCGCGGCCTCGACCGCGTCGGCGTCCGCCCGGTCGGCCGCGGTGGGCTCGTCGTGCAGGGCGAGCAGCACGTCGAGGTCGGAGACGCCCGGGACGGCGGTGCCGCGCGGGATGCTGCCGTACAGGTAGGCGCTGTGCAGCCGGTCGGGGCCGAAGGCGGCGGCGATCCGCGCGCGGGCGGCCTCGACCACCGGCGCGAACTCCGCCGCCACCCGGTCGAGCGAGCCTTCGCGCGCGATGCATCCGTCCTGGTCGAGCCCCTTGCCGATCATGCGCGCATGATGCCACCCCGAGCGGCGGGTGGCGAGCGGATTTCCCCGGCCCGCCCCCCCCTTTCCGGTGCTGCGGGCGGAATTGTCAGTGCCGTGTGCCAGCATCCATGGCGTACGAACACCTCGGGCACCGGAAGGAATTCGACATGGGGACGTGGGGCATCGGGCACTTCGAGAACGACTCGGCGGCGGACTTCTCCGGGTCGCTCGACGACGCGGCCCCGGGCGGGCGCGCGGGGCTGATCCGGGCGGCGCTGCTGCGCGCCGCCGAGGGGGAGGACTACCTGGAGTCGGACGAGGGCGCCGAGGCCGTGGTGGCGGCCGCGCTGGTCGCCGCGCAGTGCCCGGGCGGCACGCCGGTGACCACGGCGTACGGCCCGGCCGAGCCGATACCCGCGCTCCCCGTCGAGCTGCGCCCGCTCGCGGTGGAGGCCTTGGACCGGGTGCTGGCGGAGGAGTCGGAGCTGGCGGAGCTGTGGGGCGAGGGGGCCGAGAGCGAGGCCTGGCGGCAGGGGATCCGCACCCTGCGCGCCGTGCTCGTGCCGGTGCCGTCGGTCGCCGGGTAGCCGCCGGTCCGGCGGTGAGCCGGGCCCGGGTGCGCAACGGCCCCCGCCGCCACCGGTGGTGACGGCCGGTGGCGGCAGGGGCGGTGGGTTTCCGTGCGTCAGGGCGTGGCGCCCGAGGTGGTGGGGCACGGAGGCAGCGAGGGCGAGGTGGTGCTCGGGGTGGTCGCGCAGGTCGCGGTCGGCGTGCGGGTCGGCGTGCCGGTGGTCGCCGTGCTCTTGGCCGTGGTCGTGGACGCGCCGGAGGTCGTGCCCGACGCGGACGACGCGGACGAGGCGGACGAGGCGGACTTCTCGGCCGGCGTGCCGGCGGAGGTCGTCGAACCGGAGCTGGTGGTCCCGGAGGTCGACGGGCCGCCGGACGACGTCGTCGCGCCCGAACTGGTGGCGCCCGAACTGGTCGAGCCGGAGGTCGTCGACCCGGAGGTGGTCGCGCCCGAGGACGTGGCCCCCGAGGTGGTCGCACCCGAGGAGGTCGACCCGGAGGACGTGCCGCCGGAGGTCGTCGCGCCCGAGGACGAGGACGAGGACGGCCCCGAGGTGGTCGGCGTCACCGGAGTGGCCGGCTTCCACGCCGCGGGCGGCGGGACGCCGGGCGGCATCGGGCCCTTCGGCGGCTCGACGCGCCTGTCGACCACCTCGATCCGCCTGGTCAGCCGGGAGAAGAAGTCGCCGGTCTCGATGTTGACCAGGATGATCTCGGTCACCGGCTGCGGCGCCGGCACCACCACGATCACCGTGGTCGGCTGGAAGCCCGCCCACGCCTTCCCGGTGTACTTGGCGTTGCTCACCAGCACCGGAGCCTTCAGCGGGTTGCCGCAGGCGCACCGCACCCGGGGCACGCCCTGGGCGTCCACCAGGACGGCCGTGCCGGCCTGCAGCACGGACTGGAACTCGACGACGGCGCCGCTGCGGTAGCTGTGGTTGGTCACCCGGGTGTCCACCCGCAGGTACGCGGAGGTCAGCGAGCGCAGGTAGGCCGGGATGTCGGACTGGGAGATCCCGGCCGCCGAGGCCCAGGCCCGGCCGGTGTCCCCGGCGGAGACCGTCGAGATCAGCCGCTCGGTGTCGCAGCTGGACTTGTTCATCGACCCGGCGTACAGACCGGCCGAGCCGCCCTGCACGCTGTGCAGCACCGCCGAGGCGGTGCCGGACGCGGGGGCCGCCGTCTGCGCGGGCTGCTGCGTCGGGGCGGGCGCGGTGACGTGCTGGGTATCCGCCGAAGGGGTGAACGGGTCCGGCCCGGGGTCGGTCGGCGCCTGCAGCGCGACCTCGTTGGCGGTCGGGATGGCCTCGTGGTGGCCGCCGCTCTGGTTGTTGACGATCAGCACCGTCGCCACCACGGCCGCCGCCACCGCGCCCGCCGCGACCGCCAGCCCCCGCCCGGAGCGCCACCAGGGCGTGCGCGGAAGCCCGCCGGAGGGCGGGCCGCCCGCACCCGGTGGGCCCGAGGGCGGCGGGGGAACGGACGGCGGTCCGGAGGGCGGCCCGGCCAGCGGGCCGGACGGGGGACCGGACGGAGGTCCGAACGGCGGCTCGCTCGGCGGGCCGGCCGGAGGCGGTTGGGAACTCATCGAGGCTCCGTTTCGCAGGCCGCCGGCCGCCACGGCCGGGCGGCACGGGAGGCTCCTGCCACTGCCTCCCATTTCCCCCCGGCCCCCCGAGCCCCGCAACAGCAGGTGTGCCCGCCGTCGCCGCGCGTGCCCGTCCGACCTCGGTCAGGCTGGAACCCGACCGGGCCGCGACGGCGTGCGACGGCCCGGGTGAACGCGAGCAGGCGACCGGGGCACCGGACCAGGGCACCAGGAGGCGGAATGACTCGGCCCACGACCAGGCCCATCGGCCCGCCCGGCGCGCTGCGCGGCTGGCTCGACGCGCTCGCCGTCGTGCTGGCCGGCCTCGCCGCGATGGCAGCCGTGGCCGCCCTCGGCCTGTGGCTGGCCGGCGCCGACGACCTCCCGGACGGCGGCTTCCCCGCCGTGCTGGCCGCCACCCTCGCCCTGGCGGTCGGCGGATCCGTCCAACTCGACGGCGGCGCGGGCGACTTCGCCGCCGTAGACGCCGGCATCACCGCGATGCCGCTGTCCGTCTCGGTGGCCGGCGCGGTGGTGATCGCCGAGGTGTTCCTGCGCCAGCTGCGCTTCCGGGCCGTGGCCGGCAGCGGCGAACTGCTCGCCCGGATCACCCGGACGGCCCTGCTGTGGCTGCTCGCCCTGGTGCTCCTGACCCTCGGCGCCAAGCACCGCTTCACCGTGCCGCTCGGCGGCGACCTGGTGCAGACCATCGGCGGCGCGCTCGGCCTGACCCCGGAGGTCGGCTTCCACGCCGAGGCGCCGAGCACGGTCGGCATCGGGCTGGCCTGGCTGCTGCTGGTGCTCGCCGCCACCTTCGCCGTCTCCCGCCGCGCCCCGCTGCCGCCCTCCCTGGTCCGCTTCCAACTGGCCGTCCGCCCGCCCGCGTTCGCGCTCTGGCTGGTGCTGATCGGCTACCTGGCGATCGGCGCGGTGGCCGGGGTGGTGACCGCGATCGTGCACGGCAACGCCCGGCAGACCCTGGCCGTGGTGCTGCTCGCCCTGCCCGACCTGGTCTGGCTGGCCTTCGGCGTCGGCCTCGGCGCCGAGTGGCACGGACGGCTGGCCGGCGGGCTCGGCCTGCCCGTCCCGAAGCCGCTCTCCGACGCGCTGCGCGCCCCGGACGGCCACCGCGCCACGGTCGACCTCGGCACCCTCACCGACCAGGACGCCCGGGCCTGGTGGCTGTTGCCGCTGGCCGCCGTCCTGCTGCTCGCCGCCGCGTTCCTCGCCGCCCACCGCTCGCCGCGCACCGTCCGCCTCTGGCAGCACGCCGTCCGCTTCGCGCTCGCCACCGCCGTCACCGTGCTGCTGGTGGGCCTGTGGACGCGGGCCGACGCCGACTACGGGCTCTCCGTGCTCGGTGTCGGCCTCGGCCAGGGCGGCCTCGGCGACCTGCTGGGCACCGTCCTCGGCGGCGCCAGCCCGCTGGCGTCCTTCGGCAGCGGCAGCCTCACCCTGCGCCCGGTGCTGTGGACGGCCGTCCCGCTCGCGGCCGGGTGGGGCCTGGTCTGCGGTGCCCTCGGCGCGCTGCTCGCCACCCGCACCCGCCACCGGGGCGAGGTGATGGGCGGCGCGGGCGGCTGACCTCAGTCCTCGACGCCCGCCCGCAGGCCCCACGCGTCAAGGCCGGAGTAGATCCACGCGGTGCGCCCGGCGGGCCAGGAGCAGGCCTCGGCCTCGCCGGTGTAGACCGCCACCAGGGAGTCGGCGCCGCGCCACCAGGTGTCGGCCAGCCCCCGCACCTCGCGCACCGGTTCGAACCCGTCCAGGTCGAGGCCGTCGACCTCGCGGCCGGTGACCTTGGTGACCTGCCGCGCCCAGAACGCCGCGTGGTGGCTCAGCGCCAGCGACTCCACCCAGCCCTCGACGCTCGCGTGCAGCGGGAACCACCGGTCCGCCTGGATGCCGAACTCGCCGGACGGCCCGATCCGGAAGCTGTAGGGGACGGCGGCCCGCTGCACCCCGGCCTCGAAGGACCAGCCGTCCTCCTCCGAGGCCTCGGCCGAGTCCACGGACAGGTACCGGGGCCCGCCGTTGTACATCGGCGAGGGCGGCAGGACCAGACCGCCCCAGCGCTGCTGGAACGCCGCCATCGAATCGATCACCTCCGCCGGAACGTCCCGGTCGAGCCACCACTGCCGGTGCTCCTCGACCGGGGCCACATCGACCTTGACGCCGTGGACGCTGACGAAGCTGTGGGCCCGCCGGGTCAGGCCGGAGGGTATGGCGCTGCCGTGGAGGTTGAGGTTCACCGGCGTGAGGCTAGCCGGGCGCTTCCGGCCGGTCAGTGCCGGGGCGGCGGGTGGACCACCGGGGCCGCCCAGGCGGGCGCGTCGGGCACGACGGCCTCGGGCACCGCGCCCGCCGGCACCACCTGGGTGGGCGGGCCGGGCGCCCGCCAGGGGACCGGGGCGGCCGCCGCGCGCAGCTCCGCGACGAACCGCAGGCAGCTCGGGTGGCGCTGCTCGGGCGCCTTGGCGAGCGCCCGGGCGACGGCGGCCGCCACCTCGGCCGGCAGGTCGGGCCGCAGGTCGCGCAGCGCGGGCGGCGGGTCGTTGAGGTGCGCCCACAGCAGTGCGACGTCGCTCTCGCGGCGGAACGGCGGGGCGCCGGCCAGCAGTTCGTAGACCACGCAGCCGAGGCCGTACTGGTCGCAGCGCCCGTCCAGCGGTTTGCCGGAGATCTGCTCGGGCGCCGCGTAGTCCAGCGTGCCGACGATCTGGCCGACGCTGGTCAGCCCGCTGAGCGAGAGGGACTTCTTGGTGAGCCCGAAGTCCGCCAGGTACAGGTGCTCGGGGTGCTCGCTGTCCGTCCCGGCGGCGACCAGCACGTTGCCCGGTTTGACGTCCCGGTGCACCAGGCCGCGGTCGTGCGCCGCGTCCAGCGCGGAGGCGATCTGCAGGGCGAGCCCGGCCGCCCGGTCGACCGGTAGCGGGCCGCTGCGGCTGATCAGCGCGCGCAGGTCGCCGCCCGCGACGTAGCGCATCGCGATGTACAGCAGGCCGTCCTGCTCGCCGGCCTCGAAGACCGGGACGATGTGCGGGTGGTCGATCGCCGCCGCGGCCTCCGACTCGTGGGTGAACCGCTGCCGGAACACCTCGTTGCGGGCCAGTTCGGGCGCCAGCAGCTTGACCGCGACCGTCCGGCCGAGCCGCAGGTCCTTGGCGCGGTACACCACGGCCATCCCGCCGCGCCCGATCTCCTCCTCCAGCCGGTAGCCCGCCACCCGCCGCCCGACCAGGCCGGACGGCAGCACGCTGCCGCCCGCGGCGGCCGGCTCGGGCGGGTCGGGCGGGTCGGGCGGCTCCGACCGCGCGGGGAGGCCGGCGGTGGTCACGGCTCGCCGGCCCGGGTGGGCGCGTACGTGGTGCCGACGGGCGACGGCGAGGGCGAGGGCGAGGGCGACGGCGTCGCGGCGGGCGCGTGGGCGGGCGCCGGACGGTCGGCGGCCGCGTACGGCTGCAGCCGCAGGCCGTCCGCGTAGCACCAGCGGTCCTGCGCCGGGTCGAACACCCACAGCTCGCCGCCGTCCACCACCAGCCCGAGCCGCAGCCCGCGGGCCCGCTCCCGGAAGGTCGCCAGGTCCAGGGTGCCCGCCGCCAGGTCCTCCAGCAGCGCCCGGTAGCGGGCCAGCGCGGCCTCCGCCTCGGCCAGCGCCGGGCGCGGGTCGACGGTACGGGCGGGCGCGGCGCCGGCGGCGGGCGGGGGCTGCGGGAGGGTGAGCAGCAGCCGGCCGTCGACCCAGGCCGTCCAGCCGTTGGAGCAGAGCACCTGCGCCCAGTCGCCCTGCCGGGCCAGCAGCTGCACCGGCAGCAGCGCGTCCAGCCGGGCGGTCGGCACGGCCGGGTCCGGGGCCGCCCAGCTGGCCATCCCGCCCGGCGGGGCGACATGGCTGGGGCGGAACGCGAACTGGTCCATCGCTGGCTGCACTTCCTCGCTGCTCCTTCACTCTACCGGCGGGTCCACCACCGCACCCGGCCGCGCACGAGCCGCCCACCGGCGGCGCCCGGCCGCTACCGGCGCATGATCGCCGGCTCGTGCCGCCGCAGCAGCCCCAGCACCAGCAGCCCGTACGCCGCCGACAGCCCCGGCAGCACCGCCATGCTCACCAGCCAGCCGGGCCGCTCGTGCCGGAACATCGGGTCGGCGGTGATCGCGGTCGGGAAGACGCCGTGCAGCTCCACCGTGCGGGTCATCGCCGACATGCCCCAGCGGGACGGGATCAGCCAGGCCAGCTGCTCCAGGCCGGGCACGCCGTGCAGTTTGAGCATCAGCCCGCTGAACACGATCTGCACCACCGACAGCAGCACCAGCAGCGGCATGGTGGCCTCCTCCTTCCCCACCAGCGCGGACACCACCAGGCCGAGCATCATCGCGGAGAAGGCGAGCAGCCCGACCGCGATGATCAGCTCGGGCAGCTGCGGCATCACCACACCGGTCGGCACCGCGAAGGAGAGGTCGACGCCGGCCAGCCCGACCACCGTGAGCACCGCCGCCTGCAGCACCGTGACCGTGCCCAGCACCACCACCTTGGACACCAGGTAGGCCGATCTGGACAGGCCGACCACCCGCTCCCGCCGGTAGATCGCCCGTTCCTTGACCAGCTCGCGCACCGAGTTGGCGGAGCCGGTGAGCAGCCCGCCGATGCACAGCGTGAGCAGGCAGTTGACGGCGTTGTCGGGGGAGAGGCGGGAGCCGGCCATCGCCCGGCACATCACGCCGATCACGAAGGGCAGCGCCACCATGACGGTGAGGAACAGCCGGTCGGCCGCCAGCACCGAGGTGTAGCGGCGTACCAGGGTGCCGAGTTGGGCGAACCAGCCCTGCGGCTTCTCCCGGCCGATCGCCGGGGCGGGCCGCTCGGCCGGCGCGCGGTGCGGCAGTGCGGGCACGGCCTCCGCCGTGACGTACCGGCGGTACTGCGGGGAGGCGCGGAAGCGCTGCTGCCACGCGGCGTGGTCCTCGTTCTCGAAGGCCTCGAAGGCCTCCGGCCACTCCTCGAAGCCGAAGTAGGCCAGCGCCTCGCCGGGCGGGCCGTAGTAGGCGGTGCGGCCGCCTGGGGCCAGCACCAGCAGCCGGTCGCAGACGCCCAGGCTCAGCACGCTGTGGGTGACCACGACCACCGTGCGGCCGTCGTCGGCCAGGCCGCGCAGCATGTGCATCACCGAGCGCTCCATGCCCGGGTCCAGACCGGAGGTCGGCTCGTCGAGGAAGAGCAGCGAGGGCTTGGTGAGCAGTTCCAGGGCGACGCTGACCCGCTTGCGCTGGCCGCCGGAGAGGCTGGCGATCACCTGGTCGGCCCGGCCGTCGAGGCCGAGTTCGCCGATCACCTCGGCGACCCGGGCCTCCCGCTCGCCCCGGGCGGTGTCGCCGGGGAAGCGCAGTTCGGCGGCGTAGGCGAGGGCGCGGCGCACGGTGAGCTGGGTGTGCAGGATGTCGTCCTGCGGCACCAGGCCGATCCGGCGGCGCAGTTCGGCGTAGTCGCGGTAGAGGTCGCGCCCGTCGTAGAGCACGGTGCCCTCGTCGGCCGGGCGCAGACCGGTCAGCGCGTTGAGCAGGGTGGACTTGCCGGCGCCGCTCGGGCCGGCGACGGCCAGCAGCGAGCGTTCGGCGAGCGGGAAGCCGACGTCGTCCAGCAGCACCCGGTGGTCGGGGCCGACCCGGACGACCAGGTGCTGGACGTCCAGGGAGATCTCGCCGGTGTCGGTGTACTCGACCAGCCGGCCGTCGACGAGGCAGAGCGCGGAGTGGCCGATCCCGATGAGGTCGGCCGGGCCGACCGGGGCGCGCTGCACCGGGCTGCCGTTGAGGTAGGTGCCGTTGTGGCTGGCGAGGTCGACGATCTCGTGGCCGCCGCCGGGCAGTTCGCGCAGCTCGGCGTGGTGGCGGGAGACCACCAGGTCGTCCAGGACGAGGTCGTTGTCGTGCGAGCGGCCGATCCGCAGCGTGCGTTCGGGCAGCGGCCGGACGGAGCTGGGGCTGCGGAAGGTGCCGGAGGCCTGCGGGGCGAGGACGGCGGTGCGGTCGCCGGGGGCGAGCCCCGGGGCGAGGGCGGGGCCGGGGACGGGCCGGGGCAGGCCGGCCAGGGTGGCGGCCGGGCCGCTGGACGGGTCCCCGAAGCGCAGGTGGGTGCCCGCGCCGACGTCCTCGCTGCTGACCCGGTGGCCGTCGTCGAAGGTGCCGTTGGTGCTGCCGACGTCCTCCAGCAGCCAGTGGTCGTCGACGGCGCGCAGCACCGCGTGGTGCCAGGAGACCCGGGGGTCGTCCAGCACGATCTCGCTGGTCGGGTCGCGGCCGACGTGGTACTCCCGGCCGGGGTCGATCAGCTGGGACCCGGAGTCGGTGAGCAGGACGAGGGGCGGCGCGCTGGGTGCGCCGGGGCGCGCTCCCATGGTCGGAAGTCTAGCCGCGGCCCGGGTTCCCGGCCCGTCCGGCGCCGGGCGCCGAACGGGCCGGACGGAGATCGGACTGGACGGAGATTGGACTGGACCACTGGGAAGGCGCGGCACTATCGTTCGGCGTGCCCGCGCGCCGTCCGCCGCCGCCCCGGGAGGGGACCCATGACCAGCTGGCCGCAGTTGCGCCGCCGCCGGACCGTCCGCGCCGGCCGCGCCACCGGGCGGGTGCTGCGCTGCGGCCTGATGGACACCATGCTCGCCGACCTCGCCGTCTCCGTCGTCCTCTACTTCGAACGGCCGCTGGACGACGACCGGCTCGCCGCCGGCCTGGCCCGCGCCCTGGAACGGGTGCCGGTCTTCGCCGGCCGGCTGCGCACCGAGGGCGACGTGCTGAGCGCGGTCTGCGACGACACCGGCGTGCCGCTGGACGTGTACACCGTCGAGGGCACCCTCGCCGAGGCGATGGGCCGGGCGACCGCGACCGGCGCCGACCTGGTCGACCCGGTGGACGCCCCGGCCGCCCGGCTCGGCGGCGCCCCGCTGCTCACCGTCCGGGTCACCCGCACCGCGGACGGCGGGACGGTCCTCGGCTGCTCCTGGCACCACGCGATCGGCGACCTGCACAGCTTCGTCCTGCTGCTGCGGATCTGGTCCGCCGCGGTCGAGGGAGAGCCCCTGGCGGAGGCCGAACTCGTCGACGACCAGGACGCGTTGCTGGACCGGGTGGTGCCGGCCCCGGACTGCGGACGGCCCGGCTTCCGGATCCCCGCGGCGGCGGAGGCCGAGCTGCTGGCCCGCGAGGTGGCGGCCGCGCCGCGCGCCAACCGAGTGGTGCAGGTTCACTTCGGCGAGGCCGAAGTGCGCCGGATGCGCGCGGAGTTCGGCGCGGCCGCCGGGCGCCGGCTCTCCGCCGGGGACGTGCTCTGCGCCCATCTGCTGAGCACCCTGCGGGAGTTGGACGGGGACCGGGCCGAGCGGATGCTCACCGTTCCGGTCAACGCCCGCCGCTGGCTGGGCCTGTCGCCCGCGCTGGTGGGCAACCTGCTGAGCGAGGTGCACCTGCCGCACCGGCCCGAGGACGGGCCGGCGGCGCTGGCCGGCGCGCTGCGGGCGGCGGTCGAGGACTTCCCGGCCGCCCACCTCAACCTGCGCGCCAACCTGGACTTCCTGGCCGCGGTCGGCCGCTCCCGGCTCGGCGCGTGCGTGCCGCTGGGCTTCGACCCGGCGGCGCGCCGGTTCAGCTTCTCCAACTGGAGCCGTTTCGGCGTCTACCGGCTGAGCTTCCAGGGCCGGCGGCCGGTGTTCTTCAGCCCGGCGGCGAACTACCCGCTGCCCTGGGTCGGTTGGACGGTCGAGGGGTTCGGCGGCAGCGGCTTCCTGAGCACCGTGGTGCTGCCCGCCCGGCTCGCCGCCCGGGTGCGCGGGGCGGACGGCCGGGCGGCGCTGCACCGCTTCCGGGCGGCCGACGACGAACTGCCCGCCCTGGCGGCCGCGGTGCCCAGGGTGATCTGACGGCCCTCAGGACTCCTTGACCACCGCGCGCAGCGCGTGGCGCAGCTGCTCCCGGGAGGGCTGCAGGGCGCGGTCGAGGGCCGGGGCGAACGGCAGGACGGCGCCGTCCGGGCGGGTGATCCGCCGGGGCGGGGCGATCAGCCGCAGCTGTTCGGCGGCGGTGGCGAGCAGTTCGGCGGCGAAGCCGCAGCTGCGGTTGGCGTCGTCGAACACCACCAGCCGGCCGGTGCGCTCCAGCGAGCCGGCGAGCGCGTCCCAGTCGAACGGGTACAGCGTGCGCGGGTCCAGCACCTCGACCGAGATCTCCGGCGCCAACTCCTCGGCGACGGCCAGCGCGTCGTGCACCAGGTGGCCGACGGCGACCACGGTGACGTCGGTGCCCGGGCGGTGGATCCGGGCCCGGCCGAGCGGGATCGGGGCGAGCTCCCAGGTGACGGTCTCGCGCACCGGCAGGGCCGCCGCGGGCGCGAACACCACCACCGGGTCCCGGTCCCGGACGGCCGAGCGCAGCAGCCCGTAGGCGTCGGTGGGGGTGGCGGGCACCACGGTCTTCATCCCGGCGTGCGCGAACAGGCTGTACGGGTGGTCGGAGTGCTGCCCGGCCCAGCCGTCACGGGAGCCGGAGCCGGGCACCAGGCAGGTCAGCGGGACGGCCGCCTGGCCGCCGGTCATCAGCGAGAACTTGTGGGCCTGGTTGACGAGTTGCTCGAAGACCAGGAACAGCAGCGAGGGGATCTGGAACTCCAGCACCGGCCGCCGCCCGGCCAGTGCCGCGCCGACCGCCATCGCCGTGAAGGCCTGTTCGGACAGCGGGGTGTCCACGACCCGTTCGGGGCCGAAGCGGTCCAGCAGGCCGAGCGTGGGGCCGGCCAGCCCGGCGCCGACGTCCTCGCCGAAGACGCAGACCGCCGGGTCGGCGGCGAGTTCGTCGGCGAGCGCCCGGTTGAGCGCCTTGGTGTACGAGAGCCTGGTCACGCGACCGCCCCCGCCCGGGGGCGCAGCCCGTCCGCGTACAGGTGGTCGAGCGCCCCGGCCGGATCGGGGTGCGCCGAGGCGAGCGCGAACTCCCGGGCTGCGCCGAGCCGTTCGGCCACCGCGCGGTCGAGCCCGGCGACCGTCGCCGGGTCGAGCAGGGCGGCGGCCCGGGGGAGTGGATCGTGGGCCCGCCAGGCCTCGACCTCCTCGGGGCTGCGGTAGCGCAGCTTCATCCGCCGTTCCATGGTGTGGTGGCCCTCGTACCGGTAGGTGCGGCACTCCAGGAAGCCGGGCCCGCCGCCGCCGCGGGCCCGTTCGACGGCGCGCAGCGCGGCGGCCCGGACGGCCTCGGTGTCCATGCCGTCCACCTCCTCGGCGGGGATGCCGAAGGCGGCGGCGCGGCCGGTGGCGCTGCCCGCGACCGCGGTGGCGGCGGGCAGGGTGGTGGCGTAGCCGTTGTTCTCGCAGACGAACACCACCGGCAGGCGCCACATCGCGGCGAGGTTGAGCGATTCGAGCAGGACGCCCTGGTTGAGCGCGCCGTCGCCGAAGAACGCGACGGCCACCGAGGCGCTGCGGGCCTGCTTGGCCGCCCAGGCGGCGCCGACCGCGATCGGGGCGCCGGCGCCGACGATGCCGTTGGCGCCGAGGATGCCGAGCGCGAGGTCGGCGGCGTGCATCGAGCCGCCCCGGCCGCGGTTCAACCCGTCGACGCGGCCGGCGAGTTCGGCGAGCAGCCGGCCAGGGTCGACGCCCCGGGCGAGGACGTGGCCGTGGCCGCGGTGGGTGCTGGTGAGCCGGTCGGCCGGGCCGAGCGCCGAGCAGACGCCGACCGCGACGGCCTCCTGCCCGATGTACGGGTGGATGCCGCCGGGGATCGCGCCGGACGTCACCAGGGCGAGGGCCAGCTCCTCGAAGCCGCGGATCAGCCGCAGCGCCCGGTAGCGCTCGACGGGCCCGCCCAGCGGCAGGGGCACGACGGGGGAGGCGGGCGCGGGGGAGGCGGGCGCCGGAGAGGTGGGCGCGGTCACAGCGACCCTCGCCACAGGGTCGGGCAGTAGGCCGGGTCGGCGTAGTCGGGCCGGCCGTCGGCGGTGCGGCGGACCAGGACGTCGTGGTTGTAGACGACCGGTTCGCCGTCCGGGGTGTCGTGCCGGCGGTACTCGTTGGCGCCGTCCTGCAGGTGCAGCGAGACGGCGCGGCGCGGGTGGGCGGCGAGGTTGGGGCCGCTGCCGTGGTAGGTGCGGCAGTGGTGGAAGGACACGTGGCCGCGCGGGATCAGCATCGGGATCCGGGTGACCGGGCGGCCGTTGTGGGCGGCGTTGGCCTCCAGGATGGCGTCGAGCTCGCCGTTGTCGCGGTCGGCGAAGTGCCGGGTGGAGTCCTCCGCGGAGGGCAGTTCGCGCCAGCGGTGGCTGCCGTCGACCATGGTGATGGTGCCGTTCTCCTCCCGGCAGTCGTGGAAGGGGATGAAGGCGGTCAGCATCTCCTCCGAGCTGGAGGTCTGCCAGTAGTGCTTGTCGAAGTGCCAGGGCACCCGGTTGGTGGGCTCCTCCGGCGCCGGGGGTTTGTGGATCAGGGTGGACTGGAAGATCCTGATCTCCTCGGCGCCGGCGAGGAGCGCGGCCACCGCGCCGACCAGCGGCTTGCGCAGGATCGCGCCGATCGCGTCACTCTCGTAGTGGACGTAGTCGTTGTGCCGCTGGACGGGGCCGTGTGCGGGCTCCCAGGAGGCCAACCGTGGCGGCCGGACCGGGAGTTCGCGATCGCGTCGGCCCTCGTAGTACCGGTCGGCCGCGGCCTGCAGGCCGGCCAGCTCCTCGTCGGTGAAGAGCTTGCGGGACAGGTACCAGCCGCGCTCGCGGTAGTGCGCCACCTCGTCGGGGGTGGGCAGCAGGGCGAGGTCGGCCGCGGAGAGCTGGAACTCGGCGACGGTGGTCACGCAGGTGTGTCCTTCTCGCTCAGGGGCGGGTCACCGGGTGACCCGCCCGGTCACGAGGTCGTCCGCTCGACGGCCTCGTACAGGGCCTTGATGTTGGAGCTGCCGAAGGTGGTGGCGCCCTGGCGCTCGATCAGCTCCATGAAGTAGGTGCGCCGGGGGTGGGTGGAGCGGGCGAAGATCTGGAACAGCTGGCCGCCGTGGTCCTGGTCGACGAGCACGTGCAGGTCGCGCAGGGTCTCCACCGGGATGGCGGTCGCGCCGAGGCGCTCGGCCAGCAGGTCGTAGTAGGCGCCCGGGGTGGTCAGGAACTCCACGCCCCGGGAGCGGACGGTGCGGACGGCGTTGTCGATGTCGGAGGTGCTGAAGGCCAGGTGCTGGACGCCGGCGCCGCCGTGGGAGGCCAGGAACTCGTCGATCTGGCCGAGCCGGCGGGAGGTGTCGGGCTCGATGACGGTGAAGGTGACCCCGCCGGACGGGCTCTGCACGACCATGGAGTCCATGGCCTGCGAGCCGACCTCGATGTACTCGCCGAAGATCATCTCGAAGCCGAGCGCGGCCTCGCAGAACTTCACCGAGTCGCCGAGCCGGCCCGCCGGGACGCAGATCGCGACGTGGTCGAGCTCGTCCAGCAGTCTGGGCCGGTCGGAGGGCGCGTCCTCGCGCAGCGGGACGAGGCGCAGGGCGGTGTCGCCGAAGCCGACGATCAGCCTGCCCGCGCGGTCCAGGACGCGGGCGCCGTGCCGCTCGGCGCGCTCCAGGGCGGCCTCCGGGTCGGTGCAGCCGAGGGCGAGCGCGGCGACGCCGTCGCCGTGCCGGGCGACGTAGGCGGCCACCGGGTGGTCGGGCGAGGCGGCGGAGCTCAGGTGGAGACGGATCGATCCCTGGTGCAGTGCGATCGTGCGGGCGCCGTCCGGCGTGGTCACCGGGGCGTCGGCGGTGAAGCCGTAGTCGGCGGTCAGGCCGGCCGCGGTCTTGTCGGCGTCGGCGCAGTGGAACTCGACGTGGGCGATGTTCTGGATGGGCATTGGGATCTCCCCCAGGGACGACAGGTCGGGTGACCGGCGGTCCGGGGGCCTCAGTGGTCGGCCGGCCGGGCTGCCGGGTGGTGCGGTGGTCCGGGTGGTCCTGGTGGTGCGGCGGTCGTGCTTCCGTCGTGCGGCGTCGCCGGCGGGCGGTGCGGCCGCCCGGTGGTGCGGGCCGTACGGGTGGAGGGCGGGCCGAGGACCAGGCTCAGGTTGTGGCCCCCGAAGGCGAACGCGTTGGTCAGGGCCGCACGCAGCGCGGTGGTCCGGGCGGCGCCGCGGACGTGGTCCAGGTCGCAGGCCGGATCGGGCTCGGTGAGGTTGAGCGTCGGGGGGAGGGTCCCCCGCGACACGGCCAGGGTAGTGACGGCGGCCTCCAATGAGCCCGCCGCGCCCAGCAGATGACCGGTTGCTGACTTGGTGGAGCTGACGGCCGGTCCTTGCGCACCGAAGACGGAGCGCACCGCCGCGGCCTCCGCCGCGTCGCCGAGCCGGGTGCCGGTGCCGTGGGCGTTCAGGTAGCCGATGTCGCCGGGCCGCAGGCCGGCGTCGGCGATCGCGGCGCGCATCGCGTCGGCCGCACCCGCACCGTCCGGGCGGGGCATGGTCGGGTGGTGGGCGTCGGTGGAGGCGCCCCAGCCGATCACGTCCGCGTACCCGGCGGCGCCGCGCGCGTCGGCGTGCCCGGCGCGCTCCAGGACGAGGACGGCGCTGCCCTCGCCCAGCACGAAGCCGTTGCGCCGGGCGTCGAACGGCCGGCTGGCCAGTTCGGGGTCGTCCCAACCCTGCGCGAGGGCCCGGGCGTTGGCGAAGGTGGCGGCGATGGTCGGGTGCAGCGAGGACTCGCTCCCGCCGCACACCACCACGTCGGCGTCCCCGGCGCGGATCAGCCGCAGCCCCTCGGCGACCGCCTGGGCGCCCGCCGCGCAGGCCGTCACCACGGCCGAACTGTAGCCCCGGATGCCGTGTTTGATGGCGATCCGGGCGGTGGCCATGTTCGCGAGCATGCCCGGCAGCAGGTAGGCGCTGACGCCGGGGCGGCCGCGCTCCAGCCGGCGGTGCGACTGCTGCTCGAAGGTCTCCAGGCCGCCGCCCCCGGTGGCCAGCACCACGGCGGTGCGGTGCGGGTCGGCGTCCCGGCCGACCACCAGGCCGGCGTCGGCGAGCGCGTCGTCGGCGGCGGCCAGGGCGAGCAGCACGAAGCGGTCCACGCAGCGGGTCTCGGTGGGCGGCAGCACCTCCCGCCCGTCCACGGCGGGGGCGATCCCGGCGGCGGACAGCCAGCCGTGCGCCGGGTGGCCCTCGGGCACGGCGCCGATGCCGGAGCGGCCGGCGGTCAGCGCCTCGAACACCGCGCCGGCCCCCCGGCCGAGCGGCGAGAGCACGCCGAGGCCGGTGACGACGGCGCCCTCCCGGGCGGGGCTCATGCGTCCACCGCCTCGGCGCGCAGGGCCTCCAGGTGCCGCTGCCGGAGCAGGACCTTGCGGACCTTGCCGGTCGGGCCGAGCGGGATCCCGTCCGCCGGGACCACCAGCACCCGGCGGACGGTCGCGGCGGCGGCCTCGTCCAGGGCGGCGAGCACCGCCGCCGTCCGGTCGGCCGCCGGGTCGGCGCCCTCGGCGGGGATCAGCAGGACGTCGGTGACCACCCGCTCGCCGTCGCGGACCGCGACCACCGTGCAGTCCAGCACGTCCGGGCAGGCGGCCAGCACCCGCTCCTCGGACATGGCGGTGAACAGCCTGCGGCCGCCGCCGAGTTCGACCGCGTCGGCGGCCCGGTCGACGTGGTAGTAGTAGCCGTCCTCGTCCCGGTACATCAAGTCACCGGTCAGGAAACTGCCACGGAGGCGGCTGCGGAAGGTGGTGCCGGAGTCGTTCCAGTAGCCGAGCGCCAGCGTCGGCGAGGAGGTGGCGAGTTCGCCGACCTCGCCGGGGCCGAGCGGCTCGCCGTCCGGGCCGACCACCGCGCAGTCGACGAACGCGTGCGGGCGCCCGACGCAGCGCCCGTAGCGCTCGGTGCCCGGGCCGTGGGTGATGAAGAAGTGCGAGTGGCCCATCTCGGTGGAGCCGAGCCCGTCGACGAACAGCGAGCCGGGCTCCCGGGTGCGGCCGGCGCGGGTGGCGGTCTCCCGGCTGCCGGTGGCGATCAGCCGGCGGATGTGCGCCTCGTGCGCGCAGTCGCCGGTGTTCCACCAGAGCGCGACGGAGCTCAGGTCCCGCGCGGCGAGGTCGTGGTGGGCGAGCTCGGCCCAGGTGGCGGCGAAGCCGACCACCCCGGTGGGCCGCCACCGCTCGATCGCCTCCAGCACGCCCGCGCCGGACTGCCGGGAGAGGAGGGCGAGCCGGGTGTGCGAGCTGAGCGCGAGGTTGACCGCGATGAGCGTCGCGGCGTGCGGGGCGGGCAGCGCGCTGAGCATCCGGTCCTGGCCCTGCGGGCGGGGCAGCCGCAGCCGGTGGCGGATCGCCGCGTACAGGCTCGCGTGCGAGTGGACGACGGCCTTCGGCATCCCGGTGGTGCCGGAGGAGTGGGTGATCGCCACCGGGTCGCCGGACCAGTGCCGGTACGGCTCCGGGGCGGCGGCCGGGTCTCCCGCACCGAGGGTGCCGATCGCGGGCAGCAGTGCCGCGCCCGGGTCGTGGCCGGCCAGCGCGGTGAGGTGGGCCTCGTCGGCCAGCACCCCGGCCGCGCCGAGCCGGGCGATGTAGCGGGCGGCGCGCTCGCCGTCCAGGTTGGGGTTGAGCAGCGCGGGGATGGCGCCGAGGCGGGCCAGGGCGAGGAAGGCGAGCACGTGGTCGGCGGCGTCGCTCGCCTGGACCACCACCGGGTCGCGCCGGCCGATGCCGAGGGCGTGCAGCGCGGCGGCGCGGGCCCGGACGGCGCGGTCCAGCTCGCGCGGGGTGAACGGCTGCCAGGCGGGGTGGTCGTCGACCGGGGTGTCGAAGGTGAGCAGCGGCTCGTCCAGGCCGAGGCCGAGGGCGAGCCGGGCGGTCAGGACGTTGCCGGCGCCGACGTCGGGGTCGTCCGCGAGGCGGGTGCGGAGACTGCGGATGGTCACGGGGCGGTTCCCTCTCAGGGGGCTGGGCTCGGTGTGGCGGTCCGGGAGGCAGGGCGGCCCCGGTGGGTCAGCTCGGCTGCGCCGCCAGCAGGACGGCGACGGCCCGGTGGCCGTCCGGCGTCGCCTCGGCGGCGATGAGCAGGACCTGCTCGGCGTCGCCGTCCGCGAGGAGCAGCGCGGCGGCGTCGAGCGCGTCCGCCGGGACCTCACCGGGGACGGCCTCGGCCGGGCTGATCGCCACGACGGGGCCGGTGAGGCCCCAGCGGGCGGCGAGGTGCCCGAGCACGGCGTTCGGGTTGGACTGGAAGAACAGCAGGGGTGCGGTGCGCCGCCCGGGTTCGGCGGCCCGGTCGATGGCCCGCGCGGTGGCCCGGTCGCCGCTCCTGCTGGCGAGCAGCAGGGCGGTGCGTCCCGGCGCGGGCGGAGCGCCGTGGCGGGCGCGCAGGCAGTGCTCGGCGGTGTCGGCGACGAGCGGGTTGAAGCCGGAGGCGGCGAATCCGGGCAGCGGCGGCGGCTCCTCGGGCGTGCCGGGTGCGCCGGGTGCGCCGGGTGCGGGTCGGCGGGCCTCGGCGAGGACCCGCAGGCCGTACGCGGCGGGGGCGGGGAGCGGGGGCGGGGTCGCGGTCATGCGGCGGCCAGCAGGAGGGCGGTGTTGGCGCCGCCGAAGGCGGAGTTGAGGCTGAGCGCGTAGCGGGGGCGGGCGGTGTGCGGGCCGTCCAGGACGAGGCCGAGGCCGATCTCCGGGTCCGGGCCGAGGGCGCCGGCGTTGACCGGGAGCAGGCCGGTGCCCAGGCTGCCGATGGTGACGGCGAGTTCGAGCAGGGCGGAGGCCTCCAGCGCGTGGCCGTGCACCGATTTGCTGGAGCTGACCGGGAGTTCGGCGGTGTGCGGGCCGAACACCCGGTGCAGGGCGCGTGCTTCGGCGAGGTCGGCGAGCGTGGAGCCGGTGCCGTTGGCGTTGACGTAGCCGACCTCGGCCGGGGCGGCCCCGGCCCGGGCGAGGGCGGACCGGATCGCCCGGGAGAGCCCGTGGCCGTCCGGTTCGGGGCGGCAGACGTGGTGGGCGTCCCCGGCCCGGCCCCAGCCGGCCAGCCGGGCGAGCACGGCGGCGCCGCGCCGTTCGGCGGCCGGGGCGGCCTCGATCAGGACGGCGGCGGCCGCGTCGGCGAGCAGCGTGCCGGTGCGGCCGGCGCTGAACGGGCGCAGCTCGCCGTCCCGGGCCAGCGCGCGCCCGGCGTCGAAGACGGCGAACACGCCCGGTTCGACCAGGTGGCCGGCCGCGACCAGCACCCGTTCGTGCCGTCCGGTGGCGACCAGCACGGCGGCGTCGGCGACGGCGGTCGCCGCCGCCACGCACGCGCCGGTGTACACCCGGGTGACGCCCGGGGCGCCCCACCGCGCGGCCGTCCCGGCGGCGACGGCCCGGGTGGTGGCGCCGGTCCGTTCGTCGCTGTGCACGGCCAGCAGGACGGGCAGTGCGGCGGCCTGCGCCCCGGTCAGCGCGGCCCGGCGGCAGGCCTGGCCGATCGCGTCCAGCACGATCCCGGCCAGCGGGAGCGGGCCGTCGAGCGGCAGGTGGTCGGGCAGCAGGTGGTCGGGCAGCAGCGCGGCCCGGGTGGTGCGGCGGGCGGCCACGTCGAAGCGGGTGACCGGGCCGAAGGCGGCCTTGCCGTGCGCGGCCGCGTCGAGGAGCGGGTCGAGCCCGTGCCCGGCGGCGCTGAGCACGCCGAGCCCGGTGACGACCGGGCGGGCCGCGGCCGGGACGGGAGCGGCGGGGGCGAACGGTCGGCCCGGCGGCCCGGTGCCGCCCGTCGCGGGGCCGGTGGGCGCGGTGGCGGTCACGGGCGGGCGCCCGCGCGGTCGGCCAGGACGGCCGCGCGCAGCAGCGCGGTGGCGTCGTCGACCGTCCGGACGGCGCCGAAGCGCTCGTCGTCGAGGTCGAGCTCGATGCCGTAGCGCTGCTCGAACTCCGCGATGAGCCAGGTGAGTTCGAGCGATCCGAGCTCCTCCGGCACGGTCTCGGCGGCGCGCTGCCCGAACGCCGCCAGCATCGTCAGCACCTCGGCCCGGTCGGGCGGGGTGCCAGGCCCGGCGTGCACCTCCGGCCCGCTGGTCACGCGGCGTCGCCGATCGCGGCGGCCGCGGTGGTGCCCGCCGGCGCGTCGATCCGCCGGACGACGTCGGCGGTGAACTGGTCGAGCGTCATCAGCGCGGTGGTCTCCATCTCGTCCAGGTCGAAGGTGATCCCGAACTCGTCCTCGATCTGCACCGACAGTTCGGCGAGCGCGAGCGATTCGAGGTCGAGTCCGGCCGGGCCGAGGTCGGTGTCCCCGGTGACCTCGGAGACGTCGTACTGCATCTCGGCCAGGGCGGCGAGGGTGAACGCGCGGACGCGGTCCTGCATGGTGGTGGGCTCCTTGCTGGATCTGGGGGAGAGGGCGGGCGGGCGGATCAGCGGGCGGCGGCTTCGCGCAGCGCGGCCGGATCGCGCAGCAGCTTGCCGGTGGCGGTGCGCGGCAGCCGCGGCAGCAGGGCGAGCCGGCGCGGCCGCTTGTAGGCGGCGAGCCGGCGGGCCAGCCCGTCCTGGACGAGCGAGAGGTCGGCGTCCGGCTCGGCGGCGAGGTAGGCCTCGATCGCCCCGCCGGCGAACACCACCACGGCCTCGCGCACCTCGGGAAGGTCGGACAGGGTCTGCTCGACCTCGGTGAGGTCGACCTTGAGGCCGCCGATCGAGACCTGCGAGTCGAGCCGGCCGAGCACGGTGACCAGGCCGTGGACCTCGTCCAGCTCGGCCGCGTCCCGGGTGTGCAGCCAGCCGTCCGCCCAGCGGCTCGGATCGTCCAGCCCCGGGTACGGGGAGGTGTCCGCCCCGAGGTGCAGCTCGCCGCCGACCAGGCGCAGCCGCATCCCGTGGACGGGCCGCTTGGCCGGGTTGAGCGCGCCGGACAGGTCGGTGGCGATGACCCCGGTCTCGGTCGTGCCGTACATGGTGCCGAGCGGCACGCCGTAGCGTTCGGTGAACTGCGCGGGCAGGCCCGGCCGGACGAGCTCGCCGGCCACGATCATCCGCCGCAGCCACGGCAGTTGCGGCGGATCGGCGGCGCCGGCCAGCAGCTCGGCGTGGAAGGGCACGCCGATCACGGTGGTCGGCCGGTCGCCGGCGGCGACGGTCGCGAGGATGCCCGCGGCCGTCATCCGTTCGGGCAGGGCGAGCACGGCCCGGGCGTGCAGGGCGTTGAGCAGCCCGCCGACCAGGCCGAGCACGTGCACCACGGAGGAGAGCAGGACGACCCGGTCGCCCCCGCCGGGGAAGTCCACCAGCCTGCGGTAGCAGTTGAGTTCGCGGACGAGGTCGGCGGCGGTGCGGGCGATGACCTTGGCCGGCCCGGTGGAGCCGGAGCTGAGCTGGACCAGGGCGTGCCCGGTGGCGGCCGGCCGGCCGCCCGGCAGGGCCACGGCCCGCGGTTCGACCTCGGCGAAGCCGCGCAGGGCCGCGGTCGGCCGGTGGGCGGAGCGTACCAGCACCTGCGGGGCCAGCCGCGCCACCGCCGCGTCGACCTCGTGGTCGGTCAACCGGTGGTCGAGCAGGGCGACTTGGGCACGCAGCCGCCAGCAGGCCAGCAGCACCGCGACGAACGCCACCGAGGGCGGCAGGCGCAGTGCGACCGTCCCGCCGGGGCCGAGGCCGGCGGCGGTGAGCCGTTCGCCCTGCTCGTCGACGAGCGCGCGCAGGGCGGCGCGGTCGAGCGGTGCGCCCAGGTGCAGGCACTCCTCGGCCCCGGGGCCGGCCAGCAGCAGGGTGTCGACCCAGTCGTCCGGGGCGTCGGTGTGCGGCAATGCGGAGGGAGACGCTGGAGGGGAGGAGGGGGAGGAAAAGGGGGTCAACACCGCTCCACGCAAGTGAGAGGATTTGACATGAACGTTGCTCAGAATCACAACGGTCAATTCCGTTGCCAGACCTTGGCACAGACGATTGGTCAAATCAAGGTCTATACCAATGTGGCCGTTGCTCATACGCTGCCGAACCAGGACCGGCCCGAGCGCGGCCGTCCGGAGATTGAGGATCCACGTGGGAGCACTTGACCTGGCCGGGATCGAGAGCGCGGCGCGCGCCCGGGTTCCGCGGGACATCTGGGACTTCATCGAGGGCGGCAGCGGTGCGGAACGCACCCTCGCGGCCAACCGGAAGATCTTCGAACGATTCGCCCTGCGACCGCGCGTCCTGGTCGACGTCTCGACCTGCGAGCTCGGGCAGACCCTGCTCGGCACCCGGCTGGACACCCCGATCGGCATCGCGCCGATGGCCTACCACCGGCTGGTCGACGAGGAGGGCGAGACCGCGACCGCCCAGGGCGCCGGGCGGGCCGGTGCGCTCTTCGTCACCAGCATGTTCGCCAGCCGCACCCTGGAGGACATCGCCAAGGCCGGCGGCCCGCGCTGGCTGCACCTGTACTGGCTGCGCGACCGCGCCGCCCTCGCCGCCCTGGTCGAACGCGCCGAGGCGGCCGGCTTCGGCGCCCTGGTCCTGACCGTCGACGCACCCAGGATCGGCCGCCGACTGCGCGACCAGCGCAACGGCTTCGCCGTCCCGCCGCACATCCACGCCGTCAACCTGGACGCGGACCTGATGGCCACCAGCCACCGGTCCGAGAAGGGCAGTTCGGGCATCGCCGAGCACGCCCGCGAACAGTTCGACACCACCCTGACCTGGGCGGACCTCGGCTGGCTGCGGGCCCGCACCCGGCTGCCGCTCGTCCTCAAGGGCATCCTCACCGCCGAGGACGCCCGGCTCGCCGTCGAGCACGGCGTCGACGCCGTCGTGGTCTCCAACCACGGCGGCCGCCAACTCGACGGCGCCATACCCTCCCTGGCCGCGCTGCCGGAGGTGGTCGAAGCCGTCCCCGCCGAGCTCCCCGTCCTGTTCGACGGCGGCGTGCGCAGCGGCACCGAGGCCGCCATCGCCCTCGCCCTCGGCGCCCGCGCCGTCCTGGTCGGCCGCCCGGTGCTCTGGGGCCTCGCCGTGGGCGGCGCGGACGGCGTCCACCAGGTGCTCGACCTGATCCGCGACGAACTGGACCACACCATGGCCCTGTTGGGCCGCCCCCGGCTCGCCGACCTGGACCGCGGCGCGGTCACCGACTGGCCCTGCCCGACCGACTGACCCACGACCGACGCCCGACCGCGCTCCGGATCGAGCCGCGAACCGCTTTCGACGCACCACCGCGAAACCGATTCGTGCCCGAAGCGATGAACCGGAGCGCGGTCCGGTCGCGTCCCCCTGAAAAGAGGCCCGGATGACCGACCCGAACGCCCGCTTCCCCGGCTGGGATTGGGACGACCCCGACGACCTGGCCGTTCGGCTGGACGAATTCAGCGCGGACGTCGCCACCTGCGCGGAACTGGCGGCGCACCCCGGGCCGCTTCCGCGCACCCACGCCGAATTCACCGAACTCGGACTGACCGGAATCGAGTTCGCCGCATTCCGGACCGCCCACCCGGCCGGCCTCGGCACCGACCTCGCCACCCTGCGCAGCCCCGACGCCGCCACCGAGCCCGGCACCCTCTACCGGGTCGACGGCGACCGGTGGTTCACCCAGCTCGACATCGCCGAACCGCTGCCCTTCGCCGACGCCAGCGTCGACTGGGTGTACGCCGAGCACCTGATCGAGCACGTCACCCTGCCCGTCGCGATCGGCTGGCTGCGCGAAGCCCGCCGGGTCCTGCGCCCCGGCGGCGTCCTGCGCCTCACCACCCCCGACCTCGCCCGCTACCTGGTCGGCTACGCCACCGGCGACGGTTTCCTCGCCAAACACCGCCGCCGCCTCACCACCCTCGGCTTCGGCCCGCCGATGCCCGCCCGCCCGGCCTTCCTGGTGAACCAGATCTTCCGCCACTACGGACACCAGTGGATCTACGACCTGGACGAGCTGCGGCACGTCCTCACCCGAGCCGGCTTCGCGCCCGAAAAGGTCCGCCACTGCGCCTACCGGCAGGGCGCGTGTCCGGAAGTTGCCGATCTCGACACGGCGTTCCGAACGGATGAGACGATCTACGTCGAGGCCGACCGCTGACCTCGAACCGCTGACCTCGACCCGCCGAGCTCTCACCACTGAGCTCTCACCACTGAGCAATGACCCCGAGCCGCTGGACGCGGACCGTACCGTCCCACCGAACGGGATTGCCCATGCCCCTGCACCCCCAGGCCGAGGCCTACCGCGCCCGGCGCGCGCGAAGCGGCGCGGCACCGCTCTACCGCCTCACCCTGGCCGAGGCGCGCGCCGCCGACCTCGCGGACATCCGCGCCGCCGCCGGCGCGCCCGAACCGGTCGCCGCCGTCGAGGAGCACCGCTTCCCCGGCCCCGGCGGCGGCGAACTCGCCCTGCGGCTCTACCGCCCCGAGCCGCCCGGCCGCCGACTGCCCGCCCTGCTCTACCTGTTCGGCGGCGGCTGGACGCTCGGCTCGCCCGACACCAGCGACGCGATCTGCCGCAGCCTGGCCAACGCCGCCGGCTGCGTCACCGCCTCGGTCGGCTACCGCCTCGCCCCCGAGCACCCGTTCCCCGCCGCGCTGCACGACTGCCGCGCGGCCCTGCTCCGACTCGTCGAGCACGCCGAGGAGTTCGGCCTCGACCCGGACCGCCTCGCGGTCGGCGGCGACAGCGCCGGCGGCAACCTCGCCGCCGCCCTCACCCTGCTGCTGCGCGCCGAGGGCGGCCCCGCGCTCCGCCACCAGCTGCTGGTCTACCCCAACACCGACCACGCCGCCGACACCCCCTCGCTGCGCGACCACGACGACCCGCTGCTGTTCAACCGCCGCTCCGTCGCCTGGTACTGGGGCCACTACCTGGCCGACCCGGCGGACGGCGCCAGCCCGTACGCCTCCCCGCTGCGCGCCGCCACCCTGGCCGGCCTGCCGCCCGCGACCGTCCTCACCGCCGAGTACGACCCGCTGTGCGACGAGGGCGAGCAGTACGCGCACGCGCTGCGCGCCGCCGGGGTCCCGGTGGACCTGCGCCGCTACGACGGCGTGCCGCACGGATTCTTCGCCATGACCGACACCCTGGACGCCGCCGCCGACGCCCAGGCCTACGCCGCCGGACGACTGCGGGAGGCACTGCGATGACCCACCTCGACCTGACCGACCTGCACGGCTCGCTCAGCGAGCCGCTGCTGGACGCGATGACCTTCCTCAACGAGGTCACCACCCGCTACCCCGACGCCGTGTCCTTCGCCCCCGGCCGCCCCTACGAGGGCTTCTTCGAGCCCGAGGACGTCGGCCGCCACCTGGACACCTACCTGGCCCACCTCGCCGAGCGCGGCCTGAGCCGCGACGCCGTGCGCACCGCGCTGTTCCAGTACGGCCCCACCAAGGGCATCGTCGCCGACCTGGTCGCCCGCACCCTCGCCAACGACGAGGGCCTGGACGTCGCCCCCGAGTCCCTGGTGATCACCGTCGGCGCCCAGGAGGGCATGCTGCTCGTCCTGCGCGCGCTGTGCGCCGGCCCGGACGACGTCCTGCTCGTCAGCTCGCCCTGCTACGTCGGCATCACCGGCGCGGCCCGGCTGCTGGACCTCACCACCCGCCCAGTCCCGGAGAGCCCGGACGCCGGCCCCGACCCGGAGGCCGTGCGCGCCGCCGCCCGGGCCGTGCGCGCCGAGGGCCGCCGCCCGCGCGCCCTCTACGTCGTCCCGGACTTCGCGAACCCCTCCGGCGCCAGCATGCCGCTCGAAGCCCGCGCCCGGCTGCTGGAGGTCGCCGCCGAGGAGGACCTGCTGGTCATCGAGGACAATCCGTACGGCTTCTTCGCCCGCACCCCGGGCGAGCGGCCCACCCTCAAGGCGCTGGACCGCGACCGGCGGGTCGTCTACCTCGGGTCCTTCGCCAAGACCTGCTTCCCCGGCGCCCGCCTCGGCTACGTCGTCGCCGACCAGGAGGTCTCGGCGCCCGGCGGGCGCGGCAGCCTGCTCGCCGACGAACTGGCCAAGCTGAAGAGCATGACGACGGTCAACACGCCCGCGCTCAGCCAGGCCGTGATCGGCGGCATGCTGCTGACGTACGACTGCCGGCTGCGGGACGCCAACGCCGCCGCCATCGCGCACTACGCGGCCGGCATGGACACCCTGCTGCGGGAGCTGGAGCGGCACTTCCCGGCCTCCACCCGGCGCAGCCTCGGAGTGTCCTGGAACCGGCCGGAGGGCGGCTTCTTCGCCGTGCTGACCGTCCCGTTCGTCGCCGACGACGCCGCCATGGAGCGCTGCGCCCGCGAGTACGGGGTGCTGTGGACGCCGATGGGGCCGTTCTACCCGACCGGCGGCGGGGAGCGCCGGCTGCGGCTCTCGATCAGCGCCCTGACGCAGGCTCAGATCATCGACGGAGTTGCCAAGTTGGCGGCCTTCATCGCGTCCGAGGCGGGCCTGCCGCGCGGGTGACGAGCACGCGACCGAGGGGCCCGGCCGCCGCACAGCGGCCGGGCCCCTCGTGGTTCCGCCCGGTGCCTCAGCGCACCCGGGTGGAGAACAGCCGGGCCGACCAGGACACCGCCAGGACGGTCATCAGGGCGACCACCAGCAGGCCCTGCCACACCGCCGCGTCCCCGGCGTGCCCGGAGAACAGCGCGCGCATGCCCTCCACCGCCCAGTAGAAGGGGTTCCACCGGGCGGCCCGCTGCAGCCAGTCCGGCGCCAGGGTGAGCGGCAGCAGCACCCCGGAGAGCAGCGCGATCGGCTGCGCGACGGTGTTCACCACCGGCGCCATCGCGGCGTCGGTCGGCACCATCAGCGCGATGCCGAAGGAGATCGCCGAGGTCATCAGCGCCAGCAGCCCCAGCAGCAGGTAGGCGAGCAGCAGGTCCGGCGGGCTGACCCGCAGCCCGAACGGCAGCGCGATCAGGGTGATCAGGACGGCCTGCACCAGCAGCGCCACCGTCTCCCGCAGCGCCCGGCCGAGCAGCAGCGCCAGCCGGCTCACCGGGGTGACCCGGGAGCGCTCGATGATCCCGGCCTTCAGCTCGCCGAGCAGGCTGAAGCCCGTGAACAGCCCGCCGAAGATGCACAGCACCGCCAACAGGCCCGGCACGTACACCTGGTAGGCGTCGGCGTAGCTGCCCGCGCCCTCGGGGGCGAGCACCTTCTTCAACAGCGGGGCGAACAGCAGCAGGTAGAACAGGGGTTGGATGATGCCGACGGCGATCCACACCGGGGTGCGGACCATCAGCAGCAGCTGGCGCTGGAAGACCAGCCAGGTGTCGCGGGCGAGCTTCACGATCTCCCCAAGGTTCGGGCCGGTCAGGACTGTTGCAGGGAGCGGCCGGTGCGGGCCAGGAACACGTCGTCCAGGCTGGGCCGTTGGAGCTGCACGGTGCCCGGTGTCACCCCGGCGGCGTCCAGCGCGCGCAGCACCTGCGGGATGGCCGCCGCGCCGTCCGCCACGTACAGCCGCAGGCCCTCCTCACCGCTGTCCTCCAGCCGGTGCAGGTACGGCTGCGGCCGCAGCGCCTCGGCCGCGCGCCCGGCGACGTCCTCGCCGGGCTCCAGGCCGAGCAGCAGGACGTCGCCGGAGATCTCGCGCTTGAGCGCCGCGGGCGTGCCCTCGGCCACCACCTCGCCGTGGTCGACGATCGCGACCCGGTCGCAGAGCGCGTCGGCCTCGTCGAGGTAGTGGGTGGTGACGACGACCGTCATGCCCTGGGTGCGCAGCCGGCGGATCTCCTCCCAGACGCCCGCCCGGCTGGCAGGGTCCAGTCCGACCGTGGGCTCGTCCAGGAACAGCACCCGCGGTTCGTGGATCACGCCGAGCGCGATGTCGACCCGGCGGCGCTGACCGCCGGAGTAGGTGGCGCACGGGCGGTCGCCGAACCCGGTGAGGTCGAAGGCCTTCAGCGCGTCCTCGGCGGCCCGGACGGCCTGCGCCTTGCCCGCGCCGTACAGCCGTGCCTGGAGGACCAGTTCCTCGCGGGCGCTGACGTGGTCGGTGGTGCCGCCGCCCTGGGCGACGTAGCCGATCCGGCGCCGGACTTCGGCCGGATCGGCGAACAGGTCGGCCCCGGCGATGCGGGCCCGGCCGCCGTCCGGGCGGATCAGGGTGGCCAGCATGCGCAGGGTGGTGGTCTTCCCGGCGCCGTTGGGGCCGAGGAAGCCGAAGATCTCCCCGGCGGCGACGGACAGGTCGATCCCGCGGACGGCGTCGACGGTGGGGCTGTCGCCGCTCCTGCGGGAGGTCTTCTTGCGGTAGGACTTGCGCAGTCCCGTGGTCTCGATCAACCGGAACTCCCGTACGGGGAAGGGCTGCCACGGCACCCGCCCGGGTGGTCGTGCGGGGCGGCGGTGCGGGGCGGTGCTGCTGCGACACCCTAGGGTCAACCCCGGCTCGGAAACAATGGCCTAGACCAATGGACTCGCGGCCCGACGTTCTGCTACGGGCCGCCAGGAGGCCGCGTTCCGCCGGGGGCCGCCCCGCTCGGCCGGGCGGCCAGCGCCTCCAGCCGGTCCGCCGCGGCCACCGCGCCGCCGCCGGACAGCAGCTCCCGCCCGACCCGGACCGCCCGTTCCCGCAGGGCCGTCGAGTCCAGCGCGGTGCGCAGCGCTTCGGCGAGGTGCTCCGGCGTCACCCGGGCGAACGGCACCCGCAGGCCCGCCCCGGCGGCCGCCACCTGCGCGGCCACGAAGGGCTGGTCGTGCCGGATCGGCGCCGCCACCAGCGGCAGCCCGTGCGCCAGCGCCTCGCCCACGGTGTTCATCCCGCCGTGGCACAGCACCGCGCCCAGCGCGCCGCGCCTCATCAGCTCCAGCACCGGCGCCCGGTCCACCGCCACCGCCCGCGAGGGGAGTTCGGGCAGCAGCGCGCGCGGCGCGGCGAACACCGGCTGGACGTCCGGCCCGCACAGCTCCAGTGCCCGCACCGAGCGCGCGAGGAAGTCCGCGCCCAGGTCGCCCGCCAGCGTGCCCATGGTGACCAGCACCCGGCGCCGGCCGGGGGCCAGCCGCTCCCACGGGAAGCCCGGATCCGCCGGGCGGGTGCGCAGCACCGGGCCGACCAGCGCGTGGTGCGCGGGCGGCTCGGCCGCGCCGGTCAGCGCCGGCCCGGTGGTCGCGAGGACCAGGGCGGGGGAGAAGCGCGGGTCCAGGTACTCCGCGGCCGGCAGCCCGGCGCGCTCCCACAGGCCGCGCAGCAGCCCGTCCGTCCACGCCTCAACCTGCGGCAACGCCCGGTACGGGCGGCCCAGTTCCATCGCGCCCGGCGCGAAGCTCGCCCACGGCAGCCCGTGCCGGTGGGCGGCCAGCGCGCCCGCCGGGGTGTGCTGGTCGACCAGCAGCACGTCCGGCCGGAACTCCCGCACGACCGCGTCCAGCGGCTTCGCGGTGAACCGCGCGTACGGCACGATGAAGCCCTCCCAGAGCGAGCGCAGGGCGGCCAGCCCGTGCCCGCCCTGGGCCCGGAAGGCCCGGGTGCCGGTGCCGAACACCCGGGCGTCCGGGCCGAGCAGCGGCCGCAGCACCGACTCGGTGCCGGTCCAGGCGACCTGGTGGCCGCGGGCGGCCAGTTCGGCCGCGATGCCGACGGCCGGGTTGACGTGCCCGGTCAGCGGCGGCAGCACCAGCAGGAACCGACTCATGCCCGCACCTCCCCGGGCAGCAGCTTCTGCAGGTCGGCGACGGTCAGCGCCTCCAGGGCGGCCAGGCCGAGGCCGGCCCGCAGCCCCGCCAGGTCGGCCTGCGAGCCGAAGCGTTCCCGCAGCAGCCGGGCCAGCGCGGCGAGTTCGCACTCGTCCAGCAGCAGGTCGGCGTCCAGCCGGGATCCGGGGGTGATCCGCTCCGCCCACCCGGGCGGCGCCCCGGCGGCCTCGGCCAGCAGGGCGAGCAGCTCGGGGTGCAACGGCCCGTCCGGGCACGGTGGTTCGCGGTCCGACAAGGGAGGTATCCCGTCTGAACGACGCCGCTCTCGGCGCGGCGCGCAAGGATCGCGGCGGCCCCGGCGCGCGGGTGGCGCGGGCGGACGCGGGGGAAGTGTCAAGGGCCCGAGATCACTTGTGCGACCGCTCGGGCGTGGTGATACTAGCCCGCGTGACCGCACTGGAGGCAGTGGCCGTTCACCTCCCCCCGCGTGCCGTGCCCATCGAGGCGGTGGGCGAGCGCATCGGCCTGACCCCACGTCAACTCCGACTCTTCCGCCGCTTCCACGGCCTGGACCAGCTGCGACTGGACCCGGACGGGAAGCTGCCCGACCTGCTCGACGCCGCCCTGGACGGCCTGACCGAGCTGCGCGGACGCGAACGGCACGTCCGTTTCGTGATCCACGCGCGCAGCATGCCGGTGGCGGTGCCCCACCCGCTCAACCCGCTGCACGACCTGCTCGCCGCGCGCGGCCTCGGCCACGCGAGCGCCTTCACCGTGACCCACCACGCGTGCGCCGTCGGCCTGCTCGCCATCGACCTGGCGGGCAGGCTGCTGGCGGGCGAACCGGACGAGCGGGCGCTGGCCGTCGTGCTGGCCGGCGAGAAGACCTTCACCCGGGACGCCCAACTGGTGCCCGAGACCGGCATCTTCGCCGAAGGCGCCGCCGCCTGCCTGATCAGCGCGGGCGGCGAGCGCCACCGGATGCTCTCCTTCGCGGTGCGCCAGCGCCCGGAGTTCGACGGCCGGCTGGCCGAGGACGCCGACCTGCTCGCCCGCTACCAGCGCGCGTACCCGAACGTGATGGTCGAGGCGATCGAGGCGGCCCTGGAACAGGCCGGGCTCCGGCTCGGCGACCTCGCCGCGATCCTTCCGCACAACGTCAACCAGGCGTCCTGGCGGATGATCTCGCGCCGGATCGGCTTCCCGCTGGAGAAGGTGGTGCTGGACAACGTGCGGTCGGTCGGGCACAGTTTCGCTGCGGACGGCCTCATCAACCTCCACACCGCCACCGCCCGGGGGCTGGTGCGCCGCGGCGACCACTACCTGATCGCCGCCGCCGGCGTCGGAGCGACCTTCTCGGCGATGGCCATGCGTTCCTGACGCCCAGTCGGCCGACGCCGGCCCGAACTCCCCGCTCCTGGCCGCACTCCCCGCCCATCCCACACGTACGACGCGACGGGACATCCATGTCAGATCCAGTGGTCCAGACCACCGACCCCGAGCTGCGCGAGCGCATCCTGCACGCGATCGGCGAGCTCCTGCCGCGCGTCCTCAAGCGCGAGCTGCCGGAGATCCCCGAGAACGCCTGCCTCTTCGACGACCTCGGCCTCACCTCCGCCGGCACCATCGAACTCATCCTGGAGCTGGAGGAGTCGCTCGACATCCAGGTGGACGTCGAGCAGATCACCGAGGACGACCTGCGCTCCGTCACCAACCTGGCGGACTACGTCGCCGGGCACCTGATTCCCGAGGATTGACCGGGTGCCCGCCGCCGCGAGCGCGCACCGGCCCGGGCTGCGGATCACCCGGGCGCTGGCCCGCCGCTTCGACGGCCGCTCGCCGGCCTCGCTCGACCCGGACCTGCGGGTCTTCGTCTCCGACCTGGTCCGCCCGTACGGCCTGCCGCTGCGCGAGGACCTGCTCGGCGAGGGCGCCGGCCACTCCTACGAGGAGCTGGCCGCCGGACCGCTGCGCGAGGCACTGGCCGACGGCGAACCGGTGGACCTGCTGATCCTCGCCTTCGACACCCCGGACGTCCGCCCCGGCGCGCCGTCCTCGCTCGCGCTCGGCCGCGCCGTCCCGGGCTCGCCGCTCGCCTTCGCGATCTGCGACCAGGGCACCGCGGCGGCCTTCACCGCCCTGCGGCTGGCCGCCGCCCACCGCGCCACCGGCAGCTGCCGGCGGGCGGTGGTCGTGCTCGCCGAGCAGACCGCGCTGCACCACGAGCCGCCCGAGCCCGTTCCGCTGCCCGAGCGGCACGCCGTGGTGGTGCTGGTCTGCGAGGACGACCCGGCGGGCGGGCTGGAGGTCCGCCAGGCCCGCGGCGTCGACGACCCGGCGCGGACCGTCCGGGGCTGGGCCGAGGAGCTGGGGCCCGGGGCGGCGGTGCTGCTGGACGCCGGCCTCGGCGGCGAGCGGCCGCCGGCCCAGCCCTTCACCGGCCTGTGGGCGCTGCTGGCCGAGCAGGTGCCGCGGCAGCGGCCCGTGCTGGCCGCCGGGTACGACCGCCGGCTCGGGGTGGTGAGTGCTTTGATGCTGCCATGACCGACGTCACGCTCTCCTTCATCGACACCGACCAACCCGCCCCGGTCGTGGACGCGTTGGGGCAGCTGCTGGACGCCGACGAGCGGGCCCGCGCGGCCCGCGCGGGCCGGGAGTCGCGCTCCCGCTTCACCGTGCTGCGCGGTGCCGTGCGGCAGTTGGTGGCCGCCCGGCTCGGCGTGCGCCCGGCCGAGGTGGTCTGGCGGCTCGGGCCGAACGGCAAGCCGGAGCCGGCCGGGGCCGGCGGGCTGCGGGTCAGCTGGTCGGCGTCCGGCCCGCTCGCGGTGCTGGCCCTGGCCGAGGGGCGGGAGGTCGGGGTGGACGTCGAGGGGCTGCGCGAGTCCGCCGTGGCCGAGCGGATGGCCGCGCGCTGGTTCCCGTTCGAGGAGGCGCGCTTCGTCGCGGAGGCGGCCGAGCCCGCCGAGCGCTCGGCGCGCTTCACCGCGCTCTGGTGCCGGCGCGAGGCCGTCGTGAAGGCGTACGGCGGACGGCTGGCGCAGTCCTTCGGGGTGTGCGTGCTCGGCCCGTCGCCGCTCGCGGTGGGCGATCCGGGCCGGCTCGGAGCGGGGCCGGTCCTGGTCCGCGACGTGCCCGCCCCCGGTCCGTTCCGGGCCGCCGTGGCGGCGCTCGGCGATCGGCCCGTCCATGTCAACTCGCTTGTGTGGCAAGCCGGTTGATTCTCCTCCACTTTGGTCTGGACCAGTTCGCGAGCTCGCTGGTAGCGTCCCGAACGCATCCGGGTCGATCCCCTCCCGGCGAGCGAAAGACGGGTACGACGTGACCCCGCACGATGTCCGGCCGGCCCGCCGGCAGATCTCCGTCCCGTTCGCCGCCGAGAGCGGCGGCAGCGGCCCGCCCGCCCGCGACGGCGGCCCGCCCACTCGCCACAGCGGCCCGCCCACCCGCGACAGCGGCCCGCTCACCCGCGGCCAGGACAACATGATCCGCTGCATCCGCGGCGAAGCCCCCGAGCAGAGCAACAAGGACTCCGTCTGGCCCGTCCCGGACGGCACCTCGCTCGGCGCCGGCCTGGCCGCGCTGCGCCGGCTCGTCGAGCGGCACGACTCGCTGCGGACGGCCTTCCCGCCCGGCCCCGGCCCGGACGGCTTCCCGGCCGCCCAAGTGGTCCACCCGACCGGTGCCCTCACCGTCACCGTGGTCGAGGCCGGCGGTCGGTCCGACGCCGAACTCGACGCGCTCGCCGAGGAGTCGGGCCGAACCGACCTCGCCGTCCCGTTCGACCTGGCCGCGCCCCCGAGGATCCGCTTCACCCTGCTCGCCGACCGCGACCGGCTGCTCCGCCTGGCCGCCGTGGTCTGCCACGCGGGGGCGGACGGCGCCGCCACCGCCGTGCTGATCCGGGACTGGCACGCGCTCGCCGCCGGGCAGGAGCTCCCGCCCGTCACCGCCCCGACGCCGCTGGAGATCGCCGCCGCCGAGCAGAGCACCCAGGGCCGCCGCCGGGCGGCGAACTCCCTGCGGCACTGGGCGCGGGTGCTGACCACCGCCCCGCAGTCCGTCTTCGCCGACGCCCGGATCGTCGGTCCGCCGCGCGACCACGGCGCCCTCCTGGTCCGGTCGACCGCTGCCGCGGGCCACCTCGCCGCGGTCTGCCGGCGCACCTCCGCGAGCCCGTCCGTCGTCCTGCTGGCCGTCTTCGCCGCCCTGGTCGCCCACCGGGCCGGGCGCGGCGAGCTGGTGATCTCCGCGCTGTCCGCCAACCGCCAGCGGGCCGCGCTGGTCGACCACGTCGGCACCCTCGCGCAGGACGCCCTGATCCTGCTCGACGCCGGTGTCGACGACCTCGACGAGCTGATCGCCCGCACCAAGTCCGCCTCGCTGGGCGCCTACTGGCACAGCACCCTGGACGCCGAGCTGGTCTGGCAGCTGGTGGAGGACGCGGCTCATCTGCGCGGCACCCGGTTCCCGCGCCAGGTGGTGGTCAACGACCTGAGCCTGACCGTCCCGGCCGCCGTGATCGACGCCCGGCCGGCCCCGGCCGGTGACCCGGAACTGACCCCGCTGCCCGCGCCGACGCTGCCGGCGCGGTTGATGTTCACCATCCTGCGGATCGCCGGCAGCCTGGAGTTCGTGCTGGTCACCTGCCCGCAGGTGCTCGATCCGGCGGAGACCGAGGGCTTCGCGCGCGCCCTGCTCGCCGTCCTCGCGGCCGCCGCCGAGGGCCCGGTGGTGCCGGCCGGCCTGCCCGGCGTGCTCGGCCCGCCGCCCTGCGCGCGCGGTCGCGACTGGCGGCTCGTCGATGGCTCCTGGGTCGATCTGGCGGCCGTCCGGGGCCTGCTGGACGCCACCCTCGGGCCGCATCAACTGCGACTGGACGAAGGGAGGTTGGTGGCCGAGCTGGTGAGCGCCGACCCGGCGCTCGACCCCGCCGCCGCCCACCGGGCCGTGGTGGCCGCGCTACCCGGCCGCGACACCGCGATGGCCCCGCACCACTACGTCGTCCGGCACCCGGCCCCGGGCGGCGAGCTGGTCCGGGCCGGCAGCGGACGGGACCGGGAGATCGTCGCCCGACTGTCCGCACTCACCTGAACGGGTGGCCGCGGGCGGCGGCGGAACCGCTCACCCGCACGGGTCTCCGGCCTCCCCGAGCCCACGGGCCCGCTCGCGCGCCGGATCCGCCGCGAACGCCGAGGCCGCCCCCGAGGTGAGCCCCCACGGGCTCGGCACCTCGTCCTCGCCCCCGCCCTGCCCCGGCAGCCGGTCGATCACCGCGGCCAGGGCCGCCGGCAGCTGCGGCGCCAGCCCGTGGTGCACCCGGGAGAGGATGTCGCGCCGCACCTCGTCCGGCAGCAGTGGCCGGTTCATCCGCAACGGCCCCGGCCCCGGCGGGCGTTCGGTGGCCGCCAGCTGGTCCGACCAGGCCCGCCAGTAGTCGGCGTCGTCCGTCTCGCCCAGCGTCAGGTGGTGCAGGTGCAGGCAGTACGCGGCCGTCCCGCTGCCGGATCCGGCGGCGAAGCGCCACCAGAACTCGGCGCTCTCCACCCGCCCGGTGGCGTGCAGCAGCGCGCCGAACACCTCCGCCCCCTCCGGCTGGATCCGGCGGGCGTTGACCAGCAGGTCGAGCCCGCGCGAGGCCTCCGGCGCGCCGAGCACCAGGGCGACGACCAGGCCGAGTTCGAACGCCGCCTGCTCGTGCTCGGACGGCAGGTGCGCGGGCGCGGCGGTCAGCCGCGCCTGGCGCAGGGCGGCGATCCGCTCGGCGTGCGGCCGCTCCGGCCGGGGCACCCGGATCTCCGCGCGCCCGGCACCCGTCCCGTCGTGGTTCACAAGTCGCCCGCCCGGTCCGGCAGTTCGCGCACGCCGAGCCGGCGGGCCAGTCGCTCCCGGGCGTGCCGCAGATTGGAGTGCACGGTGGCCACCGGTCGGCCGAGGTAGGCTCCGATGACCTTGACGTGCAGCCCCAGCAGGTAGCGCAGGACCACCACGTCCCGTTGCCGGTCCGGCAGTTCGAGGATCGCCGCGTACAGCCGCACCTCGTCGGCCTCGCTGTGCAGCAGCCCGTTCGCCACCTGCTTGAACGCGCCGATCACCGCCGCGAAGGTGACCGCCTCCACCGCGACCGGCTCCTCGCCGGACACCCAGTCGGCGATGTGCCGGTTCGCCAACCGCCAGGCGTACGCGGCCGGTTCCTCGAAGCGCAGCACCTGCGGCCAGCACCGGGACAGGTCGCCCTTGACCGCCCCGACCACCAGCGCCGCGTCCGCCCGATTGCCCGTCCTGGTCAACGCCAGGGCGTGCCAAGCCGGTTCGTGTGTCTCGCAGAACGCGGCGTAGGTGAGGTCCGGCCGCAGCGCGGCACTCGTGCCGACACTCCTGTCGATCGTCATCGCGCCTGCCTTCCGCGGCCTGCCGCCGCCCACCGGGTCGCCCGAGGTCGGGCCGTCCCGGCCCATCCTCACGGCTTCCGCTTCGTCACTCCAGGGCGCGCATTGAATACAGATGGTCATCTCGTCGTACTTCTTGACGTGAGGGGTCGGGGCCGATTGCCGGGCGGATACCGTGGGCAGCCATCCGGTCGTCCGTGCGCGAGAGGCGAGGGGAAAGCGGGATGAACCGCTACGACGGGGTCGACCTGCGGCTGAACGTGCCGCACTCGGCCCGGATGTACGACTACTACCTGGGCGGCTGCACCAACTTCGCGGCCGACCGCGAAGCCGCCGGCCACGCCCTCGCCGTCGCCCCCTGGGTGCGCGCCGCCGCCCGCGCCAACCGCGCCTTCATGCACCGGGCCACCCGCGCCCTCGCCCACGCCGGCATCGACCAGTTCCTCGACATCGGCACCGGCATCCCCACCTCGCCCAACCTGCACGAGATCGCCCAGGGCGTCGACCCGCGCGCCCGCGTCGTCTACGCCGACAACGACCCGATCGTCCTCTCGCACGCCCAGGCCCTGCTCACCGGCACCCCCGAAGGCCGCACCGCCTACGTCGAGGCGGACGTCACCGACCCCGGGCGGCTGCTCGACGCGCCCGGACTGCGCGACACCATCGACCTGGACCGCCCCGTCGCGCTCTCCCTGATCGCCCTGCTGCACTTCGTCCCCGACGCCAGCGGCGCGTACGGGATCGTCGAGCACTTCAAGTCCGCCCTCGCCCCCGGCAGCGCGCTCGTGATCAGCCACGTCACCCCCGAGTTCACCCCCGAGGACGTCGACCGGGTGGTCCGCGTCTACGCCGCCGCCGGCACCGCCGTGCAGGCCCGCAGCCGCGCCGAGTTCACCCGCTTCTTCGACGGCTGGACCCTGCTCGAGCCCGGCGTCGTCCCCACCCCCGCATGGCGGCCGGCCCCGGCCGACCCCCCGGTCACCGCGGCCGACGCCGCCCAGTACGCGGGAGTGGCGATGGCACTCTGACCGTCCGGTGACGAACCATCGGACGGTGCGCCGCGTCTCCTCCCGCATGGACCAGAACCTTCCGGACACCCCGCGCACCCGCCGCGCCGCCCTGACCCTCGGCGCCGCGGCGGCCGTGGCCCTCACCACGACCCTCGCCGGCGGCGGGGCGGCCCAGGCCGCCACGAACGACGTCGGCCGGCGCCTGGCCGAGCTGGAACAGCAGCACGGCGGCCGACTCGGCGTCTACGCCCGCAACCTGCGCACCGGCCGCACCGTCCGCCACCGCGCCGACGAGACCTTCCCGATCTGCTCGGTGTTCAAGACCCTCGCGGTCGCCGCCGTCCTGCGCGACCTCGACCACGACGGCGAGTTCCTCGCCCGCCGCATCCACTACACCGTCGACGACGTCAAGAACTCCGGCGGCGCCCCCGTCACCGGCGAGTCGAAGAACCTCGCCAACGGCATGACCGTCGGCGAACTCTGCGCCGCCGCCATCGACCAGAGCGACAACACCGCGGGCAACCTGCTGCTGCGCGAACTCGGCGGCCCGACCGCCGTCACCCGGTTCTGCCGCTCGATCGGCGACCGCGTCACCCGGCTCGACCGCTGGGAACCGGACCTCAACACGGCCGAACCCGACCGCACCACCGACATCACCACCCCGCACGCCATCGCCCGCACGTACCGCCGGCTCGTCCTCGGCCACGCCCTCCCGCCCGCCCAGCGCCGCCGCCTCACCGACTGGCTGCTCGCCAACACCACCAGCAC
>NZ_JZKH01000080.1 GCF_000961885.1 Streptomyces rubellomurinus
GAGCGGCGGCGCGCCCCGCCGCTCCGGCGGCCCCGGCCGCGCCCGCGGCCGAGTTCTCCTCGCCGGCTCCGGCCGGTGACGCCCCGCGTCCGGCCGCCCAGGCCCCGCGTCCGGCGGCGCAGGCCTCCGGCGGTGCCCGTCCGGGCCCGCGTCCGGCCGGTCCGCGTCCGGGCAACAACCCGTTCACCTCGGGCAGCGCCACCGGCATGGCCCGCCCCGGCGACCGCCGTCCGGCCGCGCCGGGTGGCCGTCCGGGTGCCCCGGCCGGGCAGGGCGGCGACCGCCCGCGTCCCGGTGGCGACCGCCCGCGTCCGGCCGGTGCGCCGGGTGCCGGTGCCCCCCGTCCCGGTGGCGACCGTCCGCGTCCGGCCGGTGCGCCGGGTGCCGGTGCTCCCCGTCCGGGTGGCGCCCCGCGTCCGGGTGCCCCGGGTGCCGGTGCGCCGCGTCCGGGTGGCGCTCCGCGTCCTGACGGCATGCCCCGTCCGGCCGCGCCCCGCCCCGGTGGCCCGACCCCGTCCGGCATGCCGCGCCCGAACCCGGGCATGATGCCGCAGCGTCCGGCCGGCCCGCGTCCGGGCCCGGGTGGCCGTGGTCCGGGTGGCCCCGGCGGCCGTCCCGGTGGTCCGGGTGCCGGCGGTGCCCGTCCCGGCTTCCAGGGCCGTCCGGCCGGTCCGGGCTCGCGTCCGGCCGGTGGCGGCTTCGGCGGCCCCCGCCCGGGTGGCGGCGCTCCCGGTGGCGGCGGCGGCTTCGGCGGCCCGCGTCCGGGTGGCTTCGGCGGTCGTCCCGGCGGCCCGGGTGCCCGTGGTGGCACGCAGGGCGCCTTCGGTCGTGGCCCGGGCGGTCGCCCGGCTCGCGGTCGCAAGTCGAAGCGGGCGAAGCGCCAGGAGTACGAGGCCATGCAGGCCCCGTCCGTCGGCGGTGTGATGCTGCCCCGCGGCAACGGCCAGACCGTTCGCCTGTCGAGCGGCGCCTCGCTGATGGACTTCGCGGAGAAGATCAACGCCAACCCGGCCGCGCTCGTCTCCGTCATGTTCAACCTCGGTGAGATGGTCACCGCGACGCAGTCGGTCTCCGACGCCACGCTGCAGCTGCTGGCGGACGAGATGGGCTTCGTCCTGGAGATCGTCAGCCGGGACGACGAGGACCGCGAGCTGCTGGAGTCGTTCGACATCGACTTCGGCGCCGACGAGGGCGACGAGGACCAGCTGGCCCCGCGCCCGCCGGTCGTCACCGTCATGGGTCACGTCGACCACGGTAAGACCCGACTGCTGGACGCGATCCGCAAGTCCAACGTGGTGGCCGGCGAGGCCGGTGGCATCACCCAGCACATCGGTGCCTACCAGGTGGCGACGATGGTGAACGGCGAAGAGCGCCCGATCACCTTCCTCGACACCCCGGGTCACGAGGCGTTCTCCGCCATGCGTGCCCGTGGTGCCAAGTCCACCGACATCGCGATCCTGGTGGTCGCGGCCAACGACGGTGTCATGCCGCAGACGGTCGAGGCGCTGAACCACGCCAAGGCCGCCGGTGTGCCGATCGTGGTCGCCGTCAACAAGATCGACGTCGAGGGCGCCGACCCGACCAAGGTCCGCGGCCAGCTGACCGAGTTCGGCCTGGTGGCCGAGGAGTACGGCGGCGACACCATGTTCGTCGACATCTCCGCGCGCCAGGGTCTGAACATCGACCAGCTGCTGGAGGCCGTGGTCCTGACCGCGGACGCCTCGCTCGACCTGCGGGCCAACCCCGACCAGGACGCGCAGGGTATTGCGATCGAAGCCCACCTGGACAAGGGCCGCGGCGCCATGGCGACCGTCCTGGTCCAGCGCGGTACCCTCCGCGTCGGTGACTCGATCGTCGTGGGCGACGCCTACGGCCGCGTCCGCGCCATGCTGGACGAGAACGGCAACAGCCTCGCCGAGGCCGGCCCGTCCCGCCCGGTGCTGCTGCTCGGTCTGACCTCGGTGCCCCGCGCCGGCGACAGCTTCATCGTCGTCGACGAGGACCGCACCGCCCGCCAGATCGCCGAGAAGCGCTCGGCCCGTGACCGCAACGCCGCCTTCGCGCAGCGTCGGGTCCGGGTGTCCCTGGAGGACCTGGACAAGGCCATCGCCGCCGGCTCCATCGAGCAGCTCAACCTCATCATCAAGGGTGACGTCTCCGGTTCCGTCGAAGCCCTCGAGGACGCCCTCGTCAAGCTGGACGTGGGCGAGGAGGTCGAGCTCCGGGTCCTGCACCGCGGTGTGGGTGCCATCACCGAGTCCGACGTGGACCTGGCGATGGGCTCGGACGCCATCATCATCGGCTTCAACGTGCGCGCCGAAGGCCGTGCGCGCGCCGCGGCCGACAAGGAAGGCGTGGACGTCCGGTACTACTCGGTCATCTACCAGGCGATCGAGGAGATCGAGAACGCCCTCAAGGGCATGCTCAAGCCGGAGTACGAGGAGGTGCGCCTCGGCGCCGCGGAGATCCGCGAGGTCTTCCGCTCCTCCAAGTTCGGCAACATCGCCGGTGTCCTGGTCCGCGACGGCATCATCCGCCGCAACGCCAAGGCCCGCCTCATCCGCGACGGCAAGGTCGTGGCGGAGAACCTCTCCATCGAGGGTCTGCGCCGCTTCAAGGACGACGCGACCGAGGTCCGCGAGGGCTTCGAGGCCGGTGTCACCCTGGGGTCGTTCAACGACATCAAGGTCGAGGACGTCATCGAGACCTACGAGATGCGCGAGAAGCCGCGCGCCTAGTCGGTGTCAACCGGGGCCGGTCGACGGGTGGTATTTCCGTCGACCGGCCCCGGTCTCGCTGTGTAGGGTCCTCGGCGTCGGCCCGGTTCCGGGCCGGCGTCCCCGAGGCCTTCCAGGTCGGCGAGACCTGTCATACATGTTCGTGGGAACACTCACCTTCGACCTGCTGCTGGGCGACGTCCACTCGCTCAAGGAGAAGCGTTCGATCGTGCGGCCCATCGTGGCCGAACTGCAGCGCAAGTACAGCGTGTGCGCTGCCGAGACCGGGAACCAGGACCTGCACCGGCGGGCCGAGATCGGCCTGGCGGTGGTGTCCGGCGATGCCGGGTACGTCACCGAGGTCCTGGACAGCTGTGAGCGGTTGGTCGCCGGCCGCCCCGAGGTGCAGCTCCTCGCCGCGAGGAGGCGCTACCACAACGACGACGACGAATGAGGACCGTGGAGGCGTCGGCGGAAGTCGCCGTTCTCACACGGATCAGGACCGAGAGCGCCCGCAAGGCCGGGCGCGGGCCGGTACTTTGGGGCGTGGGCCCCGAACGGGCGCGCAGCTCGCCCGGGTACCGGGCCCATTGCACGAGGAGGCAACGTGACCGACACCGCTAGGGCGCGCAAGCTCGCCGACCGCATCCAGGTGGTCGTCGCCCAGACCCTGGAGCGGCGGATCAAGGACCCGCGGCTCGGGTTCGTGACCATCACCGACACCCGGGTGACCGGCGACCTGCGCGAGGCCACCGTCTTCTACACCGTCTTCGGTGACGAGACCGAGCGCGAGGCCACCGCGGCCGCGCTGGAGAGCGCCAAGGGCGTGATCCGCTCCGAGGTCGGCAAGATCGGGGTGCGCTTCACCCCGACGCTGACCTTCGTCGCGGACGCGCTGCCGGACAACGCCCGGAACATCGACGACCTGCTCGACCGGGCCAAGGCCATCGACGCGGCGGTGCGCACCACCGCCGCGGGCGCGACCTACGCCGGCGACGCCGACCCGTACCGGGTGCCGGCGTCCGAGCGTGACGACGAGGACGAGTAGTCATGGCGGGTGAGCCGGCGCGGGGCGCCTCGCGAACCGGTTCGACCACGGGGGCGTCCTCCACCAGCACGGTGGAGGGTGCCCTCGCGGCGCTCCCGGGGCCGCGCGCCGAGGAGAGCGGCCGCGAACTGGTCTGGCAGCAGGTGGTGGCGGAGATCGGCCGGGCGCGCTCGATCGACCTGATCTGCCACATCTGCCCGGACGGCGACGCGCTGGGCTCCTCGCTGGCCGCCGGGCTGGCGCTGCGCGCGCTCGGCAAGGAGGTGCGGGTCTCCTTCGGCGACGAGCCGCAGATCGTGCCCGAGTCGCTGGCCTTCCTGCCCGGCCAGGAGCTGATCGTGCCCGCCGCCGAGGTGCCCGAGGTGCCCGAGCTGGTGCTCTGCTTCGACGTGGCCGCGCAGAGCCGGCTCGGCCTGCTACACGACAAGGCCTTCGCCGCGCCCGTCCTGGCGGTGTTCGACCACCACGCCTCCAACCCGGGCTTCGGCACCCACCAGCTGATCGACCCGGCCGCGCCGGCCACCGCCGTCCTGGTGGACGAGCTGCTGCGCCGGCTCGGCGTCGAGCTCGACCAGGACCTGGCCACCTGCCTCTACACCGGGGTCGCCACCGACACCGGCTCGTTCAAGTACCGGGCGACCACGCCCGCCACCCACGAACTCGCCGGGCGGCTGCTGGCCACCGGCATCCGGCACGACCTGATCTCCCGGCAGCTGTGGGACACCTCCTCCTTCGGCTACCTCAAGGTGCTCGCGGCCGCCCTCGACCGGGCCGTCTACGAGCCGGACGCGGCCGGCGGGCTGGGCCTGGTGTGGACCTGGGTGCCGTACGAGGACCTCGCGCTGTTCAGCGTCACGGTTGAGGAGATCGAAGGACTGATCGACGTGCTGCGCCGCCCGGCCGAGGCCGAGGTGGCGCTGGTGCTCAAGCAGGACCCGGACGGCACGCTGCGGGGCTCCTCGCGTTCCAAGGGCGCGGTGGACGTCGCCGCGGCCTGCACCGAGCTGGGCGGCGGCGGGCACGTCTTCGCGGCCGGGTTCAGCGCCCGGGAGGGCGTGGCCGCGGTGGTGGACCGGTTCCGGGCGGCGCTGCGGCCCGCCCACTGACGGTCCCGCGTTGACTATCCTGCGGTGACCGCACGGAACGGTTGACCGCACGGAGCACCTGACCGCACGGAACAACCGCTGGTTGAGAGAAAGAACTCGATGAAGCGCAAAGGCACCGGCCCGGACGGCCTGGTGATCGTCGACAAGCCCGAGGGCATCACCTCCCACGGGGTGGTCGCCAAGCTGCGGTGGCTGGCCGGGACGCGGAAGGTCGGCCACGCCGGCACGCTGGACCCGATGGCCACCGGCGTCCTGGTGATCGGCGTCGAGCGGGCCACCCGGCTGCTCGGCCACCTGATGCTGACGGCCAAGACGTACGAGGCGACCATCCGGCTCGGCCAGACCACGATCACCGACGACCGGGAGGGCGAGGTGACCGCCTCGACCCCGGCGGACGCCGTCACCCGGGAGGCGATCGACGCCGGGATCGCGGCGCTCACCGGCCCGATCATGCAGGTGCCGTCCAAGGTCAGCGCGATCAAGATCGACGGCAAGCGCTCGTACGCGCGGGTGCGCGAGGGCGAGGACTTCGAACTCGCCGCCCGGCCGACCACGATCCACTCCTTCACCGTGCACGGGCAGCGGGCGGCGGTGGCCGAGGACGGCACGCCGGTGATCGACCTGGACGTGACCGTCGAGTGCTCCTCCGGCACCTACATCCGGGCGCTGGCCCGGGACCTCGGCGCCGGGCTCGGCGTCGGCGGGCACCTGACCGCGCTGCGGCGCACCAAGGTCGGCCCGTACGGGGTGGAGTCGGCGCGCACCCTGGAGCAGCTCGAGGACTCCGTCACCGGCGACTCCGCCACCGGGCTGGAGGTGCTGCCGATCGCGCAGGCCGCGGCCGCCGCCTTCCCACGCTGGGACCTGGACGAGTCCTCCGCCGAGAAGCTGTCGCACGGCGCCCGGCTGAAGGCGCCCGGGATGGGCGTGGACGGGCCGATCGCGGTGTTCGGGCCGGACGGGCGCTTCCTCGCCCTGGTCGAGGAGAAGGGCGGGCAGGCCAAGCCCGTCGCGGTCTTCGTCGGCTGACCTCCGCTCCCCGGAGGCCCCCGCCTCCCTGACCCCCGCCCGGGATTCCACCCGGCGGGGGTCTCGGCGTTCCCGGGGGCGCGTTCACCCCTGCGGGGGAGCGCGCGAGGTGAACGCCGGTGGTGAGCGGCGCGGGCGCGGTCGGGCCGCCCCCACGCCGGGCAGGCTCCCCGCGGCGGCCGAACGACCGACAGGGGGAAGGGCCATGCCGGAGTTCCAGGAAGACGATCCGGGGCGGTACCTGCTGCACATCCGCGACCTCGCCGGGCGGCTGCACGGCCTCGGCTTCGTCGCCGACCCGCACGGCACCGTGCTGACCGCCCACCAGTGCGTCGCCGCCCTCGACCGGCTCGTCCTGCACACCCCCGGCGGCGAGACCCGGGTGCTCGGCCCGGACGCCGTCCTGCCGCTGCCCGGGCACGGCCTCGCCCTGCTGCGCACCGACGCGGTCGGCGGCCCGTCCGTCCCGCCGCTGCCGGTGGCCGCCGCCGGCGCCGGGCACGAGCTGCTGCTGCCCGCGCTGGCCGGCGCGGACGGCCGGGCGGTCGCGCTGCGCTGCGGGCTGCTCGGGGCCGCCGACGGCCTGCTGCTGCTCGACGTGCCGGTGGTCGGCGGCGTCGCGGTGCCGGCCGGCTCACCGGTGCTGGACGCCCGCAGCGGTGCCGTGGTCGCCCTGGCCCTGCCCGGGCCGCACGCCGCCCGGTACGGCGGCGCCCTGCCCGCGGTGCCCGCCGGCGGCGGCGCGGCGACGGCCGGGCCGCTGGCCGCCCTGCTGGCGCGCAACGCGGCGGCCGTGCCCGCGTACGGGGCGGCGCTCAACCTCGCCGGGGTCCTGCGGCTGGCCGCCGCGCAGACGGCGGCCGCCGACACCGGGCCCGGCGGGGTGGCCGGGCTCGCCGCCGACCGGATCGACCGGCCGGACGGCCTGACCGGCGACGAACCCGAGGCCACCGTCACCGCGCTGGTCGGCGCCCCCGGCAGCGGCCGCTCCACCGAACTCGCCGCCCTCGCCGCCCGCCGCGCCGACGCCGCCCACCCGCTGCCCACCCTCTGGCTGCGCGGCGCCGACCTGCGCGCCGGGGACCGCTCGCTCGCCGAGCCCGTCGAACGCGCGCTGGCGGCCGCCGCCGCCGAGCTCGGCACCCCCGCCCCCGCGCCCGAACCCGTGGCGGCCCTGTGCGCCGCCGCCGGCCGTCCGCTGCTGATCGTCCTGGACGGCCCCGAGGAGGCCCCGGCCCCGCTGGACGGGCGGTGGCTGCGCGGCGCCGGGCAGTGGCTCACCGGCTGCGGGGCCCGGCTGCTGACCGCCTGCGGCGACCAGCTCGGGGAACGGCTCGCCGCCGAACCCTGGGGCCGCGGCCCCAGCCCCGCGCCCCGCCCGGACGACCCGGCCCCCGGCGGCGACCTGGCCGGCGCCCCCACCGTACGGATGGACGGCGCCGGCCCCGGCACGCCGACCCTGGCCCGGCACCGCCTCGGCCCGCTGCCCGCCGAGGCCGCCGACCGGCTGCGCCGCCGCCACGGGCTGCCGCCCGGCTGCCCCGGCGGCGCCGACGCCCGGCACCCGCTGGCCGTCCGGCTGGCCGGCGAACTGTGGGCCGAGGGCGTGCGCGGCGAACCGGCCCGCCGCGGCGAGCTCTTCGCCGCCCACCTGGACCTGCGCTGCCTGCGGATCGCCCAGCGGCTGGCCCAGCGGTCGACCCGGCAGACGACGGAGTGCGGCCGGCCGCGCCGCCCGGGCGCCCACCGCCGGGGCGCCGCCCCGCCCGCCGCACCCACCGGGCCGACGCCCGGGCGGGTTCGCCGGCTCGCCGCCGCGGTGGCCGGTCGGGTGCACGAGGCGGCCCGGCGGATGCTCGGCGCAGGGCCCGGCGGGCTCGGCCGCGACGCCTTCGAGGAACTGTTCCCGACCGAGGGCGGCTGGGCCGCGGCGGTGCTCGCCGAGGGCCTGCTCGTGCCCGCCGGGCCCGGATTCCGCTTCGCCCACGGGGAGTTCGCCGACTGGCTGCAGGGCCGGCACCTGGACCTGGACGCGGCGCTGCGGCTGCTGCTCGGCGAGGCCGCGGACAGCACGCCGGACGGCGCGGCCAAGGCCGTTCCCCGGCACCGGATCGGCCCGGTCGCCGCCGCGCTGGCCCGGGTGGCCGAGACCTGGGGCGCGAGCGCCCTCGACCCGTGGCTGCACCGGATCGACCGCGCCCTCGACCTGCGCCCGCCCGGCAGCGAACCCGCCTGGTGGGCCGCCGCGTTGCTGGCCGCCGGGCTGGCCGCGAGCCCCGACCCGGCCGAACACCGCGAGCTGCTCGACCGGTTGGCCGGCCGGATCGTCGAACGGTCCGCCGGCGGCCCGGCCGCGCCGAGGACCGGGCCGACCTCGGCGGCGGACGGGCTCGACCGCTTCGGCCCGGCCTTCTGGACCGGACTCGGCCTGCCCCCGGAAACCGAACTCGCCCTGCTGCGCCGCCTGGTGGCCGCCGACCGGCCCGGCCGTCCGGGCTTCCTCGGCGCGGCGGCCGAACGGCTGCGCGCCGACCCCGTCGCGGTCTTCCCGCTGCTGTGCGCATGGTTCGAGGACCGCACCTCGCCCGTCGCCGCCGACCTCGCCCACGACCTGCTGCACGCCCACCGCCGGCTCGCCCTCGACGAGTTGGCCGACGCGCTGGCCGACGCCGCCCACCCCAGGGCGGACGCGCTGCTCACCGTCCTGGCCGCCGAGGAGCCCTCCGCGCTGTGCCGCGCCGTGGACCGCTGGAGCCACGACCGCAGGCCCGAACGGCACGTCGCGGCCGCCGCGCACGCCCTGCGGACGGCCCCGTACGCGACCGGGGCCGGCGCCGAACTGCTGCGGCACACCGCGTTGACCCTGCTCGCCCGCGAGGACGAGCCCGGCCTGCACGGCGCCGCACTGGCGCTGCTGGTCGGCGACCCGGCCACCCGGGCCGAGCACCTGCCCGCCGCGCTCGCCCGGCTGCGGGCCGGCGGCGACGCCTTCCTCACCCCGCGCGCGCTCGCCCCGGCCCTGGACGGCGACCCGGAGCCGGTGCTGGCCGCCCTCGCCGACGCGCTGTCGGCCCCCGGCGCGGCCGTCGCCGAGACGCTGCGGGTGCTCGCCGACGCCCGCACCCCGGTGGCCGCCCGGCGCGGCGCCGAACTCGCCGCCCGGCTGCTGCGCGAGCACCCGGCGCTGGCCGGCCCGGTCGCCGCCGACTACCTCGGCCGCCGGCTCGCCGCCGCGCCCGGCCACGTCGGGGGATCGGCCGCCCGGCTGCAGCTGCGGGTGCTGCTCGCCGCCGCGCTGGGCGCACGGGCCGCGGCGGTGCGGCGGCCGTTCGCCGAGGTGCTCTCCCGCCCGGTGCCCGACCCGGCGGCGGACGCGCTGCGCTGCGAGCTCCTGGACACCCTGCTCGCCGCCGAGACCGACCCGGCCGTCCTGACCGCCGCCGTCGAGCGGCTGGCCGTGTACTGCGCGGCCGAGAAGCCCGCCCGGGTGCGCGCCGTCCTGGCCCGCGCGACGCCCGCGCTGCCCGGCGCCGACGACCTGCTGGTGCGCTGCGCCGGCCGCTCGGCGGCCTTCGCCCGGCTGCTGGCCGACTGGCTGCTCGCCGACCCCCGGGAGGCCGCCCCGGCCGCGCCGGACGGCCCCGGGATGGCCCGGCTGAGGGCGCTGGCCGCGGCCGGACGCGACCCGCAGTACGCCGCCGCCGAGGCCGAGCGGGCGCCGCTGGTACCGGCGGTGCGCCCAATCCGTATTCCGGTGCCGGAGCCGGGGCGGGCGCATGGCACGCTATAGGGGTTCGGTTTTGGGCGTTTGAGCGTACGAGGGTACGCACCGTACGGACAAGGAGCGGTCGGGTGCAGCGCTGGCGTGGCCTGGAGGAGATCCCCGGTGACTGGGGGCGCAGCGTCGTCACCATCGGCTCGTTCGACGGTGTGCACCGCGGGCATCAGCTGATCATCGGACGGGCGGTCGAGCGCGCCCGCGAACTGGGCCTCTCCTCGGTCGTGGTGACCTTCGATCCGCACCCGCGCGAGGTCATCCGCCCCGGCAGCCACCCGCCGCTGCTCGCCCCGCACCCCCGCCGTGCCGAGCTGATCGCCGAACTGGGCGTGGACGCGGTGCTGGTGCTGCCGTTCACCCAGGAGTTCTCCCAGGAGTCCCCGGAGGCCTTCGTCCAGCAGGTCCTGGTGGACGCGCTGCACGCCCGGGTCGTCATCGAGGGCCCCAACTTCCGCTTCGGGCACCGGGCCGCGGGGGACGTCGCGCTGCTCACCGAGCTGGGCCGGGCGGACGACTTCGAGGTCGAGGTGGTCGACCTTCAGGTGTCCGGCGCGGCCGGGGACGGCGAGCCGTTCTCCTCCAGCCTGACCCGCCGCCTGGTCGAGACCGGGGACATGGCCGGCGCCGGCGAGGTGCTCGGCCGCCCGCACCGGGTCGAGGGCGTGGTGGTGCGCGGCGCGCAGCGCGGCCGCGAACTCGGCTACCCGACCGCCAACGTGGAGACCGTGCCGCACAGCGCCGTCCCGGCGGACGGCGTGTACGCGGGCTGGCTGACCGCCGAGGGCGAGCGGATGCCGGCCGCGATCTCGGTCGGCACCAACCCGACCTTCGACGGCACCGCCCGCACCGTCGAGGCGTACGCCATCGACCGGGTGGGCCTGGACCTGTACGGGCTGCACGTGGCCGTGGACTTCCTGGCCTACCTGCGCGGGATGGAGAAGTTCGACTCCATCGAGGCGCTGCTGGACCGGATGGCCGACGACGTCAAGCGCGCCCGCGAGCTGACCGACGCCGGCTGACCCCTGCGGACGGGAAGGGCCCGCCGACCGGATGGTCGGCGGGCCCTTTCGGCTCACTGCTGGGGGGCCTGCGGCGGGTAGCCGTAGCCGGGGCCCGGCTGCTGCGGCTGCGGGGCCCAGGGCGAGGGGCCGCCCTGCGGCGGCGGGTAGCCGTACCCGGGCGGCAGGGCCTGGCCGGGCTGCTGGGGCTGCGGCTGCTGCGGCTGGGGCTGGGGCTGGGGTGCCCACGGCGAGCCGGGGGCGGGCGGCGCGGTCTGCTGCTGGGCCGGGGCCTGCTGCGGTTCGACGTACGGCTGCGGCGCGGCGGCCTGCGCCTGCTGCTGCCAGCCGGCCTGCTGGGCGGCCGCCTGCTGGGCCCGGGCGATGTCCTCGCCGACCAGGGTGGCCAGCTCGAAGTACGCCTCGCGGACCTTGGGCCGCATCATGTCGAGGTTGACCTCGGCGCCGGCCGCCAGGCTCTCGTCGAAGGGCACCACGACCACGCCGCGGCAGCGGGTCTGGAAGTGCGCGACGATGTCCTCGACCTTGATCATCTTGCTGGTCTCGCGCACCCCGGAGACCACCGTGATGCTGCGCTGCACCAGGTCCGCGTAGCCGTGCGCGGAGAGCCAGTCCAGGGTGGTGGAGGCGCTGGAGGCGCCGTCCACGCTGGGGGTGGAGACGATGATCAGCTGGTCGGCGAGGTCCAGCACCCCGCGCATCGCGCTGTACAGCAGGCCGGTGCCGGAGTCGGTCAGGATGATCGGGTACTGGCGGCCCAGCACGTCGATCACCTGGCGGTAGTCCGAGTCGTTGAAGGTGGTCGAGACCGCCGGGTCGACGTCGTTCGCCAGGATCTCCAGGCCGGAGTTGAGGTCCTGCGAGGTGAACTGACGGATGTCCATGTAGCTGCGCAGGTACGGGATGGCCGTCACCAGGTCGCGGATGGTCGCGCCGGTCTGGCGCTTGACCCGGCGGCCCAGGGTGCCGGCGTCCGGGTTGGCGTCGATCGCGATCACCTTGTCCTGGCGCTCGCTGGCCAGGGTCGCGCCGAGCGCGGTGGTGGTCGTGGTCTTGCCGACGCCGCCCTTGAGGCTGATCACCGCGATCCGGTAGCAGCTCAGCACCGGGGTGCGGATGATCTCCAGCTTGCGGGACTTCTCGGCGGCCGCGGCCTTGCCGCCGAACTGGAACCGCGGCTGCTGGCGCTGCTGCTTGGGCTGGCTGCGCAGCAGGCGGTCCGAGGACAGCTCGACGGCGGCGGTGTAGCCGAGCGGCGCGCCGTGCGCGGTCTGCTGCGGCGCGGCCGCCTGCTGGAACGCGGCGGGCTGGGCCGCCTCGGCGCCCTGCGGCGGCCAGGGCTGCTGCGGCTGCGCGGCCTGGACGGGCTGAGCGGGCTGAGCGGGCTGGCCGAGCGGCCCCGGCTGGGCCGGCGGCGGGTAGGCGCCGGGCTGCGGCCAGCCGCCCTGGCGCGGGTCGACCGGGACGGGCGGCGGCGTCGGAGCCTGCGGGGCCGGGGCCGGGGCCGGGGCCTGGGCCGCCTGCTGCTGCGCGGCGGCCTGCTGGGCGGCCCACGCGGCCATCGGGTCCGCCGGCGCGGGCTGGGCCGGGTCGGTGGACTGCGGGTAGCAGTTCGGCGGGTAGCCGTAGCCGTAGCCGGGCGCGTGCTGCGGCATGGGGCCGCCGGGGGCGGCGGGTGCCTGCGGAGCCGGTGCCGGCGGCTGGACGACCGGGGGCTGGGCGGCCGGGGGCTGGGCCTGGGCCGCCGCCGGGTACGACTGGGGCTGCGGCTGCGGCTGCGGCTGCGGCTGGGGCTGGGACTGCTGGTGCTGCACCACCGCCTCGGCGCTCGGCCACCCCGCCGCGCCGGCCGGCGGCTGCTCGGCGACGGGCGCAGCGGGCACGGCGGGTGCAGCGGGCGCGACAGGTACGGCGGCGGCAGCAGCGGGCCCGGCGGCCGGCGAGGGCGCCGGGAACGGGACGTGCTGCGCCTCGGCCTGCACCGGCGGCACGGCCGCGGGCACGGGCGCGCCGGCACCGGCGGCAACAGCCGGGGCAGCGGCGGCGGCAGCCGGTTCGACGCCCGCGGCGGCGGCCGCCGCCGTCCCGGGCGCGGTCGGGGCCGGGGGAGCCGACTGGGGAGCCGGCTGGGGTACGGCCGGGGGCGCGGCCGCCCCCGAGGCGTCCGTCTGCACGTACCAGGACGGGGGAGTGTAGTCAGGCGCGTCCGACCAGTCGTCGTCGTCCTCCGCCGCGTTGTCGCCGACGTAGACGCCGTCCCGATCGCTGCTCACTAGGGCTCCCTCGTGTTCGCCGCCGCTTGTTCAGCGGTGCCGTTGCCGCAACAAAGACTAGGCCGTTCGGCTGCCCCTGTTGAAGGCGGCTTCGGTTCCGAACCGGGATCGACCGGGACACAAGCGCCCCTCAGTCCATCCGGCGCGGGCCTCCGAGCACCTGCTGTTCGGCCTGCCCGGCCACGGCCCGGACGTACTGACGCCGCATCCGGGTGGTCCACAGGGTGAGGTCGTCGCCGAGGGTCGGCAGGGCGGCCACGTCCTCCGGGGGGAGCGACAGCACCCGGCCGACCAGCTCCGCCTCCTGCGGCATGATCCGCTGCACGCCGACCAGGTCGGCCGCGTTGAGCACCCGGGCCGCGTTCGGGCCGAGGTAGGGCAGCACGGTCAGCGTGGACTGCCAGGGCGCGGCGGAGAGCCGGCTGCGCGGCGGGCGGGCGCCGAGGTCGCGCACCACCAGCACCGGCGAGGCCACCGAGGCGCCCTGCGGGCCGAGCCGGCCGACCTGGTGCAGCGTCACGCAGGGCTGTCCGCCGCCGGCGGCCTGCGCCATCGGGCCCCACAGCTGGCCGCGGGCCGTCTCCACGGCGACCCGGGCGCCGATCGCGGCGGCCCGCAGCGCGATGATCTGCGCCGTCCACACGCCGCCGACCAGCACCAGGTCGAAGGCGGTGGGGCGGAACAGGCCGAGCACCGCGGGCAGGCCCTGCGGGTCGACGCCGATCACCACGCCGTCGTCGCCGACCGGGAAGGCCAGCGCCGCGAGGTCCGCGGGCTCCAGCACGTGCTTCTCCCGTTTCGGGCCGCGCAGCCCGAAGCCGGGCAGGATGCGCGGCCGCACCCGGGGCCGCTCGGCGCCGGGCGTCGGGCCGGGCGCGGGGTAGGTCTGGTACGCCATCAGGACGCTCCTCCCAGCGGCAGGGTGGCGAGCACGCCGGGGGCCTGCTCCAGGTCGAGCCGGACGAGGCCGAGCCCGGCGGACTGCGCCCGGGTCTCCACCTGGCGGCCGAGCTGCCCGAGCTCGTCCTCGTTGCGCCCGGTGACCCGCAGGTGCCCGGTGACGGTGACGGAGCCGCCGGTGCCGTGCCCGGCGGTCAGGCTGAAGGTGCTGGCGAGCGCCGGGGAGCCGGTGATCAGGTTGACCAGGTCGGGTGCGGCGATCCGGCCGGCGCCGCCGCCGGGACGGCTGAGCTGCGGCCAGCGGGAGATCCAGTAGGTGCTGTGCCAGCGGTCGTCGATCCGCCAGAACCGGTTGCCCTCCTGGGTGCGGCGGGTGGTGCCGGCGCCGCTGCCGGTGCCCTGGCGGCCGGCGACCGCGATCGGGTTGGCGCAGGTGGAGATGGCCAGGGCGGCGATCAGTTCGCGCTCGTCGAGCACGGTCGCGTTGAACCCGGCGCTGTTCAGCCGGCCCGCCAGCTGGTCGGTGACGCGCTGCAGCGCCCTGCGGGCGCCCTCCTCGCCGCCGCCGCGGGCCCGGACGGCGGCCGCGGCCCGCTCCGGGTCGAGCTTGAGCGCGATCCAGGTGAGCCGCAGCCCGGGGGTGGCGGTGCCGTCCGGGAGTTCGCGGTAGGCGCGGGCGGCCAGTGACTGTTCGGGCACGTGCGGGGCCGGGGCGGGCTGGGTGTGCTGCACCAACTGGACGGACTCCAGCGTGATGTCGTCCACGGTGAGCGCCGAGCAGACGACGTCCAGCGGCAGCGGAAGCGCGGTGCGCACCGGGCGCAGCGGCTGGTCCTTGGCCTGGACGAGCAGCACCGAGCTGAGGAACGTCCCGTCGCCGACCATGCCGGTCTCCCGGCGCACCGGCCGGCCGCCGAGGTCGGCCTCGGTGGCGTGGGTGCAGGTGCGCAGCGCCGGTTCGAGTTCCAGGGCGGGGGCCAGGGCCGGGTCGGTGCCGGCCGGCGGCAGCAGCGTACGGGCCTGCCGCTGCCGGGACTTGAGGGCCGAGCGGACGCGCAGCAGTTCCGGGACGGACCGGCCGCGCAGCCGGATCACGGCGAGCAGGAGCAGTACCAGGGAGACCGCGCCGAAGCCGGCCGCGACCGGGCGGCTGATCGTCCAGCCGACCGCGACGAGGGCCGCGGCGACCTCGACCAGCACCAGCTGGTGGAGCTTCAACCGGCCGCCGAGCAGCCCCGGCCGGGGGTTGACGCGGACCGTGACGGGCCCGCCGGCGGCGCCCCGCGGGCCGGTGCCGGCCGAGGGTGCCGCGGTGCTCGCGGGCGGGCCGCCGCGCCGTCCGCGGCCGGCGCGGCGCGGGCGTTCGGCCCCGGCCGCGGCTTCGGCCGCTTCCCCCGCGCCGGCGCGTCGTCGTCGAGCGGTCTGGTTCGGCATCCCCCGGTGGCCCCCTCTGACTCGGATGTCGCGGCCCGGCTGGCTGGCTCGTGGACCGTACCCGTACCGTACTCACCGTCCGCTGCCGCATCGTAGAGGGTTCGGGCCCGGTCCGGTCCAACGGGTGCGGGGCACGGGGCGGGCCGCCGGGCGGCGGTCCGGCGGGGACGGCAGGGGCACGGCCGACAGGGGCAGGTCCGACAAGGGGGACGACGAGCACATGGCATCGCGCCGGGACGAGCTGAACGCGTACACCTTCGCCAGGAAGCGCACGGTGGGCGCGTTCCTGCTGCCCACCGGCGGCGGCAGTGACGAGGACGCGCCGCGCCCGGTCAAGGCGGTGCTGCCGAGCGTCCTGGTCGGGGCGCTGGTGGTCGCGGGCTTCGGGGTGTGGGGGGTGTTCAAGCCGAGCGCGCCGCTGCACTGGGACGAGGGCAAGGCGATCATCCAGGGCAAGACCTCGACCACCCGGTACGTGATACTGACCGACCCGGACGGGAGGACGAAGCGGCTGCACCAGGTGCTGAACATGTCCTCGGCCCGGCTGGTGCTGCCGGCCGGCGCCCAGGTGGTGGTGGTCGCCGACGACGTGCTGGACCGCTACCCCAACCACGGCCCGACGATCGGGATCCCGTACGCGCCGGACAAGTTGCCGAGCCGGGACAACGCGGACAAGGCGATGAAGTGGTCGGTCTGCGACCGCCCGGGCTCGGACGACAAGCAGGAGACCGTCAACCAGGCGGTGTTCGTGGCGGCCGGTCAGGACGCGGCGGCGCTGGCCGCCAAGGACCGCATGCTCGGCCCGGACCAGCTGCTGCTGGTGCAGCAGGCGGACGATCAGCAGGTGTCCACCGCGCCGGCGCCCGGCCAGCCGGGCGCGGGCGCGGGCGCCGCGAGCGTGTTCCTGGTGGACGCGCAGGGCCGCAAGCACGAGATCGGCTCGCCGCAGTCGGACGCCAACGAGCGGAAGGCGCTGATCACCGCGGTGTTCGGGCCGAACGCGGTGCCGCAGCGGGTGAAGCGGGAGTGGCTGGACACCCTGCTGCCCGGCACCCCGGTCACCTTCCCGAAGGTCGAGGGCGCGGTCGACAGCCAGGGCGCCAACACCAAGGTGGAGCTGAACAACCAGGCCGACCGCCGGGTCGGCCGGCTGGTGCACTACCAGGACCGCCACTACGTGGTCGGCAAGGACCGGCTGTACCTGGTCACCCCGTTCCAGGCCGAGCTGATCCGGCAGAACCCGGCGTACCAGATGCTCTACAAGTACGACCAGGACCAGAAGCCGCGCAGCGACGAGATGACCCCGGCCGACCAGGCCAAGAACAACAGCGACGTCCGGCTGCCGGACACCGCGGCGGACTGGCCGCTGAAGTCCGGTGCGCCGGTGAACAACTGGCAGGCCCCGCAGGACGCCCGGCTGGTGGTGTGCAGCACCTTCGACGGGGTCGCCGAGGACGGCAAGACGTCCCGGCGCAGCGTCTGGGCCGGGACGGCGTACCCGGCGCGGTACGACAACGGCGCCGGCGCGGCCTACGTGACCCCGGGGCACGGCCTGTTCTACCGGGCGATGGACGCCGGCGCCGGCGGCTCGGGCACGGACTTCCTGATCACCGAGACCGGCCTGCGCTACGCGGTGCCGTCCAACGGCGACGGCGGCGGCCCGGCCGGCCCGCCGTCCGGCCCGCCGAAGACGCCGACGGCGAAGCCGACCACCGCGCCGCCGGCCCCGGGCGACCCGCAGCAGCCGCCGCAGCAGCAGGACGAACCGGGCGGCAACCAGGCCCGGTTGGGCTACCAGGGCGTCCAGCCGCTGCCGGTGCCGCACGAGTGGTCGAACCTGGTGCCGGCCGGTCCGCCGCTGACCGCGAAGAGCGCCGCGCAGCCGCAGAACGCCTGAGCGGCCAAGCGGCGCAACGGAATTGGCCGGTGTGTCATGGTCTGGTAACCGGTCGGTGCTCGGTGTTGGGCGAGTTGCGTGTGCCGACTACAGTGCTGCTGGCATCACAAGGGTGATGTGACGGGTGGGCCGCTCCGGGCCCCTCCGTGCACACAGTGTTTCTCATGGGGGACGGTGGAGCATGGGTCAGTTCACGATGACCGCACAGGAGATGACGGAGTTCGCCAAGCAGATCGGCGAGGCGATCCACAAGATCGAGGGGGAGCAGACCAAGCTCCACAACACGGTCACCAACATCGGCGGCGGGTGGAAGGGCCAGGCGGCCACCGCCTACACGAACCTGCAGACCCAGTTCAACGACGACATCAAGGCGCTGAACCAGTCCCTCAACGCGATCAAGGACGCGATCGAGCGGACCACCGCGCACTACGCCCAGACCGAGGCCGAGCAGCAGGACCAGTTCCGGCCGCAGAGCTGATCACGGCGCCCGCCGTCGCGCCGATCGCCGCTCCGCTCCGCTCCGTCGCTCCACCGGATGCCCGCCGCGCGGGCGCCCGTTCCTCGTCTAGGGAGACACCGTGTCCGACCAGATCCACGTCAACTTCGAGACCCTCCACCACGCTTCGGAGGAGGTCAAGAACGTCGCCTCGCGCATCGACCACCTGCTGAACGACCTCAAGGGCAACGTCAAGAAGATCTCCGGCAGCTGGGTGGGCAAGGCCCAGGAGGGTTACCAGGCCCACCAGACGCAGTGGGACACCCGCGCCGCCCACCTGCAGAGCGTCTGCAAGCAGATCGCCGACGCGCTGGAGAGCGCCGCGGTCAGCTACCGGCAGACCGAGGACGCCAACGCCAAGAACTGGAGCTGATCCCGCGTCCCCCGAAGGGGGGAAGCGGGCAGGGGGCGGGCACCCGGATCCCGGGGCCCGCCCTTCGGTGCGCCCGGCAGGAACGGCCCAGACCCGCCCAGTGGGGGAGCGAGATGAGGAGCGACAGGGTGTCCGGACGCCGGTACCGGAAGGCGGCCGCGGCGTTCGCCGCGCTCGCGGTGCTCGGCGGCCCGCTCGCCGCGCCGGCCCGTGCGGACGGGCCGGGCCTGGCCGCCGCGGGCGACTGCCCGAAGAACGCCCCGGACGTGCCGACCGTGCCGTGGTCGCTGCAGCGCCTGCTGCTCGACGAGCTGTGGCAGGGCGGGCGGACCACCGGCAGCGGCGTGGCGGTCGCGGTCATCGACACCGGGGTGGACGACCGCAACCCGCAGCTGAAGGACAAGGTGCTGGCGGGCTCCAACCTGCTGGTCAACCCGGAGACCAAGCAGCCGATCGACGCCACCACCGCCAAGGACGACCCGGTCGGCCACGGCACCAAGGTGGCCGGCATCATCGCCGCCCGCCGCGTCAGCCAGAGCGGCTTCGTCGGCCTCGCCCCCGACGCCCAGATCTACTCGGTCCGGCAGAACGACAGCGAGGGCCACGGCGACGTCTCCAGCCTGGTGGCGGCCGTCAACGAGGCCGTCGCCGTCAAGACCAGGGCCCCGGACAAGGGCGGCCCGGTCAACGTCCAGGTCATCAACATCTCCCAGGACGTGCGCGGCGCCGGCGACAGCCACTTCGGCGGCTACCAGGAGCTGAAGGCCGCGATCCAGCACGCCGAGGACGCCGGCGTCGTGGTGGTCGCCTCCACCGGCAACGACGGCAAGGAGGGCGACACCTACCCGGGCGCCTTCCCGACCGTCCTCGCGGTCGGCGCCTCCGACCGCAACAACGAGCGCGCGCCGTTCTCCCAGTACGGCGACTTCGTGAAGGTCGCCGCGCCCGGCGTCGACATGCTCTCCACCGTCCCCGGCGGCGGCCAGTGCGTGGACCAGGGCACCAGCTTCGCCGCCCCCTACGTCTCCGGGCTGGCCGCGCTGCTGAAGGGCGCGCATCCGGACTGGTCGCCGGCGCAGGTGCGGGCCTGGATCGAGCAGACCGCCCAGCGCACCCAGCGCGAGCCGGACCGGTTCACCGGCTGGGGCGTGGTGGACCCGGTCCGGGCCGTCACCAAGGCGCCCGCCGTCGCGCCGACCGCGGCCGTTCCCGAGGCGCCCGTCCAGCTGGCCGCCGCCCCGATCGTGCCGCAGCCGGTCGGCCTCGGCGAGACCCAGGCCGACCGCGACGGCCGCACCGCGACGTACGTGCTCGGCACCGGCGCGCTGCTGGTCGCGCTGCTCGTCGGCGGCGGCGTGGTGCTGCGCGACCGCCGCCGCGCGGCAGAACGGAAACTGACGGTGTAACACCCCGTCCCACCCGCCGCATCAAACAGGTGTCGGAGCGGGGCGGACCAACGGGGGGCAGTGCGCATGGGGTGGATCGGGAACGGCCGGGAGGCCAAGGACGCCGAGTTCCTGGAACTCGTGTCCAGCCGCACCGGCCACCTGTACCGCTCGGCCTGCCTGCTCACCAGCGGCGACACCCACTACGCCGAGGACCTCGTCCAGGAGGCCCTCAGCCGGATGTACGTCCTGTGGCGGCGCAGCGCGTGGACCGGCCGGTCCCGGATCGACAACCCGGCGGCCTACACGCACACCGTGATGGTCCGCGCCTTCCTGGCGCAGCAGCGCCGCCGTTCCAGCGGCGAGCGCCCCACCGACGCCCTGCCGGAGCCGGAGGGCCGGGAGGACTCGGACAGCACGCTGCGGCTGACCCTCCTCGACGCGCTCGGCCGGCTGTCGGCGAAGGACCGCGCCGTCCTGGTGCTGCGGTACTGGGAGGACCGCAGCGTCGAGGAGACGGCCGAGGTGCTGCACGCCTCCTCCGGCGCCGTCCGGACCCGCACCACCAGGGCGTTGGCCAAGCTGCGCACGCTGCTCGGCGACTCGCTGGGCGAACTCGCCGGCCGTTGAAGCCCGTGGGGCAGGCCCGGTCGGCCGTGCCGCGGCCGGGGGCGGCGGACCGGTTCCCGAACATCCATGACGCAAGGAGAAGGTGATCATCCATGTCCGAAAACGACAAGTTCGAGGACGATCTGCTCGTCGCCATGACCCGCACCGGCGAGGGGTTCCGCACCGAGCAGGGCGAGTTGGTGGCCGGCGGCTACCAGCGGGGCCGCCGCCGCTGGCGTCGGCGCTCGACCGCCGCGGTGGTGGGCGGCGCGGCCGCGCTGGCCCTGGTGGGCGGTGGCGCCGTCTACCTGACCGGGTCGCCGGCCAAGGACGCGGCCCCGGTGGCGGCCGCGGCCGCCCCGAGCGGCTCGGCGGGGCTCACCCCGGCCGCCTCGCCGTCCGCGGCGAGCGCGTCCGAGGCCCCGGCGGCGCCGCCGGTCAGCGGTGACGACGTGGTGGCCGCCTTCAAGGCGCTGCTGCCCGCGGGCCAGACCTTCGACGCCAAGGGCACCGGCACCGAGCCGCCGGCCGGCAAGCCGTACGGCGGCGGCATCTCGGCGACGGCCTCGCTGGTCTTCGACGACGGCCACGGCAAGGCCGCGATGGGCATCTCGCTCGGCCGCCTCGGGGACAACGACCCGAACCGGTCGCAGAACACCTGCCCGGACAAGAAGCTCGTCCCGTACGACGCCTGTACGGCGACCACCCTGCCGGACGGGTCCACGCTGACCGTCTTCCAGGGCTACGAGTACCCGGACAAGCACGTCTCGACCAAGTGGTGGAACGCCAAGCTGATCGGCAAGGACGGCCGCCAGATCGAGCTGTCCGAGTGGAACTCGGCGGCCGAGAAGGACGCGGCGGACAGCCGTACGGCGCCGCCGCTGTCGCCGGAGCAGCTGAAGGCGATCGTGACCGACAAGTCCTGGGACAAGGTCGTCGCCTCGATCCCGGAGCCGAAGCCGGTCAGGACGCGGGACACCGGCAAGGAGTACAGCGCGCAGGAGATCCTGCAGATCACCGCGAAGCTGCTGCCGAGCGGGCTGCGGGAGACGGAGGTCAACGACAAGGGCGACGGCTACGCCAACTTCGTGCTGGACGACGGCAAGGGCAAGTCCCTGGTCGAGGTCAACGTCCAGGACTGGGGCCACAACGAGGTGACCAAGGAGCAGGTGTTCGGCAACGCCGAGACGAAGCCGGACGGGTCCAAGGTGGTCGTCCGCAAGCAGCCGGGCAACCCGGCCGGCTGGATCGTCGACGCCCTGCACCCGGACGGCACCCGGGTGGTGGTCGCCGCGTACAACAGCGGCAGCCAGCGCACCCCGGCGACCCGCACCACCCCGGTGCTGACCGACGAGCAGCTGCAGACGATCGCCCTCAGCCCGGAGTGGAAGCTCAAGAAGTAGCCGCCGCCCGGACGCGGCGGTGCCCCGGGCTGGGGGAGGCCCGGGGCACCGCCGCGTGGGGGGTGGGGATGGTCAGGACTGCTGCTGGTCCTCGGGGAGGGTGATCACCCAGCGGGTCTCCTGCCGGGGGCGCAGGTAGAACAGCCAGTAGAGGGTGGCGGCGGCGGTGATGCCGCCGGTCCACAGCAGCGGCTCGGCGGCGAGCTTGGTCATGATGTAGAGCAGCACGCCGATCAGCAGGACGGGGATGACCGGCCACAGCGGCATCCGCCAGGCGGCGGCGTGCTTGTGGTGGGCGCGGCGGGACAGCAGCGAGGCGACCGCGACCAGCAGGTACATCGCGGTGACGGCGACGCCGGTGATGTTGCTGAGCAGCTCGCCCTTGACGAAGCAGAGCGCGGCGCCGGGCAGGCCGACCGCCAGGGTGGCGACCCACGGGGAGCCGAACCGGCCGAGGGTGCCGAAGGCCTTGTTGACCGGCTCCGGCCAGGCCTTGTCGCGGGCGGAGGCGAACAGCACCCGGGAGTTCTGGATCACCATGACGATGCCGGCGTTGATGATGGCCAGCGCGATGCAGAGGCTGATGAAGGTGCCGACCGCGGAGTTGCTCCAGGCGGTGACCATGGCCGAGATGTCGCCGGCGGCCAGGGTGTCCAGGTCGGGGGCGCCCATGGTGATGGCGGCGACCGGGATCAGGATGATGGCGCTGGAGAGGCCGAGCGTCCACAGCACGGTGCGGGAGACGGTGCGGCGGGGGTTCTCCAGTTCCTCGGACAGGTAGACGGCGGTGGAGAAGCCCTGGGTGACGAACAGGGCGATGCCGAGCGCGCCGACGATGGCGCCGATGCCGACCGGGTTGACGGCGCCGTGGTCCCCGGCGACCACGCCGTGCAGCAGGCTCGGGTGGTCGGGGTTGGTGTGGGCGAAGCCGAGCACCGAGACGACGGCGGCGGCGACGACCTCCAGGACCAGGAAGACGCCGGTGATCCAGGCGTTGGCCCGCAGGTCGAGCAGGCCGGCCAGGGTGGCGGCCAGCATCACCGCGGCGCCCGCGATCGGCTTGGGGACGTCCAGGACGGGTGCCAGGTACTCGGCGGTGCCGAGGGCGATGACCGAGGGGACGATCATCACCACGATGAGTGACTGGACGAAGACCAGCCAGCCCATCAGCCGTCCGGCCAGGGTGCCGACCATCGCGTACTCGCCGCCGGCGCTGGGGATCAGGGTGCCGAGCTCGGAGTAGCAGAAGGCGACGGCGACGCAGAGCACCGAGCCGATGGCGATGGCCAGGGCGGTCGCGCTGCCGATGCCGGCGAACAGCTGCGGCACGATCACGAACAGCGTCGAGGCCGGGGTGACGCAGGACAGCGTGAGGAGCGTGCCGCCCACGACGCCGATCGAGCGCTTGAGCTGCTGGGGGGCACCCGCGTCGGCCGCCTGGGCGGTCACGGACTGTGGCGGGCGAAGCGTGTCGGTCATGTGGCTTCCGATCGGCTCTGTGCGGTCCTGGGATGGGAGCGGTATCGCCTCCGCTGGCTGGCTGCTCGGGTCCTGGTCAGTGCGCTCCCGGGCCGCAATGGAACCGTGGCGTATGGAGCGCGTCAACGCCGCAACCGCTTCGGATTCCGTTGCGGACAGGCGCATGAACATGCGATCCGAAGATCACGTTCGGTCATCGCACTGTTTGTCCGACTTGTTACTTTGGCCGCCGTGCATCTGAATCCAAGGTGAACGTCGAATTGCGCTCCGGAATTCAAAGGCGTCGGCCGGGCGGACGGCGATACGCCCAGGTGGCCGCGCGTGCCCCCGGAGCCGCACCGGCCGGGTACGGGAACCGCAGCCCTCGCCCGGAAAGATCTCTGTAACGTTTCAGCACCCGAGACGCCGAAGGGGCCGGACCTCCCGGGCCCGACCCCTTCCGCTCACTGTCCGTAGCCGCCGGCGGAGGCCGGACGGCGGCGGACACCCGTCACGTCACCGGCAGCCAGCCCGTCTGGACCATCTGCCCGGCGCTCACCCGGCGTGACACGTACACCCCGCGGCCCGGCGGCAGCGCCTGCGGCCGGACGGTGCCCAGCAGCGCGCCCTCGTCCCGGTTCCCGGACAGGATCACGCCCTGCCCGCCCAGCTCGCGCATCCGCTGCAGCACCGGCTCGTACAGCGAGCGCCCGGCGCCGCCCGCGCTGCGGGCCACGATCACCCGCAGGCCGATGTCCCGGGCGAACGGCAGGAACTCCGCCAGCGGCGCCAGCGGGTTGCCCGAGCTCGTCGCGACCAGCTCGTAGTCGTCGACGATCACGAACATGTCCTTGCCGCTGTACCAGCTGCGGTTGCGCAGCTGCTCGGCCGTCACGTCCGGGCCCGGCAGCCGGCGCGAGCAGGCCCCGCGCAGCATCTCCACGATCGCCGACATGGCCGGCTGCGCGGCCGCGTACTCCACCAGGTACTCCTGCGGCACGGTGCCCAGCAGGGCGCGCCGGTAGTCGCCGATCACGATGCCCGCCTGCTCCGGCGTGTAGCGCTCGGTGATCTGCTTGACCAGCATCCGCAGCAGCGCGGACTTCCCGGACTCGGTGTCGCCGAACACGATGAACAGCGGGTCCGTCTCGAAGTTGACGAACACCGGCGCCAGCTCGGCCTCGTCCACGCCGAAGGACACCCCGCGCTCCGGGTGCTCGGAGCCCTTCGGCAACGACGTCCCGTCCAGCACGGCCGGCAGCATCCGCACCTGCGGGGCGCGCGGCCCCGCCCAGGCCCCGTCGACCGCGGCGACCAGCGCGGCCACCCCGTCCTGCAGGTCCTCCACCGAGGAGGAGCCGTCCAGCCGCGGCAGGCCGCCCAGGAAGTGCAGCCGCTCCGCGGTGATGCCCCGCCCGGCCAGCGGCGGCACGTTCTGCGCCACCCGGCGGTCCACCTCGGACTCCATCGAGTCGCCGAGCTTCAGCTCGGTGCGGTTCTGCAGCAGGTCCTTCAGCGCCGGGCGCACCTCCGCGTACCGCGCGGCGGTGATCACCAGGTGGACGCCGTAGCCGAGGCCGCGCTGGGCGATGTCGGCGATCACCGGCTCCAGCGCGTCGAACTCCTGCTTGAAGGTGTTCCAGCCGTCGATCATCAGGAACACGTCGCCGAACGCCTCGTCCGGCAGCTGACCGGCCGCCCGGCGGGCCCGGTAGGTGGCGATGGTGTCGATCCCGGTGGCCCGGAACAGCTCCTCGCGCCGGTTCAGCACCCCGTGCACCTCGGACACCATCCGGCGCACCTTGTCCACGTCCAGGCGCCCGGCCACCCCGCCGACGTGCGGCAGCCCGGCCAGCGAGCCGAAGCTGCCCGCGCCGAAGTCCAGCAGGTAGAACTGCACCTCGCGCGGGGTGTGGGTGAGCGCGAACGAGGCCACCGTGGTGCGCACCACCGTCGACTTGCCCGAGCGCGGGCCGCCCACGACCAGGCCGTGGCCGGCCGCCCCCGCGTAGTCGACCTCCAGGATGTCCGTCTTCTGCTCGCGCGGCTTGTCCACGACGCCGATCGGCACCCGCAGCCGCCCGCCCGGGTACCCGGGCGCGGTCAGGCCGCGCTCCGGCACCACCTGCAGCGGCGGCAGCAGGTGGTCCAGGCTCGGCGCGTCCGCCAGCGGCGGCAGCCACACCTGGTGCGCCGCCGGGCCCTGGCCGGCCATCCGGTGCACGAACACGTCCAGCACGGTGTCCACCAGCGCGTCGTCCTGCTCCTGGACCGGCGGCGCCTCCTCCTCCACCGGGTCCGGCAGCTCCACGTACGCCGCGGTGAACTCCACCGGCCTGGCGTTCAGCCGCCGCCCGCCCGTCGACCGCTGCTGGCCCGGCGCCCGGTACGGCCCCGAGACGTACGCGGCCTTGAACCGGTCCATCACGTCCTCGCCGAACTTCAGGTAGCCGACGCCCGGCACCGGCGGCAGGTGGTACGCGTCCGGCACGCCGATCGCCGCCCGCGACTCGGCCGCCGAGAAGGTCCGCAGACCGATCCGGTACGACAGGTAGGTGTCCAGGCCGCGCAGCTTGCCCTCCTCCAGACGCTGCGAGGCCAGCAGCAGGTGCACGCCCAGCGACCGGCCGATCCGGCCGATCTGGATGAACATCTCGATGAAGTCCGGCTTGGCGGTGAGCAGTTCGGAGAACTCGTCGATGATCAGCACCAGCGAGGGCAGCGGGTCCAGTGCCGCGCCGGCCGCCCGGGCCCGCTCGTACTCGTGGATGTTGGCGTAGTTGCCGGAGCGGTGCAGCAGCTCCTGGCGGCGGTGCAGCTCGCCCTCGATCGCGTCCCGCATGCGGTCGACCAGGGTGAGCTCGCCCTCCAGGTTGGTGATCACCGCCGAGGTGTGCGGCATGTCCGCCATGCCGGAGAAGGTCGCGCCGCCCTTGAAGTCGGCGAGCACGAAGTTCAGCGTCTCCGAGGAGTGCGTCATCGCCAGCGCCAGCACCAGGGTGCGCAGCAGCTCCGACTTGCCGGAGCCGGTCGCGCCCACGCACAGGCCGTGCGGGCCCATGCCCTCCAGCGCGGCCTCCTTGATGTCCAGGTAGACGTGCTCGCCGTTCGCCCCCACCCCGATCGGCACCCGCAGCCGCTCGTGCTGGGCGCGCGGGCGCCAGCTGCGCGCCACGTCGAAGGAGCCCGGATCGCCGGAGCTCATCATGTCGGTGAAGTCCAGGTTCGACAGCAGCGGCTCGTCGTCGCCGCCCGCCGAGATCCGGTACGGCGCCAACTGCCGCGCCAGCGCCTCCGACTGCCACGTCGACAGCAGGTCCGGCTTGCCGGTGTACGTCGCCCCGGAGGCCGAACGCAGCACCAGCTCCTCGGAGTTGACCGTCACCATCAGGTGCCCGCTCGGCTCGTCCACGTCACCCGGGACGACCTCGATGACGGTCACCCCGTGCAGGCCCTCCGGGCTCGCCAGCAGCGAGTCGTGCGGCACCCCGGCGCCGTCCATGACGACCACCAGGTGCGGCTGGTCCTGCGCCGGCGCCGCGTCCCGGACGAACCGCTGGCGGCCGGACAGCTCGTCCTGCAGCAGGTACTCCAGCTCGCCCAGGTCGTGCGCGGTCAGCCGGCGCGAGCCCGCGCCGTCACCCTCCTTGCGGTGCTGGTTGTGCGGGAGCCACTTCGTCCACTCCCACTCCTCGGCCGCGCCCGGCGCCGCCGCCACCGCCACCAGCAGGTCGTCCGGCGAGTGCAGCGTGGTCAGCTGGGCGATCATCGCGCGCACGTTGCCGTACACCGCGTCCGGCTCCCCGCACACCGTGATGTGGTAGAAGGCCCGCAGCGACACCGCCAGCGGCAGGTCCTGCAGGGTGCCGTGCGCCTTCAGGAAGGAGTGCATCGCCGCCGCCGACAGCGGCTCCAGCTCGTCCATCGGCGCGGTCTGCGGCGCCACCAGCGGCGTCGACAGCTGCACCGGCCCCAGGCCCACCCGGATCTGCGCGAAGTCGCCGTCCCCGGAGCGCCGCTCCCACAGCCGCCGCCCCTCCGCCACGATCGACCACAGCTGGTCCGGCGCCGGATTCAGGAACAGCAGCGCCCCGCGCTGGCTCTCCGCCGTGCGGCGCACCTGGCGGCGCATCTGCTGCAGGTACTTCAGGTAGTCGCGCCGCTCGTCCGCCAGCGCCGTCGAACCGCCCTTGCGGGCCCGCACGACCTGCGCCAGCACCATGCCCAGCGTCGAGGCGATCATCAGACCGCCCATGATCTTCATCGGGGCCTGGGCGCCGGGCGAGAAGAAGAACACCGCCGACCCGCCCATGCCGAGCATCGGCAGGATGCTCATCAGCCAGTCCTCGCCGCCCTGCCGGGGCAGCTCCGGCGGCGTCTCCAGCACCACCGGATCGTCCGGCACCGCCGGCGGATAGGCCCTGGCCGGGCGCTTGACCGTGATCACACCCATGTGACATCCACCCCGCGGCGTCGATCGATCACTTCGGCATCAGCCCTCACGCAACTGGACTCGTACGGACCGGACCCGTACGGCTCGTACGGGATCCCGAGACCGACGAACCCCGCCCCCCCACGCGCAGGGGCCGATCCTAACGGTCGCCCCCGCACCGCCCGCCACGGCCCGGCCCCGGCCCCGACCGACCCCAACCGGCCCCGGCACCGGGCACGAACCGACCCGGTAGGGTAACGCCGCGCCAACTCGCGGACCGGCGGACCCAGTTCCCCGGCCCCCGCGCAGCAGCCACACCGAGCGCCGCCGGACCGCGGCCGTCAACGAGGGGGAGCGCCCAGTGCGTCGAAGGAACGAGGGGCGGCCATGACGAGCCCCGCCGCGACCGGCTACTGCCGGGTCACCGTCGTCGCCCCGGACCGCCGGATCGACGTCGCCCTGCCCGAGGACGTCCCGCTCGCGGACGTCTACCCCGAGGTGCTGCGGCTCGCCAACCAGAGCCAGCCCGAAGGCGCCCCGACCGGCTTCCACCTCGTCCGCCGCGACGGCACCGTCCTCGACAGCGGCCTGCCGCTCGCCGCCCAGCAGGTCCGCGACGGCGACCTCCTCGCGCTGCGCCCGTTCGCCGAATCCCTCCCGCCCGCCGTCTACGACGACGTCGCCGACGCCATCGCCAGCGCCGTCCAGGCCGACCACCGGTTCTGGACCGCCGAACTCATGCGCGGCTTCGGCCTCATCGGCGCCGGCGTCCTGCTCGCCCTGCTCGGCTTCGCGCTCTGGTTCTCCGACCTGCGCCACGACATGCACGGCCTGCCCGGCGTCCTGGCCGGCGTCACCGCCGTCGTCCTCACCGCCCTCGCCGGCGTGCGCGCCCGGGTCTACCAGGACGCCCACGCCGCCCTCGCCCTCGGCCTCGGCGCCCTGCCGCACGCCCTGATCGGCGGCAGCGGCGTCCTCGCCGTCGCCCACCCCGGGGACGGCCCCGGCCGCCTCCAGTTCCTGGTCGGCTGCGTCGCCGTCCTCGTCCTCTCCGTCCTCCTCGTCGGCCTGCTGCCCAGCATGGACGCGGTGTTCGTCGCCGCCGCCCTGGTCGCCGCCGCCGGCACCCTCGCCACCTTCACCGCCGTCCTGATGCCCCGCACCCCGGCCGCCGACATCGCCGCCGTCACCGGCGTCGCCGCCGTCGCCGCGATCGGCTTCCTGCCCGGCCTGTCCGCCCGCTTCGCCCGGCTCCCGGTCGGCTTCAGCGCCCCCGGCCAGACCCGCACCCGCAGCCGCGACTACGACGAGGAGGCCGAGCGCGCCGAGGCCGTCCAGTACGAGCGGATCGCCCAGCAGGCCCGCCGCGGCCACGAGGTGCTCGTCGGCCTGGTCGGCGGCTGCGCCGCCGTCGTCGTCGGCGCCTGCGCCGTCCTCGGCTTCTCCGACCGCACCTACCCGGAGCTGCTCGCCCTCGCCCTCGGCCTGGCCGCGATGCTGCGCGCCCGGCTGTTCCGCTACACCGCGCAGGTGCTCGGCCTCACCGTCGCCGGCCTGCTCGGCCTGTGCCTGCTGATCGTCGGCCTGTCCCTGCACACCCCCCAGTTCGTACTGCGCGCCGCCGGCTCCACCACCGAGCTCGACCTGCGAACCATCTGGCTCGGCGCCTCCATCGCCTTCGGCGCCGCACTGCTCACCGCGATCGCCCTGGTCGTGCCCCGGCTCGGCGTCTCCCCGTTCTGGGGGCGGGTGCTGGACCTGGTCGACAGCCTCACCCTGATCTCGCTCGTCCCGCTCGCGCTCGCCGTCCTGGACGTCTACCGGCTGGTGCGCGGCGCCACCGGCTGACCGCCCGCCGCACGTCACCCACCCGTGCCTCCCACCCGCCGACCGGCCGGGTGGGAGGCACTGGTACGCTTGGCCTTCGAGCGCAGCCGTGTGTCCACCCACTCCGTGGGACGCCGACCGCGGCCCGCGCTCACGACACCGAGTTCTCGATGAGTCCTGTGTTGTCGACCAGGACCGCTCGGTAGACCTTGAAGGAGTTGCAGTGGCTCTCGCCTCTGACGTCAAGAAGCAGATCATCGCCGAGTTCGGCCAGAAGGAGGGCGACACCGGCTCCCCCGAGGTTCAGGTGGCCATGCTCTCCCGCCGCATCTCGGACCTGACCGAGCACCTGAAGATGCACAAGCACGACCACCACTCGCGTCGTGGCCTGCTGATCCTGGTCGGCCAGCGCCGCCGTCTGCTGCAGTACCTGGCCAAGAAGGACATCGAGCGCTTCCGTACGCTCGTCGACCGCCTGGGCATCCGCCGCGGTGCCGCCGGTGGCGCCCGCTAGTCACGCCGCTCGGGGCGGCTCCCCACACCGGGGAGCCGCCCCTCGCGCGTATGTCGCGGCCCCCGGGCCGCGGCGCCCGGACATAACAACTCGCGCGCACCTCCCCAGGTGGCCGAGGATTGCACCGTAGGGTTGTGGGCATGCCGGGTGATGGCGCAGCAGCGCGCCACCCGGGCAGAAGGACCCGAACCCCCCGCGGGACGAAGGCTTCAAACGGAAGCCGCCCGCATCCGAGAGAGCGTCCAGACGCGGACCGCCCCCGGCCCGGCAGCCGTAGCCGCCGGTCCTCGGTAGTGGCCCCCGGAAGCCCCGCAGACGAGCGGGGCGCCCCGGAGGCTTCGATCGAAGACCGGCCCGACTGCCGCCCTCCCTGACAGGAGGGCCCGGGCCCACGTGCAGGCAAGCGCGGGGACGCTCTCCCGGAGACGTACGAAAGAGGAGATCTTCCAGGTGGAAGAGAACGTGTTCTACGCCGAGGCCGTGATCGACAACGGCACCTTCGGCACCCGTACCATCCGCTTCGAGACCGGCCGCCTGGCCCGTCAGGCCGCCGGCTCCGCCGTGGCCTACCTCGACGACGACACCATGGTGCTGTCGGCCACCAGCGCGTCCAAGCAGCCGAAGGAGCACTTCGACTTCTTCCCGCTGACCGTGGACGTCGAGGAGCGGATGTACGCCGCCGGCCGCATCCCCGGCTCGTTCTTCCGTCGCGAGGGCCGGCCCTCCGAGGACGCGATCCTCACCTGCCGCCTGATCGACCGCCCGCTGCGCCCGTCCTTCGTCAAGGGCCTGCGCAACGAGGTCCAGGTCGTCTGCACCGTCATGGCGCTGAACCCGGACCACCTGTACGACGTGGTCGCCATCAACGCCGCCTCCGCCTCCACCCAGCTGGCGGGCCTGCCGTTCTCCGGCCCGATCGGCGGCGTGCGCGTCGCGCTGATCAACGGCCAGTGGGTCGCCTTCCCGACCCACAGCGAGCTGGAGGCGGCCGTCTTCGACATGGTCGTCGCCGGTCGCGTCCTGCCGGACGGCGACGTCGCGATCATGATGGTCGAGGCCGAGGCCACCGACAAGACCATCAAGCTGGTCGAGGGCGGCGCCGAGGCGCCGACCGAGGAGGTCGTCGCCGCCGGTCTCGAGGCCGCCAAGCCCTTCATCAAGGTGCTGTGCGCCGCCCAGGCCCAGCTGGCCGCCCAGGCCGCCAAGCCGACCGGCGAGTTCCCGGTCTTCCTGGACTACCAGGACGACGTCCTCGCCGCCCTGACCGCCGCCGTCAAGGACGAGCTGGCCCAGGCCCTCACCATCGCGGGCAAGCAGGAGCGCAACAACGAGCTCGACCGCGTCAAGGCGCTCGCCGCCGAGAAGCTGCTCCCCGAGTTCGAGGGCCGCGAGAAGGAGATCAGCGCCGCCTACAACGCGCTGACCAAGAAGACCGTCCGCGAGCGCGTCATCAAGGACAAGGTCCGCATCGACGGCCGCGGCGTCACCGACATCCGCACCCTGGCCGCCGAGGTCGAGGCCATCCCGCGCGTCCACGGCTCCGCCCTGTTCGAGCGTGGCGAGACCCAGATCCTGGGCGTCACCACCCTGAACATGCTCCGGATGGAGCAGCAGCTCGACACGCTCTCCCCGGAGACGCGTCGCCGCTACATGCACAACTACAACTTCCCGCCGTACTCGGTCGGCGAGACCGGTCGCGTGGGCGCCCCCAAGCGCCGCGAGATCGGCCACGGCGCGCTGGCCGAGCGGGCGCTCATCCCGGTGCTCCCGACCCGCGAGGAGTTCCCGTACGCCATCCGCCAGGTCTCCGAGGCGCTCGGCTCCAACGGCTCCACCTCGATGGGCTCGGTCTGCGCCTCCACCATGTCGCTGCTGAACGCCGGTGTGCCGCTGAAGGCCGCCGTCGCCGGCATCGCCATGGGCCTGATCTCCCAGGACATCGACGGCGAGACCCACTACGTCACGCTGACCGACATCCTCGGTGCCGAGGACGCGTACGGCGACATGGACTTCAAGGTCGCCGGTACCCGCAACTTCATCACCGCGCTGCAGCTGGACACCAAGCTCGACGGCATCCCCGCCTCGGTGCTGGCCGCCGCCCTGAAGCAGGCCCGCGACGCCCGCCTGCACATCCTCGACGTGATGAACGAGGCCATCGACTCCCCGGACGAGATGTCCCCGAACGCGCCGCGCATCATCACCATCAAGATCCCGGTGGACAAGATCGGTGAGGTCATCGGCCCCAAGGGCAAGATGATCAACCAGATCCAGGAGGACACCGGCGCCGAGATCACGATCGAGGACGACGGCACCATCTACATCGGTGCCGCCGACGGCCCGGCCGCCGAGGCCGCCCGCACCACGATCAACCAGATCGCCAACCCGACCATGCCGGAGGTCGGCGAGCGCTACCTGGGCACCGTGGTCAAGACCACGACGTTCGGCGCGTTCGTGTCGCTCATGCCGGGCAAGGACGGCCTGCTGCACATCTCGCAGATCCGCAAGCTGGCCGGCGGCAAGCGCGTCGAGAACGTCGAGGACGTCCTCGGTGTCGGCGCCAAGGTGCAGGTCGAGATCGCCGAGATCGACCCGCGCGGCAAGCTCTCCCTCATCCCGGTCGTCGAGGGCGAGGAAGGCGGCGAGGCCGCTTCCGAGTGAAGCGCCGCTAGCTGACCCTTGCGGCCCGTACGCCTCCCGGCGTGCGGGCCGCACCCTGTTGTCCCCGCGCTCTGCTGTCCACCGCAGTCCGTCGTTCCCGCGTTCGTCCGCACGGTGACCGCCCCCGTGCGCTTCTCTGGAGGTACCCCGTGGCCCAGGCCCCGGCCGCGACGCAGCGTCCCGGCACCACCCGGACCCTGCTCAAGGGCGTCGACGGCGCCGGCACGGTGCGCCGCACCGTCCTTCCCGGCGGCCTGCGCGTCGTCACCGAGACCCTGCCGACAGTGCGCTCCGCCACCTTCGGCATCTGGGTCGGCGTCGGCTCGCGGGACGAGACCCCGCAGCTCAACGGCGCCACCCACTACCTGGAGCACCTGCTCTTCAAGGGCACCGAGCGGCGCAGCGCGCTGGACATCTCGGCGGCCCTCGACGCGGTCGGCGGCGAGATGAACGCCTTCACCGCGAAGGAGAACACCTGCTACTACGCCCGGGTGCTCGACACCGACCTGCCGCTGGCCGTCGACGTGGTCTGCGACATGCTCACCGGCTCGCTCATCCGCCCCGAGGACGTCGACGCCGAGCGCGGCGTCATCCTCGAGGAGATGGCGATGGCCGAGGACGACCCGGGCGACGTGGTCCACGACCTCTTCGCCAAGGTCCTCTTCGGCAGCGGCCCGCTCGGCCGCCCGATCCTCGGCACCCAGGAGACCATCAAGTCCCTCACCCGGGACCAGATCGCCGGTTTCTACCACCGCCGCTACCGCCCCGAGCACCTCGTCGTCGCCGCGGCCGGCAACCTCGACCACCGCAAGGTCGTCAAGCAGGTCGAGCGGGCCTTCGCCCCGGTGCTGGCCCGCTCCACCGCCGCCCCCGCCGAGGCCCGCCGCGGCGTCAAGGCGGTGCGCACGGCCGGCCGGGTCGAGGTGCTCAACCGCTCCACCGAGCAGGCCCACCTGGTGCTGGGCGTGCCCGGGGTGCCCCGGCACGACGAGCGCCGCTGGGCGATGGGCGTGCTCAACGCGGCCCTCGGCGGCGGCATGAGCTCCCGGCTGTTCCAGGAGGTCCGGGAGAAGCGCGGCCTCGCCTACTCGGTCTACTCGTACTCCTCGTCCTACGCGGACAGCGGCCTGTTCGGCATCTACGCGGGCTGCCAGCCCAAGCGCGTCGAGGAGGTGCTGCGGATCTGCCGAGCCGAGCTCGCCAAGGTCGTCGCCGAGGGCATCACCGAGGAGGAGCTGCAGCGGGCGATCGGCCAGATCTCCGGCTCCACCGTGCTCGGCATGGAGGACACCGGCTCGCTGATGAACCGCATCGGCAAGGCCGAGCTCAGCTACGGCCACCACCTGTCCGTGGACGACATGCTGGAGCGGATCGCGGCGGTCACCCTGGAGGACGTCCACGCGGTCGCCCGTGATGTGCTGGGCGCGTACCGGCCGTCGCTGGCGCTGATCGGTCCGGTCAACGACAAGCGGGCCGCCAAGCTCGCCGATCTGCTGGTCTGAGACCGGCTGGTGTGAGAGGAACTTCGCTATGACGCTGCGTGTCGCCGTGATCGGCGCCAAGGGGCGGATCGGCTCCGAGGCCGTCAAGGCCGTCGAGGCCGCGCCGGACATGGAGCTGGTGGCCACCCTCGGCCGCGGCTCCCGGCTGGAGGAGCTGACCGAGGCCGGGGCGCAGGTCGCCGTCGAGCTGACCCACCCGGACTCGGTGATGGGCAACCTCGACTACTGCGTCCACAACGGCATCCACGTGGTGACCGGCACCACCGGCTGGGACGACCTGCGGCTGTCCGAGCTGGAGGGCTGGCTCGTCCCGGCCGAGGCGACCGGACGCCCGCCGCTGCCCGTCGGCGTCCTGATCGCGCCGAACTTCTCCATCGGCGCGATCCTCGGGATGAAGTTCTCCCAGATCGCGGCGAAGTACTTCGAGTCGGTCGAGGTGGTCGAGCTGCACCACGACCGCAAGGCCGACGCCCCCAGCGGCACCGCCACCCGCACCGCCCAGCTGATCGCCGCCGCCCGCGCCGAGGCCGGCCGCCCGAAGCAGCAGGACCCGACCACCCACAGCCTGCCCGGCGCGCGCGGCGCCGACGTGGACGGGGTGCCGGTGCACGCCGTGCGGCTGCGCGGCCTGCTCGCCCACCAGCAGGTGATGTTCGGCGACACCGGCGAGACGCTCACCATCCGGCACGACTCGCTGCACCACAGCAGCTTCATGCCGGGCATCCTGCTGGGCGTGCGCAAGGTCGTCGAGACCCCGGGCCTCACCTTCGGCCTCGAACACTTCCTGGACCTGTGAGCCCCGAATGACCTCTCGTACCGGCTTCTTCGTCCTGTCCGCCGTGCTGCTGCTGGTCTCGCTGATCTGCGTGCTGGAGGGCGTCCAGCTGATCGCCACCGGCAAGCCGCTCGGCATCGGCATCGGGATCTGCGCCTTCGTGATCCCGATGATCGGCGTCTGGTTCCTGCGCCAGACCGTCCGCTTCGGCCGGGACAGCGAACGGCTCGCCCGCGAGCTGGAGGCCGAAGGCGGCCTGCCGGTGGACGAGTTGAAGCGCACCACCGGCGGACGGATCGACCGCGCCTCCGCCGACGCGGTCTTCGCCCGCCGCCGGAGCGAGGCGGAGGCCGCGCCCGGCGACTGGCGGGTCTGGTTCCGCCTCGCCGTCGCCTACGCCGACGCCGGCGACACCCCGCGCGCCCGCACGACCATGCAGCACGCCATCAAGCTGCACCGCACCGAACCCGCAAGGAGTAACGCGTGAGCGACGAACCGACGGCCCCCAGCTTCCGGGGAGACGTGACGGTGGAGCTGGTCCGCAGCGCCGCCGCCGACTCGGACGTCATCTGGGCGGCCCGCGTCTCGACCGCGGGGGAGCAGTCCCTGGAGGCGGTCCAGCAGGACCCGGAGAAGTCCAAGGGCCTGATCAACTTCCTGATGCGCGACCGGCACGGCACCCCGTTCGAGCACAACTCGATGACCTTCTTCATCAGCGCGCCGATCTTCGTGTTCCGCGAGTTCCACCGGCACCGCAGCGGCTGGTCGTACAACGAGGAGTCCGGCCGCTACCGCGAGCTGCAGCCGGTCTTCTACGTCCCCGCCGAGGACCGCAAGCTCGTCCAGCACGGCCGCCCGGGCAAGTACGAGTTCGCCGAGGGCACCCCCGAGCAGCACAGGACCACCACCGGGGCGATGGAGGCCGCGTACCGCGAGTCCTACGCCCGCTACCAGGAGATGCTGGCGGCCGGCGTGGCCCGCGAGGTGGCCCGCGCGGTGCTGCCGGTCGGCCTGTTCTCCTCGATGTACGCGACCTGCAACGCCCGCTCGCTGATGCACTTCCTCTCGCTGCGCACCAAGCGGGAGAACTCGGCGGTGCCGTCCTTCCCGCAGCGCGAGATCGAGATGGTCGCCGAGCAGATGGAGGAGCAGTGGGCCCGGCTCATGCCGCTCACCCATGCGGCCTTCGAGAAGCACGGTCGGGTCGCCCCCTGACCTGGGACGACGGGCATCCGGCAGAGTGTCTGGCATGTCTGGATTGCGGCTTTTCTGACCGCTCCCTACATTCGTGAACACGGATTCCGGTGCTGACCGAACCCCCGAGCGGGCAGCACCGGAATCCCATGTCCGCGCCCGTCCGACCCGTTTCACCTGTCCGAACCCTGGACCGGCATGGGGACCGCCCCACCGCCTACGAGTAGTTTTGGACGCATGGCTCCGACCTCCACCCCCCAGACCCCGTTCGGCCGGGTCCTGACCGCCATGGTCACCCCGTTCACCGCCGACGGCGGGCTCGACCTCGACGGCGCCCAGCGCCTCGCCACGCACCTCGTCGACTCCGGCAACGACGGCCTCGTCGTCAACGGCACCACCGGTGAGTCCCCGACCACCAGCGACGCCGAGAAGGCCCAGCTCGTCCGCGCCGTGGTGGAGGCGGTCGGGGATCGCGCTCACGTGGTGGCCGGCGTCGGCACCAACGACACGCACCACAGCGTCGAGCTGGCCCGCCAGGCCGAGGCCGCCGGCGCGCACGGCCTGCTGGTCGTCACCCCGTACTACAACAAGCCCCCGCAGGAGGGCCTGTACCGGCACTTCACGCAGGTCGCCGACGCCACCGGCCTGCCGGTCATGGCGTACGACATCCCGGGCCGCAGCGGCGTCGCGCTGAGCCACGAGACGCTGGTCCGGCTCGGCGAGCACCCGCGGATCGTCGCCAACAAGGACGCCAAGGGCGACCTCGGCGCCGCCGCCTGGGCGATCGCCCGCTCGGACCTCGCCTGGTACTCCGGCGACGACATCCTCAACCTGCCGCTGCTGTCGGTCGGAGCCGCCGGTGTCGTCAGCGTCGTCGGGCACGTCGTCGCCGGCGAGCTGAAGACGATGATCGAGGCCTACCTGGCGGGCGATGTGGTCAAGGCCACGACGATCCACCAGGGCCTGCTCCCGGTCTTCAGCGGTATGTTCCGCACGCAGGGCGTGATCCTCACCAAGGCAGCGCTGGAGCTCCAGGGCCTGCCCGCCGGCCCGCTGCGGCTGCCGCTGGTCGGTGCGACGCCCGAGGAGATCGCGCGATTGAAGAAGGATCTCGCCGCAGGCGGGGTACACCTGTAGCAGACACGGACGTGCGCGCCCCGGCTCGCCGGACCCTCACGGGCCCGCCGCTGGACCGGACCGAAGGCGCGAGAGCACAGACCCAGTAGGAAGAACGACACTGAGTACGCACGCCATATGTCTCCGGGGGAGGACCCCGGGCATATGGCGTGCGTCGTGAGGAGAGTCTTTTGAGCCACCCGCACCCCGAACTCGGAGCACCGCCCGCCCTGAAGGAGGGCGTCCTCCGCATCACCCCGCTCGGCGGCCTCGGCGAGATCGGCCGCAACATGACGGTCCTCGAATACGGGGACCGCATGCTGATCGTCGACTGCGGCGTCCTCTTCCCCGAGGACGAGCAGCCCGGCGTGGACCTGATCCTCCCGGACTTCAGCTACATCCGGGACCGCCTCGACAAGGTCGACGGCATCGTCCTCACCCACGGGCACGAGGACCACATCGGCGCCGTCCCGTTCCTCCTCCGGGAGAACCCGGACATCCCGCTGATCGGCTCGAAGCTGACCCTCGCGCTGATCGAGGCCAAGCTCGCCGAGCACCGCATCCGGCCGTACGTGCTGGAGGTCAAGGAGGGCCAGCGCGAGCGCATCGGCCCGTTCGACTGCGAGTTCATCGCCGTCAACCACTCCATCCCGGACGCCCTCGCCGTGGCCGTCCGCACCCCCGCCGGCATGGTTGTGGCCACCGGTGACTTCAAGATGGACCAGCTGCCGCTGGACGGCCGCCTCACCGACCTGCCGACCTTCGCCAAGCTGGCCGAGGAGGGCATGGACCTGCTGCTGGTGGACTCCACCAACGCCGAGGTCCCCGGCTTCATCCCGCACGAGCGCGACATCTCGGCGGCGCTGCGAAACGTTTTCGCGAACGCGGACAAGCGCATCATCGTCGCCTCCTTCGCCAGCCACGTGCACCGCATCCAGCAGGTCCTGGACGCCGCGCACGAGTACAAGCGCAAGGTCGCCTTCGTCGGCCGCTCGATGGTCCGCAACATGGGCATCGCCCGCGACCTCGGCTACCTGAAGGTCCCTGGCAACATGGTCGTGGACGTCAAGCAGCTGGACGACCTCCCGGACAAGGAGGTCGTGCTGATCTGCACCGGCTCGCAGGGCGAGCCGATGGCGGCGTTGTCCCGGATGGCCAACCGCGACCACCAGATCCGCATCGTCGAGGGCGACACCGTGGTGCTCGCCTCCTCCCTGATCCCGGGCAACGAGAACGCCGTCTACCGGGTGATCAACGGCCTGACCCGCTGGGGCGCCAAGGTCGTGCACAAGGGCAACGCCAAGGTGCACGTCTCGGGCCACGCCTCGGCCGGCGAGCTGCTGTACTTCTTCAACATCTGCAAGCCGCGCAACCTGATGCCGGTCCACGGCGAGTGGCGGCACCTGCGGGCCGCCGCCGAGCTCGGCATCGCCACCGGCGTGCCGCGCAACCGGGTCGTCATCGCCGAGGACGGCGTCTGCGTCGACCTGGAGAAGGGCGTCGCCCGGATCGTCGGCAAGGTGCAGGCCGGGTACGTCTACGTGGACGGCTCCTCGGTCGGCGACATCACCGAGGCCTCGCTCAAGGACCGCAAGATCCTCGGCGAGGAGGGCTTCATCTCGGTCTTCGTCGCGGTCGACTCGACCAACGGCAAGATCGTCGGCCGCCCGACCATCCAGGCCCGCGGCTCCGGTATCGACGACAACGCCTTCGTGCCGGTCGTCTCCAAGCTTCAGGAGGCCCTGGACCGCTCGGCGAGCGACGGGGTGCTCGAGCCCCGCCAGGTGCAGCAGCTGGTCCGCCGGACCATCGGCAAGTGGGTGGCGGACAACTACCGCCGCCGGCCGATGATCCTGCCGGTCGTCGTCGAGGTCTGATCCTCGTTCGGCCCCTGCCGACCTCGGTTTGACGTGGGGCGGCCCGGTGCGTAATGTTCTCCGGGTTGCCCCACGGGACGAGCCCCAAGGAAGTACTCGAATCGAAATTCGAGAACGACCGGGAAAACGGACCGAGAAACTCTGATAGAGTTCGGGAGCGCCGAAAGGCGAAAGCCAAATCGGATGAATGAAACTCCGGAAAACGGAGCGGAAAACATCTGATAAGCTGGAAACACGAAAGAACGAAGCCCGGAGGGTCCGCTGGAAGGCGGCTCGAAGGAAGCGTCCGTTCCTTGAGAACTCAACAGCGTGCCAAAAGTCAACGCCAGATATGTTGACATCCCCGGCCTCGATCGC
>NZ_JZKH01000009.1 GCF_000961885.1 Streptomyces rubellomurinus
TTCCATCGACTTGGCCTTGCCGATCGCCCGGGTCAGCCGCTGCGAGCCGCCGATGCCCGGGATCACGCCGAGCTTGATCTCCGGCTGCCCGAACTTCGCCGTGTCGGCCGCGAGCAGCACGTCGCACATCATCGCCAGCTCGCAGCCACCGCCGAGGGCGAAGCCGGCCACGGCCGCGACCACCGGCTTGCGCAGCGCGCCGAAGCGGTCCCACGGGCCCAGCCAGTCGTCCAGGTAGACGTCCGGGAACCGGTTGCCCTGCATCTCCTTGATGTCGGCGCCGGCCGCGAAGGCCTTCTCCGAGCCGGTGACCACCAGACAGCCGATCTCCGGGTCCCGGTCGAAGGCGGTGGCGGCGGTGACCACCTCGTTCATCAGCTGGGTGTTCAGCGCGTTCAGCGCCTTGGGCCGGTTGAGGGTGATCAGCCCCACCCGGCCCCTGCGCTCGACCAGGATCGTCTCGTACGTGTCGGTCTCGGTCATCGCCGTTGACTCCCATTTCCGCTGCTCGGCGCCCCGGGGGCGCGCTCTGACCCCCCAACGATCCACGACGCGAGCCGCCTGGCGCCAGTCTTGGCATGCGAGACGCCGGTCACGAGTCGCCCGGGGCCGGCCGCGGGGAGCAGGCAGCCGGGCGGACCAGGGCGGACGCGGGCGGACCCGGGCGGGCCGGCGGGATCAGGCCAGGCCCAACTCGTCGTCCGTGCGCGGGGCGAGGAAGCGCGCGACGTCCGCCGCCGTCACCTCCGCCGCCGAGGCGGGCGACCAGCGCGGGTCGCGGTCCTTGTCGATCACCTGCGCGCGGATGCCCTCGACCAGGTCGTGGCTCTCCAGCGCCGCGCAGGAGATCCGGTACTCCTGGTCGAGCACCGCCTCCAGCGACGGGAGCGTACGGGCCCGGCGCAGCGCGGCGAGGGCGACCTTGACGGCGGTGGGGGAGTTCCCGAGGACCAGTTCGGCGGCCTCCTTCGCCTCCGCCACACCGGAGTTCAGCAGCCGCTCGACGATCTCCTCGACGGTGTCGGCCGCGTAGCAGGCGTCGATCCAGTCGCGCCGGGCGTCGAGGGCGGCGGGCGGTGCGGGTTCGGCGTGCGCGGCGACGAGGCCGCCGACCGTCGAGGCCGGTTCGGTGCCGCGTGCGAGCGCGGCGGGCAGTTCGGCCAGCAGGTCGGGGACGCGCGCGGACGGGACGAAGTGGTCGGCGAACCCGCACAGCAGCGCGTCGCCGGGGCCCATCGAGGAGGAGGTCAGCGCCAGGTGGGTGCCCAACTCGCCCGGGGCGCGGGCGAGGAGGAAGCTGCCGCCGACGTCCGGGGTGAGCCCGATCCGGGTCTCGGGCATCGCGACGACGGAGCGTTCGGTCACGATCCGCACCGCGCCGTGGGCGGACAGGCCGACGCCGCCGCCCATGGTGATGCCGTCCATCACCGCGAGGTACGGCTTCGGGTAGCGGGCGATCAGCGCGTTCAGCCGGTACTCGTCGCGGAAGAAGGCGCGGGTGCCGGCCCCGCCGGCCTTGGCGTCGTCGTGCATCGCGCGGATGTCGGCGCCCGCGCACAGGCCGCGCTCGCCCGCGCCGGTGAGGGCGACGGCGCGCACCCGGTCGTCCGCGGCCCAGGCGTCCAGCGTCGCGCGCAGGGCCGTGATCATGTCGTGGGTCAGGGAGTTGAGGGCACGCGGACGGTTCAGCACGATCCGTCCGAGCCCGCCGTCGAGGAAGGTCCGGACCTCCGCCGCGGCCTCCTCGGCGCCGCCCGCCGCGACCTGCGCCGCGACCCCTGCCGTCACCTCTGCGCTCATCGGGCCCGCTCCCGTCCCCTCGGCGATGTCGACTTCCGCCGTCCACCGTACCGGGGCCGGTGAGGCGCGGGAGGGGTGGGAGGTGCGGGAGGTGTCGGCCCCGGGCGGCTACCCGGGCCAGGCGCGCAGGGCGAGTTCGGCGGTGCGGGCCAGTTCGGCGGCGGTGGCTCCGTCCCGGGCCTGCTGCGACATGCCCTGGATCACCGCGGCGAAGTAGCGGGCGAGCGCGGGCGGGTCGGCCTCCGGCGGCAGTTCGCCGTCCCGCTGCGCGGCGTGCAGCCGGGCCTCGAAGACCTGCAGGTTGGCGTTGCGCAGGTCGCGCAGGTGGGTCTGGACCTCGGCGTCCTGGGCGGAGACGTTGGTGGCGGCGCTGATCACCAGGCAGCCGGCCGGGTGGCCGGGGTCGGCGTAGACGGCGGCGGCGTCGCGCAGCATGCGGGCGAAGGTCGCGCGGGCCGTGGGCTCCTCGGCGAGTGCCGCGCCGAGGAACGCGCCGGCGGGGGAGCGTCCGTACTCCCGGACGACCTCCTCGAAGAGCGCGCGCTTGTCGCCGAACGCGGCGTACAGGCTGCCGGGCCGGATGCCCATGGCGGCGGTGAGGTCGGCGACGGACGTCGCCTCGTAGCCCCGCTCCCAGAACAGGCGGGTGGCGGCGGTCAGCGCCTCGGCGCGGTCGAAGGCCGGCGGACGGCCGCGCCGGGCCGGCCGGGTGCCCGGTGCGGGCGGGGTCATCGTCGTCGTGGGTGTCGGCGACGGCGGCGGCAGCGGGGGTGTCTTCTCGGCCATGCCGAAATTTTAGAGCAGTCGCTCAAGAAGTGTGTGCTAGGTTATTTCTTGAGCGATCACTCAATAAATGGGTGGCGACGCGAACAGGGAGGGTCAGCCATGGCAGGGCGTGCACTGGAGGGCAGGACGGCGCTGGTCACCGGCGGCAGCCGGGGGATCGGGCGGGCCATCGCCGAGCGGCTCGGCCGGGACGGCGCCGTCGTCGCCGTGGGCTACGCGCGGGAGAAGGACGCGGCCGCCGAGGTGGTCGACGGCATCCGCGCGGCCGGCGGCCGGGCGTTCGCGCTGCCGGCCGCACTCGGGTGGCACGGCGACGCCGTCGCACTGTGGGAGGCCTTCGACGAGCGGATCGTCGAGCACGCGCCCACCGGCGGCGTCGACATCATCGTGAACAACGCCGGGATCGGGCGCAGCGCCGACCTCGCGAACCTGACCGAGGAGGGCTTCGACGAGGTCTTCGCGGTCAACGTCCGCGCGCCGTTCTTCATCGTCAAGCACGGGCTGGAGCGGCTGCGCGACGGCGGCCGGATCATCAACATCTCCAGCGGCCTCGCCCGGGTGGCGATGCCGGAGATCATGGCCTACGGCTCGACGAAGGGCGCGCTCGACACCTTCACCCTCAACCTGGCCAAGGAACTCGGGCCGCGCGGCATCACCGTCAACTCGGTGGCGCCCGGCATCATCGACACCGACGTCAACGCGAGCTGGCTGCGCGGCAACCCCGCCGCCGCCGCCCACGCGGCCTCGCTCTCCGCGCTCGGCCGCGTCGGGCAGCCGGAGGACATCTCGGGCGTCGTCGCCTTCCTCGCCTCCGACGACGCGCGCTGGGTCACCGGGCGGGTGGTCGACGCCACCGGAGGGTCGGCGCTGTAGCGCGGAGGGCGGGCTCCGGCGAACAGCTGTCCGGTCACAGGCGAACAGCCGACCGGTCACAGCTGACAGGAAACGGATCACAGAAAACAGATGACAGCTGACAGATTTCATCATCTGAAATCTGTCAGCTGTCATCTGTCAGCCGTCGTTCGTCACTCGTTCCGCGGCCTCCGCCGTCCGCCGCCGGCCGGGCCCCCGGGGTGTCAGCCCACGCGCCCCGCGACCTCGCCGAAGCCGACGACCGTCCCGTCCGGCCCCGGTGCGGTGGCGGTGATGACGACCTCGTCGCCGTCCTCCAGGAAGGTGCGGGTGGTGCCGTCCGGGAGCTTCACCGGCTCCTCGCCGTTCCAGGTCAGCTCGATCAGCGCGCCGCGGGTGTCCGGCTCCGGCCCGCTGACGGTGCCCGAGGCGAACAGGTCGCCGGTGCGCAGCGAGGCGCCGTTGACGGTCATGTGGGCGAGCTGCTGCTGCGCCGTCCAGTACATGGTGGCGAACGGCGGGCGGGACACCAGGTGCCCGTTCAGCCGGACCTCCATCGCCAGGTCCAGGCCCCACGGCTCGCCGCCGCGGTCGTCCAGGTAGGCGAGCGGCTCGACGTCGCGCCGCGGCGGCGCGACCCGGGCGTGCCGCAGCGCGTCCAGCGGCACGATCCACGGCGAGACCGAGGTCGCGAAGGACTTGCCGAGGAACGGCCCGAGCGGCACGTACTCCCAGGCCTGGATGTCGCGCGCGGACCAGTCGTTGAGCAGGCAGACGCCGAACACGTGCTGCTCGAAGTCGTCCAGCGCCACCGGCCGTCCCAGCTGCGAGGGCGTGCCGACGACGAAGCCGACCTCCGCCTCGATGTCCAGCCGCCGGCTCGGCCCGAAGGTCGGCGCGGCGTCGGCGGGCGCCTTGCGCTGCCCCTGCGGCCGCACGACGGGCGTGCCGGAGACGACGACCGTGCCGGCCCGGCCGTGGTAACCGATCGGCAGGTGCTTCCAGTTGGGGGTGAGCGGCTCGGAGCCGGGGCGGAAGATCGTGCCGAGGTTGGTGGCGTGGTGCTCGGAGGCGTAGAAGTCGACGTAGTCGGCGACCTCGAACGGCAGGTGCAGCTCGACCTCGCCCACCGGCAGCAGGGCCGGTGCCAGTGCCTCGCGGAACGACTCGTCCGTCAGCCAGGTGGTGAGGTCCGCGCGCACCTGCGTCCAGACCGAACGCCCCGCCGCCATCAGCGGGTTGAGCGAGTCGGCGTCGAGCAGGACGGACGGCGCGCCGGCCGCGCGGGCGGCGGCTCCGGCGTCCAGCACGAAGTCCCCGACGCGCACGCCGACCCGGCGCCGCCCGGGCTGGTCGGCGGCCGTGAAGACGCCGTACGGCAGGTTGTGCACGCCGAACGGCGAGTCCTGGGCGCTGGGGAGCCAGCTGCGCGGGCTGCTGGGGGTGGTGCTCAACGGTCCTCCTGGGGCAGTGGGCCGGCCGACAGCAGGCCGAGCGAGGCCAGGTCGGCCAGCGGCTCGGCGATGCTGCAGGTGCCGAACGCGGTGAACGAGTTGCGGATCACCGTAACCTGACGATCCGTCAGTGAACGCACCGCCTTGGCGAGCGCCTCGCCGTCGCGCTCGGCCAGCACGGCGGCGGCCGCCGCCGGGTCGGTTTCCTGCGCGGCGAGCAGCACGTTCAGGAAGCCGTGGTGCTCGAAGCCGGTCCTCGGGTCGGTGTGCCGCACGGCGTTGTGCAGCCCGGCGGTGCACTTGTACGGCAGGCCGCGCCGTGCGCAGCCGGTGAGGAAGGCCGCCAGCTCCTCCTCGTCGGGGAAGGCCTCGGCGGCCAGGCCGCCGGTGCGGAACTTCGCCCGGTACGGGCTGTCGACCAGGGCGTCCAGCACCGCGTCCAGGCCGTCCCCGCGCAGGAGTTCGCGCGGCAGCTCGACGGCGGCGGGGACGTGCGGGGGCAGCAGCCGGTCCAGTTCGGCGACGGCCTCGGCGGCGTCCCGGGTGGCGAGCTCGACGCCCGCCACCTCGAACGGCGCGGCCGCGGCCAGCGCCGGGGCCAACTCCGCACTGCCCCCCGGCAGTACGAGCCCGACCCGCAGCGGCCGACCGCCGGCCGCGCCCGCATCCGCGGCCACCGCCTCCGCCAACTCGCCCAACCTGCCCGCCCCGCACAGGAACGGGCCCACCGCCTCGGCGTACCAGGCGTCGCGGTGCGCCCGGTGCGCGGGCACGGCCTCGGCGACCGGCAGGTTCCCCGGCGGGAACACCGCCGCGTCGTCGAACAGCCCGCGGAACAGCTCCGGGATCACGGGAACGGAACTCATCGCCCCGGCCCCCGACCCGCCCACGTCCAGGCGTAGTTGGCGTCCTCGCTGGCCCGCCCGCCCTCGCCGAGCTCCAGCGGGCGGAAGGTGTCCACCATGACGGCGAGCTCGTCGAAGAACTCCGCGCCGATGCTGCGCTCGTACGCGCCCGGCTGCGGCCCGTGGGTGTGCCCGCCCGGGTGCAGCGAGATCGAGCCCTGGGCGATGCCCGAGCCCTTGCGCGCCGCGTAGTCGCCGCCGCAGTAGAACATGACCTCGTCGCTGTCCACGTTGGCGTGGTAGTACGGCACCGGGATCGACAGCGGGTGGTAATCCACCTTGCGCGGAACGAAGTTGCAGATCACGAAGTTGTTGCCCTCGAACACCTGGTGGGCCGGCGGCGGCTGGTGGATCCGGCCGGTGATCGGTTCGAAGTCGCTGATGTTGAAGGCGTACGGGTACAGGCAGCCGTCCCAGCCGACCACGTCGAACGGGTGGTGCGGCACGGTGTAGCGGGTGCCCGCCACCCCGTGCGGGCCGCGGTGCTTGACCAGCACGTCGACGTCCCCGGGGGCGTCGACCACGAGCGGGCCGACCGGGCCGCGGAAGTCCCGCTCGCAGTACGGCGCGTGCTCCAGCAGCTGCCCGTACTTGGACAGGTAGCGCTTGACCGGGGTGATGTGGCTGTTCGCCTCGATGCAGTACGCGCGCAGCGGCTCGTCCCCGGACGGCACCCAGCGGTGGGTGGTGGCGCGCGGGATGATCACGTAGTCGCCCTGGCCGACCTCGATCGAGCCGAACACCGTCTCGACCGTGCCGGAGCCGGACTCCACGTACACGCACTCGTCGCCGAGCCCGTTGCGGTAGAGCTCGCTCGGCGCCCCGGCGGCGACGTACGAGATTCGCACGTCGGCGTTGCCGAGGACGAGGCGGCGGCTGCCCACGACGTCGGCGGACTTCCACTCCTGGCCCGCGAACAGCTCGTGCAGCTTGAGGTGGCGGGGGAGCAGCGGGTGGTTGGGCACCGTGGACTGGTCCGGCAGCTCCCACGGCACCGCGTTCACCACGGCGGACGGGATGCCCCGGTGGTAGAGCAGCGACGAGTCGGAGGAGAACCCCTCCTCGCCCATCAACTCCTCGTAGTACAGCCCGCCTTCGGGTGTGCGGTGCTGGGTGTGCCGCTTGGGCGGGATGCTGCCCAGCTGCCGGTAGTACGCCATCTCCCTGCTCCCTGCTCCTTCTCGACCGTGCCCACGGGATCGCCGCGGCGGTGACAGCTTGCCCCGGCGGCGGCCGCCGCGGCCAGAGGCCCCGCCGCGGCGACCGGCCGCGTGCCTGAAGCCGTGTGCCCACAGCCGCGTGCCCACAGCCGTGTGACTGCAGCCGTGCGGCTGCGGGGTGCGGCTACAGGTTGCCGCGGCGCTCCTGCTCGCGCTCGATGGACTCGAAGAGCGCCTTGAAGTTGCCCTTGCCGAAGCCCAGCGAACCGTGCCGCTCGATGAACTCGTAGAACACGGTCGGACGGTCGCCGATCGGCTTGGTGAAGATCTGCAGCAGGTAGCCGTCCTCGTCGCGGTCGACCAGGATGCCGCGCTTCTTCAGCTCCTCGATCGGCACCCGCACCTTGCCGATGCGCTCGCGCAGCTCCGGGTCGTCGTAGTAAGCGTCGGGGGTGTTGAGGAACTCCACGCCGCGCGCGCGCAGGACGTCCACGGTGGTGAGGATGTCGTTGGTGGCGAGCGCCATGTGCTGGCAGCCCGGGCCGGTGTAGAACTCCAGGTACTCGTCGATCTGCGACTTCTTCTTCGCGATCGCCGGCTCGTTGAGCGGGAACTTCACCCGGTGGTTGCCGCTCGCGACGACCTTCGACATGAGCGCGGAGTACTCGGTGGCGATGTCGTCGCCGACGAACTCGGCCATGTTCACGAAGCCCATGACCTTGTTGTAGAACGCGACCCACTCGTCCATCCGGCCGAGCTCGACGTTGCCCACGGCGTGGTCGAGGGCCTGGAACAGGCGCTTGGGCGAGCCCTCCGGGTGCTGCACCTTGCTCTGCGCGGCCACGTAGCCCGGCAGGTACGGGCCGTGGTAGCGGGAGCGGTCGATCAGGGTGTGACGGGTCTCGCCGTAGGTGGCGATGGCCGCGCGGCGCACGGTGCCGTTCTCGTCCGACTCGTCGTTCGGCTCCTCCAGCACGGTGGCGCCCATGGCGCGGGCGTGCTCGATGCACTTGTCGACGTCCGGGACCTCCAGGGCGAGGTCGACGACGCCGTCGCCGTGGCGGCGGTGGTGCTCCAGCAGCGGGCTGTCCGGGCGGACGCCGCCCTCGATCACGAAGCGGCAGGAGCCGGAGCGGAGCACGAACGACTTGCGGTCGCGGCGGCCGGTCTCCGGGCCGGAGTAGGCGACCAGCTCCATGCCGAACACGACCTGGTAGAACTGGGCCGTCTGGGTGGCGTTGCCGACCACGAAGACCACCGCGTCCTGCGCGGTGACGGGGAACGGGTCGCTGGCCGGGTCGTGCTCGACGAGGCCGACGAGGCGGCGCAGCTGGTCGGTGTCGAGACCGGCCTCGCGCTCCTCGGGGGTCAGCTCAAGGGCGTGGGACTGCGTGGTCATCGGTCGTTCCTCCATTTCGGGCCTCGGCTCTGAGGCGTCCGCTTGGATCGAGGCCGCGCCGCGGCGGGTGGGCGGGGCGGTTGGCGCAGAGCTTGCTCCTGTCCGGAAGGTTGGGCAACAGGTCGGAAATTCACTGCTCAATGTGTACAAGCTGATCAGGAATTCCGGGGCCCGACTGTGCAAAGTGCGCGGTCGAAACGGGTTGATTCACGAGCTGTGCGCAACCGGGGTTTGCCCGGCTCTGCCGGCGGGCAGATGGCGCAGGAACCAGTCCCCGGCCAGCTCAGCGGCCCGGTCCAGGGTCCCCGGCTCCTCGAACAGGTGGCTCGCACCCGGCACCACCGCCAGCTCGCTGTCGCACCGCAGCCCCGCCCGGGCCCGCCGGTTGAGGTCCAGCACGGTGCCGTCCAGCGAGCCGACCACGAGCAGCGTCGGGGCCGCCACCCGGGCCAGCACGTCCGGCCCGGCGAGGTCGGGCCGCCCGCCCCGGGAGACCACCGCGCGCACCGCCGGGCCGAGCGCGGCGGCGGTGTGCAGCGCGGCGGCCGCGCCGGTACTGGCGCCGAACAGGCCCAGCGGCAGACCCCTGGTCTCCGGCGGGCCGTCGTCGCCGGCTCCCCGGCGGTCCACGCCGTCGTGGGCGGTGAGGGAGTGGTCCGCGCCGCCGCTGCCGTCGAGGAGGGTGAGGCCGTGGTCCGCGCCGCCGGTGCCGTCAGGGGTCGCGCCGCCCAGTCGGCGGGCGACGTCCGTCAGCCGTCCACCCAGTAGGCCGACGTCGAACACGTTGCGGCGGTCCGCCTCCTCGGCCTCGGTCAGCAGGTCGAACAGCAGCGTGGCCAGGCCCGCCCGGTTCAGGTACCGGGCGACGTACCGGTTGCGCGGGCTGTGCCGGCTGCTCCCGCTGCCGTGCGCGAACACCACCACGCCGCGCGCGCCGTCCGGGACGGTCAGCAGCCCCGCGAGCCGGACGCCCGCGACGGGGAGCAGCAGCTCGCGCTCCACGGGGCCGCTGTCGGGCGGGTCCGCGACGGCGGGCGGCGGGTGCTCGTGCCGGGCCGCGGCCAGCAGCCGCAGCACCTCCTCGTCCTCGGTCTGCGTGAAGTCGTCGTAGAACTCGCCGATCGCGAAGAACGGCGAGGGCGTGCCCACGCACACCAACTCGTCCGCCACGCCCGTCAACCGGTCCGTCCAGTCCCCGGGCGCCACCGGCACCGCCAGCACCACCCGGGCCGCGCCCCGCGCCCGTACGATCAGGCAGGCGGCCCGGGCGGTCGACCCGGTGGCGATGCCGTCGTCCACCACGACCACCGTGCGGCCGCGCAGTTCGACGGGCGGCCGATCCCCCCGGTAGCGGCGGGCCCGGCGCGCCAGCTCGGCCCGCTCGCGCCGCTCCACCTCGGCCAGCTGCCCGTCCGTGACCCCGGCGACCCGCATCACCGACTCGTTCAGCACCCGGACGCCGCCCTCGCCGATCGCCCCCATGCCCAACTCGGGCTGGTACGGCACGCCGAGCTTGCGGATCACGCAGAGGTCGAGCGGCGCGCCGAGCGCCGCCGCGACCTCCGCCGCCACCGGCACCCCGCCGCGGGGCAGCGCCACCACCACCGTGCCGGGGCCGCCCAGGCCCGCGAGACCGGCGAGCCGGGCGGCCAACCGCCGGCCGGCGTCGGTGCGATCGGTGAAGCGCACTCCGGTGACGCGCATGACACGGCCTCCGGGTTCCACCGTACGTCGGTACGGCGCCCCGGCGCGCCCGGGGCCGGGGCGGGATCCGGGCGGGCCGGGGCGGGATCCCGTCCGGGCCGGGGCGGGAAGTGAACGGGACCGGGCCGGGATACGTACGGGATCCGGGCGGGATGGTGGCGGGACGGGATCGGGACGGCACCCCCGTGCGGCCGGGACGGCGGGCGACGGACGGTGGTACCCGAAGGCGGGCCGCCCAGCCCGCCCGACCCGGAAGGAGCCCCCGAGATGCCTGGCACCGTCATCACCGACCTGCGCCGACGCGGCGCCGTCGACCCCGGACGCCTGCTCGCGGGCCCGCTGCGCGGCGTCGGACTGCTGCGGCTCGACCCGGGCCGCAGCACCGAGGTGGCCGCGGACGGCGTCGAGCACGCCCTCTACGTCACCGCCGGCTCCGGACTCGCGGCCCCGCCCGAGGACGTGGCGGACGCCGAGGCGGTCGACGCTGGCATCCCCCTCGTCGAGGGGACCGCCGTCGTCCTGCCGCTCGGCAGCCGCACCGTCCTCACCGCCGGGACGGCCGGACTCGAGTACTTCCACGCCGTCCTCGCCGTCCCGCCCGCCGCCGCGGACCGGACCGGCCGTCCCGAAGGAGGCGAACCCCGGTGATCGTCACCACCGACAGCGGCGCCGCGATGATCGTGCTCGGCCCGAACGGCGAACGCGTACGCGTGCGTGCGCTCGCCCGGCGCACCATGCTCGCCAGCGCCTGCGAGACCTTCGACCACCTGCGGCTGAGCCCGGGCGCCCACCACGTCATCCCCGGCCGGCCCGACACCGAGACCGTCCTGCACGTGCTGCGCGGGGCCGCCGTCGTCGGCCAACTCTCCGACGCACCGGTCCACTTGGCCTCGGACGGCGACCTGCTGCTGGCCCGCCGGGGCAGCCCGCTGCACCTGGAGGCCGGGCCGCTCGGCGCGGAACTGCTCTGCCTCACCCTCGCGGTGCCCCGGCGCCGCGCCGGCAGCCGGGCCGCCCGGGCGCGGCGCCGCGCCGCTCGCCGCAGCCGCCCATGAACCGCGCCGGACCCGGGGGCCCGAGCACGGCTGGGACCGGAACGGGACGGCCGGCTCATGCGCCTGGGGCGGGCCGCTGAGCACAGTGATGAGCGAAGCGACCGACCGGAATCGGCCGCTGGTGAGAAATCAGGAGAACCACCTCATGAAAACGACCATCTCCTCCAAGCTGAGCTACCTGGCCGGTGTGGCCACAGGCGTGATCGCGGCAGCCGCCGCACTGCGCAACGCCTGCTCCGTCTCGTCCTCGTCCTCCTCCTCGTCCGGCGCCTCCTCGGAGTTCTCCGCCGGCGAGTCACCGGCGAGGGTCGCGGGGCCGGCCGGCGGCATCGGGTGCACGCCGGACAACTGCCCGCCGCATCCCGGGAACTCGGGCTGAACGACCCGGTCCGAACCCGGACGGACAACAGCGAACGGATAACAGCGAACAGATAACAGATTTCAACATCTGTTATCTGTTCGCTGTTATCCGTCATCCGTCACCTGTGCCCTGCCGCCTCTCCGTCGCCTCCCCGCCGCCACCGCCGCCTGCCGCGCGCGGCAGCATCGCCAGCACCTGCGTCCCGCCGCCCTCCGGCAGCGGCCCGACGGTGCACCGCCCGCCGATCTCCGCCGCCCGGTCCGCCATCGACCGCAGCCCCACCCCGCGCCCGTCCGCCGCGGCGCCGTCGCCCTCGACCCCGCCACCGCCGTTGCCGCTGCTGCCACCGTTGCCGGTGTCCTCCCGGTACCCGATGCCGTCGTCGAGCACGGTGAGCACCATCGTGTCCTCCGTCACCCGCAGCGTCACCTTCGCCGTCCGGGCCCGGGCATGGCGCAGCACGTTGTTCAGCGCCTCCGCCGTGATCCGGTACGCCGCCACCTCCACGGCCGCCGGCAGCTCCGGCAGCGGGTCCGGCGAGAGCTCCGCCGTCACGGTCAGCCCGGCCCCGCTGAAGGTGCCCGCCAACTGCTGGACGGCACGCGCCAGTCCGAACTCGCCGAGCGGCGCCGGCCCGAGCCGGTCGGTGATCCGGCGGACCTCCCGGATCGCCATCCCCAGGTCGTCCGAGATCCCGCTCAGCGTCCGCGCCAGCCCGCCGTCCGCGCAGCCCCCCACCGCACCTGGAGCCGCGCCCGGAGCTGTACCCGGAGCCGCGCCCGAGCCCGCGGCGGCGGACGACGCGGCCGAGGCCGCGTTGTCCATCCGCAGCCGCAACCCGGCCAGCGCGGGCCCGAGCCCGTCATGGATGTCCCGCCGCAGCCACCGCCGCTCCTCCTCCCGCGCCGCGACGATCTGCTCCCGGCTCGCCTGCAGGTCCTCCTGGAGCCGCAGCGAGGCGACGGCCGGCGACGCCTGGTCGGCCAGCGAACGCAGGATGTCCATGTCGCTGGCGTCCAGCCGGTCCTCGCCCGCCCGCAGCCCGACCGTCAACTCACCGATCGGCAGCCCGTTGTGGACCAGCTCGAAGCCCTGGCTGCGACCGTCCAGCCGTCCGGCGGTGGCCAGCGTCCGCCGCCCGGCCCGGGTGGAGACCGTCAACGTCACCCCGGGCAGGCGCAGTTCCTCGGCGACGGTCGCGCACAGCGCCTCCGGCAGCCGCTCCGGATCGACCACCTGACGCACCCGCCCCGCCAGCGCCCGCAGCACCTGGTACGGCTGCGCCCGCTCCCCGTAGTACAGCCGGTCCACCACCGCGACCGTCCGCCGCGCCACCCGCGGCAGCGCCGCCCCGAACAGGTACATCAGGGCGATCAACAGCAGCGCCGCGCCGCCGCGCCCGGGCAGCAGCCAGCCGGACGCCGTGGCGGAGGCGCCCACGAAGAGCACGGTCACCCCGGTGGCCAGGAGCAGCCCGATCAGCGCGCTGCGCGCCGCGCGGTGCAGCCGCCAGCCGCGGTCGCGCACGACCAGGTACCCGACCGCGACCGCCCACACCAGCCCGGCCGCGGAGAACAGCGCGTAGCTGAGCCAGAAGTGGGACGTCCAGGTCCGCTCGTACATGTCCTGCATCCCCGCCCAGAGCAGGTACGCGGCGAGCATCGCGCCCACCCGCAGCCGGTGCCGCCGGGTGTCGGCCGCATCCCGGTCCGGCCCGGCCGCGTCCCCGACCGGCCCGGCCGCCGCTCCGTCCGGGCCGCTCGCAGCCCCCGCAGGGCCGCTCGCAGCCCCCGCCGTGCCGCTCGCCCGCCCGGCGGGCCGCAGCAGCCGGACGAGCAGCACCAGGGCGACGAACCCGATCAGGAACTCGCTGATCACCATGTCGTGGCCGTACAGGGCGGTGGCGATGCGTCGGAAGAAGACCGCCGGCGGGTTCCCGGCCAGCGGGTTGGGCCGCCCGTAGAGCGTGTGGAGATCGAGCTGCCAGGCCATCTCCGGGATCACGAACAGCGCGACCGCCCCGACGTACACCCACCAGAGCCGACTCGTCAGCCGCCCGCCCGGCAGCCAGAGCGGCAGCACGTAGAACAGGGTCACGTTGACCACGCCGCACAGCGTGCCGAAGGCCGCGACCGCGCCGACGATGCCCGGATCGGACACCTCGACCCAGACCGGCGCGGCGGCCGCGAGCGGCAGGACGGCCGTCAGCGCGTACACCAGCATCACCCAGCCGAGCGGGCTGCCCGGGCGATGGGCGTGCAGCACCATCCCGGCGGCGGCGGTCGGCAGGGCGTAGACCAGGGTGGCCAGTTGGTTCCGCGGGTGGACGACGTTCGGGTCGCCGAGGTGGCCGAGCACGTAGCAGGCCCACAGCGTCCCCGCGACGAGGCACACCGCGGTGACGACCGCGGCGGCCGTCAACTGCCGCTGGGCCGGCGTACGGAACCGGGGAGGGATCCCCGTGGTCATGGCACCACCTCGCAGACGGCCGGCCGCTACTGTTTCGAGCGCATACGGCCAGTCTCGGCCGCCCGGTGTCCCGGGCGCCTGAGGCACCGGTCTCGAATCCGGTGCCGGACCGCCGTGCGGACGACTCCCCGACCCCCCGAGCATGTCACGGAAAGTCACGAGATCATCGCTGGTAGTGTCGGCCAGGTGGATGAACAGCAGCCGGTGACACCCCCGGACCAGGCGGCCGACGCCCCGCCCGTTCGGGTACTGATCGTCGACGATCACCCCCTGTTCCGGGCCGGGCTCAAGGCGGCGCTGGAGAGCGCCGAGGGCGTCGCCGTGGTGGCCGAGGCCGAGCGGGTCGCCGACGTGCCGGAGGCCGTCGCCCGGAGCCGCCCCAACGTGGTGATCATGGACCTCTCGCTGCCGGACGGCTCCGGGCTCGAGGCCGTCCGCCGGCTCTCCGCACGGGAGCAGGCCCCGCCGGTGCTGATGCTCACCATGTCGGACGACGACGGCAACCTGCTCGCCGCCCTCCAGGCCGGGGCGCGCGGCTACCTGGTCAAGGGCGCCGGGCGGGAGGAGGTGCTGCACGCCGTACGGACCGTCGCGGCCGGCGGCGCCGTGTTCGGAGGCGAGGTCGCGGGCCGGATCACCGCACTGCTGGCCGGGGCCAAGATGCGCGAGGCCGGGCAGCTCTTCCCCGAACTCACCGCCCGCGAGGCCGAGGTGCTCGACCTCGTCGCGCGCGGCTACGACAACCGGCGGATCGCCCGGGAACTCGTGGTCGCGGAGAAGACCGTCCGCAACCACGTCACCCACATCTTCGAGAAGCTCCACGTCGCCACGCGCGCCGAGGCGGTCGCTCGGGCGCGCGACATGGGCCTCGGCGACAGCTGAACCGCCGGGGGGTGCCGGGAACGGCAGAGCCCCCGGGAGCGAGAAGCCCCCAGGGGCGGGCGAACCCGAGGGAGAGCCGGGGGTGCCGGTCCGCCGACCGGCACCCCCGGGGTCCTGCTGGACGACTGCGCCGCTACGGCTGCATCTCGTACGCGCCCGACAGCGCCTCGACGCGCGCCCACACCTTCGCCGCGCGCTCCGCGTCCGCGACCGGCCGGCGCACGTTCGCCAGCGCCCACGCGGCCTGCTCCTCGGTCGTCGAGGCCTTGCCGTGCAGCTCGGTGGCGTGCGCCGAGAAGTCGCGGACCAGGGCGTCGAAGATCTGGTCCAGCAGATCGGCGTCCACGCCCGTCAACTCCGCCTGCTCCAGCACCAGCTGGCCGTAGACGATCAGCGCGAACAGCTGGCCGATCTCCAGCAGGAAGTCGAGGTCGGCCTGCTGCTCCTTGCTCGGGGCGTTCTTCAGCAGCAACTCGCAGAAGGCGTCCGCCTGTTCGCGGAAGCGGGCGACGTTCGGCAGCTGCGCGTGCCGGTCGTAGGCGGTGCGCCAGTCGTGGAAGCGGATCGCGCCGAGGCCGCGGGCCGGGCCCTGCTGGAACAGGAAGGCGTCGTCGGCGGCGTCCAGCCGGGTCGGCACCGGGGCGTAATCGGCGGGCGCGAACAGGTAGTTGCCCATGAACTTGAGGATCAGCGCCAGGTTGACGTGGACGGTGCCCTCCAGCTTCGGCAGGCCACGGATGTCCTTCGCCGCCTTGTCGAAGTAGGTGTCCGCCTCGAAGCCCTTGGCCGCGATGACGTCCCACATCAGGTCGATGACCTTCTCGCCTTCGGTGGTGACCTTCATCTTGGTCATCGGGTTGAAGAGCAGGTAGCGGCGGTCCTCGGCGGAGGCGGTGCGGAAGTAGTCCACGGCCCGCGCGCTGAACAGCTTCATCGCCACCAGGCGGGCGTAGGCGTCGGTCAACTCGCGCCGCACGTGCGGGAAATCGGTGACCGGACGGCCGTACAGCACCCGGTTGCGGGCGTGCGTGACGGCCTCGTACATCGCGTGCTCGCAGATGCCGACCGAGGCGGTGCAGAGGTTGAACTTGCCGACGTTGACGGTGTTCAGCGCCGCGTCGAAGGCGGCCTGCCCGGTGTGCAGCACGTCCTCGGCGCGCACCGGGTAGTCCTCCAGGCGGAACTCGCTGACGTACATCTGCGCGTTCACGACGTTCTTGACCAGGTGGTAGGCGTCGTGGCGGCTGTCGGCGGCGAAGAAGACGTAGCCCTCGGGGCCCTCGACGTCGGAGCGGCGGCCGAACACCGAGACCAGGCCGGCCACGTTGCCGTTGCCGATGTAGTACTTGGAACCGGACGCGGTGAAGCCGCCCTCGCCGTCCGGGGTGAGGATCATGTCGGTCGAGTAGATGTCCGCGCCGTGGGTGCGCTCGGACAGGCCGAAGGCCATCACGTGGCCCTCGGCGAGCAGGCGGGCGGCGCGGGCGCGGACGGCCTCGTTCTCGCTCTGCCAGACCGGGCCGAGGCCCAGGATGGTGACCTGCCAGGTGTACCAGTAGCCGAGGCCGTAGAAGCCGAGGATCTCGTTCAGCTCGGCGATCCGCGCGGTGTCCCAGCGCTTGGCCGGGTCGGCCGACGACGGGGTCAGGAACTCCGCGAACAGGCCCTCCCGGGCGGCGAATTCGAGGAAGTCGGCGTACCAGGCGCGGTCGATGTAGGTGTCGATCAGCGCCTTCTTGCCGCGGGTCTCGAACCAGTCGACGGTCGCGCGCAGCAGCCGGCGGGTCGGCTCGTCGAACTGCGCGGGGTCGTAGGTGCGCGGGTTGAAGAGCATCGGGGGCTCCCTGAGGGTCGGGTGGAGGGAAGTGGCCGGCGAACGGGCCGGCGAGCGGGCCCGTGAGCGGGTCTGCGAACAGGTCGGCGAACGGGACGGCGAACAGAGTTCAGCGAACAGATTTCAGATGACAGCTTTCAGCGAACAGATTTCAACTTTCAAACTCTGTCATCTGAACTCTGAATCCTGTTCGTCGCCCGCGCCCGCGAGCCGTCGCAGGGTGGCGAGCACGTCGTCGAGCCAGGCGAGCGTCATCCGCTCGTACTCGATGCCGCCGCGCAGGACGACGTACTGGAGCTGCTGTCGGGCGTCGAGTGCGGCGAGGTCGGGGAAGTCGCGCTCCTCGCCGTGCAGGTACCGGGCGAGGAGGGCGGCGTGGCTCTCGCGGTGCCGTTCGACCTCGGAGATCAACGCGGACGGGTCGTCGAAGGCGGCGGCCCGGATCTTGACGGCCAGTTCGTGCCGGACGGTCTCCGGCTCGACCGGCTCGCGCAGCCACTCGGCCAGCGCGGCCCGCCCGGGCCCGGCCGCCGAGTACACCTTCTTGTCCGGCCGTCCGTCCTGGGCGACCTCCTCGGCGGCGATCCAGCCGTCCGCCTCCATCCGCCGCAGCACCCGGTAGATCTGCTGGTGGGTGGCGGTCCAGAACCGTCCGATGGAGCGGTCGAAGCGCCGGGCCAGCTCGTAGCCCGAGCCGGGCTGCTCCAGCAGCGAGACGAGGATCGCGTGCTCCAGTGCCATGCCCGCATCCTGCTATGCAACGAGTTGCATAGGCAATGGCGGCTCGCGGGGTTGAGACGCAGGTCACCGGCGTGATCGGATGGTTATCGATCATTCCGGACGATCGGGTGCAAAACAATGGAGAAGGGACAGAATGGGTACTGGGCACGCGACTTCCACGGGAAGTGTGCGCCCCTCATCCGGACCACAGGAGGTGGTATCGGTGGCAACCCATATCCCGACGGGCATGGAGCACCATCCGGACATCGTCGAACTACGTGAACACTACGAGCGGGTCACCTCGACTCCCCGCGCCCAGGGCATCGAAGCCCTGGCCGTACTGGCCGGCCTCTTCCTGGCGGCATCGCCATGGATCGTCGGCTTCACCGCTTTCAGCACCCTGACCGTGACCTGCCTGATCGTGGGCCTGGCCTACACGGCGCTGATGGCCGGCTACGGATCGGCCTACGAACGCACGCACGCGAGGGCCTGGGCGGCCGCCGCGCTCGGCGTCTGGACGATCATCTCCCCCTGGGCCGTCTCCGGTTCCGTCGCGCACGGCAAGAACATCGTCACCTGCGTCATCGTCGGCGTCGTGATGTTCCTGCTCGGCCTCGCGGCACTCTCGATGGCCACCATGACGGCGAACGGAGCATCGATGCGGCGCGGCCGTGCCGGCCGAGCCAGGGGCTGATCGACCCCGCAGCCCGCGTCCGGGGCGTGGAGGGCCCGAACGGCCCACCGCGCCCCGGCGCACGCCCGCCCCCGGCCCGGCAGGGCCCGCGGACGCTCTCGCGGACAGGCCCCCGGGCCCGGCCGGGACCGCTACGGGTGCGTCATCCGCAGCACGTCCAGCGCCTCGTCCAGCTGTTCCTCGGTGAGCTCGCCCCGCTCCACGTAGCCGCGCTCCAGCACCACTTGGCGGATCGTCTTGCGCTCCGCCAGCGCCTGCTTGGCGACCTTCGCCGCCTCCTCGTACCCGATGTACCGGTTCAGCGGCGTGACGACCGAGGGCGAGGACTCCGCGTACTCCCGGGCCCGTTCGACGTTGGCGGTGATGCCGTCGACCGTCCGGTCCGCCAGCAGCCGGGCGCTGTTGGCGAGCAGCCGCACCGACTCCAGCACGTTGCGGGCGATCACCGGGAGCATCACGTTCAGCTCGAAGTTGCCGCTCGCGCCGGCCATCGCCACCGTCGCGTCGTTGCCGACCACCTGGGCGGCGACCATCAGCACCACCTCGGGCAGCACCGGGTTCACCTTGCCCGGCATGATCGACGAACCCGGCTGCAGGTCCGGCAGGTTGATCTCGCCCAGGCCCGTGCGCGGGCCGGAGCCCATCCACCGAAGGTCGTTCGCGATCTTCGTGAACCCGACCGCCACCGTGCGCAGTTGGCCGCTCAGCTCGACCAGCGCGTCCCGCGCGCCCTGCGCCTCGAAGTGGTCCCGGGCCTCGGTCAGCGGCAGGCCCGTGGCGCGCGCGACCTCCTCGATGACCGCCGCCGGGAACCCGGGAGGCGTGTTGATGCCGGTGCCCACCGCCGTTCCGCCGAGCGGGAGTTCGGCCACCCGGGGGAGCGTCGCCAGCAGCCGCTCCCGCCCGTGCCGCACCTGCGCCGCGTAGCCGCCGAACTCCTGCCCGAGGGTGACGGGCGTGGCGTCCATCAGGTGCGTGCGGCCGGACTTGACCACCGTCGCGAACTCGCCGGCCTTGCGCTCCAGCGCCTCCGCCAGGTGCTCCAGCGCCGGGATCAGGTCGTGCGTGACGGCGGCGGTCGCGGCGATGTGGATCGAGGACGGGAACACGTCGTTGGACGACTGGCTGGCGTTCACGTGGTCGTTCGGGTGCACCGGCCGGCCCAGCCGCTCGGCGGCCAGCGTGGCGATCACCTCGTTGGCGTTCATGTTGGACGAGGTGCCCGAGCCGGTCTGGAACACGTCCACCGGGAACTGGTCGTCCCAGCGCCCCTCCGCCACCTCCTCGGCGGCGGCCGCGATCGCCGCCGCCGTCTCCCCGTCCAGCACTCCCAGCCCGGCGTTCACCCGCGCCGCGGCCGCCTTGATCCGGGCCAGCGCGGCGATGTGCGCCCGCTCCAGCCGCTGGCCGGACACCGGGAAGTTCTCCACCGCCCGCTGCGTCTGCGCCTGCCACTTCGCCGCGGCCGGCACCCGCACCTCGCCCATCGAGTCGTGCTCGATCCGGTACTCCTGCGGCTTCCGCTCGTCAGCCATCGCGCGCTGCACCTCCTGTACGGGCCCAGGGCTCGCCTGGCGGCCCGGGACGGGTTTTCCGATCACGACAGCCGCGCGCGGGCCCCGGGTATTTCCATCGGAGGCCCGGTGATTCGGAGCCGCCTCGGGGCCGCCGCGGCGTTACGGGCGGGCCGGCTCGGTACGGACCGGCTCGGTACGGACCAGTTCGGCGCGGACCAGCTCGCCCGGCTGGATGCCGGCCTGGACTACCAGGTCGCCGCCCGGGGCCCAGACGCCGGAGCCGCCCGAGGAGTCCGGGAACACGCCGGTGGCCCCGGCCGACGTGGCGAGGACGGCCCAGACCCCGTGTGCGGCGGCCCGCGCCCGCAGGTGCCCGTCGCGCCGCTCGGCCGCTGCGGGCGTCGGCCCGTAGAGGGTGGACGCGACGTAGGCGTCGATGCCGAGCGCGGCCGTCTCCTCGGCGTGCGTCGGATCGGCCGCGTCCGCGCAGATCGCGAGGCCGAGCCGCAGGCCGTCCAGCTCCAGGACCACGGGCTTCTCGCCGGGGGTGAACCGTGCCGGCTCGCCCTCGCCGTGCAGGCGCATCTTCCGGTAGGCGACGACGGCGCCCTCGCCGGTGACCGCCAGCGTGGCGATGCTTTCGCGTCCGTCGCCCTCCGTGACCGGCGCGCCGACCAGGGCGGTGGCGCCGGTCGTGGCGCAGGCCTCGACCAGCGGGGCGAGGCGCTCGTCCGCCGGGTCGACGGCGGGCGCGGCCAGGTCGTAGCCGGTCAGGGAGGGCTCGGGGAACACCACCAGCCGCGTCCCGGCCGCCCGGACGGCCTCGGCGTGCCGCTCCGCGTTGACCCGGAGCGTGTCCGCACGCCCGGCTTCGGCGCAGGCCGGCTGGGCGACGGCGACGGTCAGCGGAACGGGCACGGGCATGGACGAGGGCACGGCGAAGCCTCCGGACGGGTGGGGTCGGTGGTCATGATCAACCTATGCGCCCGCCGAACGGCCGGGCAAGGCCGTTCGGACGCCCGCCGTCCGCGGTGGACGGCCGACCGGGCCGGCGCCACGATGGCGGCATGACCACCGACGCCGCCGCCCTCGCCCGCTACGACGAGATCGCCGAGGAACTCGCGCCGCGCGGTGCCCGCCGCTCGCAGATGTTCGGCATGCCCTGCCTGAAGGACGTGAACGGCAAGGCGTTCGCCGGGCTGCACGGCGACGAACTGGTCTGCCGGCTCGGCCGCACGTCGGCGGAGCACGCCGAGGCCCTCGCCCTGACCGGCGCGCACCTGTTCGACCCGGCGGGCGGCCGGCCGATGAAGGACTGGGTGTGCGTGCCCGATTCGGCCGCCGACCGGTGGCACCGCTACGCGCAGGCCGCACTCGCGGCGCCGCGCTGACACCGGCGGCCGCGCACCGGTCCGGCGTTTCGCGCCGTACTCACCCGAAGGGGTGAGAAAGCGGCCGGACCGCTTCAAACCGCCGCACGGCCCTTCGTACGCTCCACACCGGGACGGGCCGGGACACCGCCGCCCCGGCCCGTCGCATCCGTGCCCGGGCGACCAGCACGGCGGTCCGGCACGGCGATCGGCGCCGCGACCAGCGAGGGATCGAGGGCGGGCGGATGGCCACCGAGCACGGCGCACAGGACGCAGCAGGCGGCCGGGGGAGCGACGAGGGGAGCGACGAGGGGAGCGGCCGGGGGAGCAGCCGAGGGGGCGGCCGAGGCGGCGACCGGGAGAGCGGCCTCACCCGGCGGCGACTGCTCGGCGCCTCGGCAGCCCTCGGCGGCGCGGCCTGGCTGCTACGCGGAACCATCGGCCCGGACGACGCCGATGCCGCCGCACCGGGCAACCCCGTCGCACCTGCCCTACCTGCTGGACCTGTCGCACCTGCCGTACCCGGCGCCGTGCCCCCGCTGCCCGCACCGCCCGCACTGCCCGCCGGCACCGAGTTGTACCGGCGGGTCTTCCAGAACTGGTCCGGCGAGATCCGCACCGACCGGCTGTGGACCTGCGCACCCCGCACCCCCGAGGAACTGCCCGCCCTCGCCGACTGGGCCCACGCCAACGGCTGGCGACTGCGCGCCTGCGGCTACCGGCACACCTGGGCGCCGCTCACCGTCGCGGACGGCACCACGGAGAACAGCCGCGTCCTGATCGTGGACACCAGCCGCCACCTCACCGCCCTCACCGCCGACTCGCCCACCACCGTCCGGGCACAGACCGGCGCCACCATGGAAGCCCTGCTCGCCCACCTCGCCGACCGGGGCCTCGGCCTGACCGCCTGCCCGGCTCCCGGCGAGATCACCGTGGGCGGCGCGCTCGCCATCGGCGGCCACGGCACCGCCGTCCCCGCAGTCGGCGAGACCCGGCCGGACGGGCACGGCTACGGCTCGGTCAGCAACCAGGTGGTCCGGCTGACCGCTGTCGTCCTCGACCCGGCCACCGGCCGCTACACGCTGCGCACCTTCGAGCGTGGTGAGGCCGACAGCGCCGCCTTCCTCGTGCACCTGGGCCGCGCGTTCCTCACCGAGGTCGTCCTGCGGGCCGGCGCCGACCGGCCGCTGCGCTGCGTCAGCCGGCTCGACATCCCGGCGAGCGAACTCTTCGCCCGCCCAGAGCCCGACCGCGACCCCGACCCCGACTCCGAGAGTGGAGGGGGCGGCGGGGGCCTGCTGGGAGGCTCGCCGGGCGGCGCCCCGGGCGGCGAAGGACCGCGCACCTTCGCCGACTTCGTCGACCGCGACGGCCGCGCCGAAGCCATCTGGTTCGCCTACACGGACTTCCCCTGGCTCAAGACCTGGAGCGTCTCCCCGGCCAAACCGTTCGCCTCCCGGGCCGTCGACCAGCCCTACAACTATCCCTTCTCGGACCGCGTTCCGGAACCGGTCGCCCGACTCGTCGGCCAAGTCGTCGGCGGCGCCTGGGCGTCGGCCCCACTGTTCGGCCAACTCCAGTACCTCGTCGCCAAAGTGGCGCTCACCGGCGACCTCACGGACGTCCTGCTCTCCGGTACGGCCCTGCGCGACCTGCTCACCGGCGAGCTGATCACCCACCTGCTCGCCGGCGGCCTGCGCTCCGACCTCTGGGGGCCGTCGCGCGACCTGCTCCACTACGTCCGCCCCACCACCCTGCGGGTCACCGCCAACGGCTATGCCGTCCTCACCCGGCGCGCCGACCTGCAGTGGGCGGTCGCCGAATTCGCCGCCCACTACCGGACGCTGCTCGACGAGTACCGGGCCCGCGGCGAGTACCCCGTGAACGGCGCGGTGGAGATCCGCGTCACCGGCCTGGACGACCCCACGAGCTGCGAAGTCCCCGGCGCCCGGCCGCCGTTGCTGTCCGCACTGCGCCCGCGCGCCGACCGCCCCGAGTGGGACACCGCGCTCTGGCTCGACGTCCTCGCCTTCCCCGGCACCCCCGGGCTGGAACGCTTCGCCCGCGACCTCGAACAGTGGCTGCTGCGCACCTTCGACGGCACCCGGGCCGGCCTGCGGGTCGAATGGTCCAAGGGCTGGGCCTACACCGCCGACGCGGCCTGGTCCGACCCGGACCTGCTCGACCGGGTCATCCCCGGGAGCCTGCGCGCCGGCGGCGGCCCCGGCTGGGACGAGGCGGTCGCCGTGCTGGACCGCCACGACCCGCACCGGGTGTTCGGAAACCCCTTCCTGGACCGGCTGTTGAAGCACGGCTGACATCCGGCGTCCGTCATGTGACGAACCGTCAGATGTGCTCCATCACGATCACCGCGAGGGTGTCCGGAGCCAGCGCGCGGAACACGTGCGGGGCGTCGCCCGGGTAGCTGATGTAGTCGCCCGGGCCGAGCTCGACCGGCTCCGCGGACGGGCCGACCAGCGCCCGGCCGTTCCCGATCATCACGTGCTCGACGGTGCCGGGCATGTGCGGGTCGGAGGCCCGCGTCTCGCCCGGCTGCGCCTCGATCCGGTAGATGTCGCGCCGGGCGTTCGGCGGGCAGGACGACAGCACGGTGGCCGCGTAGTCGGCGCGTTCGGAGTGGGTCACCGGGCCCTCGCCGACCCGGATCACCTTGACCGTCGGGCGCGGTGGGTCGACCAGCCGGCTGAACGGCACGTTCAGTGCGACGCCGAGCGCCCAGAGCGTCTCCACGCTGGGGTTGCCGGCGCCGGACTCCAGTTGGGAGAGCGTGGACTTGGCGATGCCCGCGCGCCGGGCGAGCTCGGCCATCGACAGCCCGCTGCGTTCGCGCTCGCGCCGGATCGAGGCGGCGATCTGGCCGATCAGCTCGGTACCGGTGGGACCGCCGATGGGACCGCCGGTGTCCGCGGGGCCGGTGGGTGGGGTGGTCAGGGGGTCAGTCATGATCGCCGCTCACGCTTCCTTCGGGCTCCCGCTCCGACTGCTGGTGGCGTTCATGCTGCCACGGCCGTCGAGAGCGCCTCGCCGTTCGGTCTGCCGGTCTCCTCGTTCGGCTTGACGAACCGCCCCGAGGGGTTCACTCTAATGGACATGCGTTCGCTCCTTCGAACCCTGGAGCATGCCACTCTCCGTGACATCGCCCTGGTCTGCCTCGCCGACGCGCTCGTCGGCGCCTCCTTCGGCGCGATCAGCGTCTCCGGCGGCCTGCCCCTGTGGGTGCCGCTCGCCATGTCGGTGCTCGTCTTCGCCGGCGGCTCGCAGTTCGCCGCGGTCGGCGTGGTGCTCTCCGGCGGCGGCGCGCTCGCGGCCGTCGCCACCGGGCTGGTGCTCAACGCCCGGCTGCTGCCCTTCGGCTTCACCGTCGCCGACGTGCTCCAAGGCCCCTGGTGGCGGAGGCTGATCGGCGCGCAGCTGATCACCGACGAGTCCGCCGCGTTCGTGCTGCAACAGGACGACGGGCGGCGGCGCCGCGCCGTGTTCTGGACCTGCGGGATCGCCCTCTTCGTGGTGTGGAACGTCGCTGTGCTGCTCGGGGCGCTCGCGGGCGGAATGATCGGCGACACCGACGCGCTGGGCCTGGACGCGGCCTTCCCCGCCGTGCTGCTCGCCCTCGTGCTGCCCTCGCTGACCGACCGCCGCACCCGAACTGCCGCCCTGGTGGGCGCGGTTGCCGCCGTCGCGGCGACGCCCTACCTCCCGGCCGGACTGCCGGTGCTGCTGGCCCTGGTCGGGCTGCTGTTCGCGGGACGGCCGGCCGGCGGGGCGGCCGGACCGGAGGTGGCCGACCCGGCCGCGGAGGAGCCCGTGTCGAAGGAGGCCGTCCGATGATGCCGCTCTACGCCGTCCTGCTGCTGGCCGCCGGGACCTACGCGTTCCGCCTGGCCGGGCCGCTGCTCGGCCACCGCCTCGCCCTCTCGGAGCGGCTGCGGCACCTGCTGGCCGTCGCGGCCGCGGTGCTGCTGGTCGCCCTGGTGGCGACCGGCGCCCTCACGCAGGGGCACGGCTTCGCCGGCTGGGCCCGCCCGGCGGGCGTCCTGGTCGCGGGGGTGCTCGCGCTGCGCCGGGCGCCGTTCCCCCTGGTGGTCGTCGCCGGCGCGGCGACGGCGGCGCTGCTGCGGCTGTGCGGGGTGGGGTGACGGCGGCGTCGGCCGGCGGGGCGCGAACGGCGACCCGCGACTCGCGGCCGGCGGCCCGCGAACAACGAACAACTGACAACTTTCAGCGAACAGATAACAGATGTTGAAATCTGTTATCTGTTCGCTGTAATTCGTTCGCCGTCAGCTGTTCCCGTCCGCCTGCACCTCGGGCCGCTTGCTGTCCCACAGCAGCTCCCACACCCGGAACACGCAGTGGTAGTCGCGCATGCTCCCCCGGGAGATCAGCAGGAAGGTGTCCCCGTCCCGGAGCAGCATCTGGTGCCGGGGGCTCATCGGGTGCTGCGGGGTGAACGTCGGGGCGATCCGCCTCAGCTCCTCGACGGCCTTTTCGCGCGTGCCCACGACCTCGGCGAGCACCTGGTGGCCCCAAGTCCGGTCCCTGCCCACGCCCACCACCTCCTCGACGACCAGTGCCCAGCGCCGCGTCATGTCCCGCCTCCCCGCGTCCCGGTGTCCCCGTGTCGTTTTCCTCACGCGCTCGTGCCCGCCCGACCCCCGGCCGCGTGCGCGATACTCGCCGGTACTCGGACCCCAGTCGAACGCCGAGCATTCCGCCGAGACTACAAGGAGCTTCGATGACGAAGCCGACCCGGATCGACCCCGCCGACCTGCTCGCCGTGGGCGACCTCCTCTCCGACGAGGAGCGGCTGATCCGCGACACCGTCCGCAGGTTCACCGAGGAGCGGATCCGCCCCCACATCGGCGACTGGTTCGAGCACGGCACCGTCCCGGTGCGCGAGCTCGCCCCCGAGCTCGGTGCCCTCGGCGTGCTCGGCATGCACCTCGACGGCTACGGCTGCGCGGGCGCCGGGGCGGTCGCGTACGGCGTCGCCTGCATGGAGCTCGAGGCGGCCGACTCCGGCCTGCGCAGCTTCGTCTCCGTCCAGGGCTCGCTCGCGATGCGCTCGATCCACGCCTACGGCTCCGAGGAGCAGAAGCAGCGCTGGCTGCCCGGCATGGCCGCCGGCGAGCTGATCGGCTGCTTCGGCCTCACCGAGCCGGACTTCGGCTCCGACCCGGCCAACATGCGCACCCGCGCCGTCCGCAAGGGCGGCGAGCGCGGCGACTGGGTGCTGTCCGGCAGCAAGATGTGGATCACCAACGGCAGCATCGCCGACGTCGCCGTCGTCTGGGCGCAGACCGAGGAGGGCGTGCGCGGCTTCCTGGTCGAGCGCGGCACCCCCGGCCTGACCGCCACCGACGTGCACGGCAAGCTCTCCCTGCGCGCCTCCGTCACCAGCGAACTCGCCTTCGACGAGGTCGTCCTGCCCGCCGACGCCGTGCTCCCCGGCGTCACCGGCCTGCGCGGGCCGCTGTCCTCCCTCAACGAGGCCCGCTACGGCATCCTCTGGGGCACCGTCGGCGCCGCCCGCGACTGCTACACCGCCGCCCTCGACTACGCCAAGAGCCGGATCCAGTTCGACCGCCCGATCGCGGGCTTCCAGCTCACCCAGCAGAAGCTGGTCGAGATGATGCTGGAGGTCGAGAAGGCCTACCTGGTGGCCCTGCGGATCGGCCGCCTCAAGGAGGAGGGCGCCGCCCGCCCGCAGCACATCAGCTTCGGCAAGCTCAACAACGTCCGCACCGCGCTGGAGGTCGCCCGCAGCGCCCGGACCGTCCTCGGCGCCAACGGCATCACCACCGAGTACCCGGTGCTGCGGCACGCCAACAACCTGGAGTCGGTGCTCACCTACGAGGGCACCAGCGAGATCCACACCCTGATCCTCGGCGAGGCCATCACCGGCGAGTCCGCCTACCGCTGACGGCCTGTCCGCGTCCGCCGGTCCCGGTCCGGCCGGTCCGGCCGGTCCACCCCGTCCACTCCCGTCGACCCCCGTCGACCAGCGGAAATCCGGTAGCCGGGCCCGCCGCGGCCCGGCTACCGTCCCCTGTCATGAAGAGCGACCGGACCGCGCAGACGCCCCCGACCACCACCCTCTGGCGCCCCACCGGCCCGCAGGAGCTGGCGCTGGTCGAGGCCGCCGACTGGCGCGCCTGGCCGCCCCGCCTGCCCGAGCAGCCGATCTTCTACCCCGTCCTGAACGAGGACTACGCGATCAGGATCGCCCGGGACTGGAACGTGCCCGCCTCCGGCGTCGGCTACGTCACCCGCTTCGAGGCCGACACCGCCTTCCTCGCCCGCTACCCCGTACAGCAGGCCGGCGGCCGAACCATCCTCGAACTGTGGGTGCCTGCCGAGGAGTTGGGCGAGTTCAACCGGCACATCGTCGGCCGGATCGAGGTCGTCCACGAATTCCGGCCCCAGTCGTGACAGGCCCAGCCGTGACGGCCCCGGCCGCGCCGCAGCGCGTCCTGCTCACCTCCGCCCAGCCCACCAGCACCACCGCGCTGCTCACCGAAGCCGCCGCCCGCCGCGGCCTCGCCACCGCCGTCCTCGACGGCCCGGCCACCGTCGGGCACCTCGCCGGGCGGCCCGTCCACTGGTACGGCGGGCCGCTCGCCGCCGCCCGCATCGCCGCCCCGCTCGGCCTCGCCCTCCTCGAGCCCGACGACGACTGGCTCGCCCGACTGCCCCATGAGTTCACCCGCCGCCGGATCGAACTCACCACCCTCGCCGACGCCTGGACGCTGCGCCACCCGGCGTTCGTCAAACCGCCCGCCGACAAGTCGATCCCGCCCGCCGTCTACCCGGACGGCTCGCGGCTGCCGCGCACCGGCGACCGGATCGGCCCCGACACGCCCGTCCTGGTCAGCGAACCGGTGACCTTCGCCGCCGAGTACCGCCTGTTCGTCCTCGACGGCGAGGTACGCACCGGAAGCCGCTACGCCCGCTTCGGCCGGCTCGACCCGGCACCGCTGACCGCCGACGCCACCGCCTTCGCCCGCCGCCTGCTCGACGCGCTCGGCGACACCCTGCCCGGCGCCGTCGCCCTCGACGTCGGCCCGATCGCCGACCCGTACGACCCGGTCGAGCACTGGGCCGTCGTCGAGGCCAACCTGCCGTGGTTCGCGCACTGCTACGCCGCCGACCCCGAGCGCGTCCTGGACGTCGTGCTGCGCGCCGCCGGCCCGGCCGCCGACCTCGCCGAGGCCGACCGCTGTTTCGTCCGCCGCCCGCCCGCCGGGTGACGCCGGGGCCCGCCGGGCGACGCCAGTCCCGCCGGGCCCGGCCGGCCTCTACCCGGCCTCTACCCGGCCGACACGTCCGCCCGACACCCGCCGGACACCCCCCGTTCCACGGGCCGACGCCGGACGGTACGGCGGGCGGTGAAGCATGGCGCGGTCGGCGGCGCCTCGGCGGGCGCGGCCGGGTGTGTACGACCGAAAGGAACCCCCTCGCCATGACCGCTGCCCAGTGGCCCCGCCCCCGCGTGCTCGTCGTCGGCATCGACGGCGTCCGCCACGACTACCTGGCCGAGGTGCCGATGCCGCGCCTCCAGGAAGTCGCCGAGGCCGGGTTCCTGGTGCCGGTCACCGTCGCGGACTCCGTGCCCACCATGTCCGGCCCCTGCTGGGCCACCATCGTGACCGGCGTCGAGCCCGCCAAGCACGGCGTCTGGGGCAACCACCTGGCCGGCAACCGGCTCGACGTCTTCCCCGACTTCGCCACCCGCCTCAACCGCGGCGACCGCCGCCGCACCTTCGTCGCCGCCGGCTGGGACCCGCTGATGATCAACGAGTCCGGCGGCCCGCTCTTCCGCGCCCCCGGCCGGCTCTCCTACATAGCCCCCGCCGAGGACACCCCCGAAGCCTGGGAGACCGTCGACGAGGAGGTCACCCGCGAGGCCGTCCACGTCCTCGGCACCGCCGACCCCGAGGCCTCCTTCGTCTACCTCGGCGCCGTCGACGAGACCGCCCACTTCCTCGGCTGCGGCGAGGAGTACCGCGCCTCCATGCGCACCGCCGACGAACGCCTCGGCCGCCTCCTCGACGCCGTCCGCGGCCGCGCCACCTACGCGGACGAGCAGTGGACCGTCATCGTCGTCACCGACCACGGACACGTCGACGCCGGCGGCCACGGCGGCCGCACCGCCGAGGAGCGCACCGCCTGGGTCGCCTGCGCCGGGCACGACATCCCGGCCGGCCCGCCGACCGGCGAGATCCGCCACCCCGACGTCGCCGCCCAGGTGTACGCCTCGCTGCTGCGCCCGATCGACCCGCACTGGACACTCGACGGCCGGCCCTTCCCGCTCGCCCGACCCGTGCCGGCGACGGTGCCGCAGACGGCGCCGGAGACAGTGCCGGCCACGGTCTGACGGACCGGCGACAGCGGCCCGACGCCCCGACGCCCCGGCCTCCGCAGCGCCCTGACGGGGCCTCGCCCCCCCCGGCCGCCCGTCCACCGATGCGCCCAGGTGCAGCAGGCCGGGCTGCGGCCGGGCCGGGTCTGCGCGACGCTCGATCGGGACCGTACCCACCCCGCCGGACCCGGGGACGTACGCCTGAAGGTGGAGACCGCACCCCGTGGGTCGGAGGCGCAACCGCGACCTGGTGGTGACGCCCGGCGAGGACGCCGCACGAGACGATGGGTACACCCGGACGGCGTACCGCACCGGCCGGAACGGCGGTACGTTCGGGCGGACGCGGAAGCGGGCGCCACCGGCACCACGGACACACCACACACGGACACACCACACCGGTCCACCCACACGGGGCCGCACGGAGAGGGCAGACGGGCATGAAGGGCATCGTGAGCAAGGTCGCACTGGGAGTCGCGGGCACCGGCATGGCCGTCGCCGTGGCCGCCGTGGCAATCGGCCCGCGCGTGTCCGACTGGTACGACGGACGCCACCAGGAGCAGTCCTCGTACGACACCGGCGTGCAGGCCAAGTCCGACCGCCGCTCCATGCCGGGTTGGCTGCCCGACAACGCCTCCTCGGTCAAGTACCTGATGTCCACCACCGGCGACGACCGCCTGCTGCGCGCCACCCTCCCCGAGGGCCGGCTGCCCGCCGGCTGCACCAACGGCGTGCCCGGCAAGGGCCTGCACCCGGTGCCGGTCTCCCTCAAGGCCGGCTGGTTCCCGCAGGACGTCGGCGCCAAGGCCACCGGCACCTGCGGGCACTACAACGTCTCGCTCCACGGCAACCAGCTCTACGCCTGGCAGGACGGCGCCGCGGTGCAGGCGGCCCTGCGCGCCGAGCACCCCGCCAAGCGCTGAGCGGCCCGGCCGAGGGGTCCGTCCGGCCCGCCCGCACCTCCCGGTGCGGGCGGGCCGTCGCCGTGCGACCGGACCCCCTCCTGTCGCAACCCGGCCGGGCTGCGGTAGGACGGGGCGTGAACAAACCTCACCCCGCCCCGCTCCCCGTCCGATAGGAGAACCATGCCCGGCCCGACCGCCGGCGCCGCCGGACCCGCCGGCGACACCCCCACCGACCCCCACACCGCCCCCGCCGCCGAGGCCGCCGAGCCCGGCTCCGGTGACCCGGCCGCCACCGGCCTGGCCACCGTCGTCGTCCTCGGCGGCCTCGCCGCACTCGGCCCGCTCACCACGGACCTCTACCTGCCGGGCCTGCCCGCCATCGCGGACGACCTGGCCGCCCAACCGGCGGCCGTCCAGCTCACCCTCACCTTCTCGATGTTCGGGGTCGCGGCCGGACAGCTGCTCTTCGGGCCGCTCAGCGACCGCTTCGGTCGCCGCCCGCCCCTGCTCGCCGGAATGGTCCTGTTCACCCTCGCCAGCGTGCTCTGCGCGCTCGCGCCGAGCCTGCCGGTGCTGATCGCCGGCCGCTTCGTCCAGGGCGTGGCCGGGTCGGCCGGACTGGTCATCGGACGGGCCGTCGCCCGGGACCGGTTCAAGGGCGTCGCGATGCTGCGCTTCCTCGCCTCGATCACCCTCATCTCCGGACTGGCGCCGATCCTCGCGCCGATCGTCGGGGCGCAGCTGCTGCGCGTCACCTCGTGGCGCGGCACCTTCGGCGCGCTGACCGCGCTCGGGCTGCTGCTCACCCTCGGCGCGTTCGGAGCGCTGCGCGAGACGCTGCCCGCCGGGGCCCGGGACCGCGGCGGGATCGGGGCGACGCTGCAGACGATGGGGCGGCTGCTGCGCGACCTGCCGTTCCTGGGGCTGGCGCTGACCAGCAGTTTCGCCTACGGGGCGCTGTTCGGGTACATCAGCGGGTCGTCGACGGTGCTCCAGCACGTGTTCCGGGTGTCGCCGCAGACCTACAGCCTGCTGTTCGGGCTGAACTCGGTGGCGATCGTCGTGATGACGCAGCTGAACGGGCGGGTGCTGGCGCGCCGCTTCACGTCGCGGGCCCTGGTGCTGGGCGGGCTCGGCGCGGCGGTCGCGGCGGGGGCGGCCCTGGTGCTGGGGACGCGGCTGTGGGACCTCGGGCTGATCGGGTTCTGCCTGCCGCTGTTCGTGCTGATGGGCAGCCTGGGGGTGCTGCTGCCGAACACCGCCGCGGAGGCGCTCAGCCTGGTCGAGCCGCAGACGGCCGGTACGGCGGCGGCACTGCTCGGCACCGGCAACTTCCTCGCCGGCGCGGTGGTGGCGCCGCTGAGCAGCCTGGGCGGTCAGCCGTCCGCGGTGCTGCTGGCCGCCGTGGTGCTGGTCTGCGGGCTGCTGGCGACGGCGACCTACCTCGCGCTGTGCCGGCCGGCGCAGATGCGGACGGCGGAGGCCTGACGGAGCACGGTGGACGGCGAACAACGAACAACGAACAGCGAACAACTGACAACAAACAGATAACAGCCGACAGATGTTGAAATCTGTCGGCTGTTATCTGTTATCTGTTATCCGTCCGCTGTGATCCGTCCGCCGCTCGCAGTCGGCGATCGGCTGTCAGCGGTCGGCCGTCAGGCGATCGAGAAGTCGTCGCCGTACACGTTCCCCTGGCCGTACCAGCCGTGCAGGTACACGGTGACGGTGCCGGAGGCGCCGGTGGTGAACGGGACGGTCAGCTTGGTCCAGCCGGAGGCGTTGGCCCAGGTGCTGGCGGTCGCACCGCCGCTGACGCCGAGGTACGCGTAGTTGCCCTGCACCCAGCCGCTCAGCGTGTAGCCGGTGTTGGGCTTGAGGGTGACGGTCTGCGAGCACTCGCCGGTCTGGCCGGCGTCCGCCGCGGCCTGCAGGGCGTAGGAGCCGGAGTGCACCGGGGTGCTGACGACCGCGCCGCCGCTCTGGCAGGTCCACGGGGCGAGGTTGCCGGTCTCCAGGCCGCCGTTGACCAGGCCGGTCGGCGGCGGGGTGGCCCCGGTGACGGTCAGCGAGTAGGTCGCGGTGTGGGTGCCGGACGGCGCGGTCGCGGTCACGGTGAGCGGATAGGTGCCCGCCGTGGCGGCCGAGTTGGTGGTGATGTTGAGCGTGGCGCTGCCGCCCGCGGTGACGGTGCCGGGGGTGACGGTGGCGGTGACGCCCGCCGGTGCGCCGCTGACCGACAGGTTCAGGCTCTGCGCCGAACCGCCGGTGACCGCCGTCGAGATGGCCGCCGTGGCGGACGAACCGGCCGCCACCGTGCCGGAGTTGGGGTTCACCGCGACCGAGAAGTCGTTGCCGGGCTGGGTGCCCGTGACGGTCAGCGTGAAGACGCCGGTGTGGCTGCCGGAGGCCGCGCTTCCGGTGACCGTCAGCGGGTAACTGCCGGGCGCCACGGCCGAGGTGGTGGTGATGTTGAGCGTGGCGCTGCCGCCCGCGGTGACGGTGCCGGGGGTGACGGTGGCGGTGACGCCCGCCGGTGCGCCGCTGACCGACAGGCTGACGCTCTGCGCCGAACCCGCCGTCACCGCCGTCGAGATGGCCGCGGAGGTGGACGAACCAGCCTTGACAGTCGCAGAGTTGGGGTTGAACGCGACGGAGAAGTCGTTGGTGACCGTCGAGCCGCCGGTGAACGGCGCGAAGATGTGGGTGAAGTCCCAGGTGTTCTGCGCGATTCCGGAGCAGGAGTCGTCGCCGCCCTTGCCCGGGCAGCCGCCGTTGTCCCGCTGCAGGGCCCAGAAGGACAGCGTGTTGATGCCCTTGGACACCGCCCAGTTGTACACGGTGGTCGCGTTGGCCACGGTGAAGGTCTCGGCCGCGCCGAAGTCGTCGATGCCGGGCATCTCGATGATCCCGATCGAACCCCACAGCTGGGCGGGGGACTTGGCCGGGTAGAGGGTGGCGAGCTGGTTGTAGAGGCCCTGCGCGGAGGTCTGGGTGTCGGCCGCCATGTCGTGGGCGGCGTTGTCGTAGTAGTCGAAGGTCATCATGTTGACGACGTCGATCCGCGCCTTGTTGCTGACCGCGTTGCGCAGCACCGCGAGACCGTTGTCGGCGAGCCCGCCGGTGGTGGTCGGCAGGGTGTAGGAGAACTGGACGTTGCGCCCGTTGGCGGCGGCCCAGTCCTGCACCTGCTTGATCGCCTTGTTGCGGCGGTCGATGCCGGCGGTGTTGGTCAGCGAGTTGTCCTCGATGTCGAGGTCGATCCGGCTGATGTCGTAGGTGGTGATCAGGTTCTGGTAGGCGGCCGCGATCTGGTTGACGTCGGTGCAGCTGTCCGCGAGTTCGGTGCCGGTGTTGTCGGCGGTGTAGCCGCCGAACGAGGGGATCACGTCCCCGCCGTTGGCCCGGATCGTGGCGATGTCGGCACCGAAGGTGGAGGAGGCGACGGGCTTGGAGGTGTCGCCGTTCCAGTACGGGGTGCAGGAGCCCTTGGTGGCGGCCTGCAGGAAGGCCATCGTCAGGTACTTGGCGCCGGACTGGGCGGCGAGCGTGGCGGGGCTCTGCCCCGTCCAGGACTCGAAGTAGGGCGCGAAGACCCGGCTGGGGAGCGGGGTCGCGGCCTGGGCGGTACCGGTGCCGGCGGCGACCAGGCCGGCCGAGGCGGCCAGGGTGGCGCAGGCCGTCAGGGCCGCCTGGATGGTTCTGCGTAGACGCATCGGTTCTCCAACGAACGTGGTGGGGGATGGTGTTGGGGCGTCGGCGAGTTCGCGGTGCCGGGAGTTCGCGGGGTGGTGGGTGGGCTCGGCGCAGCGAGCGGTTCGGTACGGCAAAGGGGATGGAGCGGCAGGGGCGTCGGAGCGGCGGCGGCGCTGCGGACGCGCGCATGCCGGACGGGGCGGGGGTGGAGCGGAACAGGGCAGGGCAGGGCAGGGCAGTGCCTCAGCCGCCGGTGGTCACACCCCCACAGTGCATCCCGGTCGGATCGACATGCCTATGTTTGGACTAGACCACTTCTCTGTCAAGAGTCCTTACTGTTCGTCAGCGCACCGCCCCGGCCCAGCCGCTTGCGGGAGATCGCCGGGGCCCGGAAGGTTCGGGAAACGCCGCGACCGCGCACCCGGTGACGGGGCGCGGCCGCGGCCGCCCGGCGCTCAGGAAGCCGGGCGGATCAGGGTGGGGCGGGTGCGGGTCTGGCGGGACGGCCAGCGGGGCGGGCTAGCGGGACGGCGGGCAGAGCGTGGTGCGCAGCGCGTCGTTGATCTTCGCGGCGGTCTCCGGTCCGAAGCCCTGCGGGTGCTCGGGGGAGGTGAAGCGCTGGTTCGCCAGGTCGACCAACTTCGCGGTGTCCTTGGGGAACTGGTACATCGACTGGCACTGGTTGCGTGCCCGGTCCACGGCCTGGTCGGGCTTGCCGCCGACGATCCCCGGGTCGATCGCGTTCAGCGCGGCGACCAGCTTCGCGGTCCGGTCGGCGTCCGGCTTGCCGGGCAGGCCGGCGTCGGCCGGGGCCGCGGGCTTGGCGGGCGCGGAGGCCCCCGGGGTGGCGCCGTCCGCCGGGGCGGGGGCGGACGGGGCGGGGTCCGTCGAACCGGCCGTGGGGGCGGCGGCGCCGGAGGCCGGGCCGCCGGAAGCGGCGGTCGTGGCGGCGGGGGTGGGGGAGCCCGCCGCGGCCGTGGCGGAGCCGGAGCCCGAGCCGGAGCTGGAGCAGGCGGCGAGGCTCACCGCGGCGAATGCCGTGAGGGTGGCGGCGAGGAGTCGAGTGCGCATGGCGCCACCCTGTCATGTTCGCGGCGCCGAAGGGAAGGTCCCCGGGGCGGCAGCAGGAGGAGCAGCAGGGGTGGCACCAGTGCGGCAGCGACAGGCCGGCGGCAGGGCGACGCGGCAAGGTGCGGAAAGGGAGAGGCCGAAAGGGGCGGGGGCCGGGAGGGGCGGGGGCGGGCCGCCGCCCGTCCCCGCCCCCCTCCCGGCCCGGAGTGCGGTCGGGGTCAGCCGAGGCCGTTGGACTTCAGCCAGTCCTTGGCCACCGTCGACGGGTCCTCCTTGTCCACCGCCACCCGCTTCATCAACGCCGTCAGCCCCGCCGTGTCCAGCTTGGCCGACACCGCGTTGAGCGCGGCCGTCGCGGTGGCGTCCAGCCCCGCCTTGTTGACCAGCGGCGTGACGTTCTGCGCGCCGAAGACGTTCTTCGGGTCGGCCAGCGGAACCAGCTTGAACTGGACGATCTTCGGGTCGGTGGTGAACACGTTGCCGACCTGCACGCCGCCGTCCTTCAGCGCGTTCGCCGTCGTGTCGCCGGTCGGCTTCCACTCCTTGAACGTCAGCCCGTAGACGTCCTTGAACTGCTGCTCGCGGCGGGACTTGAACTCCGGCGGCCCGCCGATGGTGAACTCGCCCGCCTTGGCCGTCAGGTCGGCGATGCTCTTCAGCCCGTACTTGTCGGCGGTCTCCTGGGTGACGCTGAGCGAGTCCTTGTCCTCGGCGGGCGAGGAGTCCAGCACCGCCAGCGAGGCGGGCAGCGCCTTGGCCAGCGCCGCGTTCACGTCCTGCGTGGTGACGGCCGTCGCCTTGGCGTCCAGGTAAGCGAGCAGCGCGCCGTTGTACTCGGGCAGCACGGTCAGGTTGCCGCTCTGCAGCTGCCCGTACAGCACCTCGCGGCTGCCGATGTTGAACTTCTCCTCGACCTTGACGCCCTTGGCCTTGAGCGCCTGCGAGTAGATCGAGCCGAGCAGGACGTTCTCGGGGAAGTTCGCCGAGCCGACGACCACCGTCGAGCCCGAGCCGCCGGAGCCCCCAGAGCCCGCCGCTGTGCCGCTCGCGGACGCTCCGCCGGCGGCCGGGGCGCTCGAACTGCCGCCGAGCGGGTCGCCGCCGGAGGAGCCGCAGGCGGTGGCGCCGAGGGCGAGCGCGGCGAGCGTGCCCAGGACGGCGGCGCGACGGGTTCTGTTGATCGTCGACATGGTGACAGATGTCCTTCCGGAGAGGAGAGGAGAGCAGGAGAAGAGAGGAGAGGAGGGCAGGAGAAGCGAAAGGCAGGAGGAGCGAAGGCGTTCAGCGGCCCCGGCGGCCGGGTCGCGCCCCGGGCGGGAGCGCGTACCGGGAGAGCAGGGAGAACAGCAACTGGGCGCCCACCGCGAGCAGCACCACCAGCAGCGCGCCGCCCGCCGTCACCGCGTACCGGCGTGTCGCCAGCCCGTCGATGACGTAGCGGCCGAGCCCGCCCAGCCCGACGTAGGCGGCCACTGTGGCCGTCGCGATCACCTGGACGGTCGCGGTGCGGAACCCGGCCAGCAGCGTCGGGGCGGCGGACGGCAGGCACACCTGCCACAGCACCTGCGGGTGGGTCAGCCCGACACCGCGCGCCGCGTCCCGCACGTCCGGGTCGGTGCCGCGCACCCCCTCGACGGCGGCCACCAGCAGCGGCGGCGCGGCCAGTGCCACCAGCGGCACCAGCGCGGCGGTGTCGTTCACCCCGGCGAGCAGCACCGTCAGCGTCACCAGCCCGAGGGTCGGCAGCGCGCGGGCGGCGCCCGCGAACGCCGTCACTGCCGTGACGCCGCGCCCGGTGTAGCCGATCAGCAGCCCGAGCGGGACGGCCAGCACCGTCGCGTACAGCAGGGCCTCGCCCGAGAACAGCAGGTGCTCCCAGACCCGGTGCGCGATCGAGTTCGGGCCGCTGTGCTGCTCCGGGTCGGAGAAGAAGTCGGACAGCCAGGTCAGCCAGTTCACGAGCCCGCCCCCTTCTCCCGGACGGCCCACGGCGCGAGCAGCCGCCGGGCGCCCACCAGCACCAGGTCGACGACCAGGGCCAGGGCGGCGATCAGCACGATGCCCGCCACGATCGGGGTCGGGAAGGTGCGCTGGAAGCCGTCGATGAACAGGTAGCCCAGGCCGCCGCGCCCGATCAGCGCGCCGACGCTGGCCAGCGAGATGCTGGCCACCGCCGCCACCCGCAGGCCGGCGACCAGGTACGGCACGGCGGCCGGCAGCTCGACCGCGGCCAGCCGGCGCCACGGCCCGTACCCCATGGCGGTCGCGGCCTGCCGGACGGCCTCCGGGACGGCACGCAGGCCGTCCACGGTGGTCGGCAGCAGGACGGCGAGCGCGTAGAAGGTGAGCGGGACCATCACGCTGGCCTCGGTGGCGAGCCCGGTGTACGGGATCAGCACCACGAAGACGGCCAGCGACGGCACCGCGTAGACGACGTTCAGGACGGCGGACAGCGGCTGGTAGAGCCGGGGGAAGCGGCTGCAGGCCAGGCCGAGCGGGAGCGCGATCAGCAGGCCGATCAGCACGGGGGGCAGGGCGAGCAGGGCGTGGTCGGCGAGCAGGTGGCCGAGGTAGCCGAGGTGGTCGCCGATCCAGTACCAGCGGACGATCGGTTCATCGTCCACCGGCGGCACCGTCCGTTCGGCTGTCGGCTCGGCTGTCGGTTTGGCTGACGGTCGGTGTGCCCGGGGCGCCGTCCTTGCGCAGCGGTACGCCGTCCGCTCTGTCCGCTCCGTCCGCGCCGTCCACGGCCGGTGCCGGGAGCGCCGAGGGTGCTGGGAGCGCTGGGAGCGCCGCGAGGACGGCCTCCCGGCTCGCGGTGCCGGTGGCGCGTCCGTCCGCGTCCAGGGCGACGGCGACCCCGGCGGGGGAGAGGACCGCCGCGTCGAGCGCGGTGCGCAGCGTGTCGGCCTCCGGCCGGAATCCGGCGGCGGGGTGCAAATCGGCGCTGGCGGCAGCGCGGTCGATCCAGCCGATCGGTCGGCGCCCGTCGTCCAGGGCCAACTCCCAGTTCCCGTACCGGAGTCCGGCGTCGACCGGGCGCAGGACGACGGCGCTCGCGGGCCGCAGGCCGAGACCGCGCAGGCCCCGGTCGCGGCCGAGGAAGGCGGCCACGCCGTCGTCGGCGGGAGCGGTCAACAGGGTGTGCGGGTCGGCGAGTTGGGCTATCTTCCCGTGCTCGCGCAGTACCACCACCTGGTCGCCGAGCCGGACGGCCTCCTCGATGTCGTGGGTGACGAACAGCACCGTCTTGTGGAGCTCGGACTGCAGCCGCAGCAACTCGTCCTGGAGCCCGGCGCGCACCACCGGGTCCACCGCGCTGAACGGCTCGTCCATCAGCAGCACCGGCGGATCGGCCGCCAGGGCGCGTGCCACGCCGACCCGCTGCTGCTGGCCGCCGGACAGCTGGAACGGGTACCGCTTGGCGAGGTCGGGCGCGAGGCCGACCAGTTCGAGCAGTTCGGCGGCCCGGGCGCGGGCCCGCTTGCGGTCCCAGCCGAGCAGGCGGGGGACGGTGGCGATGTTGTCGATCACCCGGCGGTGCGGGAAGAGGCCGGCCTGCTGGATCACGTAGCCGATGCCGCGCCGCAGCTTGGCGGGCTCCAGCTCGGCGACGTCGGTGCCGTCCAGCAGGACCCGGCCGGAGGTGGGCTCGACCATCCGGTTGACCATGCGCAGCAGGGTGGTCTTGCCGCAGCCGGACGGCCCGACCAGGACGGTCGTGCGTCCGGTCGGGACCTCCAGGTCCAGGCCCTCGACGGCGATGGTGCCGTCGGGGTGGCGCTTGCCGGCGCCCTCGAATCTGATCACAGGGTGTTTCCTCGTCAGGGCGCCCCGGGGAGGCGGCGCCTGGTCGGTCGTTCGGTCGGCGGCGGCTTGTCGACGGGCGGTGGGCGACGGGCGGTGGTGGCCTTGGCGGGCCGCCGTCGTCGCGCTGGCGCTCGTCGGATCAGCTGCCTGGGCGTTCTTCCGCCCGCGTGGCTGCCCAGCTTCGGACCGGCGGAAACTCCGATCAGACTATGACCTGCGTCATCTTCTGTCGCTCGGTCACCATCCGGAAGGCGGCGGGCTGCCGCCGCCCGTCCGGTGTTCGAGCAGGTCACCGGCACCGGCCGGGTCGCCGGCTTGGCCGGGGTCGCGGGGCTGCCGGGCCTGCCGGGCGCTCCCGAGCCTGCCGGGTGGTGCCGAGCCTGTCGGTGCCACCGGGGCTGGCGGCGACCTCCGGTGCTGTCAGTGCTAGCCTACTTTGCCGGTGATAGCCGATCTGTTCACGCTACAGGCTGGGCCGGATGCAGCCCAGCCTGTCGGAGATTCCACTCCTGTCGGCGCTAGGACTCCTGCCGAGGCTCGTCCGCCGAGCCCCGGCCGCCCTGACGCGTCGGCAGGCCGGCGGCCGCCCAGCCGACGAACCCGCCGTCCAGGTCCGTCGCCCGGTGCAGGCCCAGCTCGCGCAGCGAGGCGGCGGCAAGACTGGAGGCGTAGCCCTCCGAGCACACCACGATCACCTCCACGTCGTAGCCCCGCGCCTCCGGGATGCGGTGGGAACCGGTCGGATCCAGCCGCCACTCCAGGACGTTGCGCTCGATGATCAGCGCTCCCGGGATCTCCCCCTCCGCCGCACGCTGCGCCGCCGGACGGATGTCCACCAGCAGCGCGCCGTCCAGCCGGGCCTGGTAGGCCTCCCGGGCGCGCGGACGGTGGACGCCCTCGCGGGCGCGCTCCACCAGGTCGTCGATCGTCGTCACCACTGTTCCGGTCCTTCCTCGGAGGTGCGAACGAGCCCACCGGCCCGCAGGTCGTAGTGCGCCATGGAGCTGAGCGGCGGCGAGTAGGCGTGCAGGGTGACGGCCGGGCCGACAGCGGTGTTGCGCACGTCGTGCACGTACTCGGGCCCGAAGGCGCGGGCGGTGCCGGCCGGGATCCGGCGGATCAGCAGCCCCTGGTCGGGCCCGCCCAGGGACAGCTCCTCCAGCTCGCCGAGCGCGACGGCGAAAGCGCCGCGCGAGCCGCCGTGGTCGTGGAAGCCGGTCGACTGGCCGGGCAGCCAGCTGATCAGCCACACCTCGTGGTCGTCGTCGGCCGCCAGACGCCGGTACCAGCGCTCCTCGGTGGAGAGCCGGACGTGGTGGATCCACTGCTCGGGGCGCTCGGCCAGCTCGCGGACGACCGTCCGCAGGGCGCTCGGGCTGAGCGGCGTACGGGCGCCGGCCGTGGCGTCGGCGGGATCGGCGAGGTGGGAGAGGTCGGCGAGGTGGGAGGGGTCGGCGGGTCCAGCGGATTCGGCGGGTACGGCGGCCGGTGCGGCCGGTGCTGTGCTGCTCGGGCTCATCGGGGCGTCCTCGGGTGCGGCGGGAACGTCGGCAGGGTGCGCCCGGACCGGCCTGCGGCGGTACGCCCGGGCACCCGGAGGTACGACGGGGTACGGCGGGGCGCGCAGGACGCGGAAGGGCGACGGGTCAAAACTGCGGGAGCGGGTGCGCGGCGCGGGCCCTGGCAGGCGTCACAGGGCGGGACCGGCGGGAAGGGCTAGGTCAACAGGCACAGATGGAACTCGCCTGGCGTCGCAGATCGACGTGCAGGCGGCAGACCAGAGTGGTGCTGGTGTCCATGCGTCGGATCCTTTCCGAGCGGAGCGGACGAAGTCAAGCCGGACCGGCCGCAGTCGGCCCGCGCGTGTCCTCCCGGGTCCTTCCGGGTCCTCCCGGGTCCTCCTGCGCCCGGCCGGGCCCCGCCGTCCCGTATGAGTAAGGAGCCCACTCCCGGGGTAGATGACCGTTTCATCCCACCCACGCCTACCCGCGTGTCCGCGCCACAAGATCGCCCCGGACACGTTGCCGTCAACGTATTGTCAGGCCACCGAGGCCCGGCCTACCGTCTACAGATCGCTTTCTACGCACGTAGACACCTGCGGTTCCCCCCGGGGACCCGCAGGCGAGACCCGCCCCGTCAACCCTCAGACCGCTGGCCCGACCGCACCGCCGGGCCACGGAGTTGCGGAGGTACCCATGTCGCAGATCGTCCGTGCCGCGCTCGTCCAGACCCGCTGGACCGGTGACCAGGAGAGCATGATCGCCCTCCACGAGCGGTACGCCCGTGAGGCCGCCGCCCAGGGCGCGCAGATCATCGGCTTCCAGGAGGTCTTCAATGCCCCGTACTTCTGTCAGGTCCAGGAGCCCGAGCACTACCGCTGGGCCGAGGCCGTCCCGGACGGCCCGACCGTGCGCCGGATGCGCGAACTCGCCCGCGAGCTGGGACTGGTGATGGTCCTCCCGGTCTACGAGGAGGAGCAGACCGGCGTCTACTACAACACCGCGGCCGTGATCGACGCGGACGGCAGCTACCTCGGCAAGTACCGCAAGCACCACATCCCGCAGGTCAAGGGCTTCTGGGAGAAGTACTACTTCAAGCCCGGCAACCTCGGCTGGCCCGTCTTCGACACCGCGGTCGGCAAGGTCGGCGTCTACATCTGCTACGACCGCCACTTCCCCGAGGGCTGGCGCGCCCTCGGCCTGGCCGGCGCGCAGATCGTCTACAACCCCTCCGCCACCAGCCGCGGCCTGTCCGCCTACCTCTGGCAGCTCGAACAGCCCGCCGCCGCCGTCGCCAACGAGTACTACGTCGCCGCGATCAACCGCGTCGGCACCGAGGAGTACGGCGACAACGACTTCTACGGCACCTCCTACTTCGTCGACCCGCGCGGCCAGTTCGTCGGCGACGTCGCCTCCGACAAGGAGGAGGAACTCGTCGTCCGCGACCTCGACCTCGACCTGATCGAACAGGTCCGCCAGCAGTGGGCGTTCTACCGGGACCGCCGGCCCGACGCCTACGGACCGCTCGGCGAGGCCTGAGGAGCAGCGCGATGACCACCCGCGACCCGCACCTTCGCGACCCGCACGTCCGCGACCCGCACCTTCGCGACCCGCACGTCCGCGACCCGCACCTTCGCGACCCACTCCTTCGCGACCCGCAGCGGCGCACCGTCGTCCGCGGCGGCCTCGTCATCACCGCCACCGACGAACTCCACGCCGACGTCCTGATCGAGGGCGAACGCATCGTCGCCCTCGCCGCCACCGGCAGCGCCGCCGCCGAGGCCTGGACCGCCGACACCGTCATCGACGCCACTGGCCACTACGTCATCCCGGGCGGCGTCGACGCCCACACCCACATGGAACTGCCGTTCGGCGGCACCGCCGCCTCCGACACCTTCGAGACCGGCACCCGCGCCGCCGCCTGGGGCGGCACCACCACCATCGTCGACTTCGCCGTCCAGCCGGTCGGCGGCACCCTGCGCGAGGGCCTCGACGCCTGGCACGCCAAGGCGGACGGCAACTGCGCCATCGACTACGCCTTCCACACCATCGTCTCCGACGTCAACGACAGCGTCCTGAAGGAGATGGACACCCTCGTCGACTCCGGCGAGTCCACCTCCTTCAAGCTCTTCATGGCCTACCCCGGCGTCTTCTACAGCGACGACGGCCGCATCCTGCGCGCCATGCAACGCGGCGCCGCCAACGGCGCCCTGACCATGATGCACGCCGAGAACGGCATCGCCATCGACGTCCTGGTCGAGCAGGCCCTCGCCGCCGGACGCACCGCCCCCCGCTACCACGGCGAGGTGCGGCGGGAGTTGCTGGAGGCCGAGGCTACCCACCGGGCGATCCGGCTCGCCCAGGTCGCCGGCAGCCCGCTCTACGTCGTGCACGTCTCCGCCGCGTCCGCCCTCGCCGAAATCGCCGAGGCCCGCGACGCCGGCCTCAACGTCTTCGGCGAGACCTGCCCGCAGTACCTCTTCCTCTCCACCGACAACCTCGCCGAAGAGGGCGCGGACGGCTTCGAAGGCGCCAAGTACGTGTGCAGCACGCCACTTCGGCCCCGCGAACACCAGGACGCGCTCTGGCGCGGGCTGCGCACCAACGACCTCCAGGTGGTCTCCACCGACCACTGCCCTTTCTGCTTCACCGGGCAGAAGGAACTGGGCCGCGGTGACTTCTCGAAGATCCCCAACGGCCTTCCGGGCGTGGAGAACCGGATGGACCTGCTGCACCAGGCCGTGGTGGACGGACGGATCACCCGGCGCCGCTGGGTCGAGATCGCCTGCACCACCCCGGCCCGGATGTTCGGCCTGCACCCGCGCAAGGGCACCATCGCGCCGGGCGCGGACGCCGACCTCGTCGTCTACGACCCGACCGCCGTCCAGACCGTCTCCGCCGCCACCCACCACATGAACGTCGACTACTCGGCCTACGAGGGGCGCCAACTCACCGGGCGCGTACGGACGGTGCTCTCCCGCGGCACCGTCGTGCTGGACGGCGGCGACTGGCGCGGCCGGGCCGGGCACGGCACCTTCCTGCGCCGGGACACCTGCCAGTACCTGGTCTGACCACCCTGTCGTTCCGAAGCTCCGCCGTTCCGGCTGTTCGGCCTGTTCCGGCCGCTCGGCTGTACCAGCTGTACCGGCCGTTCGGCCGTACCGCTGTTCCGCAATTCCGTTCCGCCGCCCGGGGCGTGGCATCCCGGGCGGCCCCCTCCTCGTTCCTGGAGCCGTACCCATGGACATCGGCCTCGTCCTGCAGACCGACCCGCCCGCGCGCCTGCTCATCGACCGGATGATCCGCGCCGAACGGGCCGGGTTCAGCCACGGCTGGACCTTCGACTCCTGCGTGCTGTGGCAGGAGCCCTTCGTCATCTACAGTCGCATCCTCGCCGAGACCGAGCGACTGGTCGTCGGCCCGATGGTCACCAACCCCTCCACCCGCACCTGGGAGGTCACCGCCTCCCTGTTCGCCACGCTCAACGACATGTACGGCAACCGCACCGTCTGTGGCATCGGTCGCGGCGACTCCGCGATGCGCGTCGCCGGCCGCCGCCCGGCCACCCTCGCCCGGCTCTCCCAAGCCATGCACGCCGTCAAGGAGTTGGCCGAGGGCCGGACCGTCGAGGTGGACGGCACCGAGATGCACCTGCCGTGGGTGGGCCCGGGCGCCGAGCTGCCGATCTGGATGGGCGCGTACGGGCCCAGGGCACTCGCACTGACCGGCCGTCAAGCGGACGGATTCATCCTGCAGTTGGCCGACCCCTACCTCACCGAGTTCATGGTGAAGGCGGTCCGCGCGGCCGCCGCCGAGGCCGGACGCGACCCCGACTCCGTCACCATCTGCGTCGCCGCACCCGCCTACGTGACCGCCGACGACTCGCCCGCCGCGCTCGCCCACGCCCGCGAGCAGTGCCGCTGGTTCGGCGGCATGGTCGGCAACCACGTCGCCGACCTCGTCAGCCACTACGGCGAGCACTCCGACCTCGTCCCCGACGCCCTCACCGACTACATCAAGGAACGCCAGGGCTACGACTACAGCCACCACGGGCGCGCCGACAACCCGGACACCGCCTTCGTCCCGGACGAGATCGTCGACCGCTTCTGCCTGATCGGACCGCCGCAGGCCCAACTCGCCCGCCTGGAAGAGCTCCGCTCGCTCGGCGTCGACCAGTTCGCCGTCTACGCGATGCACGACGCGATCGAGGCCACCATCGACGCGTACGGGACGGACGTCATTCCCCGGCTGTAGCCCACAGCCGGCCCCGCTCCCCTTCTCCCTGCTCCTTCCTCCCTTCTCCTTCTCGTTCGGTTTCCCGGACCGCTACCCATCGCATGACCTCAGTCGCAGCAGAAGGGAGTTGCCATGGCGGAGACCGCGGCGAGCGGCGGCGGACAACGCCGGCACCCCGATGGACGGGTCGAACTCGACCCGTCCATCGAGGAGTTGCCACCCAACGGCTTCACCAACGACGACCTGCGCCCGGTGCCGGTGGCGCGGCGCACCTGGACGACGTACAACTTCCTCGCCCTCTGGGTCGGCATGGCCCACAACATCCCTTCGTGGACGCTCGCTTCGGGCCTGGTCGCGCTCGGCATGGACTGGAAGCAGGCGGTGCTGACCATCGCCCTGGCCAACCTGATCGTCCTGGTGCCGATGCTGCTCAGCGGGCACGCGGGGACCAAGTACGGCATCCCGTTCCCCGTCTTCGCCCGGGCCGCGTTCGGGCTTCGCGGCGCCAACCTGCCGGCCCTCGTCCGCGCAGGGGTCGCCTGCGCCTGGTTCGGCATCCAGACCTGGATCGGCGGCGAGGGCATCTACCTGCTGGCGGGCAAGCTGCTCGGCCGGTCCTGGCGCGAGGCGGCCGAGGTGGCCGGCTACCCGTGGACGCAGTGGCTGTCCTTCCTGGTGTTCTGGCTGATCGAGATGGTCATCATCGCCCGGGGCATGGAGGCGCTGCGGCGCTTCGAGAACTGGGCGGCGCCGTTCGTGATCGCGGGCGCGCTCGCACTGCTGGTGTGGATCACCGTCAAGGCGGGCGGGTTCGGGCCGCTGCTGTCCCAACCGTCCGCGCTGGGCTGGGGATCCGGCTTCTGGAAGGTCTTCTTCCCGGCGCTGATGGGCATGATCGGGTTCTGGTCGACGCTGTCGCTCAACATCCCCGACTTCACCCGCTTCGGTGGCAGCCAGCGGGCCCAGATCCGTGGCCAGGCGCTCGGCCTGCCGACCACGATGACGCTGTTCGCGCTGCTGTCGGTGCTCGTCACCTCGGGCTCGCAGGCGGTCTACGGCGCTCCGGTGTGGGACCCGATCCAGCTCGCCGCGAAGATGGAGAACCCGGTCGGCATCCTGTTCGCGCTGCTGACCGTCCTGGTCGCGACGCTGTCGGTGAACATCGCCGCCAACGTCGTCTCGCCGGCCTACGACCTGGCCAACCTGCTGCCCCGCCTGGTCAACTTCCGTACGGGGGCGCTGATCACGGGCGTGGTCGGGATCGTGATCTTCCCGTGGCGGCTGATCGCCGACCCGCACGTCTACATCTTCACCTGGCTCGGCGTGGTCGGCGGCCTGCTCGGGACGGTCGCCGGGGTCCTGATCGCCGACTACTGGCTGCTGCGCGGCACCCGGCTGCTGCTCGCCGAGCTGTACCGCCCGGGTGGCGCCTATTGGTACGCCGGCGGCTGGAACTGGCGGGCCGTCGCGGCACTCCTCATCGGCGGTGTGCTGGCGGTCGGCGGCTCGCACTCCGCCGTCGACGCGCAAGGCGTCAAGCAGGGCCCGTTCCCGGTGGACGGGATCATCCCGTTCCTCAAGCCGCTGGCCGACTACGGCTGGGCGGTCGGCTTCGCGGGCGCCGCCGTGGTGTACACGGTGCTGGCGTGGCGGACGAGGGGGGCGAGGGGCGGGGAGGTGGCAGCGAACGGATAACAGCGAACAGATGACAGATTTCAACATCTGTTATCTGTTCGCTGTTATCCGTCGGTTGTTCGTTGTTCGCTGTCAGTTGTTCGCCGCTGCCACGACGGCGGCGCAAGCCGCAGCCCCACGGCCGTCAGTGGGAGTGCGCGGCCCCGTCCACCCAGTCCGGCAGGGCCTCGCGGGCGGCGAGCCAGGCGGCCGGGACGTCGGCCGTCCCGGTGCGGGCGGCGACCACCCCGCCCGCGATGGCACAGGTGGTGTCCTTGTCGCCCCAGCCCTCCAGGGTGTGCCAGAGCGCTTCGGGCAGCGAGTCCAGGTGCCCGGCGGCGGACCAGAGGGCGAACGGCACGGTGTCCGGGGCGGAGATCATCAGCCCCGAGCCGAGTACGTTCGCGGCGTGCCGCACGCTGGTGTGCGCGGGCATCCGGGCGGCGATCCGCAGGCCGGAGCGGACGTCGCCCGCCGGCAGCCGTCCCGCGATCTCGGCCAGCAACTCGGAGCGGCTGGGCGGGACTTCGCCACGGCAGCGGACGGCCAGGGCGGCCGCGAGCGCCACCGCCACCGCGCCGGCCACCGCCTCCGGGTGGAAGTGCGTGGTGAGCGCCTGGAGTTCGGCCTGCCGGGCCGCCTGCGCCAGGTCGTCGGCGAACCAGGCGCCGAGCGGGGCCACTCGCATGGCCGCGCCGTTGCCGTACGAGCCCTGGCCCTCGAACTGGCCGGAGGTGACCGCCCGCCAGTCCTCGCCGGCGGCGATCGCGCGCAGGACCCGGTGCATCGAGGGGCCGTACTTGCGCTGGTACTCGCGGGTGTACTCGGCGGCGAACTCCCGGGCCAGCACGTCCTGTCGGACCTCGCCGTGCTCGGTCAGGTGCCGGACGAGGACGAGCGCCATCGCTGTGTCGTCGGTCCAGTGCCAGGGTGCGGGACGGGCGAGGCGCGCCGCGAGGGCGGCCGGCGCCTCGTCGGGCGGGACCGAGAACCAGCGGTCGCCGAAGGCGTCGCCCAGGGCGAGTCCCTGCAGGCTGTCCAGGACCGGGTCGGCCGCACGCATGTCATCCTCCAAGTGAGATCAACTGTGTGCGGAAGCATGCCGGACGGGCGCGGCCGGGTCGACCGGGTTTCTCCCCGGCCGTCCCGCCCGCGCCCGTGCGGCGGCCCGTTCGCGCCCGTGCGGTCAGCGGCCGGTCACCTGGCTGCCTGCAGCCCGCCGATGACGAGCTTCCAGACGGCGTCGAAGCGGTCGTCCGCCTTCGGGTCGGACCAGGTGGCCGCGTAGGCCGGGTCGTGGAAGGGGGCGGTGGCGTCGAAGACCGCGCGGGCGGTGTTCTGGATGTGGGTGAGCTTGAACTCCTTCGCGTCCACACCGACGTGGATGATCTCGGCGATCTGGCCGATCAGGGTCTCGATGTGCTCCTCGACCAGGCCGCTGTTCTCGTCCGTCAGCACCTGGTAGGTGGCGAACAGCTCGGGGTCGTCGAGCGCCTTCTTCCGCTTGGTGGCGAAGAGCGTCGTCAGCCAGCTGTGCAGCCGTTCGGAGGCGGTGCCGAGGCCTTCGTCGGTGGAGATGACCTTCAGCTGCCGGTTCGCCTGGTCGAGCCAGCGCTGGTTGACCGCCTCGCGCAGCGCGGTCTTGCTCGGGAAGTGGCGGTAGACGCTGCTGTGGCTGACCCCGAGGCTGCGGGCGACGTCCACGACGGTGGCCTTGGCGGGGCCGAACCGCCGGAAGACGTCCTCCGCGGCGATCAGGATCTGCTCGGCGGTGAGTGGGGTGTCCGAGGTCACGATGGCCGTCCTTCGGTGGTGCTGGTGAGGGGATGGTGCTGGGGGGTACTGAGTGGTGCCGGGTGGTGCTCGGGGCCCGGCCGGGGCCGGGGGTCCTTCGGTGGCCCGGAGGTCAGCGCTCGCTGTCCAGGTGGGCCATCTGGGCGGCGGCGTAGCGCTCGCCGGCTGCGGAGCCGGCCGGGACGGCGGCCTCGATCGCGGCGAGGTCCGCCTCGGTCAGGTCGACGTCCAGGGCGCCGAGGGCCTCGGCCAGCCGGTCGCGGCGGCGGGCGCCGACCAGGGGGACGATGTCCTGCCCGCGCGAGCCGACCCAGGCGATGGCGACCTGGGCGACGCTCGCCCCCTTGGCGGTGGCGACCGCGCGCAGCGCCTCGACGAGCGCGAGGTTGTGGGCCAGGTTCTCGCCCTGGAAGCGCGGGCTGTGGCCGCGGAAGTCGGTGGCGGCGAGCGTACGGCCCTGCTCCCAGTGGCCGCTGAGCAGGCCGCGGGACAGCACCCCGTACGCGGTGATCCCGATGCCGAGCTCGCGGGCGGCGGGCAGCACGGCGGACTCGATCGAGCGGGAGAGCAGCGAGTACTCGATCTGCAGGTCGCAGATCGGGTGCACGGCGGCGGCACGGCGCAGGGTGTCGGCGCCGACCTCGGACAGGCCGATGTGGCGGACGTAGCCGGCCTTCACCAGGTCGGCGACGGCGCCGACGGTCTCCTCGATCGGGACCTTCGGGTCCAGCCGCGCCGGGCGGTAGACGTCGACGTAGTCCGTGCCCAGGCGGCGCAGGGTGTAGGCGAGCGCGGACTTGGTGGCGGCCGGGCTCGTGTCGAGGCCGAGCACCGCGTTGTCCGGGCCGCGCAGGGCGCCGTACTTCACGCTTATCTGCACGCGGTCGCGGTCGCGGCCGCGCAGCGCCCGGTGGATCAGGAGCTCGTTGTGGCCCATGCCGTAGAAGTCGCCGGTGTCGAGCAGGGTGACCCCGGCGTCCAGGGCGGCGTGGATGGTGGCGATGCTCTCGGCCTCGTCGGCCGGGCCGTACAGGTCGGACATGCCCATGCAGCCGAGGCCGAGGGCGGAGGTGGGGAGTCCGGAGGTGCCGAGGGTGCGCTGTGCGGTGCTGACGTTCGAGGACATGCGAGCTCCAGGGCTGGGAACGACGCCGGTCGGCGAGGGACGGGTGACCCGGGTCTCACTATGGCATGACAGCGAACAGATTTCAAAATCTGTTCGCTGTCATCTGTTTTTTGTTACTTGTTACTTGACGCTTGTCAGCCGAGCGGCGCGCCCCGGGCCCCGGCGCACGGCCGCGCGACCTCCGGCCACCAGTCCTCCCGCCCGCCCGGCGCCCGCAGCAGGTGGGCGCGGGCGGGCGGCAGGTTGTGCCACGCCGTGCGCGCGCCCAGCCCGTACGCCGCCTCGAAGCCCCGCAGCAGCCGCACCACGGCCCGGTGGCGGGCGCCCCGGCGGGGCCCCGAGACGAGGGTGCGCGCCGCCGTCGTCCCGAGGTAGCCGAAGTACGTCAGCTCCCCGCCGGGCACCAGCAGCCGCAGGTAGAGGTCGAGGACGGCCCGGACCTGCACCGGCTCGAAGTTGGTGAACGGCAGGCCCGAGACGATCACGTCGTACCGTTCGCCGAGCCCGCCCGACGTGTCCGGCCCGCCCCGGCCGCCCTGCCCGCCCTGCCCGGCCCGGTCGCCCCGGCCGTTCGCACCCGCCCCGCCGTCCTCCGGCGCCGGGCGACGGCACCCCGGCAGCTCCTCCACCCGGCAGGCCGACAGCCGCACCTCCACCCCCGGGCGGCGCGCTGCCAACACCGGGTCCTCCCGGAGCCGTTCGGCGAACCGCGGGTTCGCCTCCACGACGTGCAGACGATCCCCCGGGCGCAGCACCTCGACCAGTCGGCGGGTCACCGCACCCGTGCCCGCGCCCACCTCCAGCACCGAGAGCGGCCGGTTCGGCCGACTGGTGACCGGCACCACCAGCGCGTTCACCAGCTCCGGCCCGCTCGGGGCCAGTGCCCCGGTGTCGTGGAAGGCGCGCAGCGCCTCGGCGAGGAACAGCAGGTGGTCCCTGCCCGCCGGCGACCGGGACGGCGGTGCGGACCGCGAGGCGGACCACGAGGCGGACCGCGGCGCGGGCTGCGGTGCCGGCGGTGAACTGCTCGGCAGCGTGGGGGAGTCGGAGCCGGGGCGGAGCTGGTCGTTCGTCATACCGTCGACGCTAGGGAGCCCGCGGCCGCCCCGAATCGGCCGGGGAGCGACGCCCACCCCCGACCAAAGTCGAGGGTGCGGCTGCCCGGAAGACGGCCGCGCCCTGCCGCCGCCCGCCCTAGCATCGAGCCGGACGGAGAGCCGGACCGCGGCGCCGGACGGAGAGCCGGACCGCGGAACCGGAAACCGGAACCGGAACCGGAACCGGAAGGAGTGAGCCCCGTGCGCGCAGGCCCGCTCGGCTGGTACGGCCCGGACCGCAGCCTCCGGACCGACACCCTCCTGCTGCTCGGCATCCTCGCCCTGAGCGTCGAGGAGGCCGTCGCCCAGTGGCTGCGCATCGACGGCCCGCTGCGCCTGCCCGCCACGGTCGCCGCCTCGCTGGCCGCGCTCTCGCTGGTCCTCGCCCGCCGCCACCCGCTGGCCTCGGCCGTCCTGCCGGTCCTCACCGGCGGCCTGCTGAACCGCGCCGTCCCCGGCCTGCTGAGCGTCTACCACCTCGCCTACCTGGGCCGCCCCGGCCCGGCGGTCGCGGGTGGCGTGGTCATCGCGCTGCTCCGCGCCGCCGGGGCCGACTCGCTGGTCGGCTGGGCGGGCACCACCGCCTCCGAACTCCTCGTCCAGGCCGCCACGTTGTCGGTCGGACTGTGGCTGCACGGCAGACGGGTGCTGATCCGCACCCTGCACGAGCAGGTCGACGCGCTGCGCCGCGAGCGCGAACTGCGCGCCGAGCAGGCGCGTGCCGCCGAACGCGCCCGGATCGCACGGGAGATGCACGACGTGCTGGCCCACCGGCTGAGCCTGCTGGTGCTGCACGCCGGGGTACTGCGCGACCAGGCCCGGGCCGGCACCGTCGCCGCCGACCCGGACCGGCTCACCCACCGTCTCGAACTGCTCCGCACCACCGCCGCCCGCTCGTTGGACGACCTTCGCGACGTCCTGGGCGCCCTGCGGGCGGACCCGGCGGACCCGGCGGACCCGGCGGAGGCCGAGGACGCCGAGGGCGCCCGGCACGCGGTGGTCCCGGTCGGCCTGCCCGGTTCGTCCGGCCGCCCGTCCGGCGCGTCCGTGGAGTCCTGGCAGCCGGCCGGCCAGCACGGGGAGGGCGCGCACACCCCGCGCGTCCCGGCACCCGCCCTGCGCGACCTCACCGAACTCGTCGACGAGGCCGTCCAGGCCGGCCAGCGGGTCGAACTGGCCCTGTCCGGCGACCCGGAGGCCGTCCCGACCACCCACCGGCTGGCCGTGCACCGCCTGGTCCAGGAGGCGCTGACCAACGCCCGCAAGCACGCGCCCGCCGCGCCCGTCGACGTCCGGGTCGCGTACGGCGCCCCCGCCACCACCGTCGAGGTCCGCAACGGGAGCGGCCGGGCCCAGCCGGACGGGCCGGATCGGTCGGACCGGCCGGATGGATCGAACGGGCCGGACCGGCAGGGCAGCGGCGGCGGTTACGGCCTGGTCGGGCTCACCGAACGGGTCGGCGCCCTCGGCGGCCACCTCGACGCGGGCCCGGACGGCAGCGGCGGCTTCCGGCTCTCCGCCCGGCTGCCCGCGCCCGACCGACCGTCGCAGCCCGAAGCCGTACCCGAGCCCGCGCCCGCACCCGCCGCGGGCACCGTGGCCGCCACCGGAGACGCCGCACCGGCCGGTCCGCAACCGAAGGGCACCGCATGATCCGCACGATGGTGGTCGACGACGACGCGCTGGTCCGGCTCGGCCTCGTCGACCTGCTCGCCCAGGACCCGGCGCTCACCGTGGTCGCCGAGGCCGCGGACGGGCTGCAGGCCGTCGAACTGGCCCGCGGCCTGCGGGTCGACGTCGCGCTGATGGACATCCGGATGCCCCGGCTCGACGGCATCGCCGCCACCCGGCGCCTGCGCGAACTCCCGGACGCCCCACGGGTGATCGCGCTCACCACCTTCGACCTCGACGAGTACGTGTACCAGGCGCTCGCCGCCGGCGCCGACGGCTTCCTGCTCAAGGACACCCCGCCGGCCGAGATCGCCCGGGCCGTCCACGTGGTCGCGGCCGGGCAGGGCATGCTGCACCCGGCGGCCGCGCGGCGACTGATCGACCGCTACCACCGTGCGGGCGCGCCCCGGTCGGTCGCCGCACGGGGCCGGGTGGCCGGGCTCACCCCGCGCGAGGCCGACGTGCTGCGCGAACTCGCGGACGGGCTCTCCAACGCCGAGATCGCGGGCGTCCTCGGGATGCGGGAGAGCACCGTCAAGGCGCACGTCAGCCGCATCCTGACCGCGCTCGGCGTCGGCAACCGCGTCCAGGCCGCGCTCCTGGCGCGCGACGCCGGGCTGGCCGGGGACGGGGCCTGAGCCGGGCCCGAACGGGGCCCGCTCGGGGCCGGCCCGGACTCGGTTTCCCGACGCCGTCGCGCGCCTCCGGAACGCATCGCGGACTGATCCGCTGTCACCCATCCGGCGTGGAAATCCCGCGCCTTGGCGGTTTGCGCTGCCGAACGCGGGCGGCGGGTCCATGGTGGAGTTGGGCGCGATCCGGCGACCGCGCCCGCGCGTCGGGTCGGGTTCGCCGCGCCGTGCGTCCGCCACCGTCTCCGCTGACGGGCGCCCTCGGCTGGGGCCCGAACCGGTGCGCTGGGAACAGGGCCACCTCGCAGGAAACCGAACGGTTCTTCTAGGCTCACATCTCGGCTCCCTGCGGCGGTCCTGCCACTGCCCGCCGCCGGGAAGCCGTCGTCCACGGGGCTCCGGGCGGACCGGGGCCACCGGATCGAGCGAGGAGGACGCAATGCCAAGCACGCCGCCCAGCCGTTCCACCGCACTTGGGCCAGACGGGCCGTTCCGGGGGGCCGCACCCCATCCCGGCCGCCCGGCGGGGCCCCGCCGGGCCTGGAGCCCGGGCGGGAGCGGCCGACCGGTACGGCCGCTGAATACCGGCGGCGGCCGCGGAGGCGAGCGTTGAGTCCCCAGATCGTCGGGCCCCCGGCCGTCGCACCGGACACCGCCGACGAACCCGACCGCACGGAGCCGGCCGCCGCCCAGACCGCCGCCGCCCACATCGCCGCCACCACCACGGCGCCCGCGACCGCGCCTTCGGCCGCTGCCACCGCCACTGGCGCTGGCACTGGCACCGGCACCGGCACCGTCACCAAGGCCCTGCCGGGACTTCCGCAGGCGCTGAGCACCCGCGCCCGCACCCTCTCCGGCGCCGTCCGGCGCCGCTGCGCCGACCTGGCCCGGATCGAGTCCCCCAGCGGCGACGCGCCCAGACTCGACGCGCTGGCCGAGGAGTTGGCCTCCGGATTCCGGGCCACCGGTGCCACGGCCCGCCGCGAACCCGGGCCGGCCGGCGACCACCTCCTCCTGGAGTGGGCGGGCCAGGACGAATCCCTGCCGCACCTGCTGATCGTCGGCCACCACGACACCGTCTGGCCGGTCGGCACCCTCGCCGAGTGGCCGGTCGCCGAGCGGGACGGTGTGCTCACCGGCCCCGGCGTCGTCGACATGAAGGGCGGACTCGCCGTCCTGGAAGGCGCGTTCGCGCTGCTCGCCGACCTCGGGCAGCGGCCGCACCGCACCGTACGGCTGGTCGTCGTCTCCGACGAGGAGGTCGGCAGCCCGGACGGGCGTCTCCTCGTGGAACGCCAACTACGCGGCGCGGCAGCAGTGTTGGGGCTCGAACCGCCGCACCCGGACGGCCGGCTGAAGACCGCCCGGCGGGGCAGCACCCGGGTGCGGCTGACCGTGACCGGGCGCGAGGCCCACGCGGGCAACGACGCCCACGAAGGAGTCTCGGCGGTGGACGAGCTGGTCGACCAGCTGGTCGCCGTCCGAGGCCTCGCCCGGCAGCCCGGTACCGAGCTCAACGCCGGGCGGATCAGCGGCGGTTCGCGGGCCAACGTGGTCGCGGGGCGCGCCGAGGCCGAACTCGGCCTGCGGTTCGCCACCGCCGAGGCGCAGCGCCGTACGCTCGACCACCTCGCCCGGCTCACCGCGCTGCGCCCGGGCGCCCGAGTCCGCACCGAGGTGCTCTCCAGCCGTCCGGCGTGGCCCGAGCGGACCGGCAACCCGCTGCTGCGGCACGTCCGTTCGCTCGCCGCCGTGCTCGGGCAGCAGTTGGACGGCGGGCCGGCGGGCGGGGCGGGGGACACCAACCTGCCCGGCTCGCGCGGACTGCCGACTCTGGACGGCTTCGGCGCGGTGGGCGCCGGTGCCCACGCCCGGCAGGAGCACATCCGCCTCGACCAGCTCGCGCCCCGGATCGCGCTGCTCGCGGCCCTGCTGGCGGTGCCGCTGCCGCGCCTGCGGGACCGCTCCGAAGGGTGACGCCGGCCGCGGCCGGCGAACGGCCGAAGGCGGCGGCGAACAGATGACGGCGAACAGCTGACAACAGACGGATAACAGCGAACAGATTTCAGATGACAGATAACAGCTGACAGATTTCAACATCTGTCAGCTGTTATCTGTTGGTCCCCCCGCATCCTCCTTGCCATCCCCCCGCCCCGCCGCGCACAATGGTACCGACCGAACGGTCAGTCGGTTGGCGCCCCGGGCGGCGCGACAGGGCAGGAGAGGGGACCGTGGTGACAGCAGAGGTGGCCGAGGCGGTCCCCGACCGGACGGCGGAGGAGCGGTTCGAGGCGGTGGTCGCCGCCGAACAGCGGATCGAGCCCCGGGACTGGATGCCCGACGCCTACCGGGCGACCCTGATCCGCCAGATCGCCCAGCACGCCCACTCCGAGATCATCGGCATGCAGCCCGAGGGCAACTGGCTCACCCGCGCGCCCTCGCTGCGCCGCAAGGCCATCCTGCTCGCCAAGGCCCAGGACGAGGCCGGCCACGGCCTCTACCTCTACGCCGCCGCCGAGACCCTCGGCGTCGACCGCGCCGAGCTGACCGAGAAGCTGATCAGCGGCCGCCAGAAGTACTCCTCGATCTTCAACTACCCGACCCTGACCTTCGCCGACGTCGGCGTGATCGGCTGGCTCGTGGACGGCGCCGCGATCTGCAACCAGGTCCCGCTCTGCCGCTGCAGCTACGGCCCGTACGCCCGCGCGATGGTGCGGATCTGCAAGGAGGAGTCCTTCCACCAGCGCCAGGGCTACGAGCTGCTGATGACCCTGATGCGCGGCACCGAGGCGCAGCGCCGGATGGTCCAGGACGCGGTGGACCGCTGGTGGTGGCCGTCGCTGATGATGTTCGGCCCCTCGGACGCCGAGTCGCCGAACACCGCCCGCTCGATGGCCTGGCGGATCAAGCGCCACACCAACGACGAGCTGCGGCAGCGCTTCGTCGACATGACCGTCCCGCAGGCCCAGCACCTGGGCGTCACCCTCCCCGACCCCGAGCTGCGCTGGAACGAGGAGCGCGGCGGCTGGGACTTCGGCGAGCCGGACTGGTCCGAGCTCACCAGGGTCATCCACGGCCAGGGCCCGTGCAACACCCAGCGGGTCGAGCGCCGCCGCGCCGCCCACGAGGACGGCGCCTGGGTCCGCGAGGCCGCCGTCGCCTACGCGGCCAAGCGGGCGGCCGAGCAGCCGCACACCGAAGAGGAGAACGGAAAGTGACCGAGTCCAAGGCCGATTCCAAGGCCGGGTCCAAGGCCGGGTCAAAGACTGGCTGGCCCCTGTACGAGGTGTTCGTGCGCCCCCGGCGCGGCCTGAACCACGTCCACGTCGGCTCGCTGCACGCCGCCGACGACCGGATGGCCCTGCTCGCCGCCCGCGACCTCTACACCCGCCGCAACGAGGGCGTCAGCCTCTGGGTGGTCCGCTCGGACGCGATCACCGCCTCCACCCCGGACGAGCGCGACCCGTTCTTCGAGCCCAGCGGCGACAAGGTCTACCGCCACCCGACCTTCTACGACATCCCCGAGGATGTCCCGCACATCTGACGGGGGAACCGCCATGCAGCACCGCACCGCCTCCACCACCGAGGACGACCACGTCTACCTCAGCCTCGCCGAGTCCGACTCCGGCCCCGAGGGCGAGGGCCGCTGGGCGTACGGGACGGGCTTCGCCGACCCGCTGCTCGGCGTGGACACCGCCCTGCCCCCCGGCCTGGACGGCGACGACCTGGCCGCCTACTGCCTGATGCTCGGCGACGACGCCCTGGTCCTCGCCCAGCGGCTGATCGAGTGGTGCACCCGGGCGCCCGAGCTGGAGGAGGAGGTCGCGCTCGCGAACCTCGGCCTGGACCTGCTCGGCCAGGCCCGCCTGCTCCTCACGCGGGCCGGCCAGGCGGACGGCACCGGCCGCACCGAGGACGACCTGGCGTACTGGCGGGAGGACCACGAGTTCCGCAACGTCCGGCTGGTGGAGACCCCGAACGGCGACTTCGCGTACTCGATCGCCCGGCTGCTGCTGTTCGCCACCGCCCGCGGGGCCCTGTACGAGGCGCTGGCCGCGCACCCCGACCCGGTGCTCGCCGCGGTCGCCGCCCGGGGCGTCAAGGAGCTGGCCTACCACCGCGAGTACGCCACCGCCTGGACGCTGCGGCTCGGCGACGGCACCCCGTACTCGGCGCAGCGGATGCAGGCCGGCCTGGACGCGGTCTGGCCGCTGCTGGAGGAGCTGTTCACCGCGCACCCGGTGGAGCTGCGGGCGGGCGTCGATCCGGCGCGGCTGCGCGAGCCGGTGCTGCGCTCGCTCGGCGCCGTCCTCGCCGAGGCCGGACTGACCGTGCCGGACGTCCCGCCGCTGGCCCCCGTGCTGGGCCGGGCCGGCCGGCACGGCGTGCACACCGAGGCGCTCGGCCCGCTGCTCGCCGAGCTGCAGGTGGTGGCCCGCGCCCACCCGGGGGCGACGTGGTGACCGCGGTGACGACCCGGGAGGCCCGGGCCTGGGAGGTCGCCTCGGCCGTCCCCGATCCGGAGCTGCCCATGCTCACCCTGGCCGACCTCGGCGTCCTGGCCGGCATCGAGGTCGACGCCGGTGAAGGCGGTGAAGGCGACGGCGGTCACGGCGCCGGCGGCGCGGTCACCGCGTGGCTGACCCCGACCTACTCCGGCTGCCCGGCCGTCGCCGAGATGGCCGCCGACGTGGACCGCCGGCTGCGCGCCGCCGGATACCGGGACGTCCGGGTGCGGCTGCGCCTGGACCCGCCGTGGTCCACCGACCTGATCACCGCCGAGGGCCGCCGCAAGCTCGCCGAGGCGGGCATCGCCCCGCCGCGCCCGGGCGCCGCCGCCGCGGCGTTCGCGGCGGCCGGGCCGGTCCCGCTGGCCCTCGGCCCCACCCGCACGGCGGCCGGCGCCGCGTCCGCCGCGTCCGCCGCGTCCGCCGTGACCTGCCCGCAGTGCGGCGCCGCCGACACCGAGGAGCTGTCCCGGTTCGGCTCCACCGCCTGCAAGGCGCTCTGGCGCTGCCGCGCCTGCCGGGAGCCCTTCGAACGCGTCAAGGAGATCTGAATGCCCGCCGCCTCCGCCACCGAGAGCGCCCGGAGCCCCGAGAGCGCCTCCGTGCCCGCCGCCTCCGTGCCCGCCGCCTCCGCGCCCGCCGCCCGCCGGCCCGTCTTCCACCGGCTGCGGATCGAGCGGGTGGAACGGCTGTGCGAGGACGCCGTGGCGGTGACCTTCGCGGTGCCGGACGACCTGGCGCGGGCCTACGCCTTCCGGCCCGGGCAGACCCTGACGCTGCGCAAGGTGGTGGACGGCGTTGACGAGCGCCGCTCGTACTCGATCTGCGCCCCCGTGGACGGCCCGCTGCGGATCGCCGTCCGCGAGGTGCCCGGCGGGCTGTTCTCGCGCTGGCTGGTGCGCGAGGCCCGGCCCGGCGAGGAGGTCGAGGTGCTGACGCCGACCGGCCTGTTCACCCCCGACCTCGGCGTCCCCGCCGACCACGTGCTGCTCGCCGCCGGCTCCGGCATCACCCCGATGCTGTCGATCGCCGGCTCGGTGCTGGCCGCCGACCGCCGCTCCACCGTCACCCTGCTCTACGGCAACCGGCGCAGCGACACCGTGATGTTCGCCGACGAGCTGGCCGACCTGAAGGACCGCTACCTCGGCCGGTTCCAGCTGGTGCACGTCCTCTCCCGGGAGACCCGGGACGCCGAACTGCTCAGCGGCCGCCTCGACCCGGAGCGGGTCCGCGCGCTGCTGACGGCGCTGGTCGACGTCGAGGGCGTCGGGCACTGGTGGCTGTGCGGGCCGCTCGGCATGGTCGCCGGGGCGAAGGAGCTGCTCGCCGACCTCGCGGTGCCGGGCGAGCGCGTCCACCAGGAGCTGTTCCACGCCGAGGACGAGCCGCTCGCCGAACGCGACGAGGACTGGGACGGCGCGGACGCCGCCGCGGCCGGCGCGCCCGGCGAGCGCAGCGAGGTCACCGTCGTGCTCGACGGCCGCGGCAGCACCCTCACCCTCCCGCGCGACCGCTCGATCCTGGACGGCGCCCAGCGCTCCCGCCCCGACCTGCCGTTCGCCTGCAAGGGCGGGGTCTGCGGCACCTGCCGCGCCCTGGTCACCGAGGGCGAGGTCGAGATGCGCCGCAACTTCGCGCTGGAGGAGAAGGAACTGGCGGCCGGCTACGTCCTCACCTGCCAGGCCCGCCCGCTGACCGACCGGGTGACCGTCGACTACGACCGCTGAGCCGCGCACGCCCCGGCCCACCGCCCGATCACCGCGGCCGATCACCGTGGCCGTCGCCGCGGTGATCGGGCGGTGGGCGGTACCCGCCGCGATCCTCAGACCGCGACCGCGACCGCGACGGCGACCTCGGCGGGCGGCGCCGCCGGGTCGCCGAGCAGCGCGACGAGGTCGTTGACGGCCGCGCGCCCGGCGCGGTTGGCGCCGATGGTGCTGGCGGACGGGCCGTAGCCGACCAGGTGGACGCGCGGGTCGAGGGTGGCCCGGGTGCCGGTCAGGGCGATGCCCCCGTGCGGGGAGCGCAGGCCGAGCGGGGCCAGGTGGCCGACCTCGGGCCGGAAGCCGGTCGCCCAGATGATCGCGTCCACCGCCGACTCCTCGTCGCCCCAGGCGACTCCGTGCTCGGTGAGCCGGTCGAACATCGGCCGCCGGCGCAGCGCGCCCAGCGCCTCGGCCCGCCGGTAGGCGACGGACGGGCCGAGCCCGGTCACGCTCACCACGCTGCGCGCCGGCAGGCCCAGCCGGACCCGCTCCTCGACCTTCGCGACCGCCGCGCGCCCGTACTCCGGGGTGAACGGCCCTTCGTGGTACGCCGGTTCGGAACGGGTGACCCAGATCGTCTCGCCGACCGCCGCCACCTCCGACAGCACCTGGATCGCGGACGCGCCCCCGCCGACCACCAGGACGCGTCGGCCGGCGAACTCCTCCGGGCCGCGGTACTCGGCGTAGTGCAGCTGCCGGCCCGCGAACCGGCCCGGGTAGTACGGCCGGAAGGGGCGGGTCCAGGTGCCGGTGGCGTTGATCAGCGCGCGGGTCGACCAGGTGCCGCGGTCGGTCTCGACCAGCAGCCGGGAGTCCGGCCGTTCGGACTCGGCACGTACGGCGCGGACCGTCACGGGGCGCACGACCGGGAGCGCGTGCCGGGCCTCGTACGCCGCGAAGTACCCCGGCACCACCTCGCGTGCGGGCGCCTCGGGGTCGGGCACGGGCAGGACGGCGTCCGGGAGGTCGTGGAAGCCGTGCACGGTGGCCATCCGCAGCGACGGCGAGCGGTGCGCCCAGGCCCCGCCGGGCGCGGAGTCGGCGTCGAGGACGACGAAGCCGCAGGGGGAGCGGGCGGCGCCGGCCCGGTACGGGGCGAAGCCGCGGCGGCGCAGGTGGTAGGCGGCCGACAGGCCCGCCTGGCCGGCGCCCACCACGACGACGTCCACGGCCGCGACGAGGTCCACGGCCGCGACGAGGTCCGGCGCGGCGGTGGCGACCGCCGTCGCGGTCGCCGTCGCCGCCGTTCCGGTCGCCGGGGTTCCCGTCGTGGTGCGGGCGGCCGCAGCGCCGTAATTAGTTGAGCCGTAAACAGTCACGTCGGGGAAACGGCGCCGGCCCGGCGGGTGTTCCCGCCGGGCCGGTGGACGTGCTCAGGCGCTGCGGGAGATCACCGCGGCCGTGCCGTAGGCGCAGACCTCGGTGCCGACGTCCGCCGCCTCCGTGACGTCGAAGCGCATCATCAGGACAGCGTTGCCGCCGCGCGCCTTCGTCTGCTCGATCAGCCGCTGCATCGCCTCGTTGCGGCTCTCGACCAGCGTCTTCGTCAGGCCGCGCAGCTCACCGCCGATCAGCGACTTCAGGCCCGCGCCGATCTGGCTGCCGATGTGGCGGCTGCGCACGGTCAGGCCGAACACCTCGCCGATCACGTGGTCGACCCGGAAGCCGGGGATGTCGTTGGTGGTCACGACCAGGACGTCTGCGTTCGGGACCTGCCCGCCGCCGTACTCGTTGATGTCTGCCATGCGCCCCATCCTGCCGGTGTCGTGCGTCCGAGTGACAGAGGCGTGGCCGGGCCGTGACCGAGAAGGCATCCGGAAGCTGGTCCGGACCGGTGATCGGACGGGCGAAAAGCCGTACCGTAGCCCCATGGGCGAGCGAAGCGATCATCCGCAGGGGCCGGGCGCGGCGGAACACTCGGGCGGCTCCGGCGGCCCGGGCGACTCCGGTGCGCAGGAGATCGAGGCGACGGTGGTGCTGGGCCTGCGCATCACCGACTGGCCGGCGCTGCGCGCGGCCGCGGTCCGGGCCGTCGAGGAACTGCACTTCGAGGGCATCGACCCGGCGGGGCAGCGCCGCGAACTGCTGCGCGAGGTGACCGAGGACGCCAACGCGGCGCTCGGCGCGCTGCTGCACCCGGACCGGCTGGTGGCGGCCATCCCCGGCGTCGAGGCGCTCGGCGGCACGCTGGAGATCAGCGTCACCGAGGACTTCACGCCGGATTTCGCCGAACTCTTCCCGCTGGAGAGCGAGGAGGAGGACGGCGGCGCCGGGACCGACTGGACCCTCACCCCGCGCACCGCCTGCCTCCTGCACGCCCAGCTGCTCGGCCTCGCCGACGCCGCCTACGACGACCTGGAGGAGCACGGCGACGAGCCGGTCGCCGAGGGCGAGGACGTCGACTGGACGGTCTTCGCCCGGCTGCCCCAGCGCACCTGGCGGCTGCACCGGGGCTGGCGCCGCGCGATGGCCCGGGCCTTCGACGACCTGGCCGACGACCTCGCGCTCGGCGAGTGGCCGCTGCCGCGCTGCCTGGCCGAGGACGTCGCGCTGCGGATGGCCCTGGTGGACGCCCGGGCGCTGCTCGGCGCGCAGCCCGAATCGGTCGCCGACATGATGGGCGACCTGCCGGCCGACCTGTACGACTACGACTGGGACGGCTGCCACGACGAGCTCTTCGGCGTCTACGGTCCCGACGAGGGCGACCCCGAGCTCGGCGCGGAGCAGCGCACCGAACTGCTGCTGGCGGCCACGCACCCCGAGGGCTGGTTCCTGATGTACGAGGACGCGGAGGAGCGGGACCCGCAGCGCGGCTACCGGCGCTGAGCGGGCGCCGGGGGTGGCGGCTAGGCTGCGGGCATGTCCGAAGTGCCCGAAGCATCCGAAGTGCCCGAACTGTTCGATCCCGAGGGGCGAGGCGGTGCCGGGCCCGGCGGCGCCGGGGCGGGCGGCGACGGCCCGGCGCTGGAGCGGATCGGCCTGGGGCTGGACGGAGTCCGGGCGGCGCAGCGCGGCCGCTCGGCCGAGGCGCGGGCCCTCTTCGAGGCGCTCTGGGAGGCGCTCGGCGAGCGCGACGTCTTCCACCGGTGCGTGCTCGCGCACTATCTGGCGGACCTGCAGGACGACCCGGCGGCGGAACTGGAGTGGGACCGGCGGGCGCTGGCCGCCGCCGACTCGCTGACCGCCGAGCGCGCGCAGACCTACGAATCCGCCCTACAGGTGCGCGCCTTCTACCCGTCGCTGTACCTCAACCTGGCCTCCGACCACCTCAAGCTCGGTGAACCCGACCTGGCGCGCGAGCAGTTGGAGCGCGCGGTGCGCAGCCTGGACGCGCTGCCGGAGGACGTCTACAGCGCCGGCATCCGGACGGCGGTCGACGAGCTGCGGCAGCGGCTGCGCTGACCGGCCGGCCGGCCGGGCGGGGGAGGCCGGGCCGGGCCGGGTTCCGGCGGGCTGGCATGCTGGACGGGTGACTTCTCCGTTCGACGCCCCCGCCGCAGCTCCCGCCCCCGCCGCCCCCGAGGACCGTGACGCGCGGCCGCAGTACGTGCTGCCGCTGGTCGTCCGGCTGGAGAAGGCCACGCCGCCGGGGCGGACGGACGCGCTGGAGACCTCGGCCCGCGCGGTGCTGACCCTGCTGGCCGACCCGAGGACGGCCGGGCCCGACGGCGAGTGGGCGGAGCGGGTCGCCGCCTGGGAGGACGCCCGGATCCGCAAGGTCGTCCGCCGGGCCCGGGGCGGGGAGTGGCGCCGGGCCGGGGAGCTGCCGGGCATCACGGTGCACGGGCGGGAGGCGGAGGTGCGGGTCTTCCCGCCGGTCCCGCTGGACGGCTGGCCGAAGGAGCTCGCCAAGCTGCAGGTCTCCGGGACGGACCTGGAGGAGACGGCCGAGGTCGGCGCCCCAGAGCCGGGTCTGCCGGTGCTGTGGCTCAACCCGGAGCTGGACATGAGCGCCGGCAAGACCATGGCGCAGACCGGGCACGCCGCGCAGATCGCCTGGTGGCGGCTGGACGAGGCGCAGCGCAAGGAGTGGGCCGAGGCCGGCTTCGCGCTCGCCGTCCGGACCGCCGCGCCGGAGCGCTGGGCGGACCTGCTGCGCAGCGGACTGCCGGTGGTGCGGGACGCGGGCTTCACCGAGATCGCCCCGGGCAGCTGCACGGTGATCGCGGAGCACCCCGCGCTGCTGCGGTGAGCGCGTACGGGGCCTAGTCGTTGCGCCACAGCGTCCGGCCGTCGTCCTCGATCGTGTACCGGCCGGATTCCATGTCGTCCGCGACCCGTTCGAGCATCGCCAGCCAGCTCGGCGCCTGCACGCCCGGCCAGCTGTCATGGCTGATCCGGATCACCTGCCCGTACCGTCCGGCGGGCGCCGGGTCGAGGTCCAGGACGTCCCAGTCGCTGTCGGCCACGTGCAGCGGGACCCAGCCGGGGCGCCAGCCGTAGTCCCCGCGGATCTCCGGGACCTGCTGGCTCCCCTCCTCCCAGTCCATCCCGTCCGTGCGCCGCTCGGCGAGTTCGCCGATGTCGTGGTGCGGGCACAGTCCGAGGACGAGGCCGTCGTACTCGACGGCGCGGTGCAGGGCCAGGGAAGCCGCGAAGTCCACGGGCAGGGCGAAGCCCAGCTCCGACTCCAGCGCGGCGATCTCGGCGGCGCTCGCGCCGGGTCCGAAGCGGATGACGAAATCGGGGTAGCGGGTCCGCAGTTGCTCCCGGATCCGGTGCCACGCCCGCGCGACGCGTTCGCGGATCGCGTCGGCCTCCGCCTCGCCGAGCTCCGGCGGAAGGGGGCCGGCGGTGGGGTCGGCGACTCCGGCGGCCAGCAGTGCGGCCGCGGTCCGCTCGAAGGCGTCGGCGTCCACCTCGGCCAGCCGGTGGACCGCGTGCCACCGGGCGCAGTCGGACAGGGCGGTGTTCTGCGCGGTCGCGGTGAGCGCCAGCACGGTCGGCTGCCGGTAGTGCTCGCCGCAGGCCAGGATCCGGGTGACGACGTCGTCCTCGCGGTGGTGCCGGCGGCGGATCGCGAAAGCCGGGCCCAGCGGCAGTGACCGCAGCGCCAGGGCGGCGGCATCGTCCTCGAACCCGGACGCCCGTGCGGCCGGGGAGCCGACGAGGTCGTGCAGCGGCGTACCGGCGTCGACGATCCCGTTCAGGACCGGACGCAGCAGGGGATGGAAGGCCGGCCCCAGGGCGAGCAGTTGCCGCCAGGCCATGCTCGCGCCGGGCATCGCACCGGTGCGGGCGATCGCGGCGAGCCGCTCCGCGGCGGTCCGTGCCCGGTCGGATCCGAGCAGGACGTAGTCCTCGGCGAGGGCCAGGAAATCGGCGTCCTCCGTGGCCCCGACCAGGACGTCGAGCCGCGACCGGTCCTGGCGCGGATCACCGAGCAGGCCGAGCACGATGTGATGCCGCGCGGCATCGCCCGCGGCCGAGGACGTCCGGCACGGGTCCCTGCGGGGATCCGCGAGGAAGCGGCGGACCGCGGCGACGGCCGACGGTACTTCACCGGGCGCCAACTCGGCGAGCGCCCGGGCGACCGGGCCGCGCCCGTGGGCGGCGGCGTGCGACACGAGGACGTGGTGCAGGATCCTGCCGATCTCCGCCCGCCGCGACGGGTCGGACGCCAGCTCCGTCCGCGCCGCGGACAGGAGGGCGCCGGAGTTCCACCAGTCCGATGGCGGAACCAGAGCGGTGGCCGGGCAGGACCTACCGGGACAGGGACTCGTCGCTTCCACGACCGACGACACTAGCGACGCCCACTGACAGTCCGGCGGCCGAGACCGGTCCCCGCGCGCGGCCCGGCTTCCTGGCCCAGGGCCTCCCGGCCCCGGTCTTCCCGGCCCAGGGCTTCCCGGCCCAGGGCTTCCCGGCCCCGGTCTTCCCGGCCTCGGGCCTCCTGGTCGGCAGCGAGAGCCGGAAGACCTTGTGCCACGCGGAGAACACCTGCTTGGGCAGCGGCCCGGTGACGTACTCCAGCTCGTACTTCTCGAACAACGCGCGCACCTTCACCGCGACTTCGGCGTACCGGTTGCTCGGCAGGTCCGGGAACAGGTGGTGCTCGATCTGGTGGGACAGGTTGCCGGTCATGAAGTGCATGGCCTTGCTGCCGCTGATGTTCGCCGAGCCCATCATCTGGCGCAGGTACCACTGGCCGCGCGTCTCGCCCTCGACCGACCGGCGCTCGAAGACCTGGACGCCCTCGGGGAAGTGCCCGCACATGATCACCGAGTGGGACCAGATGTTGCGGACCACGTTCGCGGTGAACGTGGCGGCGAGCGTGGTCGCGAACGACGGGCCCGACAGCAGCGGGTGGATCACGTAGTCCTTGAGCACCTGCTTGCGGATCTTGCGACCCACGGCCCTGGCCCGCGCGCGGAACTCCGGGTCCTTGCGGCGGCGCCCCTGCAGGTTCTTGCCGAGCTCCAGGTCGTACGCCGCGATGCCGTACTCGAAGAAGCAGGCGTTGACGAAGTTCCACAGCGGCTGGCCGAGGTGCAACGGGTGCCACTTCTGGTCCTCGTCGACGCGCATGATGCCGTAGCCGAGGTCGTTGTCCTTGCCGATCACGTTGGTGTACGCGTGGTGCAGCTCGTTGTGCGAGTGCTTCCACTGCTCGGACGGCGAGACGTGGTCCCACTCCCAGGTGGTGGAGTGGATCTTCGGATCCCGCATCCAGTCCCACTGGCCGTGCAGGACGTTGTGGCCGATCTCCATGTTGTCCATGATCTTCGCCACGGACAGGCCGGCGGTGCCGATCAGCCACGCGGGCGGGAAGAGCGAGAACAACAGCACGCCCCTGCTGGCCAGTTCGAGCTTGCGCTGCGCCGAGATGACCTTGCGGATGTAGGCGGCGTCCTTCTCGCCGCGGTCGGCGATCACCTCGTCGCGGATCGCGTCCAGCTCGCGGCCGAGCTCCTCGATCTGCTCCGCGGTCAGGTGGGCGGTGGGGTCGATGGCGGTCAAGGCGCTTCTACCGTTCGATGTCGCAGGGGCCCGCCGCGGCGGACACGCAGGTCTGGATGAGGACGCCCGGCTCCGCCTCGGTGATCTCGCCGGTGCGCAGGTCGCGGACGGCGCCCGCCCTGAGCGGTGTGACGCAGCCGAAGCAGATGCCCATGCGGCACCCGGAGGGCATGAGCACGCCGGCCTCCTCGCCGACGTCCAGCAGCGGTGTGGTGCCGTCCGCGTCGACGGCCTTGCCGGTGAGGCTGAACGTGACCTCGCCGCCGGCGGTGTCGGCGCCGCTCCCGTCGCCGCTGCCGGCGACGGTGATGCGGGGGCGGAACCGTTCGGTGTGCAGGCGCTCCTGGACGCCGTGCTCGGCCCAGTGCTCCTCCGCGGCGTCGAGCAGGCCCGCGGGCCCGCAGGCCCAGGCCTCGCGCTCGGCCCAGTCGGGCACGAGTTCGCCGAGACGGGCGACGTCGAGCCTGCCGTCCGTGTCGGTGTGCACCTCGGTGAGGCGCAGCCTCCCGTCCGCCACCAGGTCGTGCAGTTCGTTGCGGAAGATCACGGCTCGCGGCCGTGGTGCGCAGTGGACCATCACGACGTCGTCGACCTCGGTGTCGCGCAGCATGCCCATCACGGGCGTGATGCCGCTGCCGGCCGTCAGGTAGAGCACCTTGGCGGGCGTGACGCGGGGCAGCACGAAGTCGCCGGCCGGCTGGTCGAGCTGGACCAGCGTGCCCGGTGCCGCCCGGTGGACGAGGTGGTTGCTGACCTTGCCGCCCGGGACCGCCTTCACGGTGATCGTGATGCGGCCGTCCCGGCGGTTCGTCGGCGAGGTGATGGAGTAGCTGCGCCACAGGCGCCTGCCGTCGACATCGACCCCGATCCGCACGTACTGACCGGCCGTGTGGCCGCGCCAGCTCCGTCCCGGCCTGATCACGACGGTCGCGGCGTCGGCCGTCTCGGGGTGCACGGCCTCGATGCGCCCACGGAGGTCGGCGCCCGCGCGCAGCGGGCTGACCAGGTCGAGGTAGTCCGACGGCAGCAGCGGCGTCGTGACCATCTCCAGCAGTTTCCACGCCCTGCTGCGCAGGGCTGCACTCGTCATGACTCCAGCTTGCTGCGCCTCAGGGCGTAAAGTCCTGACCGTAGGGCGTAAACCTGATCGGCTGAATTGTTCGCAGGGAACAAGTCTGTGGGGAACCGGTTCGCGGGGAACGAGTCCGCAGGGAACGAGTTCGCAGGGAAGAAGAACGTGAGCCAAGCAATCCGGAGGGCCGGCGAGCTGGTCCTGGACGAGACGACCGTCACCGCGCTTCGGGGCGCGCTGACGGCCACCGCCGACGAGGTCGTCGAGGCCATCATCGACGAGGTCCCCTCCTACGCCAACGCCCTTTCGGGCCGCATGGGCGGCACGATCCGCCGAGCCGTCCGCACCGCCCTGGGGCACTACCTGGACCTCGCGAGCGGGAACGCCACGAGCGGCGACGCCGGTGACGCGGCCTACGAGCTGGGCCGCGGCGAGGTGCGCGACGGCCGTTCGATGGACGCCCTGCTCAGCGCCTACCGCGTCGGCGCCCGCGTGGCCTGGCGCTGCCTGGCAGCCGGTGCCGTACCCGCGGGCCTGCCCGCCGCCCAGGTCGCCAAGTTCGCCGAGCTGACCTTCGCCTACATCGACGAGCTCTCCGCCGCGAGCGCCGCGGGCCACGCCGACGAACTGGCCGCCCGGGGCAGGGCCCACGAGCGCCACCTGGAACAGCTGGCCCGCGACCTCCTCGCCGGTGCGAGCCCGGACGTGCTGCGGGCCTCTGTTCAACGCGCCGGGTGGCAGCCCCCGAACTCGCTGACCGCGGTCCTGCTGCCCACCGCCCAGGCCCGGCCCGCCTACCGCGTGCTCGACCCGAGCACCCTGGTCCTCGACGATCTGCCGGACGCCACCGGTGTGTTGCTCGTTCCCGATGCCGACCGGTCCCACCTCTTGCGGCAGCTGGCCGACCGCACCGCCGTGGTCGGCCCGGCGCGGCCGTGGACACGCGCGTGCGCCTCGTACGCGCGAGCCGTACGTGCGCGCTCCCTCTCCGCTGACATCCGCGACACCGAGGAGCACCTGCCCGAGCTGGTGCTGAGCGCCGACGCGGACGCGTTCGCGGACCTGCGTGCCCGGGCCCTCGCGCCGTTGCGGACCCTGCCGGCCGCGACCGCGCGGCGGCTGGAGGAGACCTTGCGGGCGTGGCTGCTGCACCAGGGCAGGCGGGACGAGGTGGCGGCGGCGTTGTTCGTCCATCCCCAGACGGTCCGGTACCGGATGTCGCAGCTGCGGGAGCTGTTTCCGGATCTCGCATCGCCGCACCGGGTCCTCGAACTGACCCTCGCGGTGGGGCTTCAGCAGCAAGTAGCGAGTAACGGATGACAGATGTCAGCGAACAGATAACAGATAACAGATGTTGAAAGTTGTTATCTGTTATCTGTTCGCTGACATCTGTTCGTCCCCGTCCCCGTCCCCGTCCCCGTCGCCGGAGCCCTTCCGGGCCGGTCTACGCCGGGTAGGCGTGGGTCTGGGCGGCCTTGACGGAGGCCCAGACCTCTGCCCCGGGTGCGAGGCCCAGCTCCGCGACGGCGGCCGGGGTGAGGTCGGCGGCCATCGGCAGCTCGCCCGCGAGTTCGGCGCGGACCTGGTCGCCGTGCAGGTCCAGGCCGGTCACCTCCGCCCGCCACAGGTTGCGGGCGCTGCTGTGCGGCCGTTCCCCGTACAGGGTCACCGCGGACGGCGGGAAGGCGACGAAGGCCGGGCCGGACAGCGCCTCGGCGGTGGCGAGCACCGTGCCGTCCGGGAGCGTGACGTGCGTGCCCTCGGCCACGCCCTGGTACAGGTTGAGCCCGACCAGGCGGGCGATGTAGTCGGTGCGCGGCCGCCGGGCGATCTCCGCCGGGGGGCCGGACTGCACCTCGCGCCCGTCCTCGATCACCACCAGCCGGTCGGCCAGCACCATGGCGTCCAGCGGATCGTGCGTCACCAGCACCGCCACCGCCTCGAACTCGGCGAGGTGGCGCCGCAGTTGGGCCCGTACGTCGAGCCGGGTGCGGGCGTCCAGGGCGGCCAGCGGCTCGTCCAGCAGGAGCAGCCGGGGCCGGACGACGAGCGCCCGGGCGAGTGCCACCCGCTGCGCCTGGCCGCCGGAGAGCCGGCCGGGACGGGCGGAGGCGTGCTCGGCCAGGCCCATCCGCTCCAGCCAGTCGGCCGCCTCGGCGCGGGCGGCGCGCTTGGGGCGCCCCTGGCAGCGCGGGCCGAAGGCGACGTTGTCGAGCGCGCTGAGGTGCGGGAACAGCAGGTAGTCCTGGAACACCACGCCGACCGGGCGTTCCTCGGCGGGGGTGTGCAGGCGCTGGGCCGGGTCCTCCAGCAGCCGGTCGTCCAGCCGCAGGTGGCCGCCGGTGAGCGGGAGCAGGCCGGCGAGGGCGCGCAGGGCGGTGGACTTGCCCGCGCCGTTCGGGCCGAGCAGGGCGACCACTTCGCCGGGGGCGGCGGCGAGCGCGAGGTCGAGGGTGAAGGCGGGGCGGTCCACCCGCAGGTGGGCGTCCAGGGCGGTCGGGGTGCTCATCCGGGCGGCGTCCACGGGGTTCGGCGGAGTGGTGCGGTCCTGGGTCACGGGCGCGGCCTCACGGGGTGGACAGCCAGCGGTCGCGCAGGCCGGCCAGGACGGCGACGGAGACCGCCAGCAGGACCAGCGACAGGGCGATCGCGGCCTGCGGATCGGACTCCATCGCCAGGTAGACCGCCAGCGGCATGGTCTGGGTGCGGCCCGGGAAGTTGCCCGCGAAGGTGATCGTCGCGCCGAACTCGCCGAGCGCCCGGGCCCACGCCAGCACGGCCCCGGCGCCGATCCCCGGGGCGATCATCGGCAGGGTGACCCGGCGGAAGGCGGTCAGCCGGGAGGCGCCCAGGGTGGCGGCCGCCTCCTCGAAGCGGGGGTCGGCGGCCCGCAGCGCCCCCTCGACGCTGATCACCAGGAACGGCATCGCCACGAACGCCTCGGCGATCACCACGCCGGCGGTGGTGAACGGCAGCGTGATGCCGAAGGCCGAGTCGAGCCAGGAGCCGACGATGCCGCGCCGCCCGAGCACCAGCAGCAGCGCCACGCCGCCGACCACCGGCGGCAGGACCAGCGGCAGGGTCACCAGCGCCCGGACCACCCGCCGGCCCGGCAGATCGGTGCGGGCGAGCAGCCAGGCCAGCGGGACGCCGAGGACCAGCGACACCGCCGTGGCCGCCGTCGCGCTGATCAGCGACAGGCGCAGCGCGTCCCAGACGGCGGTGCTGGTCAGCTGCTCGGACAGGCCGCTCCACGGCGCCCGGACGAGCAGGCCGACCAGCGGCAGGATCAGGAACGCGAGCCCGAGCAGAGCCGGGAGAGCCAACGCCACCGGGGTACGACCCGAGCCGGGGCGCCGGCCCCGGCGCGGCAGGGCCGGGGCGGGGCCGGCCGGGCCGACGCCTCCCCGGCGGGCGCCGCGTTCGCCACCGCGACCGGTGCCGCGAGCGGTGCCACTATTGGCGCCACTGTCGGCGCCGTGATCGGTGTCGTGACCGGCCGGGTGGCGGTCGGCGTCGGCGCTGCGGTCGTTCACGGGGCCTGGAAACCGGCCGCGGTCAGGACCTGCTGGGCCTCGGGCGACTGGACGTACGCGACGAACGCGGCGGCGCCGTCCTTGTTCGGAGCCTTGGCGAGCGCGGCGATCGGGTAGTCGTTGACGGCCTTGGCGGCCTCGGGGAAGTCCACGCCGTCGATCTTCGCAGCATCGGCCCGCACATCGGTCTTGTACACCAGCGAGGCGTCGACCTCGCCCAGCTCGACCTTGGTGAGCGCGCCCTTGACGTCCTGCTCCAGGGTGACCGGGGTGAGTTCGACGCCGGCGGCCTTGAGCGCCGTCAGCGCGGCCGCGCCGCACGGCACCTCCTTCGCGCAGAGCGCGACCTTCACCCCGGAGCCGGCCAGGTCCTTGAGGCCGGCGAGGTGCTTGGGGTTGCCCTTGGGCACGGCGATAGCGAGCGTGTTCCGGACGAAGACCGCCGGTTGGCCGCTCGCCCCGCCCGCGTCACTGACGGTCTTCATGGTGGCCGGGCTGGCGGCGGCGAACACGTCCGCCGGGGCACCGGAGTTGATGCTGGTGGCGAGGCTGGAGCTGCCGCCGAAGTTGAAGGTGACCTTGGCGCCGGGGTTCGCCGCCTCGAACTTCTTGCCCAGGTCGGTGAACGTCTCCTTGAGCGAGGCGGCGGCGAAGACGGTGATCGTGCCGTGGGCCTTCGGGACGCCGGCGCTCGCACCGGTGCCGGTGGCCCCGGCGGACGCGGAGGCTCCCGAGCCGGCGGACGTGCCGCCGTCGCTGCCGCAGGCGGTGGCCCCGAGGCCGAGCACGAGGGCCGCGACGGCGGCGACGGCGAGCCTGCGGGCGGGGGCGGGCGTGCGGATGCTCATCGGGGCTTCCCCTCCAGGGTGCGCGCCGGGCGGGGCGCGAGGGCGACGGAGCCGCAGGTGCGGCCATTTCGGTGATCATAGTGCCGCAGATGCGAGTGCAGAATCCCCTGTCGCTTCGGACAGGCCCGGGGCGCCGGGGCCGTCCGTCCGGCTGTGGGAAGGCGCAAGGCGGGCCGTGGGCGCGGGCCGGACCGTACGGGCGGCGCCTCGGTTCGTGACGACGGCTGACGACGGCCGGCGACGGCCCACGGCAGGTGGTGGCAGGTGGCGGCGGCGGAAAACGGCAGGTGGCGGCGGGCGGCCGCGGGAAATTGCGTCGCGCCCGCGCGCCCGACCGGTCAGAGTGGGCGCAGTTCGTACGCATGGCCGGGTGCCGTTGCCCGGCCGGGCCCATAGGGGAGGAGTCCGTCCATGTCCACGCTGCGCGTCACCGCGGAGAAACTGATCGTCCTGGAGCACCCGAATGCCGACGCCCTGGAACTCGCGCAGGTCGGGCTCTACCGGGCGGTGGTCGCCAAGGGCACGTACCGGACGGGCGACTTCGCCCTCTACATCCCCGAGCAGTCCGTCCTCCCGGACGAGCTGGTCGCGGAGCTCGGCCTGACCGGGAAGCTGGCGGGCTCGAACGCGAACCGGGTCAAGGCGGTACGGCTGCGCGGCGAGCTGTCGCAGGGCATCGTCTGCCGGCCCGCCGCGCTCGCCGGCACCGACCTGGCGGCCGCCGCCGAGCGGGGCGAGGACTTCGCCGAACTGCTCGGCGTCGTCAAGTGGCAGCCGCCGGTGCCGACGTCGATGAACGGCGAGGTGGTCAGCGCCCCGGACCTGCTGCCCTGGGTGGACATCGAGAACCTCAAGCGCTACCCGGACGTCTTCGAGCCGGGCGAGCCGGTCGTGCTCACCGAGAAGCTGCACGGCAGCTGCTGCCTGGTCACCTACACGGCCGCCACCGGCGAGGTCCAGGTGTCCTCCAAGGGGATCGGCGCGCAGGGCCTCGCGCTGATCGAGGACGAGCGCAACCTCTACTGGCGGGCGGTGCGCGCGCACCGCATACCGGAGGTGGCGGCGCGGCTGGCCGAGCGGCTGGGCGCCGAGCGGGTCGGCATCTTCGGCGAGGTCTTCGGCGAGGGCGTGCAGGACCTGACGTACGGTGCCTCCGCGCGCACCGAACTGCCCGGCTACGCGGCCTTCGACGTGTCGGCCGTGGTCGACGGGCAGCTGGTCTGGCTGCCCGCCGCCGAACTGCTGGACGGCGAGCTGCCGTTGGTGCCCGAGCTGTGGCGCGGGCCGTTCGACCGGGAGACCGTGCTGGCCCTCGCGGAGGGCCGGGAGACCTTCTCCGGGCGCGAACTCCACCTGCGCGAGGGCGTCGTGGTCCGCCCGGTGACCGAGCGCTGGAGCCCGCTGCTCGGCGGGCGGGCGATCGCCAAGGTGGTCGCCGACGCCTACCTGACCCGCAAGGGCGGCACCGAGTACGAGTAGGAGGGGGCTGCGGCCGGTGCCCGGAGGGAACTCTTCCGGGCCTTCCGGGGTTGACTACTCGTCAGTGAAGTCGACTGGTAGTCCGCGTCGAAGGAGTGCCGATGCCCACCGCAACCGAAGCCCCGGCCCCCACCCCGGCCGCATCCGGATCCGCCGTCGCCCCGGTGCCCGGTCCGCCCGGGAGTCCGCTGACCGGGTCGTTGTTCGACCTCACCCGCCGCCCGCTGCGCACCTACCTCGCCGCCCGGCGCGACTACGGGGACGTGGTGCGCTTCACCGTGGGCCCGCCCGGGCTGCGCGCCGAGTTCTACGGCGTGTTCTCGCCCGAGGGCGTCCACCAGGTGCTGGGCAGCGAGGCGGCCAACTTCCGCAAGGAGAGCGACCTCTACGACGAGCTGCGAATAAGCGTCGGCAACGGCTTGCTGACCAGCCAGGACGAGCTCTACCAGCGCCAACGCCGGCTCATCCAGCCGCTGTTCACCCGCCGCCGGGTCGACGGCTACGCGGACGCACTCGCCCAGGAGGCGCGGGCGCTCACCGAGCGGTGGCGCACCGCGCCGGGCGGGGTCGTCGACGCGGCCGAGGAGATGTCGCGGTTCGCGCTGCGCGCCGTCGCCCGGATCCTCTTCGGCGCCGACGTGGAGGAGGCGGTCGAGGTGGTCAACCGCAGCTTCCCGGCGCTCGGCGCGTTCGTCGTGGACCGCGGCTACGCCCCGGTGCGCCTGCCCCGCACCTGGCCGACCCCGGGCAACCGGCGCGGCCTGGCGGCGCAGCGGGCGCTGTACGGGGTCTGCGACCGGATCATCGCCGAGCGGGCCGCGCGCGGCGGCGGCGACGAGGACGCGAACGACCTGCTGACGCTACTCGGACGGGCCCGCGGCGAGGACGGCGGGCGGCTCGATCCGGCCGAACTCCGGGACCAGGTCCTGGTGTTCCTGCTCGCCGGGCACGAGACCACCGCCACCTCGCTGGCCTTCGCGCTGCACCTGCTGGCCAAGCACCCGGAGCAGCGCAGGCTCGCGCAGGAGGAGGCCGAGGCCGTCCTGGCCGGGCGGGCGCCGACCGCCGCGGACCTGGACGCGCTGCCGTACCTGACCCGGGTGATGAAGGAGACGATGCGGCTCTACCCGGCGGCGGCGCTGGTCGGCCGGCGGGTGGTCGCGGAGACGGTCATCGACGGGTACCTGCTTCCGGCGGGGGCGCAGCTCGTGGTCGCGCCGCTGGTCACCCACCGGCACCCGGACCACTGGCCGGACCCGGAGCGCTTCGACCCCGACCGCTTCCTGCCCGAGCAGGAGAAGGCCCGGCACCGCTACGCCTGGTACCCCTTCGGGGGCGGGCCGCGGGCGTGCATCGGGCAGCACTTCTCGATGCTGGAGTCGGTGCTGACCCTCGGTGTGCTGCTGCGGGACTTCGATCTGGAGGCGGTGGACCAGCGGGTGGCGCTCGGCCAGGGCATCACGCTGCAGGTGAGGAGCCCGATGCGGATCCAGGTGACGGAGCGAGGGCGGTCGCGGGCGGAGGACTGACCGCGGTCGGTGTCCGGCGGGCAGCTGGGAGGTAACGGCTGACAGATGACAACCGACGGATAACAGATTTCAGCGAACAGATAACAGATGATGAAAGTTGTCAGCTGTTCGCTGAAATCTGTTCGGTGTTCGCGGGCAAACCACCCTCCGGGCAGAGGACCGGCCCATTCGAACACATCGCCCGCGTCTCGCGGGTAGCTTTTCAGATCTTCCGGTGGCTGATTCCGGCCCCTCGATAGCGTCCCACGCACCCCAGGCCGAAAGCGCACATGCGTACGGCATATGACGGGCCGTCAGGATGCCCTGCGGCCGTCCGTCGCCGGCGGCCGCGTGCAGTCCGCCCGGCCCGGGGAGCCCGGGCGCGCCGCGTACCGCCCCGGGCCCGACCGGCCGACCGGAGGTCCGATGGGCACCCTCAAGCACGTCAGCTTCGGCTGGCTGACACCCGCCCTCTCGTACGTGATGGCCTGCGCCGGTGCCGCCCTCGGCCTGCGCTGCACCCTGCGAGGACTCGCGGCGAGCGGCGCCGCCCGCCGGAACTGGCTGGTCACGGCCGCCGCCGCGATCGGCTCCGGCATCTGGACGATGCACTTCGTCGCGATGTTCGGCTTCACCGTCGACGGCACCGAGCTGCGCTACAGCGTGCCGCTGACCGTGCTGAGCCTCGTCGTCGCCGTCCTGGTCACCGGCCTCGGCCTGGCCGTCGTCTGCTACGGCCGGCACCGCGGCCCGGCCCTGCTCGCCGGCGGCGTCACCACCGGGCTGGGCATCGCCGCGATGCACTACCTCGGCATGGCCGCCGTCCGGATGCACGGCGGCATGCGCTACGACGCCGGCACCGTCGCCCTGTCGGTGCTCGTCGCGGTCGGCGCCGCCACCGCCGCACTCTGGGCGGCCGTCAGCATCCGCAACGTGTACGCGGCCGTCGCCGCCTCGCTGGCCATGGGCCTCGCCGTCAGCTGCATGCACTACACCGGCATGGCCGCCGTCCACGTCCGGCTGGACCCCGACCGGGCCGGCCTCGGCGGCGTCGGCCCGATGGAGTTCGTCTTCCCGCTCGCGGTCGGCCTCGGCTCCTTCCTCTTCCTCGCCTCCGCCTTCGTCGCGCTGTCCCCGACCGCCCAGGAGCGGGCCGGCTACCGCGAGGCGGGCGAGCTGGCCCTCGAGGAGTTCCCCACCCGGCCCACGTACCAACCGGGCGGTGAGGGTGGGGAGTTGCCGCGCCGGGTGCGGCAGGCGAGCCTGGCGCCGCAGCTGCGGGAGGCGCCCGCCCGTCCGGACCCGGGTGCCCGCCGGGGTGGACCGGCGCCGCTCGGCGGCCGCAGCCCGGAGGCGGTGCGGGCCGCGATGTCCGCCTTCCAGAGCGGGTGGGCGCGCGGCTCCCGACCGTCCGGCCACGCGGCCGAACGCCCCCACCGAAGAACGGAGTTCGACGCGGCCTCCGGTCCGGGGAGGGGATCCGGGCACCGCCCGGACGGCGGATCGGACGACCGCTTCCAGCACCCGCATCGAACCGAAGGAGAGACATCGTGATCGGCACCAACCACCGCGCGGGCGAGCTGGACCGGCTTCTCGACGAGCTGGTCCAGCGTGCCCTGGAGGTCCGCGTCGCCGTGCTCCTCTCCGTGGACGGCCTGGCCATCGGCGCCTCGGCCGGACTCGAACGGGAGGACGGCGAGCACCTGGCGGCCGTCGCCTCCGGCTTCCACAGCCTGGCCGAGGGCGCCGGCCGGCACTTCGGCGCGGGCGAAGTCCGGCAGACCATGGTCGAGTTGGAGGGCGGCTACCTGCTGATCGCGGCCGCCGGGGAAGGCACCTGCCTGGCCGTCTTCGCCACCGCGCGCGCCGACCTCGGCCTGATCGCCTACGAGATGGCCAGGATGGTCCGCCGGGTCGGGGAGCACCTGGGCACCGCACCCCGCGCGGTGCGCGGCGGGTCCGGCGGGTCCGCCGGGTCCGGCGAATGAGCCCGGACCAGCCCCGCCCGCAGCGGCAGTGGCAGCGCCGGCCGGAGCGCCCGCGATGACGAACGGTGCCGCGCACCGGGCCCGCTGGCACGACGAGGACGCCGGCCCGGTCGTCCGCCCGTACGCCGTCACCCCGAGCCGCCGGTCGGCCCGGAACAGGTCCGCATCCTCACCCTGTGCCGCGGCACGCCGCAGTCGGTGGCCGAACTCGCCGCCGACCTCGACCTCTCGGTGGGCGTGGTGCGGGTGCTGCTCGGCGACCTGCCGGCGGCCGGGCTCATCCGGGTCAACCGCCCCGCCCCGCCCGCTCGCCCTGCTCCCCGACGAGCGCATCCTCCAGGAGGTCGTCCACGGACTCCGCGCACTGCGGGCGGCCGCATCACCATCCGCGAGGGCCTGTCCCGCTACCTGTTCGGCACCCCGGGGAAGGACCGGTTCTGGTTCCTCCGGGGCGAGTTGGCGCAGGGCGCACTCGGCGCCGTCGTGCCCGCCGACACCCGCCGGCCGGCCGGCTGCTTCCCGGCCGGCTGCTTCCCGGCCGGCTGCTTCCCGGCCGTCGACTTCTTCGAGCACCGGGGCATCCCGTTCGTGGTCGCGGTGAACCGTTTCGCCGGAACGCGCGAGTACGGCCCGGCGGAGGTCGACCGCGCGCTGGACCTGGACCCCGGCACCCCGGTGGTCCTGTGCGACGCGCGCCGCCGGGCCTCCGACAAGGAGGTGCTGATCAACCTGGTCGAGCATGCGGGCCGGGTGCCCGCCGCCCGCCTGCTCGCGGACGGCTCGCCGTCCGGCTGAGACCGAACGCCGAGCCCGACCGGTTCCTGCCGAGCGGTCGTCCACGAAGGTGCCGGCCAGGCCGCACCGCGCGGACGGCCGGCGGCGCGCCGTCCTCGAACGCGAGGACGAACGCGAGGCACGAGCGCGAGCACGGCGGCGGCCCGCTTCGACGCACCGAGCCGACGGCAAGTCGGCTGATGCGCCGCCCCGGCCCGTACGCTGAAAATCGTGATCACGTACGAGGACCACCGCCTGCGCGCCCTGGCCGACGACGGCCGCTGGCCCGAGCTGCTGGCCGCCTACCGGCAGTGCCGGGCGGCCGCCGTGGAGCGGGCCGGCGAGGCGACCGCGGCGGCGTTGACCGCGCCGCTCGGGCACCTGATCGCCTACTCGGCGCCGCCGGAGCTGGCCGTCCGGCTGTTCGACGCGGACGGCGGCCCGGGGGCGGCCGCCGGGGTCGCGGACCACGACGCCGGGCCGCTGTGGGAGGTGCTGGCGACCAGGCACTCCTGGCTCCGGCTGGCCCCGCTGCTCGGCCCGGCCGCGGTGCGGCGGCTGGTCGCGCACACCCGGGTGCTGCTGGGCGAGGACCTCTCGTACGGGGCCGAGCCGGACGGCGAGGGCGTGCCGCTGTGCCTGGAGCCGTGGGAGGCGGCCGGCTGGGAGGAGGGCGCGCGGGTGCGCGAGTACCTGCCGTGCGGGGGCGCGCGCAGTGCGTTGCTGACCCTGCCGGCCGACCGGGAGGGCCTGGGCGTGGTCGAACTGCCGGACCCGGCCGACCGGTTGGGCGGCCAGCGGGCGGCCCGGGCCTCGGCCGCGACGGCGGCGCTGGCCGAGCTGGCGCCGTGGGCGGAGGCGGTCTGCGTGCGCGGTCCGGCCCCGCTGGCGGCGGCCCGGGTGGCGGTGGCGGCCCGGGGGGAGTACGGCCGTCGGGTCGTCGGCGGGTACCTGCCGTTCGCGCTGGTCTGCCCGGCGCTGGTGCAGGCGGCCGCCGCCGGGCGGGCGCGGGGCAGCGCGCACGGGCGGCTGGCGCTGTGGCGGGCGCTCGGCGCGATGGCGGGCGCGGGCGGCCCGGACCGGGCGGAGGTGAACGCTCTGGTGGCCCGGATGCGCTGCTTCACTTGGCTGGAGCCGGCGGCCGGGCTGCGGCACCTGCACGTGGCGCTGGAGGACCCGGCGAGCGGGGTGGCCTGGGCGCTCAGCGGGTCGGAGGAGCTGTAGGCGGGGCGGGAGGAGCTGTAGGCGGGGCGGGAGGAGCTGTGGCCAGGACGCGGGAGGGCCGGTCGCCGGCCTGGCAGAAGCTGTAGCCGGATCGGCCCGCCCTGCGACGGGGTGGGCCGATCCGGCTGTGGGGGAGCCCCGGTCCGGCGCCGTTCTTCCGGGGTGGGGGACGGCGCCGGACCGGGGAGCGTGCGGGCCGCTCAGGCGGCCACCGGGGCAGGGGCCGCGTCGGGGTTGGCCGGGGCCTGGGGCGCCGGGTGGCCGCCGGCGCTGTCGATCAGCGTCTGCTCGTCGAACGGCACCTCGCCCGCCAGCACCCGCTGGGCGCGCTCGGCGTCCAGCTCGCCGGTCCAGCGGCCGATCAGCACGGTGGCGACGGCGTTGCCCGCGAAGTTGGTGAGCGCCCGGGCCTCGGACATGAACCGGTCGATGCCGACGATCAGCCCGACGCCGTCCACCAGGGCCGGCTTGTGGGACTGCAGCCCGCCCGCGAGGGTGGCCAGCCCGGCGCCGGTCACGCCGGCCGCGCCCTTGCTCGCGATCACCATGAAGACGAGCAGCGACAGCTGCTCGCCGATCCCCATCGGCTTGTCCATCGCCTCGGAGATGAAGATCGACGACATGGTGAGGTAGATCGCGGTGCCGTCGAGGTTGAAGCTGTAGCCGGTAGGCACGGTGATGCCGACGACGGGGCGGCTGACGCCCAGGTGCTCCATCTTGGCGATCAGGCGGGGCAGCGCGCTCTCCGAGGAGGAGGTCGAGAGGATCAGCAGGAACTCGCGGCCGAGGTACTTGAGTAGCGCGAACACGTTGATCCCGGCGACCAGGCGCAGCAGCGCGCCCAGCACCACGACGACGAACAGCGCGCAGGTCAGGTAGAAGCCGACCATGATCACGGCGAGGCTCTTCAGCGCGGCGGTGCCGGTGGCCCCGACCACGGCGGCCATCGCGCCGAACGCACCGATCGGCGCCACCCACATGATCATCGACATGATCCGGAAGACCAGCTTCTGCACGTGCTCGATCCCGCGCAGCACCGGGGCGCCGGCCGGGCCCATCGCCTGGAGGGCGAAGCCGGCGAGCAGCGCGACCAGCAGGGTCTGCAGCACCTTGCCCTCGGTGACGGCCGAGAACAGGGTGGTGGGGATCATCCCGAGCAGGAAGTCGGTGGTCGACTGGGCGCCGCCGGCCGCCGCCTGGGCGTGGCCGGACTTGGCGAGCGCGGCGGTCAGGTGCAGGCCGCCGCCGGGCTCCAGCAGGTTGCCGACGACCAGGCCGATGGCGAGCGCGACCGTCGACATGACCAGGAAGTAGCCGAGCGCGAGGCCGCCGACCTTGCCGACCTTCGCCGCCTTGGTGACCGAGCCGATGCCGAGCACGATGGTGCAGAAGATGACCGGGCTGATCATCATCTTGATCAGGTTGACGAACCCGGTGCCGACCGGCTTCAGCTCCGTCGCGAAGCCGGGTGCGGCCAAGCCCACCACCACGCCCGCGACCACGGCCGCGATCACGGCGAGGTAGAGGTAGTGGGTGCGGTCCTTGCGTCTGGGTCCCCCCGCCGGTGCGGCTCCAGCGATCGACATCTGCGGCTCCTTCGCCCTGCAGTCCTGGCGGCCCCGGGTGGTGGGCCGATCCGACTATCGGGCCTGCGCGTGATCCGGGTCACGTTTGCGGTCATAAAGTTCTCCGGCGCCTCGGCCGCACCGCGTGCCGCGTGCCGCGCCCCGGGGGCGTCGGGCCCGTCGCACGCCGGGGTCGCCGCGCGGCCCCGTGGTGCACACTGGCAGGCATGCCCGTGCCGCCCCCCGCCCCCGCTCCCGCGCGCCGCCGTCGCCCCCGCGCGCCGCGCGGGCTGGTCCGCAGCCTGGCCGGGCAGCTGTTCGTCGTCCAGGTGGTCATCGTCGCCGCCGTGGTCGCGGGCGGCGCGGTGCTCGCCTACCTGTTCACCGCCCGGAGCACCGAGGACGCCGCCCGCCGCCAGGTGACCGTCGTCGCGCACGCCGTCGCCGACGCGCCGACCGTCCGCACCGCCGTCACCGGGCCCGACCCGACCGCCGTCCTCCAGCCGTACGCCGAGCAGGTCCGCGTCGACACCGGGGTCTCCTTCATCACCGTCATGGACACCACGGGCGTGCGCTGGACCCACCCGCGGCCCGAGCAGATCGGCCGGCCGTACCTCGGGCACATCGACTGGGCGCTCGCCGGGCAGACCCGCAGCGAGACGTACACCGGCACGCTCGGCCCGTCCGTCCGGGTGGTCACCCCCGTGCTGGACGACCGGAACCGGGTGATCGCGCTGGTCAGCGTCGGCCTCACGCTGGACTCCATCTCCGAGCGGCTCAGCGGACCGCTGCTCGCCCTGGTCGGCGTCGCGGCCGGCGCGCTCGCGCTCGGCGGGCTCGGCACCTACCTCGCCAACTCCCGGCTGCGGCGGCACACCCACGGCATGGGCCCGGCCGAGCTGAGCCACCTCTACGAGTACCACCAGGCCACCCTGCGCTCGGTGCGCGAGGGGCTGATCCTGCTCGACCGCGCGCACCGGGTCGTGCTGTGCAACGACGCAGCCCGCGAACTGCTCGGCCTGGAGGGCGAGTTGGACGGGCGGCCGGTCGACGGCCTGGGCCTGCCGGAGGCCCTGGTGACGGCCGTCCTCGGCGCCGAGCCGGTCCGCGACGAGGTGCACCTGACCGCCGAGCGGGTCGTCGTGCTCAACACCTCCACCATCGGCACCGGCCTCGGCCGGGTCGTCACCCTCCGCGACCACACCGAACTGCAGGCGCTCAGCGGCGAACTGGACTCGGTGCGCGGCTTCACCGACGCGCTCGGCGCCCAGGCCCACGAGGCCGCCAACCGGCTGCACGCCGTCGTCTCGCTGATCGAACTCGGCCGCCACGAACAGGCGGTGGAGTTCGCCACCGCCGAACTCGCCCTCGCCCAGCAGCTCACCGACCGGGTCGTCGCCGCGGTCGGCGAACCCGTGCTGGCCGCGCTGCTGCTCGGCAAGGCCGCCCAGGCGGCCGAACGCGGCGTCGAGTTGACCCTCACCGAGGACAGCCGGATCGACGACGGCGTGCTGCCGCCCGGGCTCTCCGCCCGGGACCTGATCACCGTGCTCGGCAACCTGATCGACAACGCCGTCGACGCCGCCATCGCCGGCGCCGCGCACAGCCCGGTGCCGCCGGAGGTCACCGTCACCGCCCGGATCGAGGGCGGCGACGCCCCCGACGCCCGCCTGCTGCTGCGGGTCGCCGACACCGGCGCCGGCATCGACCCGGCCGCCGTCGAGGACGTCTTCCGGCGCGGTTGGAGCACCAAGCAGGACGGGCACGGGCACGGCCTCGGGCTCGCCCTGGTCGCCCAGGCCGCCCGGCGCAACGGCGGCACCGTCGAGGTCGGGCGCGAGCGCGGCGCGGTGCTCACGGTGCGGCTGCCGCTGGCCGGGCGGGGGCGCGGGGGCGAGGGGGCCGGTGGGGGTTCTGGCGAGGGGGCTGGTGAGGGGCTCGGCGAAGGGCTTGGCGAGGGAGCTTCCGCCGGGGAGCGGGCAGGGGTGTCGACGTGACGGGCGGCGCCGGGGCGCGGCCGGGGATCTCCGTCCTGGTCGTCGAGGACGACCCGGTGGCCGCCGCCGCGCACACCCTCTACGTCGCGCGCGAGCCCGGCTTCCACGCCGCCGGGACCGTCCACAGCTGCGCCGACGCGCTGCGCTTCCTGGAGCGCGCCCGCGCCGCCGGCACACCCGTCGACCTCACCCTGCTCGACCTCTACCTGCCGGACGGCCACGGCCTCCAGCTCTGCCGCACGCTGCGCGCCGCCGGCCACGCCACCGACGTCATCGCGGTGACCTCGGCGCGCGACCTCGCCATGGTCCGGCAGGCCGTCTCGGCGGGCGTCGTGCAGTACCTGCTGAAACCGTTCAGCGCCGCCGCCCTGCACGACCGGCTCGAACGCTACGCCCGCTACCGCGCGAGTCTCGGGCGCAGCGGCGAGGCGACCGGCCAGGAGGAGGTCGACCAGGCGCTCGCCCTGCTGCGCACCTCCGAGCGCAGCACCCTGCCGAAGGGGCTGAGCGCGCCCACCCTGGAGACCGTCGCGGCCGTGCTGCGCGAGGCGGCGACCGGGCTGTCGGCGGCCGCGGCGGGCACCGCCGCCGGGGTGTCCCGGATCACCGCGCGGCGCTACCTCGAACACCTGGTGGACACCGGGCGCGCCGTGCGGGAGCCGCAGTACGGGAGCGTCGGGCGGCCGGAGCTGTGCTACCGGTGGACGGGGAAGGCGTGACGTCCGGTCGGTGAGCCTGTCGGTGATCCGGTCGGTGGGCCTGTCGGTGATCCGGTCGGTGGGCCCGCCGGTGATCCGGTCGGTGGGCCGGGCGGTGATTCGGCCCGGCGGAGGCCGTGACCTCTTGGCGCCGTGCTCGTTGGCAGAACCGGGGGAGGTTCACTCGCGCGGGTGGTTCTGGGTGCCCCGCGGGCATCGTGCCAGGTCAAGGGCTATAAAGTTAGGCTTACCTAACTTCCTTTGGGGGTCCGTCTTGTCGCTCGCCGCCGTACCCGCCCAGGCCGCCTCCGGGGCCCCCGCCAACGGAGCCGCGGCCGCCCCCGGCGAGGCCATCCTGCGGCGCCAGCGCGTCCGCGAGTCCGCCGCCCGCACGTACGCCCGGTCCTTCCCCATCGTCCCCGTCCGCGCCCACGGCATGACCGTCGAAGGCGCGGACGGGCGGCGCTACCTCGACTGCCTCTCCGGCGCCGGCACGCTCGCGCTCGGCCACAACCACCCCGTGGTGCTGGAGGCGATCCGCCGCACCCTCGACAGCGGCGCCCCGCTGCACCTGCTCGACCTCGCCACCGCCGAGAAGGACGACTTCACCAGCGCCCTCTTCGAGAGCCTGCCCGCCGAGTTCGCCGCCCGCGCCCGGATCCACTTCTGCGGACCGGCCGGCACCGACGCCGTCGAGGCCGCGCTCAAGCTGATGCAGACCGCCACCGGCCGCTCCGGCGCGCTCGCCTTCACCGGCGCCTACCACGGCATGACCGCCGGCGCCCTCGCCCTCACCGGCAACGTCGCCGTCAAGGAACCGCTGCCCGGCGGCGGCGAGGTCGTCCGGCTGCCCTACCCGTACGGCTACCGCTGCCCGTTCGGGATCGGCGGCGAGGCCGGCGCCGACCTCGCCGCCACCTACGTGGAACGACTGCTCGACGACCCCTCCGGCGGTGTCGTCCCGCCCGCCGCGATGGTCCTGGAGGCCGTCCAGGGCGAGGGCGGCGTCGTCCCCGCGCCGGACGGCTGGCTGCGCGCGATGCGCCGGATCACCGCCGAACGCGGCATCCCGCTGATCGTCGACGAGGTGCAGACCGGCGTCGGCCGCACCGGCGCGATGTGGGCCGTCGAACACAGCGGCATCGTCCCGGACGCCATGGTGCTCTCCAAGGCCATCGGCGGCAGCCTGCCGCTCGCCGTCGTGGTCTACCGCGAGGACTACGACGGCTGGCGGCCCGGCGCCCACACCGGCACCTTCCGCGGCAACACCCTCGCCATGGCCGCCGGGGCCGCCACCCTGCGCCACGTCGCCGCCCACGGCCTCGCCGACCGGGCCGCCGTGCTCGGCGAACGGATGACCGCACGGCTGCGCGCCCTCGCCGCCGAACTGCCCGTCATCGGCGACGTGCGCGGGCGCGGGCTGATGCTCGGCGTCGAACTCGTCGACCCCGCCGCCGAACCCGACACCTGCGGCGCCCGCCCGGCCGACCCCGCGCTCGCCGTCCGCGTCCGCGAGGCCTGCCTGGCGCGCGGGCTGATCGTCGAACTCGGCGGCCGCCACGACGCGGTGCTGCGGCTGCTCCCGCCGCTCACCATCACCGACGAGCAGGTCGAGGCGGTGCTCGACCGGCTCGGCGACGCCATCGCGGCCGCTGCGGCGGCCGTCCCGGCGGGTGCGGTTGGCGCGGTGGGTGCGGTAGGTGCCGCGGGTGCGGCGGGCACGCGGAGGGAACGGTGAGCGGCGGGACCGGCTCCGGCTCCGGTTCGGGTCCCGGTTCGGGCTCCGGCTCGGGCTCCGGCTCGGGGCGCGGTCCGGAGGGCGGTGTGCCCGAACTGCCCGACAGTGCCGTCCCGTTGGACGCCCTCGCCGGCGGTGCGGGCGGGCCCGGCGCGCTCGCGCCGCTGCTCGCCACCGTCCTCGACGCGCTCGAAGCCGGCATCGTGCTGCGCGCCGGACCGCTGCCCGCCGGCAGCCCCGCCGAGATCACCGCCCTGGTCGCCGACGCCCTCGCCGGCGCGGGCGGCCGCGACGCGCTCGCCCGGCTCACCGAACTCCTCGCCTACGGCGCAGCCGACCCCGCCGACCCGGCCTGCGCCGCCCACCTGCACTGCCCGCCGCTCGCCGTCGCCGCCGCCGCCGACCTCGCCGTCAGCGCCCTCAACCCCTCCCAGGACTCCTGGGACCAGGCCCCCGCCGCCACCGCCCTCGAAACCGCGGTGCTCGCCGAACTCGCCGCCCTCGTCGGCTACGAACCCCAGCGCGCGGCCGGCGTCCTCACCTCCGGCGGCACCGAGTCCAACCTGATGGGACTGATGCTCGCGCGCGACCAGAAACTCGACGGCATCGTCGAGTTGGACGGCATCCCGGCCGGCGTCCGCCCCTGCATCCTCGCCTCCGAGGCCGCGCACTTCTCCGTCCAACGCGCCGCCGCACTCCTCGGACTCGGCGAACGGGCCGTCGTCCCCGTCGCCGTCGACCGGCAACTGCGCATGCGCGAGGACGAGTTGGAACGCGCCATGGCCGAGGCCAGCTGGGCCGGCCGCACCCCCGTCGCCGTCGTCGCCACCGCCGGCACCACCGACACCGGCGCCGTCGACCCGCTGCACGCCGCCGCCGACCTCGCCGGCCGCTACGGCGCCTGGCTGCACGTCGATGCCGCGTACGGCGGCGGCGCCCTGCTCTCCGACCGGCTCGCCCCGCTCCTCGACGGCATCGCCCGCGCCGACTCCGTCTCCCTCGACTGGCACAAACTCGGCTGGCAGCCCGCCGCCGCCGGAATCTTCCTCGTCCGGCGCGCCGAGACCTACGTCTCCCTCGCCCGCCGCGCCGAGTACCTCAACCCCGTCGACGACGAACGGGCCGGCTACCCCAGCCTGCTCGGCCGCTCCCTGCGCACCACCCGCCGGGCCGACGCCTTCAAACTCGCCGTCACCCTGCGCACCCTGGGCCGCGACGGACTCGGCCGCCTGGTCGACGCCTGCCACGACCTCGCGCGCGCCGCCGCCGACGCCGTCCGCGCCGAACCGCTGCTCGAACTCCACGCCGAACCGGTGCTCACCGCCCTGCTGTTCCGCTACCGGCCGCCGGGCCTCGCCGACCAGGCCGTCGACGACCTGAACGGGCAGCTGCGCCGACTGCTGCTGCGCTCGGGCCGGGCCGTCGTCGGGCGCACCGAACTGCCCGGCGAAGGGCCGGGCCGGGTGCGGCTCAAGCTGACGCTGCTCAATCCGCACACCACGGTCGGCGAGGTCGGCGCGCTGCTGCGCGACGTGGTGGGGGCGGGGCGCAAGGTCGCGGGGGAGCGGGCCGGCTGAGGCCGGGCGGGTCGCTCGGTGACGGCCGGGGCGGGTCGGGCCCGGCGGGCTGGCCGGTCGGGGTCGCGGTCGGGGTCGGGGCCGGGGTCAGTCGGCCATGAGGACGGCGCGGGTGAGCTCCCAGGTCGCCGGGTCGGCGGCCACCAGGAGGCCGTCCTCGCATCCGGGGGCCTCGGGGCGGTAGGCGGAGCCGTCCATCCGGGCCGAGACGCCGCCGGCCTCGGTGACCAGCAGCGAGCCGGGGGCGTGGTCCCAGGGCAGGGTGCGCCAGTAGAAGATGAAGTCGAACCGGCCGTCCGCGACACCCGGGTACTCGATCCCGGCGGCACTGCGGCCGGGATCGACCTCGCCGAACGCCGCGCAGTTGGCCTCCAGGCGGTGGCGGTGCTCCGGGTCCACGAAGCGGCTCTTCAGGATGCCCGACAGCTTCCCGGCGTCGGCGGGTGCGGGCGGACGGGACAGGCGCTCGCCGTCCCGCCAGGCGCCGGAGCCGAGCTCCGCCCGGTAGCAGGCCGCGAACTCGGGCTGCCAGATCCACGAGGCGACCGTCCGCCCGCTGCGCACCAGCGAGCACATCACGGCGTAGTCGGGGCGGCCGGCCACGAAGTTGGACGTGCCGTCCACCGGGTCGACCAGCCAGACCGCCGGCTCGGAGCGCAGGGCCAGCGCGAGCGACGGGTCGGCGGCGACGGCCTCCTCCCCGACCACCGGGACGGGCAGCAGCTCGCGCAGCCGCCGCGTGATGATCGCCTCGGCGTCGCGGTCGGCGACGGTGACCAGCTCGCCGGGGGCCTTCTCCATCACCTCGCCGGAGGCCAGTGCCCGGAAGCGCGGTTCCACCGCCTCGGCCGACGCCTCGGCGAGTATCTCCGCCACCCTGTCCATCAGCACCTTCGCGCTCCCTTCGCCGGTACCACTTTCGCACGTACGAGCGGAGGGGGGTGGTGGCGGGCCGAGGGCGGTGGGGTGGGGGGTGGGTGACAGCGAACAGGTTTCAGCGTTCAGATTTCAGATAACAGATGTTGAAAGCTGTTATCTGAAATCTGTTCGCTGTTCGTTGTTCGCCGTCTGTCGTCCGCTGTTCGTGGGGGCCGCTGGCCGCCGGCCGTCTCGTCGTTGGCCCAGGGGTCACTCGCCCAGGTAGTGGAATCCCGGGTGCGGGTGCATCAGGAACTCGTGGTGCGAGATGTTCCAGGCGTACGCCCCCGCCATGGCGAACAGCACGCGGTCCGCCGTCCGCAGTCCGTCCGCTTCCTTCGCCGCCCGGGCCAGGACGTCCTTCGGGGTGCAGAGCTGCCCGGCCAGGGTGGCGCGGCCGGTGGTGACCGCGGGGCGCGGCCACGGGTGCGGCCAGGCGTCGACCGGCAGCACCTCGAACGGCTGCGAGTGCCCCCGGGTGGCGGGGGTGCGCAGGTGGTGGGTGCCGCCGCGGACCACCGCGAAGTCCTCGCCGTGGCTGCGCTTCACGTCCAGGACCTCCGTGGCGTACCAGCCGCAGTGCGCGGTCAGCGCCCGGCCCGGTTCGGTCCGCAGGCGCAGCCCCGGGTGGGCGTCGAGCAGCTTGGCCAGGCCCTCGCCGAAGGCCGTCCAGTCGAAGCGCGCCGCCGGGTCGTCGTAGTCGACGGCCATGCCGCCGCCGATGTTGACCTCCTCCAGAGGGAAGCCGTGCCGGTCGGCCAGTGCCGCCGACCACTCGACGATACGCTCGGCGACGGCCAGTTGCTCCGCCGCGGCGAGTCCGCTGGCCAGGTGGGCGTGCACCCCGCGCAGCAGCAGCTGCCGGCCGAGCGGGCCGCCGCCGGTGAGCAGCCGGACGCACTCCTCGGCCTGATCCGGGTCGAGGCCGAACGGCGTCGGCCGCCCGCCCATCGCCAGCGCCACCGCGTCCAACGCGCCTTCGCCGACCGGCAGGTTGACCCGTAGCAGCACGTCCACCGTCCGAGCCTGCGGCCGGTCGGCGAGTGCGGCGGCGAGCCGGTGCAGCTCCTGCTCGCTCTCGACGTGCCAGCGGTGCACACCGGCGTCCAGGGCGGCGGCGATCTCAGCCGGGGTCTTGCCGGGCCCGCCGAAGGCCAGCGGTGCGCCCGGCACGGCAGCCCGAACGTGCGCCAACTCCCCGCCGCTGGAGACCTCGTAGCCGTCCACCGCGTCGCGCAGCGCGCGCAGCAGTGGCGCCCCCGGGTTGGCCTTGGCGGCGTAGTACAGCTCGACCCGCTCGGGCAGGGCGGTCCGGACGGCGGCGGCGTGTTCGCGCAGCGCCGTCAAGTCGTAGATGTAGGCCGGGAGTTCCTCGGCGGTGAGGCCGGTGGCGTGGTGGCGGACGGAGTCGGTCATCGGGTGGCGCTCCCGGCGGAGGGGTGGGCGGGCATGCGGGCGGCCTCGGCGAGAACGGAGCCGGCCAGCGGCGAGGGCAGTCGGACGTAGCCGGCCTCGCGGTCGGCGCGGCGCTCCCAGCGGGTCAGCAGGTTGGCCTTCGCGGGCAGCGGGACACCGGCCAGCAGCGCCCGCAGCCGAGGCGGGCGGCCGTGCGCGGCGGCGAACTCCTCGAGGGTGTCCCGGACGGCCTGCCAGAGCCTGCCCTCCAGCTCGGGGCGCAAGTCGGCCAGTGCGGCCAGGAGTTCGGCGGCGTGGTTGACCAGCAGGCAGTAGACCACCCGGTCCCAGCCGCGCTCGGCGTCGTAGGTCATCGGGCCGGCGACCTCGGGCGGCAGGGCGGCGAGCAGGCCGGCGTTGTGCTCGGGGACGAGCTTGGTGCCCTCCAGGTCGCGGAACAGCACCTGGGCGGGGCGTCCGGTGTCGTCGACGCCGATGAGCACGTTCTGCAGGTGCGGCTCCAGCACCACGCCGTGGTCGAAGTAGGCCGCCAGCACCGGCGGGACGAGCAGCCGCAGGTAGTCGCGCCACCATTCGAGCACCGAAGACGCGTCCGAACTCCCGTCCAGCAGGCGGGAGATGTGCGCGGAGCTGGTCGGGTACTCGTCGGCGACGGCGGCCGCGAGCAGCGGGGTGACGCCGGGGCGCAGCACGTCGCCGAGGCCGTCGCGCACGATCAGGCCGAAGCCCTCGAACAGTGCCAGGTCGGAGCGGCCGTCCGGGCCGGGCAGGGCGAGGGTGCGGAAGGCGGGCTCGCGCAGCATCGCGGCGTCCGGGAAGCGCCGGGCGAGGTCGGTGAGCACCGGGGCGAGCAGCCGGGTGAGGGTGACGGCGCCGGTCAGCTCGTACGCGGCGTTCTTGCGCAGGCAGTTGGTGATGCGCACGTCGAGGCTGAACTTGAGGAAGGCGTCCGCGCCGTGCAGGGTGCGCACCGAGGCGGTGGCGGTGAAGCGCTCGCCGCGCGGGCCGAGGTCCAGGACGTCGCCGCTGCGCAGGGCGCGGCGCAGCAGCGGGTGGTCGCCGATCAGCTGGTACTGCCACGGGTGGGCGGGCAACAGGCGGTAGCCGGCCGGGACTTCGCCGAGACCGTCGAGCAGGGCGGTGGCCCGGTCGTCGGCGGACTCCTCGGCGAGCAGGTCGGCGCGCACCGCGAGGTGGCGCAGCGGGAAGGCGGCGCGGGACTCCGGGGCGTAGTCGCGCCAGTCGCCCCGGGCGGCGGAACGGGACTTGGGTGCGGGGTGGAAGCGGTGGCCGAACAGCAGGGCCTGCTCGGACTCCAGGTACCGGTCGGTGCGGGCGGCCCCCGTCCCGGCGTCATCGGGGCGGTCGGCCTCGGGACGGTCGGTCAGGCCCGCGCGGACGCCGTCGTGGCTGGACGCCACCTGGGCGATGAACTCCTCGTTCGCGGTGCCGGTGCGCAGCTCCAGTTCGTGCTGGACGTGCTCGGCGAGCGTGCGCCAGTCCAACTCGCGCCAGCCGTCCGGGGTTTCCTCGGAGACCGGCCCGGTGAAGCGGTGTGCGCCGAGCAGCGAGGTGCGGCGCAGGGCGACTCGCAGCAGGGTGCCGCGGCGAGGCAGGCGCAGCAGCAGGCGGCCGTCGTCCACGGCGGTCTGGTGCTCGGGCGCGGACACCTCGCGCAGCAGGCAGTTGAGCAGGGTGTGGGCCACCGCCTCGTCGGCGGAGGGGAGTTCGGGAGTGGCGGGGAGTCCGGCGGTGGCGGACTGCGGGAGTGCCGTACGGGTGGTCATCGGGTGCTCCTACGGGTCAGGAGGGCGAGGAGGGCGGCGGCCAGGGCGGCGACGGTGCCGGTGACGACGGGGGCGGCCGGTCCGCCGCTGCTGTTGACCAGCGCGGCGGCGAGCCCGGCGGCGACGGCGCCGCACTTGGAGACGGTCTCGCGGGTGCCGAACATCCGGCCCGGCGCGCGGCCGCGGGCGGCCTCGGCGGCGAGGACGGCGAGGCAGACCAGGCCGAGGGTCATGCCGAGCCCGAGTGCCGCCCGGGTGAGGACGAAGGCGGGCAGGGAGTGGGCGGGGGCATGTCCGGCCAGACCGAGGGCGACCAGGGCGAAGCCGAGGGCGAGGCCGGTGCGGGGTCTCGCCTGGACGGCGGCGTGCACCCGCCCGGCGGCGACCAGATAGACCAGGTGCGGCAGCGCGAAGAGGATCCCCGCGACCGCGGCTCCTGCGCCCGGCAGCCGCTCGTGCACCAGGGTGATCAAGTAGGGGAAGGAGATCACGGTGGCGAAGACGAACGCGAACTCGAAGGTGTAGAGCAGCTTGAGCGAGCCCGGCGGGTCGCCCGCGCGTTCGGCGCGGACCCCGGCCCTGCTGGCGGTGGCGGTGGCGGTGGCGGTGGCGGTGGCGGCCTGGCGGGTCGGCTCGGGCAGGAAGCCGAGCAGCACCGCGGCGGTCAGCGGCAGGACCGCCATCACGAGGTACTGCCGGTGCGGGTCGATCCACGGCGACAGCGCGCCCACCAGGATCGGCGCGGCGACCAGGGCGGCCCGGGCGCTGCCCTGCATCAGGGTGAGCGCCTTGGACAGGTGGGCGCCGTCCAGGGCGGCGGCGAGGTAGCCGTTGGTGGCGGAGAAGGTGCCGCCGAGGAAGCCCTGGAGCACCAGCGCGCAGGTGAACGCGGGCAGGCTGTCGGCGGCTCCGGCGAGCAGGAACGAGACGGTGAGGCCGAGTTGGGCGCGCAGGAGCAGCCGCTTCTGGCCGAACCGGTCGGCCAGCCGGCCCCACAGCGGCGCGCCGAGGGCGGTGAAGACGGTCGGTGCGATGTAGAGCAGGCCCGCCCAGTGCCCGTCGCGGTCGCCGAGGCCGGGGAGGATCTCGCTGAGGTATGGCGGCAGGCCGAGGGCGGCGAAGGAGGCGACGAAGTAGCAGGCGGCGATGGCGTGCACCTGGCCGCGGTCCAGTGCGACGCCCGGTGCCCGCCGGGGCAGGGTGTCCAGGCTCATCGCGTACGGCTCTTCGGTAGCAGGTAGTTGGGGCCGTCGGTGTAGTGCTTGTTGATGTCGGCGGCTCCGCTGCGTTCCTTGCTGAGCAGCGTGCCGGCGCTCACCATGGCCTTGACCGGCAGCCGTTCGGCGTCCAGCAGGGCGGTCCGCAGCGGGCGGCCGGCCGGGCCCAGCCGGTCGATCGCCGTGGCGAGGGTGTCGCGCAGCAGCCCCAGGGTCCGCTCCAGCGGGGCGCGGCCGTGTTCGGCGAGGCCGAAGGCGAGGGAGGCTGTGCACAGGTGCCCGGTGATCGTGGTGAACAGGTCGGTGAGCGCGCGGTCCTGGTCGACGAGGATGCGGGGGTTGCGGAACTCGGCGGCCAGCGGGGCGAGTTCGTCGATGCCGCCGGTGCCGGTGCCGGTGGTGGTGCTGCCGGTCGTCAGCCGGGCGGTGTTGATCCGGGGGCCGTCGTTGTCCTTGTAGAGCAGCCGCAGGCCGGTCCCGTCGAGGACCAGGGAGGTGTTCTGCTGGTGCGACTCGAGGGCGATGCCGTGGCCGAACAGGGTGGTCTGCCAGTCGACCAGCAGCCGCAGCAGGTCCTCGTACAGGGCGAGGACGGAACCGCCGTAGAAGCGGTCGGCGAGGTGGTCGATCACCAGCCGCCCGCCGGGCGCCTCGGCGAGCAGGGCGGCCAGCGGCACGGTGACGGCGTCGTCCAGGCCGTCCGGGTACCGGCGGCAGAGGACGGCCAGCAACTCGTCGTCGGCGTGCGCGAAGTGCTGCTCGTCGGCGTGCAGCACCCGTCCGGTGAACTGCGGCTCGCGGGCGGCCACGGCCTCCACCAGGCGCTGCCCGACCGCCCCGTTGACCAGGGTGACGGGCTTGATGGTGCGCCGGTTGCGCAGGCCCAGGGTGGCGGTGGCGAGCGGGAGTTTGAGGTGCCAGGACGGGTCCTGGGCGACGGCGACGGTGCGCATCGACAGGGTCGGCAGCACCGTGAGGTATGGCTCCGGGGCGAGCACCGAGCCGGGGGCGATCCGCTCGAAGTCCTCGTCGGCGGTGAGCGGGTGGACCGGGACGGTGCGGAACTCGCCCGGTGCGCCCGGGACGCCCAGCTGTTCGGCGCTCGGCCACCAGGCGGGCAGCGGCCCGTCCCCGTGCACGGTCAGGTGCGCGGCCGGTACGGCAAGCCAGCGAAGTTCGAAGGAGGGGTGGAACTCCGGCGCGTACGCGCGAAGTTGCGGTTCACCCAGGCCGGCGCGGCCGCGCGCGGTCGGGTAGACCGGGTGGTCGAGGAAGGCGGCGAGGGCTTCGAAGCCGAGGGCGGCGTGCGGGCCGGTCCAGTCGGCGACGTCCGCGCCGTAGCGGGCGGCGAGGGCGGCGTGCACCTCGGGCCGTACCCGGTCGTGGAGTTCGGTGGTGGCGAGGGTCTGCCGGCACTCCTCGGCGAAGGCCCGGTGGCCGGGCCGGTCGAGCGGGTCGGCGCGGTCGGCGAGGAGGGCCAGGACGGCGGGCAGCTCGGTGAGCAGGACGCCGTCCGTCTCCAACTCCGGCCGCCGGGCGGCGTGGTCGCCCTGGAAGCCGTCCGGGGCGACGGGCAGGGCGAGCGTGCCGTCGCTCAACCAGGGGCCGTCCGCGCGGTGCTGGAGCACTCCACGGGTGCGCAGGCCGAGGACGTCCTCGCGCAGCAGCGCGGACAGGACGCGCAGGGTCAGCTGCTCCGCCGGAGTCCGGGCCGCGGGAGTGGTGGCCACGGCCGTGCGGGCCGCCGGGGCCGCCGGGGGCGTGTGGGCCGGGGCGGCGGGCTTCATGAGGCGATCTCCCAACGGTTGGCGGCGATGAAGTCCGCCACGGCGGCGTCCACCGCGCCCTGGTCCGGGCCGACCGCCCAGACGATGCCCAGGTAGTCGCGGTTGGTGCGGTAGAGGTCGTGCCGGGCGCCGATCTCGCGCACCGGCCGGTAGGAGAGGGTGACGCCGTCCGTCCGTCGCTCGAAGTGCGGCTCGGGTGCGGCGGTGAGGGTGCCGGCCCGGTCCGCGCAGACGCGCTCGTGCCGGGCCCGAAGGCCGGTGCGGGCGCCGAGGTCGGCGGGCAGGGCCTCGCCGAGGTGGGCGCGCAGGACCAGCTCGAAGTAGGGGAGTCGGAGGATCTCGGCGAGCATCAGGTCGCACTGGTCGCCGATGGCACGGTAGTTGACCTCGATGATGCGGGCACGGCCGTCCGGCTGGAGGACGAACTCGGTGTGGCAGGCGCCGAGTCCGACGCCGAGCGCGTCGAGCTGGGCGAGCACCTGGTCGACCACCGGGCGGGGGTGTGCCGGGGTGAAGGTCAGGACTTCCTCGATGAAGTCCGGCGGCGGGGAGAGCCGGGTGCGGAAGCCGCCCAGGACGTGCCGGGCGTGGCCGTCGCCGAGGGTCTCCAGGGTGCACAGTTCGCCGGCCAGGAACTCCTCGACGACCAGCGTGGCGGCGGGCCGCCGCTGCCGGATCTGCTCGACGCGCAGGGCGAGTTCGGCGGCGTCGGCGACCAGGGTGACGTCCTCGCTGGCGACGCCCTCGCGCGGCTTGACGATGCAGGGGAACGGCGGGGTGAGCCCGGCCGGATCCTGCCCGGGGGCCAGCTCGGCGGACCAGACGCGGTCCAGGCCGGTGTCGGCGAGGTGGCGGCGCAGCTCGCCCTTGTTCTTGGCCCGCAGCGAGGCCTTCCAGTCCTTGCCGGCGAGGCCGAAGTACTCGGCGACCAGCGCGGTCTGGGTCTGCAGGTGGTCGCTGTTGCTGAACACCGCGTCGGGCGTGTGGTGTTGGGAGATCGTTCCGATGACCTCGCGGAAGTCCTGGACGTCGCACTCCAGCACCTCGCACGCGAAGTCCGCGTCGGCGTAGGCGCGTCGGTGGTCCTCGACGTGGTCGGTGAGGACGGTGACGTCGAGGCCGAGCCGGGCGGCGGCGGGCAGGAAGCCGCGGGTGACCGAGTCGGTGGGGTTGAGGGCGAGCAGGTAGAGCCGCATGGGGTTTCCTCGGAGGCGTGGCAGGTGGAGCGGGCGGCGAGCAGCGGACGGTGGGGGGCAGCTGATGGCGGACGGCGAACAACGAACAGCTGACAGCTGACAGATAACAGATGTTGAAAGTTGAAAGCTGTCAGCTGTTAGTCGTCATTCGTCGGCGCCCCTACTTGGGCGCGTCGACCCCGGCGGCCTTGGCGATGTCGACGAGCATCGCGTCGGCGGCCTGGACGCCGATGCCGGACATCCAGGTCTCGTCCGGCACGTTGAAGACCTTGTTGTTCTTGACGGCGTTCAGGCCCTGCCAGACCGGGGTCTGCTGGACCTCGCTCTCCTTGGTCTTGGTCGGGTCGTCGGCGGTGGTGACGAACACCAGGTCGGCGTCGGCCTGGCCGATCTGCTCGGCACTGACCTCGATGATGTTCTTGTCGACGTCCTGCGCGGCCGGGCGGGTCAGGCCGACGTCCTTCAGGACCACGCCGCTGTAGGAGGACTTGGCGTACAGGCGGGTCGGCCCGGCGACGAAGCGGACCACCGAGGCGGTCGGCATCGTCCCGTTGTTCTTCGCCTTGATCGCCTCGCCCAGCTTCTTCGCGCGCGCCTCGTAGTCGGCGAGGGCCTTCTTCGCCTCGTCCTCCTTGCCGAGCGCCTGGGCGTACAGCGCGAGGTTGTCCTTCCACGGGAACCCGGTGGTCTCGGCGAGCACGGTCGGCGCGATCGCGTTCAGCTGGTCGTACACCTTGGCGTGGCGGACCTTGGAGGACAGGATCAGGTCGGGCTTGAGGGAGGCGATCAGCTCCAGGTTCGGCTCGTTCATCGGGCCGACGTCCTTGGTGTCCTTGATCTTGTCCTTGAGGTAGTTCGGGAACCCGCCCTCGGTCTTCATGTGCGGGGACACCGCGCCGACCGGCGTGATGCCGAGCAGCGTGACGTCGTCGAGCTCGCCGCTGTCCAGCACCACGACGCGCTTGGGCTGGGCCTTGATCTCGGCCGTGCCGGCGGCGTGCTTGACGCTGCGCGGGAACGCGGCGGCGGTGCCGGGCGCGGCGGAGGAGGATGCGGCGGCGGTGTCGCCTCCGGCCGACTTGTCGTCGCCCCCGCCGCTGCCGCAGGCGGCGAGCAGGGTGGTGGAGAGGGCGGCGGCGAGGACGGCGACGGGCAGTCGGCGGTTCATCGGGGATTCCTTGCGTCGGGAGAGCGGATCGAACGGGATCGAGCAGGGGGAACAGGACTACGGACGGGGGGAGTTCAGGAAGCAGCAGCAGCGGCGTTGCCGGCGCGGCGCCGGCCCCGGGGCACGACCAGCGGCGTGCCGGTCTCCGGGTCGGGCACCACCCGGCAGGGCACCTGGAAGACGGCCTCCACCAGCTCGGCGGTCAGCACCTCGGCGGGCGGCCCGGCGGCGGCGAGCCGCCCGTCCTTGAGCACCACCAGGTGGTCGGCGTACCGGGCGGCCTGCCCGAGGTCGTGCAGCACCATGACGACGGTGCGCCCGGCCTCGGCGTGCAGGTCGGAGACCAGGTCGAGCACGTCGAGCTGGTGCCGCAGGTCGAGGAAGGTGGTCGGTTCGTCGAGGAGCAGCAGGTCGGTCTCCTGGGCGAGCGCGAGCGCGATCCACACCCGCTGGCGCTGCCCGCCGGAGAGCCGGTCGACCTGCCGGTCGCGCAGTTCGGCGGTGCCGGTGCGCCGCAGCGCCTCCTCGACGGCGGCCTGGTCGGCCTTGCCCCACGGGCTGAGCATCCGCTGGTGCGGGTAGCGGCCGAGCCGGACCAGCGCCTCGACGGTGACGGCCTCGGGGGTGACGGGCTGCTGCGGCAGCAGGCCCATCCGCTTGGCGAGGTCGCGGGCGGGCATCCGGTGGATGTCGGCGCCGTCGAGGGTGACGGTGCCGGCGGCCGGGTCGAGCAGGCGGACGAGTCCGCGCAGCAGGGTGGACTTGCCGCAGGCGTTGGGCCCGACGATGGCGGTGACGGCGCCGCCGGGCAGCTCGAGGTCGAGCCCGTCGACGATGGTCCGCTCGCCGTAGCGCAGTCCGAGCCCGCGGGTGGCGAGCCGGTTGGCGGAGCCGGCGGTGGCGCTGGTCATCAGCTGCTCCTCTGGGGAAGCCGGCCCTGGCGGATCATCAGCACCAGGAGCCAGGGCGCGCCGAGGGTGGCGGTGACGGCACCGACCGGCAGCCCGTGGACGGGGATCACGTGGAGGACGAGGAGGTCGGCGGAGAGCAGCAGCACGGCGCCGGTGAGCGCGGTGAGGCCGAGGGTGCCGAGGGTGGGCGGTCCGGCGAGCAGCCGGACCAGGTGCGGGACGGCGAGGGCGACGAAGGCGACCGGCCCGGTGAGGGCGGCGGCGAGCGAGGCGAGCGTGATGGTGAGCAGCATCAGCCGGAGCCGGTCGCGGCCGGGGTCGAGGCCGAGGGCGCCGGCGGAGTCGTCGCCGAGGTCGAGGACGGCGACGCGGCGCCGGCTCAGGACCAGGCCGGCGGTGGTGAGCGCGATGGCGGTGCCGGCGGTCCACACCTCGGTCCAGTTGCGGCCGTACAGCGAGCCGGTGGTCCACTGCAGCGCGGAGGAGGCGAGCTCGGCCGGGAACCGTACGATCATCAGGTTCACGGCGGCGGCGAGGCCCTGCTGGACCGCCAGGCCGACCAGCACCAGCCGGGTGACGGCCATCTTCGAGCGCCAGGCGAAGCCGCCGAGCAGCAGCGCGGCGAGCAGTCCGCCGCCGACCGCGGCCAGCGGGATCAGCTGCTGGGAGGCGCCGGTGGCGAGCATCAGCACCGCGCCGAAGGACGCGCCGCCGGTGATGCCGATGGTGTCGGGGGCGGCCAGCGGGTTGCGGAACAGCCGCTGCAGCAGCGAGCCGGCCATCGCCAGCGCGGCGCCCGCGATCAGCGCGGACACCACCCGGGGTGCCCGGAACTGCTGCACCACCAGGACGTTGCCGGCGTCGCCCTGCCCGGCCAGGGCGCGCAGCGCGTCCCAGGCGGAGATGTTCACCCGGCCGGTGCCGAGGGCGATCCCGGTGAGCAGGACCAGCAGGGCGGCGGCGAGCACGGACCACGCGGCGGTGCGGGCCCGGCGGCGGGCGATCGCGCTCATCGGGGCGGTGGACGCGGTCACTTGGCCACCTTCCGGGCGAGCACGGCGAGCAGCGGCGCGCCGAGGAAGGCGGTCACGATGCCGACCTCGATCTCGGAGGGGCGCACCACGAGTCGGCCGAGCACGTCGGCGGTGAGCAGCAGCAGCGGACCGGTGATCAGGCAGCCGGGCAGCAGCCAGCGGTGGTCGTTGCCGAGCAGGGGGCGGACCAGGTGCGGCGCCGCCAGTCCGATGAACGCCACCGGTCCGGCGACGGCGACCGCGCTGCCCGCGAGCAGCACGACGGCCAGTCCGCCGACCAGCCGGATGCGGGCGACCGGCACGCCCAGCGACTGCGCGCTCTCGTCGCCGAGGGCGAGCGCGTTGAGCGCGGGCGCGACGGCGAACGCGGCCAGCAGGCCGAGGGCGAGGACCGGCAGGACGGGGGTGAGGGCGTCCAGGCGCCGCCCGGCGATCGAGCCGACCAGCCAGAACCGGGCCTCGTCGAGGGTGCGGTGGCTGGCCAGCATCAGTGCGGACGTCCAGGAGGTGAGCACCACGGTGAGCACGGTGCCGCCGAGCGCGAGCCGGACCGGGTCGAGGTCCCCGCCGCGCCGGGACATCGCGTACGCGGCGACGGCGGCGACGGCCGCGCCGGCGACGGCGAACCAGACGTACTCGACCGGTCGGGAGAGGTCCAGGGCGTAGATCGCGGCGACCACGGCGAGGCTCGCGCCGGCGTTGATGCCAAGGGTGATCGGCGAGGCCAGCGGGTTGCGGGTGACGCCCTGGGCGACGGCCCCGGCGATGCCGAGCGCGGCGCCGACCGCCAGCCCGATGAGGGTGCGCGGGACCCGAAGGCCCGTCACCACGTCGGCGTCGGTGCCGTGGGCGGAGCCGGTGAGGGCGTCGACGACGGTGGTCAGCGGGACGGAGCGGGAGCCGAGCGCGAGGCTCAGCGCGGCGCACAGCACCAGGGCGCACAGCCCGGCGACCAGCAGCAGGGGCCGCCGGACCGCCGAGGATCGGGGGGTCGCCGGGGCGGTGTCGCCCGGCGGGTCGGTTCTCAGCACGAGGAGACATATTAGGTTAGGTTTACCTAACTTCGTCAACCTCGGGTCGGACGCCTCCGGGGCTCTGACCTGGGAGCGCCCCTGGGTGGGGCGGGTGCGGTGGGCGTGGCGGGTGCGTCCCGGGTGGCCGGTGGTGCTCTTGAGGCATTGTAAGGTGAGGCTCACCTTAATCGATCATCCGGAGTCGATCTCGGGAGCGCCGATGACCCCCGGAACACCCCTGCCCTCGTCCCTGCCCTCGCCCGTGGCCGTCGGGTCCGCTGCGGCTGCCGTGTCGTCTGCGCCTGCCGCGCCTGCTGTGCCTGCTGCGCCTGTCGGGCCCGATGCGCTCGGTACGCCCCCGTCGCCCCCGTCGCCCGCGTCGCCGCCCGCTTCGACGGCCGACTACCGGCGCCTGCGCGAGCTCTGCCCCGCGCTCGACCTGCGCCTGCTCGGCCCCGCCGACCCCGACCCCGCCGCCGCGGACGGCTGGCACACCGGAGCCGAACTCGCCACCGACGAAAGGGCCCTGGCCGCCGCGCTGGCCGGGGAGGAGGACCGCATCGCGGCCGCCCACGGCCGCGCGCCGCGCCCCCACGTCACCGCCTCCCGGCTGCTCCACCACTACGCCTGGTCCGCCTGCCTGCTCATCGCCGGCCCCTGGCACCTGGCCCGCCAGGTCCCCGACCTCACCCCCGCCGACCTCTGGCTGCACACCCCCAGCGGCGACCTCGCGCTGCGCCCGCGCCCGCACCTCGCCCTCCCGCCGCTGCCGCCGCCCGGCGAGGACGAGCTGCGCGCCGAACTGCGCGCCGCCGTGGTCGCCCACCTCGAACCGCTGGTCGCCGCCTTCGCCGGGCCCACCCGCCGCCGCGACCGCGCCCTCTGGGGCATGGTCACCGACGACCTCGCCTCCGCCCTCTGGTACCTCGGCCGGATGCTCGGCGAGGAGGACGCCGCGGTGGCCGCCGCCGCGGCCGTCCTGCCCGGCGGCACCCTCCCGCTCCCCGGCGCCGCCGACTTCCGCCGCCTGCACACCCCGGACGGGCGCGCCCACCACACCCGCACCCGGCTCGGCTGCTGCCTCTACTACGCCGTCTCCCCGGCCGCCGAAGCCTGCCTGACCTGCCCGCGCACCTGCGACGAGGAGCGGCTGCGCAGGCTCTGACGGCGGGTCGGCCGCTCTCCGCTCTCCGCTCTCCGGTCGCCGCTGCCGCCTTCCTGGCCGTACCGGTCGCACCGGCCGTACCGGGCGGCCGGTTGTCAGTGTCGTGCGCTAGCGTCCCGTCCATGATCGATGCGACGACGCGGGTCCGGATCGCCCGCCCCTCCCGCGACCTGGCGGCCGCCGAGCGCTTCTACGTCGGCGGCCTCGGCCTCGACGTGCTGTGGCGCACCACCGAGCGGGTGCCCGGCGAGCACGACCTGCTGATGGTCGGTCCGCCCGGCGGCGCCTGGCACTTCGAGCTCACCCACGACCCGGAGCACCCGCTGGAACCGACCCCGACCGTGGACGACCTCTTCGTCGTCTACCTCGGCGCGCCCGCCGACGACGCCCTGGTCGCCCGGCTGGAGGCGGCCGGTGGCAGCCGCGTCCGGGCCCACAACCCGTACTGGGACGAGCACGGCGTCACGGTGTCCGACCCGGACGGCTACCGGCTGGTGCTCTGCTCCCGCGCCTGGGGCGCCTGACCGGGCCGGCCGCCGAACCGGCCGTCGCCGAACCGCCACCGGGCCGTCCCCGGCCGTCCGCCGCGGATTGTTGGCCTCGCGGCCACCCGCAGAACGGTCGGTGTTCGACCTTTCGTACGGCACGGCCGCCAGCGTCGGATGATCGACCGGCCACGGGGGTGGCCGAACGTGCGGGGGCGCTGCGTCCTCGCGGACGGATCCATGGGGGGATCGACGATGCGGAACACACACAGCTCACCGGGCGCGCCCGGCCTGCGCGCCGTCCAGGACGCCGTCGTGCGGGCCCTGGCCGAGCGCACCCCCGGCGGGGTACGGCCGGGAGAACTCGACCGCGACGGACGGGCGTTGCGCTGGGTGGAGGCCGGTGGGGACACCGGCGAGGAGAACGGCCCCGCCCCGGTGGTGCTGATCGCGGGCTGCGGCGGCGGCGCGCTCGACTGGGCACCGGTCCTGCCCGAACTCGCCCGGCACCGCCGGGTGGTGGCGTACGACCGGGCCGGCCTCGGCGCCAGCGAGCCGCGCCGCGCGGCCGGCCCCGACCTGGACGCCCAGGTCGCCGACCTGGCCGCCCTGGTGGCCGGGCTCGACGCCGGACCGGCCGTCCTGGTCGGGCACAGCTGGGGCGGCCAGCTGGCCCAACTCCTCGCCTGGCAACGGCCGGAGCTCGTCGCGGGCCTGGTCCTGGTCGACCCCGCGCACGAGGAGTTCCAGCCGCCGCTGATCCGGGCCGCCGAGACGGTGCTCAACCGGGTGTGGCTGCTCCGGGCCGCGCTCGCGGAACCCGGGCCCGCCACCGGCACCGCCGACGCCGCCACCTATGCATCCGGAGCCGCCACCGCCGCCGAAGTCGCCGAGGCCGCCGTCCTCGCCCACCGCCACCAGCGCCGGACCGTCCTCGACGAGACCCGGCTCACCGCCCTCGCCGTCCCCGAACTGCGCCGCCGCCGCGCCGCCGCGCGACTGCCCGAGGTGCCGGTGACCGTCCTCAGCGCGACCAAGGGCCTGCCCGCCGCGATGCGCGGCCGGTGGACCGCGATGCAGTCGCGCATCGTGGCCGGCCACCCGAGGGGCCAGCACGTCGTGGTGCCCGGGGCCGGCCACGCCGTCCACGCCGACCGGCCCGGGGCCGTCGTCGCCGCCGTGCTGGAGGTCGCCGAGCACGCCCGGCGCGTCCGGCTCCGGTGACGGCCGCTCACGCCCAATGTCCCTCCTCAGGGAGGATTCTGAGGCCATGACACCCTCTGGCACACTGTGGGCCGACGACCCGCCGGGCGGGTCACGACACACCTGGGGGGTGGGGGCATGATCGGTTCTGGCACCGTGCTGAACGTCCGGTACCGGCTGATCGAGCGGCTCGGCCGCGGCGGCATGGGCGAGGTCTGGCGGGCCCACGACTCGGTGCTGGCCCGGAAGGTCGCGGTCAAGATCCTCAACGCGGAGCTGTTCGACAACGCCGCCGCGATCGAGAGCTTCCGCCGCGAGGCCCAGCTCGTCGCCGCGATCGACCACCCGGGCGTCGTGAAGGTCCACGACTACGGCGAGACCGGCGTCGGCGTCGGCGTCGGCGTCGGCGAGAACGACGGTGACGGTGACAGCCGCGGTGATGGTGACGGTCACGGCGACAGTGAGGGTGGCGGCGGGGGCACCGGCGACCGCTGCGCCTACATCGTGATGGACCTGATCGACGGCCGGCCGCTGAACCAGGTGCTCGAAGCGGAGGGGCGGATGCCGCCCGAGCGGGCCCTCGGCATGGTGGCCGCCGCGCTGGACGCGCTGCACGCCGCGCACCAGCGCTCCATCGTCCACCGGGACATCAAGCCCTCCAATCTGATGGTGCGCCGCAGCGACGACGCCGTGGTGGTGACCGACTTCGGCATCGCCCTGGCGATCGCGGGCACCAAGGCCACCAAGCGCTCCGGCGTCATCGGCACCGCCGCCTACATGTCCCCCGAGCAGGCCGTGAACGGCAGGATCGGGCCGGCCTCCGACCTGTACTCGATCGGGGTCGTCTGCTACGAACTGCTGGTCGGCAGGCTGCCGTTCGTCGGCGACGGGCCGGTGCAGGTCGCGATCAAGCACGTCCACGAACCGGTGCCGGACCTGCCGAAGACCGTCCCGGCGGCCGTCCGCGAACTGGTCGTCCGGGCGCTGGCCAAGGCGCCGGAGGACCGGTTCGCGAGCGCGGCCGATATGGCGGCGGCGGCCCGGGCGGCGGTCGGCCTTCCTCCCGGGTCGGCGGCCGACACCGGCACGGTCGACCTGCGGGGGAAGGCCGCCGCGGCGGTGCCGGCTCCGGTCCCGGCCGCGGAAGCGGACCCGGCCGCGAAGGCGCGGCCGGCGGTGAAGGCGGAGCCGGTGCTGAAGGTGGATCCGGACCGGCCGACCGAACCGGTCAGGCGCCGCTCGCGGCGCACCCTGCTGGTGCCGATCATCATTCCGGCCGTCATATCGGTGGGCACGGCGACCGCGCTGCTGATCGACCGCAGCCCCGGCAGCGCGAACGCGAGCGCGCCGCCCGACGCCCGGCAGACGGTCGCCGCGACGGCCCCGGCCACCCCGGGCGGTGCCGCTCCGGACACCGCCACGGCCGCCACCACCGCGCCGACCGGGACCCCGGGCGCCACCCAGCCCGGCCAGCAGCCCGCTACCCCCGACCAGGGGCAGCCGCAGCCGCAGCAGCCCGGTACGGCGGCCGGCGCGGCCGGCGGGGCCGCCGCCCAGCCGGGCCGGGGTGGCAACGCGGGCGGCAGCGGCGGCGGGTCCGGCAACGGGGGCCAGGGCGGGGGTGCGGCCGGCGGCGGCACGGCGCACCAGCCGGCGCCCGCACCCGCACCCGCCAACCCCGCCAACCCTGCCAATCCCGCGAATCCCGCGAACCCCAACCCGCAGCCGCCGCCGCAGAACTCCTCCGGCGGCCCGTCGTCCGGCGGTTCGTCCGGCGCCGGCGGCAACCCGCCGCCGGCGCAGACCTCCGACCGGCCGTCCAGCTGCGGAGGGAGCAGCTGGACCAAGATCGTCAGCGCCTCGTCCGGCGCGGCGATCGGTCTGGCCAACGACAACCTCGACGCCGGCAACCCGATCGTCCTGGGCGGCCACGCGCAGTACGGCTGGGTGGTGACGACCGGCAGCTGGAACGAGTACCGCGCGTGCAACTCCGGTGGTCCGAACCTCGTGTTCGGCTTCCTCAACGACGACTCGGTCGGTGTGGGCGACGTCTTCAGCATCGCCTACCGGTGGACGGTCCAGTCCGCCGGTTCGGGCACCTACACCCTGGGCGACGGCACCCGGTGCATGACGTCCAACGGCGCTGGGCAGCGCGTCACCATGCAGACCTGCACGAAAGGTCTCGCGGCCCAGCAATGGAGGTTCCAGTGACGGCCCGTCCCCGGACGGCGCCCGCGGGGTGAAGGAGCGGGGCCCGTATCAGAGGCTGGGCGCGGAGGGCAAGGGTCGCCCGGTGGCGGGACCTCGCCACCGACCGTCAGAGGCCCGTGTGGAAACTTCTACACGAATGTAAAAGTCGGTCGGGCGCCATCGCCGGCCGCCGATCGAACTCGCGCTCGATCGGCGGCCGGGTGTCGACGCAGGCGGCCGGGCTGGATCGGGCCCGGAGCGTTCGGTGATGCCGGGTGAATCGTCCCGTTTCGTCCGCCACTTGACCCTCTTTACCAACTGGCGGGACCTGGCCAATTCCTGAGGCAGACCTGTCAAAACAGCGGCCGGACTGCCACGCTTCTGGACAACCCCGGCGGTAGCCCCCACCCCCCACCCCACGGTGGCGAGCCGCTCGAACGCGCGGGGTCACTGCACGTCAGCGCCCGTTCCGCCCCACAGGTGCCGACCCCGGCCCCCGGGACGCGGCGTGACCGCGCCCACACGCGGTTTCCCGGAAGGACTCGTACGTGAAGCGAAAGCTCGCGGCTGTCGCCGTCGTCTCGGCCACCGCCCTTCTGACCGGCGTCGTCCAGGTGAGCGTCTCCCAGGCCGCCCCTGCCGCTCCCTCGATCCAGGCCCAGGCCGCCCACCAGCACGCCGCGGTGGTCGCCGTGGCCAACGGCCAGTCCGCCCCGCTCGCCAAGGCGCTGAACCTCGGCGACCAGGAGAAGCTGGTGGCGAAGGACGCCGTGATCGACCAGGACGGCACCCGCCACCTGCGCTTCGAGCGGACCTACGCCGGCCTGCCGGTCCTCGGCGGCGACCTGGTCGTCCACCAGAAGGCGGACGGCGGCGTGAAGTCGGTCGACAAGGCGGCCACCGCCAAGATCGCGCTGCCGAGCCTCACGCCGCGGATCCCGGCCGACCAGGCCGCCGCCGGTGCCGCCGGCGCCGTCAAGGCCACGGTCGGCCAGACCATCGACTCCGACGAGTCCCCGCTGGTCGGCGTGCACCAGACCGGCAAGGCCGAGCTGGTCGTCTGGGCGAACGACAACAACCCGCGCCTGGCCTACCGCACCACCGTCGAGGGCGTCCGCCAGGACGGCACCCCGAGCAGCCAGATCCTGATCACCGACGCGGCCAGCGGCGCGGTCCTCTCCACCCACGAGAAGATCGAGACCGCCGTCGGCACCGGCAACGGCGTCTTCGTCGGCCAGGTCCAGCTGACCACCAACCAGAACGGCTCGCAGTACGAGCTGAAGGACGCCTCCCGCGGCGGCCAGTCCACCAGCGACATGAGCAACGGGACCTCCGGCAGCGGCTCCCTGTTCGCGAACCCGAACAACAGCTTCGGCGACGGCACCGCCGCCAACCGCGAATCCGCCGCCGTGGACGCCCAGTTCGGCGCCGCCACCACCTGGGACTTCTACAAGAACACCTTCGGCCGCAACGGCATCCGCAACGACGGCGTCGGCGCCCTCAGCCGCGTCCACTACGGCTCCAACTACGTGAACGCGTTCTGGAGCGACGACTGCTTCTGCATGTCGTACGGCGACGGCGCCAACAACTCCGCCCCGCTCACCGAGATCGACGTGGCCGGCCACGAGATGAGCCACGGCGTCACCGCCGCGACCGCCGCGCTCAACTACTCGGGCGAGTCCGGCGGCCTCAACGAGGCCACCTCCGACATCATGGGCACGATGGTCGAGTGGTACGCCAACCTCCCCGCCAACCCGCCGAACTACCAGATCGGCGAGCTGATCAACCTGCGCGGCGACGGCAGCCCGCTGCGCTACATGGACCAGCCGAGCAAGGACGGCTCGTCCGCGGACTACTGGGACCCGAACGTCGGCAACCTGGACGTCCACTTCTCGTCCGGCGTCGCCAACCACTTCTTCTACCTGCTGTCCGAGGGCAGCGGCGCGAAGACCATCAACGGGTTCAGCTACAACAGCCCGACGTACGACGGCTCCACGCTCGCCGGCATCGGTCGCGACAAGGCCGCGCAGATCTGGTACAAGGCGCTGACCGCGTACTTCACCTCCACCACCGACTACGCGGGCGCCCGCGCGGCCACCCTCAGCGCGGCGAGTGACCTGTACGGCGCCAACAGCGACGAGTACAACGCGGTCGCCGCCGCCTGGACGGCGGTCAACGTCAACTAGGCTGGGACTGACGCCGGTTCGGGCCCGAGTTGGGCGGGCGCGGACCGGCGGGCTCCCCGACGAGGGGTCCCGCCGAGCCCAGGGTGCGGCTCGGCGGGGCCCCTCCGTTCCCGTTTCGCCCCCGCCCGGTCGGGGCGCGTCGCCGGCGCCGTGGCCAGGCCGACCGGCGAGCCCCGTCGACCCGCTGCCCGTGCTGATCGGCCTGCCAGTCCGGCCCGTCCTGCTGGTGCCGCTCCTGGGCGGCCAGTACGGCGTCCGCGTGGTCGGCGGCCCACGCGCCGAGCGCGCGGATCGGGCCGAGCAGGGCGGTGCCCGCCTCGGTGAGCGCGTAGTCCACCCGGGGCGGGGCCTCGGCGTAACGCCGGTGCTCGACCAAGCCGTTGAACTCCAGCCGGCGCAGCGTCTCGTTGAGCACCTTCGGACTGATCCCGCCGATCCGGGCCAGCAGCGCCCGGGGGCGCATCGGCCCGCGCTCGCCGAGGACGTACACCACCACGCTGTCCCACCGGTTGGCGATCACCTCGAAGGCCAGCCGGGCCCGGCAGTCGGCGGCGAACACGCCGCCGCCCAGATCGTCGCTCTCCATCCCCCCATCCTGCCCGATCCGTTGCGTACCCGGCGGTGTGCAACGGCCGGACTAGCGTCCGGGGCACGGCGGTTCGCCCAGCGGTGCGGGTCCGGCGCATACGGCTGACGACGGTGGGGAGTGGGACATGCGGACGATACGGATCGGCATCCTCGGGACGGGTGCCATGGCGGCGGCGCTCGGCGGAGCCTGGGTACGGGCCGGGCACGAGGTCACGGTGGGCGGGCGCGACCCCGAGGCGGCCCGGCGGCTCGCCGCCCGGATCGGGGCGACGGGCGGCGGCGACCCGGCTGCGGCGGTTCGGTCCGCCGAGGCGGTGCTGGTCGCGGTGCCGGCCGGGGTGGCGGCGGCGGTGGTCGAGCCGCTGGCGGCCGACCTGGCCGGGCGGGTGCTGCTGGACTGCACCGTGCCGATGGCCCCCGGCCCGGACGGACCGGCCCTGACCACGGCCGGCGGCGGGGACTCCGTCGCCCGCAGGCTCGCTGCGGCGGCCCCGGCCGCCCGGGTGGTGAAGGCGTTCGGCATCTGCCACGAGAGCATCTGGACGATGCCGCGACCGGGTTTCGAGGGCGCGCCGCTCGGCGTCCCCTACTGCGGGGACGATCCGGACGCCGCCGCCCTGGTCGCCGGGCTGGTGGACTCGATGGGGTGCGTGCCCGTGCACTGCGGCGGCCTCGACCGGGCCGCGCTGCTGGAGGCGACGGCGGTCTTCGCGATCGGCGCCTGGTGGGCCGGGGGCGAAGCCCGGCACGTCTTCCCCTCGCCCGCCCTCGCGCCGGGGGCGGTGGACGACGACGAGGAGGAGTAGCGGCCGGGGCCGGGGCGAGGGCGGCGAGCGGATTCCGGCTGACAGCTGACGGCGAACAGATGACAACTGACAGATAACAGCGAACAGATAACAGATTTCAACATCTGAAAGTTGTTCGCTGTTATCTGTCAGTTGTTTCCTGTCATTTGTTCGCCGCCCGGTCCGTGCTCGCCCTCCGGCTCGGACTCGCCCTCCGGCCCGTGCTCCCGTCGTTGGCGCAGCAGTTCGTCGTACTCGGCGTGCACCCGGCGGTCCATGGCGAGGGTGAACTGCGCGTCGGCGACGGTGCGGGCCAACGGCCGGACCCGCAGGATGCGTTCGGTGAGCCGGGCGGCCTCGCCGGGGGCGAGCGGGGTGTCGGTGGAGAGCGCGCTGAGCAGGTGCTCGCTGACGACCTCGATGAAGATCTCGGCGATCGCGTCCACGTGCTCGCGGGTGCGCCGGCTGGCGTCGAGCACGGCGGCGAGCGGCACGCCCTCCGCGACGAGTTCGGTGGTGGCGTCCATCAGTCGCCGGCTGACGTGGGTGATCCCGTCGTCGGTGATGGTGATGTAGCCCTGGGCGATGGATTCGGCCGTGTTCTCCTCGGTGAGCTGGTCCCCGAAGGCGGCTTTGAGCTCGTCCCAGTCGAGCCGCACCGGCGTCTCGTCCGACCAGGGGGCGACGATCGCGGCCTCCAGCCCGATGAGTTCGGCGACGTCGCGGCCGCTCTCGCCGGCGCCGATGAGTTCGGTGATCCCGCCGAGGGTGTGGCCGCGGTCGAGCAGTTCGGCGATCATCCGCAGCCGGGCCAGGTGCTCCTCGCCGTACCAGGCGATCCGGCCCTGCTTGCGGGGCGGCTGGAGCAGTTTGCGTTCGCGGTAGAAGCGCAGGGTGCGGGTGGTGATGCCGGCCGCCTCGGCCAGTTCCTCCACCCGGTATTCGCGCCGGTGTTCGCGTCCGCCGTTCTTCTCGTCGCCCGCGGCTGCGCTGACCTTGTCCACGGCGTTCAGCATAGGTGCGCGCGGTCGCGGCTTCGGCGGCTTGGAGAATGGGCTGTCGAACGCGCGCCGGATCCGCACTGCCGTGCTTCTTCCATCCGGTGTCAACAAGGGCTACCCTGCCAACCGTGCCAGTGTTTACTGGCGCGATTGGCGGGGTCCGGTTCCGGGGCAGGCCCGGGAGCGCGCGATCACCGCCCCCACCCTCAGGAGGAGGCCGCATGGCATTCAGCAGCAAGCGCCCCGGCTCCGGTGCGCCCGGCGCGCCCGCTCCCCGCGCGGCCGCTCCCGACGCCTCCGCTCCCGGCGCCCCTGCTGCGGGCGCGCCGGAGCAGGCCGTCCCGCACGTCCGGGTGGCGGTGATCGGATCCGGCTTCGGCGGCCTCGCCGCCGCCGTCCGCCTGCGGCGCGCCGGGATCACCGACTTCGTCGTCCTGGAGCGGGCCGACTCGGTCGGCGGCACCTGGCGCGACAACAGCTACCCCGGCTGCGCCTGCGACGTGCCCTCGCACCTCTACTCCTACTCCTTCGCGCCGAACCCCGAGTGGCCGCGCAGCTTCTCCGGCCAGCCGGACATCCGTGCCTACTTGGAGAAGGTCGCCACCGTCTTCCGCCTGCGCCCGCACCTGCGCTTCAACACCGAGGTGCTGGAGGCCCGTTGGGACAACGAGCGGACCCACTGGCGGATCGCCACCTCGGCCGGCCGGTGGACGGCCGACGCCGTGGTGTCCGCCGCCGGCCCGCTCGCCGACCCGCAGATCCCCGACCTCCCCGGGCTCGACGCCTTCCCCGGCAAGGTGTTCCACTCCTCCCGCTGGGACCACGACTACGACCTGACCGGCAAGCGCGTCGCGATGGTCGGCACCGGCGCGTCCGCCGCCCAGATCATTCCGTCGATCCAGCCGCAGGTCGGCGAACTGACGGTCTTCCAGCGCACCCCCGCCTGGGTCCTGCCACGCCGGGACCGCGAGATCACCAAGCTGGAGAAGTGGCTGCACACCCGGGTGCCCGCCACCACCTCCGTCCGCCGCGGCGCCCTCTTCGCGCTCCGCGAGCTCCAGGTCGACGCCTTCGTGCGCCGCCCCGGCCTGCTGCGCGTCGTCCAGCAGCTCGCCCAGCGCCACCTCGCCCAGGCGGTCGCCGACCCGGCGCTGCGCGCCAAACTCACCCCGGACTACCGGATCGGCTGCAAGCGCATCCTGCTGAGCAACACCTACTACCCGGCGCTCGCCGCACCCAACACCGAGGTCGTCGCGTCCGGCCTGGGCGAGGTGCGCGGCTCGACCCTGGTCGCCTCGGACGGGACCGAGCGCGAGGTGGACGCCATCGTCTTCGGCACCGGCTTCCATGTCACCGACATGCCCATCAGCTCCAAGGTGTTCGGCGTCGACGGGACGAGCCTCGCCGAGGAGTGGAAGGACGGCATGGAGGCGCTGCGCGGCTCGACGGTGCGCGGCTTCCCGAACCTGTTCTTCGTCATCGGCCCCAACACCGGCCTCGGCAACAGCTCGATGATCCTCATGATCGAGTCCCAAGTGAACTACCTGATAGACGCGTTGACCACGCTCGACGCGGTCGGCGCGGCCGCCATGCAGCCCACGGCGCGCGCCCAGCGGCGGTGGAACCTCGAACTGCAGCACCGGATGGACCGCACGGTGTGGACCACCGGCGGCTGCCGTAGCTGGTACCTGGACCCGAACGGCAAGAACACCGTGCTGTGGCCCGGCTCCACCACCTCCTTCCGCCGCGCCACCCGCAAGGTCGACCTCGGCGAGTACGAACTGACGATGCGGCCCGTGCCGGCTCCCGCGTCCGCAGCGGCCTCGTCCGCGGCCTCGGTCGCCGAGTCCGCCGCCGCGGCCGCCCCCTCGTCCGCCGCGTCCGTCGAGGAGGTGTCCGCGTGAGCGCCGCCCGGCTGCCCGCCGACTACGAACCACCCGTTCCCATCGAGGAGTTGAGTGTCCGCTCGGCGGACGGGATCCGGCTGCACGTCGAGGTCCACGGCCGGCCCGGCGCGCCCACCGTGGTGCTGGCGCACGGCTGGACCTGCTCGACCGCCTTCTGGGCGCCGGTGATCCGCCGACTCGCCGACAGCTACCGGGTGGTGGCCTACGACCAGCGCGGCCACGGGCGCAGCGAGGTCCCGCCGAGCCGGGCCCGGTACTCCACCCGGGCGCTCGTCGACGACCTGGCCGCCGTGCTCGCCGCGACCGTTCCGGCGGGAAAGCGGGCCCTCCTCGCGGGCCACAGCATGGGCGGGATGACCATCATGGCCGCCGGCGGCCGCGCCGAGGTCGCCGAGCGCACCGCCGCCGCCGTCCTGGTCTCCACCGGGGCAGGGGAGTTGGTGGCCGAACTCACCGTCCTGCCCCAGGCCGTACGCCCCGCGGGCCTGCGCCGTTTCCTGCACCGGCGGATGCTGCACGCCCGGCTGCCGCTCGGGCCGGTCACGCCGGTGAGCCGGGCCGTGCTCAAGTACACGACCATGGGGCCGGGTTCGCCGGCCGGCCAGGTCGAGGCGACGGCCCGGATCGTGCATGCCTGCCCGGCGGCCGTCCGGGCCAACTGGGCGAGGGTGCTGGACCGCCTGGACGTCCACGCTCCGCTCGCCCGGCTCGCCGCGCCGACCGCGGTCGTCGTCGGCACCGCGGACCGGCTCACCCCGCAGCCGCACGCCCACCGCATCGTCGCCGAACTGGCCGACCCGCAGGGGCTGTTGCTGCTGCCCGGGGTCGGTCACATGGCGCCGCTGGAACGGCCGGCGGAGGTCGCCGCCGAGATCCACCGGATGGCGCTCGCGCACCTGCCGGCGGCCGGCCCCACCGCCGCCGACCCCGCCGACCCCGCCGACCCCGCGGGCCCCGCGGGCCCCGCCACCGCCGTTCCCGTCTCCGTCCCCGAGGTCGAGAGGACCGCCGCCGCATGAACGCCATCCCGCCGCTGTCCGAGCAGGTCGTCGTCGTCACCGGGGCCGCTCGGGGCGTGGGTGCCTCGCTCGCCCGGAAGCTGGCCCGGCGCGGGGCCAGGGTCGCGCTGCTCGGCCTGGAGCCGGAGGAGCTGAAGGACGTCGCGACGCAGTGCGGCCCGTCCGCCACCAGCTGGGAGGCGGACGTCACCGACCTCGACGCGCTGAGCGACGTCGCCCGGCGGATCAAGGAGCACTACGGGCGGATCGACGCCGTCGTCGCCAACGCCGGGATCGCCATCGGCGGGCCGCTGGCCGACAGCGACCACCGGGCGTTCAGCCGGGTGATCGAGGTCAACCTGCTGGGCAGTGTCGCCACCGCGCGGGCCTTCCTGCCGGCGCTCGCCGAGAGCCGCGGCTACCTGCTGCAGATCGCCTCGCTCGCGGCGCTCACGCCGGCCCCGCTCATGAGCGCGTACTGCGCGAGCAAGTCCGGGGTGGAGGCCTTCGCCCACTCGATCCGCGCCGAGGTCGCCCACCAGGGCGTCAAGGTCGGTGTCGGATACCTGAGTTGGACCGACACGGACATGGTGCGCGGCGCCGACCAGGACGCGGTGCTGAAGCAGATGCGCAGCCGGCTGCCGTGGCCGGCGAACAAGACGTACCCGCTGGAGCCCGCGGTGGACCGGATCGTCGCCGGGATCGCCCGCCGCTCCGCGCACGTCTACGCCCAGGCCTGGCTGCGCGGCATGCAGCCGGTCCGGTGGATGCTGCCGAGCCTGATCGCGCTGGTGGGCTCCCGCGACGTCGCCAGGCTCGCGCCGCAGCTCGCCGCGACCGCCGCCTCACGGCTGCGCGCGGTCGGCGCGGGCGGCGCCGCGGACACGGCCGCGGACACCGCCGCGCGCGGCGGCCGGAGCGGCCCGGCGCGCTGACGTACGGCGGTGCGGCGCTCGTAGCCGCGCGCGGCCGCGTCTGCCGGGTGTCAGACGGCTTCGTCGGCCGGGGTCAGGGCTGGCGGCCAGTCCGCGGGGATCTCGTCGGTGATCGGGGCGTAGAGGCGCCGGGTGACGGTGAACGTGCCGCTGGTGGGGATGGGGAGCCAGTTGGCGGTCTGCAGGTCGGCGTCGGCGGGCGGTTCGGCCTGGACGTAGAGGGTGGTGGCGCCGTCCGGGCCGGCCAGCGGCTCGGCGAAGTGGCCGACGGCCGTAGATGTCGTCGGCGTTGGCGACGAGGAAGCTGTCGGAGTCGTCCGCGGTCAGCGATCAGAAGGCTGCCACGGGCGGCAGTTGGCCCTCGGGGAAGGTGAGGGTGTAGGCGATCGGCGCGCCGGTGTCGTCGCTGGCCGAGGCGCTCGCCGTGGGGTAGAGGGCGTCCTTGGGGAGTTGGCGCCGAGCCCGATCGTGGCGACGTAGGCGCGCTGCAGGTAGTCGGTGCCGTAGGTGCCGATGCCGGTGGTGAAGAACGTCCAGCCGTTGACGGGCGTGGGGCCCCGGTGGTGCTTGATGAGCTCCAGGCCTTCGGCCTTGGCGAGGCCCAGGACCTCGGGGTCGGGCAGCCGGTCCTGGTCGTGGGGGTGGACGCCCAGCTCGGCGAGGAGGGCGGACGTCCGGTCGTCCGGCGGGTTGAGCGGCGTGCGGTTCAGCAGGGCGGCGAGCTCGTCGAAGAACTCGGGCCCACTGAACCGGGTGATCACCTCGGAGGGCGGGTTGGTGCTCAGGTCCGGGTCGTAGGTGCCGTTCGGGGGCACGGAGCTGCCGCTGTCCTTGCCGGTGCCGGGAGTTGGAGCAGCGACGCTAATGTCCGGCGCCGGGCGGCCGCAGCGACAGAACCAGCCGATGTGAAGGCGTTTCACAATCGGAACCTTTGATTCCTCTCGCCCGGCCCGTCACGGCGGTCACATCCCCGCGCCGGACCGGGACCACCCGTCGTGGCGCGGCCCGATCCCTCATGAAGGACGCTCATGTCCCGTTCCACCCTGGCCGCGACGCCGGCCCGCCGTACTGCGGCGCTGCTCACCACGGCGACCACCGCGTTAGGCCTGCTGGCCCTGGCGAGCCCCGCCCGCGCCGACTCCATCGTGCGGATCGCCGGCCCGGCCGGGCCCGTGCCGGCGAACACCGCCTACACCGTCACCCTCGACGTCCCCAACACCGGCTCCCAGGAGCGCGCCAACGCCACCATGGTCAACGTCGCGCTGTCCGGCGCCGCCGACGCCCGCAACGGCCGCAACGAGCCGGTGGGGAGCGCCGGCCTCGCCACACAGGTCTAGGCCCCCGCACCGGTGGTGACCGGGCTGACGCCCGACCACGGCCCGCTGGCCGGCGGCGCCACCGTGACCCTCACCGGCACCCACCTGACGGGGGCGACCGCGGTGGCCTTCGGCTCCGTGCCGGCCACCGGGTTCACGGTCGACAGCGACACCCGGATCACCGCCACCGCCCCCGCCGCGAACGCCGCCGGGAAGGTCGACGTCACCGTCACCACCCCGGCCGGGGCCGCCACCGCCGGTCCGTACACCTACCAGGACCCGGCGGCGACCGGCTCCTACGTCTTCTCCACGACGGCCGACCCCAAGCCGGGCTCGTCGGTGGCGACGGGCACCAAGGTGGCCTACAGCGTGACCGTCGCCCAGAAGGGCGCGGACGAGGCCAAGGGCGCCACCGTGACCGACGACCTGTTGAAGGTGCTGGACGACGCCGCCTACAAACGGCGACGTCCAGGCCGCCTCCGGCACCGCCGCGGTCTAGGACGGGAAGCTGACCTGGACCGGCGACCTGCCGGTCGGCGGCAGCGCGACGGTCACGTTCTCCGTGACCGTCGACGGCAACGGCGACCGCCAACTGCACAGTGCTGTCGCCACGTTGGACGGCAAGCGCGTCACCTGCGACAGCGGCAGGGGCTGCATGACCGACCACACGGTCGCGGCCGGGAGCACGCCGTCGCCGACGCCGACGCCCACCGCCGGCGGCCAGACGCCCGGCACCCCCGGCCCGTCGACCTCGGCGGGCGCGTCGGCCCCCGCCACCTCGTGGGCGTCGCCCGACGCGCAGGCCCCGGCGGCTGCGGCACCCCCGCAGGCGCCGGGCGCCCTCGCCAGCACTGGCACCACCGTGGGCACCGCGGCGGCGGCGGACAACTGACAGCGAACAGCGAACAGCTGACAGATGTCAGCGAACAGATAACAGATAACAGATGTTGAAAGTTGTCATCTGTTATCTGTCGCCTGTGATCTGTTCGCCGATCCCCGCCGCCGCCTCCGTGCCGGAGCCCGCAGCCTCCGTTCTGGCGCCCGCCGCCCCCGTGTCAGCACCCGCCGCCGCCTCCGGCCCCGCCGCCGCGATCCGCTCCAGCGTCGCGAGGGCCCGGGCGAGCACCGGCAGCGGCGGGGAGGCCAGCCCGATCCGTACGGCGGGCGGGGAGCGCCGGGGGTCGACCGCGAAGGCGGCCGCCGGGGTGACGGAGATGCCGGCCCGGGCCGCCGCCGCGACGAAGGTCTCCGCCCGCCACGGCGGCGCCAGCCGCCACCACGCGAAGTACGAGCACAGGTCGGCCAGCACCCGCCGCCCGCCGAGCACCTCGCGCGTCAGCTCCAGCCGCGCCGCGGCGTCGGCCCGCTTGGCCGCCGCGACCGCCGCCACCGTGCCGTCCCCGATCCAGCGCACCGCCGCCTCCAGCGCGTAGCCGCTCGGCGTCGACCCGCCCGCGCGCAGCGCCCCGGCGACCCGTTCGCGCAGCGCCGCCGGCACCACCGCGAACCCGACGCTCAGCCCCGCCGCGAGCCGCTTGGACAGGCTGTCGACGAGGACCGTCCGCTCCGGCGCGAGCGCGGCGAACGGCGCGAGGTCCGGGCGCAGGAAGGACCAGATCGCGTCCTCGACCACCGGCAGGTCCAGCCGCCGCAGCTGCGCCGCCAGCGCCGCCGCCCGCTCCGGCGGCATGCTCGCCCCGAGCGGGTTGTGCACACGCGGCTGGACGTACAGGGCCCGCAGCGGCGTCGCCCGGTGCGCGGCGGCGACGGCCTCGGGCAGCAGCCCGTCCTCGTCGACGGGCAGCGGCACCAGACGGATGCCCAGCCGCTCGGCGATCGCCTTGACCACCGGGTACGTCAGCTCCTCGACCCCGAGCCGCTGCCCCGGCGGCACCAGGGCGGCCAGCGCCGCCGCGACGGCCTGGCGCCCGTTGCCCGCGAAGAGCACGGCGTCCTCCGGCGCGTCCCAGTCGGGGCCGCCGACCAGCCCGGCGAAGGCCTGCCGTGCCGCCGCCGTCGCGGCCGCGCCGACCGGCCGCAGCGCCTCGCCGAGCGCGTCCGGCCGCAGCAGCGGCGCGAGCCCGGCGGCGAGCAGCGCGGACTGCTCGGGGACGGACGGGTAGCTGAGCTCCAGGTCGACGGGCGCGGCGCCCGGTTCGGCGAGCGCGACCTGCCCGCCGCCGGCCGCGTCGCCCGCACCGCCGCCGGCCCGGACGAAGGTGCCGCGCCCGACCTCGCCGGTGGTCAGTCCGCGCCGGACCAGTTCGCGGTAGACGCGCGTCGCGGTGGAGGCGGCGATGCCCCGGCGGCGGGCGAAGTCGCGCTGGGTGGGCAGTTGTTGGCCGGGCCGCAGTCGCCCGGCCGTGATGTCGGCGGCGATCTGGTCGGCGATCGCGCGGTAGTCGTCCACGGCCGGTCGGTCCCTCCGGGCTGTCGCTGCTGTCGCTGCTGTCGCAGCTGTGCGGTGCTGTGCCCTGTTGCTCTCTGCTGTTCGCTGCCTTTGGCTGCCGCCCCGGATTGCACCGAGTGCAAAGTCATCATTGCATCGAGCAGGCGGCCCGCCCTAGCCTCCTCGCATGGATGAGCTGCTCTCTGCCGTGGACGGGCACGTCGTGGACGGGCATGCCGTGCTCGGGATCGCCGCCGTGGCCCTGACCATGGCGCTGTCGCCGGGCCCGAACATGATCTACCTGGTCTCGCGCTCGATAGCCCAGGGCCGCCGGGCCGGCCTGGTGTCCCTGACCGGGGTGGCGTCCGCGTTCCTGGTGTACCTGGTGGCGGTGACGGCCGGGGTGGCCGCGGTGTTCTCGGTGGTGCCCGCGCTGTACACCGCGATCAAGCTGGCGGGCGCCGGCTACCTGCTCTGGCTGGCGTGGAAGGCGGTGAAGCCGGGCGGGGCGGCGGTGTTCGCCCCGCAGGCGCTGCCGCCGGACCCGCCGCGCAAGCTGTTCGCGATGGGCTTCCTGACCTGCCTGCTCAACCCCAAGATCGTCATCGTGTACCTCTCGCTGCTGCCGCAGTTCGTGGCACCGGAGCGCGGCCATGTCGCCGCGCAGAGCCTGGTGTTGGGCCTGGTCCAGATCGTGATCGCGGTCACCGTGAACGGTCTGATCGCGGTCGGCGCGGGCAGTATCGCCACGTTCCTCGGCCGCCGCCCGACCTGGCTGCGGATCCAGCGCTACGCGATGGGCACCGTCCTCGCCGGCCTCGCCCTGCACATCGCCACCGACCGCGCCAAGGCCGTCGCGGCCTGACCACTCCCGACCACTCCCGACCACTCCCGACCACTCATGGCCACTCCTGATGGAACGGCTTCCGTCGCCGCGGCCTCACATCCGGGACCTCAGCACGTCGACCTCGCAGCCCGGCAGGAAGGGGTCGAAGCCGTGCTCGCTCAGCCAGCGGACCACCAGCAGGCTCCGCATTGACCACCACGCGTGGATCACCTCGAGGTCGACGTCGATGCCGGTGCCGTAGCCGGCGATGACGTCGTCGAGGTGCTCCTCGTGTCCGAGCGTGAAGGTGGCGAGGTCGTACAGGGGGTCTCCCCGGCCCGCTTCGGACCAGTCGATGATGCCGGTGACCTCGTCGCCGTCGACGAAGACGTGCTCGATCTGCAGGTCGCCGTGGGTGAACGCCGGCGTCCACGGCCGGAACGCGGCCTCGGCGACCTGGCGGTTGCGGGCGACCAGGTCGGCGGGCAGGATGCCGTGCGCCACGAGCGCCGCGCACTCCTCGTCGAGTTCCGCCGCCAGCGCGGCGGTGCTCCGCCCGGCGCGGCCGAGCCGGGGCGGCAGCGGCGCGTCGTGCAGCGTCCGGATGGCGGCGCCCGCCGCGGCCCACGCCGCCGGCGACCCGGTCGACGGCCCGCCGAGGCGTCCGAGCGTCGCCCCCGGGAGCGCGGCGAGCGCGAGCACGGGCGGCTTGCGCCACAGGACCTCCGGCGTCGGGACCGGCACGAGGGCCATCGCCTCGACCTCGGCGTCGATGCGCGCCTGATCGGTGTCCACCTTCAGGAACACGTCGCCGACGCGCAGGGTCGCGCGTTCGGAATGGGCGACGACGACTTCGATCTCATCCATGGCCGACCAGTATCCCGGGGACGACCGCCGACGTCTCCGGGTTTGTCGTCCGCGCTTCCAGAAGCCGTCCCCGCGCGCTCACGCCTCCAGCGCCAGTGCCCGCAGCAGCTCGTAACCGCGTTGCAGGAACCGCCCGTCCAGGCCGGGCCCGGTGTTGGCGAGCGCGGCGACGGCGGTGCCGGTAAGCGGCGAGAAGCCCGCGAAGGCGGTGAAGCCGCGGGTGCCGCCGGTGTGGAAGTAGAGGTCCCGGCCGCCCGGGCGGCGGTGGTTCCAGACCAGGCACAGCTGGTCGCCGGAGTGCCGCAGCCGCAGTCTCGGCCGCTGCACGTCACCGAGAGCGGTGGCCAACTCACCCTCCGCAGGCCGTAGATGGGCCAGCAGGAAGCGCAGCAGATCGGCGCCGCCGGCCCGGACGGCGCCGGCGCCGGGCAGTCCGGGGATGTGCCAGGGCGGCAGCGCCCGTCCGCGCCGGTACCCGGTGGCCCGGTTCGGCGGGTCGGGCGCGCAGCCGGTGGTGCGGAGCCCGAGCGGCCGGCAGATCCGGTCCGCGAGCAGCTCGGGGTACGGCGCCCCGCCCGCTTCGGCGAGCAGCCGCCCGAGCAGGCCGACACCGTAGTTGGAGTAGGCGTACCGGCCACCGGGTTTTCCCTGCACGGTGGTTCGGGCGAGTGCGGAACGCAACTGCTCCTCGCCGTAGCGGGCGTACGGATTGCTGAACCAGGCCGGGACGGCGCCCGCGAGCAGTCCGGGCGGCAGCCGGGGCAGACCGGAGGTGTGGGTGGCGAGGTGCAGCAGCCGGATCGGCTCGCCGGAACGGACGGACGGCGGGCGCCAGTTGCGCGGGAGGTGGTGCTCCAGCGGGTCGTCCAGGGCGAGTTCGCCGCGCGCGGCCATCGCGGCGAGCAGTAGCGCGGTGAACGTCTTGCTGACGGAGCCGAGTTCGAAGACGGTGTCCGGCGTGCACGGCGCGGACGGTCCGCGCGCCAGCCGTCCGTGGCAGCGCACCTCCTCCCGCCCCCGGTGCGCCAGCGCCACCGTCACCGCCGTCGCGTACGGCTGTGCTGCCCGCACCACGGCCGCACACAGCCGGTCGGCCGTGGACGGCCGCTCGGGTACCGAGGAGCGATCGGCCGCCCTCACCCGGTCCGCGGCGTTCACCCGACCGCCGCCGTGGCGCCGCCGAGCGCACGCGAGAGGGTGACGGTGCTGGCGACGACGGCGACCACGGCGGTGTGCTCGTGGTCCTTGAACGCCTGCTCGGGCTCCTCGGCGACGGGCTGCGCGTTGTCGCGCGGGATCAGCCCGTCCTCGCGCTGGACGGCGGCGAGCGCCTCCCAGCCCTCCCGTCCGGTGACCGGTTCGCCGATGCACGAGTCGACGACGAGGAGTTCGGCGGCGAGGTCCCACTGCCCGACCTCCAGCCAGATGTCGAGCCAGACGGGGAGCCAGTCGCGGACGTAGGCGCGCAGCGGCTCGGGCAGGTCCTCGGGCCGGGCGCCCCAGTCGGTGAGGTGGAAGACGGTGTGGGTGATGTCGTAGCCGGTGAACCAGTCCAGCGCCCAGGGTTCGGGGGTGGCGCCGAGCCAGGTGGCGGCGGTGAGGTGCGCCCAGTCCGGGCCCCGGTGGTCGAGCCCGGCGACGCGGCGCGCGTTGGCGATGGCCAGGCGGCGGTTGGGGGCCGTCTCGGCGGCGTGCACGGAGCGCAGCTCGCCGAGCGAGCGCACCAGTTCCTCCAGTGCGGGGTGCCGGTAGCCGGCGCGGACGAAGTGGGCGTAGACCTCCAGCGGGTCGGTCATCAGCATGTGCCGCAGCTGCCGTTCGTACAGCAGGTTCCCGTCGCGCAGCTGGGCCCAGCCGAAGGCCAGCATCCGGCGGGCGCGGTCGGCGTCGGCGGGGCCGGTGACGCCTTCGCGCAGCACCAGCGAGGCGGCCAGCGCGCATTCCCCGATGGGTTTGTAGGCGTTGTTGGGGTCGGCGATGTCGATGGTGACGTTGTCGTCGAGTGCGCCGAAGCCGGTCTCGTGCGAGGCGTCCAGCCAGGCGAGCGCGCGCGAGCCGATCCGCTGGGCGGTGGCGAGGACTTCGTGGTCGGTCATGCCCGCTCCCCGGCGGTGTCCAGGAGTGCTTCGGCGATGGCCAGTTCGAGGGCGGTGCGGGCGCTGCCGTCGCTGACCACGCGGATCCGCGCGATGATCGGTTCGACGTCCAGCGGCAGGGCGATTCCCTGGGCCCGCGACCAGGCGAGCCAGCGGGCGAGCCGGGCGGCGGCCCGGTGGTCGCGGCGCAGCATCGAGCGGACGGCGCCCCGGGCGAGGGCCAGGGGGTGGGCGCGGGCCGTGCGGTGGACGGCGCCGTCGAGGCCGGGCAGTGCGAGTGCGGAGAGTTGCGCCATCCGGATCGACCAGGCCTGCCAGGCGGCCGGGTCCGGCCACGCGGCGTGACCGGGAACGGTGGCCGGCGCGGGCGCGGGCTCGGTGACGGAGCGTTCCGCCGAACCGGCGGAGCCGTCGACCGGCGGATCAACGCCGACCGGCGGATCAGCGGACCCGGGGCCGGCCCCGAGGGCCCGGACGAGCAGCACCCCGGCGGCCCAGTCCCGCCAGGCGGCCACCACCGCGTTCCCGTCCGGGGCTCCGGTGCCCTGCCCGGCCCGTGTCGCGGCCATCGGCGGGAACACCCGGTGCGCCTGCGCGAGCAGCAGGGCGGTGGGCTCGTCGGGCGCCGCGCCGCCGAGCAGTTGCGGCGCGAAGAGGTCGGGGCCGACGACGCGCAGGGCGGCCAGCAGCGACCGGGGCGGTTCGACGGCTCCGGATGCGGCGCCACCAGGCCCGGAGGCGGGCTCGGGGCCGGGCGCGGAGGCGAGCTCGGGACCGGGCTCGGGGCCGAGTACGGGCGCGAGCGCGACCGCACCCCCGGCGCCCCGGAGGGCGTCGAGGGTCCGGCCCGCCACCCGCTCGACCGCCGCGGCGTACTCGTCGCGCAGTGAGGGTTCGGCGGTTGGCATGGTTGCGTGGTCCTCCTCGAAGGGGGCTTCGCGGGGCCCGGCGGCGGGGCCGCACTCGTCGGCGGCGTCAGCGGCCGGGTGTCCCGTGAGGCCCGGGGGGCCGGTCGGCGCGTTCGGCTACCGGCCCTTCTCCTTGGGCTGCTTCGGGGCGAGCAGCAGCAGCCCCGCCAGCAGCAGCGTGCCCTGGGCTTCGGGACGGTACGTGGGCGCGTCGCTGACGACGGCCTCGTCCTCCACCATCAGCGTGCCGAGCGCATCGAGCTCGTCCGGCGACGCCAGCGGCGCCCGGGTCGTGGTGGTCCTGAACTGAGTAAGCATCAGATGTGCCTCCTCATCCGGTCGTCACCGCCCGGTCGGGCGATGCCCCTGTCCGACACTACGAGCACGACCGACTGCCTGCATCCGCAGCCCGCTGAGCTGGGGGGTTGCCCGGGGTGTGGGCGTGGCTGCGGGGAGTCGGTACGGTCTGGGCATGACCACAGCCTTGATCACCGGCGCGACCGCCGGCATCGGAGCCGCGTTCGCCCGCCGACTCGCCCGCGGCGGCCACCGGCTCGTCCTGGTGGCCCGCGACACCGAGCGCCTGGAGCGCGCCGCCGCCGCCCTGCACGCCGAGTACGGCGTCGAGGCGGAGGCGCTGACCGCCGACCTCGCGACCGAGGAGGGCATCGCGGTCGTCGAGGCCCGCCTCGCGGATTCCGCCCGCCCGGTGGACCTGCTCGTCAACAACGCCGGGTTCGGCAACAAGGGCGCGTTCGGGACGGTCCCGCTGCAGGACGAGCTGGACATGCTGAAGGTGCACATCGAGGCCGTGCTGCGGCTGACCACGGCCGCCCTGCCGGGCATGCGCGAGCGCGGCCGGGGCGCGGTGGTGAACGTCGCCTCGGTGGCCGCGTTCCTGCCGCGCGGCACGTACGGGGCGAGCAAGGCGTGGGTGGTGAGCTTCACCCAGGGCGTGCTGCGCGACCTCGGCGGCACCGGGGTGCGGATGATGGCGCTGTGCCCGGGCTTCACCCGCACCGAGTTCCACCAGCGGGCCGGCATGGGTACGGGCAACATCCCGCGCTGGTCGTGGCTGTCGGCGGAGCGGGTGGTGGAGGAGGCGCTGCGCGACCTGGCCCGGGGCAAGTCGCTGTCGGTGCCCGGCAAGCGCTACAAGGCCGTGGTGGCGCTGGCCCGCCTGCTGCCGTCCGGCGGCCTGGGCGGCCTCTCCTCCAAGGCGGCGCGCACCTACCGGACGAACTGAGATACCGGACCCGCGGGCCGGACCGAGAGCGGGACAAGCGGACAAGCGGACAGTCGGACAACCAAGCGGACGGGCGGCCTCGGCGCCGGGGAGTGCCAGGGAATAGAGCAACCCTCACTATTAGCTTGCCTAACTATGAGCTAACCCCGCTATGCTGAGGCCGCCCGCCCGGCACGGCCCCACCGGCCGTGCCCGCGGCGTGCCCGAACCCGTCCGCCGGCGCGCCCCGCCGCGCGCCCGAACCCCAGGGAGGCCGCCCTTGCGGCATGCCACCATCGACTGGACCCCGCCCCCGCGCCCCGAGGGCGAAACCCGCCCGCCGGCCCAGTGGCGGCGCATCCTCGCACTCTTCCGCCCGTACACGGGCCGCCTCGCCCTGGTCGGCCTGCTGGTCGCCGCCACCGCCGTGGTGTCCGTCGTCACGCCGTTCCTGCTCCGCGCCGTCCTGGACACCGCCATCCCGCAGGGCCGCACCGGGCTGCTGAGCCTGCTGGCGCTCGGAATGGTCCTCGCGGCCGTCGTGAGCAGCGTCTTCGGCGTCCTGCAGACGCTGATATCCACCACGGTCGGCCAGCGCGTGATGCACGACCTGCGCACCGCCGTCTACGGCCACCTGCAGCGCCAGTCGCTCGCCTTCTTCACCCGCACCCGCACCGGTGAGGTGCAGTCCCGGATCGCCAACGACATCGGCGGCATGCAGTCCACGGTGACGTCCACCGCGACCAGCCTGGCCTCCAACTTCACCGCCGTGGTCGCCTCCGTCGCCGCCATGGTCGCCCTCGACTGGCGGCTGACCGTCGTCTCGCTGCTGCTGCTCCCGCTGTTCGTCTGGATCAGCCGCCGGGTCGGCCGGGAGCGCAAGAAGATCACCACCGAGCGGCAGAAGCAGCTGGCCGCGATGAGCTCGGCCGTCCAGGAGTCGCTGTCGGTGAGCGGCATCCTGCTCGGCCGCACCATGGGCCGCTCCGACTCCCTGGCGCGGGAGTTCACCGCGCAGTCCGACCAGCTCGCCGACCTGGAGGTGCGGGCGAGCATGGCCGGGCGCTGGCGGATGAACACCATCATGATCGTGATGGCCGCGATGCCCGCCCTGATCTACTGGGCGGCCGGCCTGACCGCCGCCGGCGGCGCGCCGATCGTCTCGGTCGGCACCCTGGTCGCCTTCGTCACCCTCCAGCAGGGCCTGTTCCGCCCGACCGTCGGCCTGCTCTCCACCGGCGTCGACGTGCAGACCTCGCTCGCGCTCTTCCAGCGCATCTTCGAGTACCTCGACCTGCCGGTGGACATCGCCGAGCCGGCCCGGCCCGTCACCCTCGACCGGATCCGCGGCGAGGTGCGCTTCGAGGGCGTCGACTTCCGCTACGACCCCGAGCAGCCGCGCCCGACCCTGGCCGGCGTCGACCTGGCCGTCCCGGCCGGGAGCTCACTCGCCGTCGTCGGCGAGACCGGGTCCGGCAAGACCACGCTCAGCTACCTGGTGCCGCGCCTGTACGACGCGACGGGCGGCCGGGTCACCATCGACGGCGTGGACGTGCGCGAGCTGTCCTTCGGCACCCTGGCCCGCGCGGTCGGCGTGGTCTCCCAGGAGACCTACCTCTTCCACGCCTCCGTCGCCGAGAACCTGCGCTTCGCCAAGCCGGGCGCGAGCGACGCCGAACTGGTCGAGGCCGCCCGGGCCGCGCAGGTCCACGACACCATCGCCGCCCTCCCGGACGGCTACGACACCCTGGTCGGCGAACGCGGCTACCGCTTCTCCGGCGGTGAGAAGCAGCGCCTCGCGCTCGCTCGCACGATCCTGCGCAACCCGCCCGTGCTGATCCTCGACGAGGCCACCAGCGCGCTCGACAACCGCACCGAACGCGCCGTCCAGCAGGCGGTGGACACCCTGGCCGCGGGCCGCACCACCATCACCATCGCGCACCGGCTCTCCACCGTGCGCGCCGCGGACCAGATCGCCGTGCTCGACCGCGGCGAGGTCGCCGAACTCGGCACCCACGAGGAACTGGTGGCGCTGGACGGGCGGTACGCCGCGCTGCTGCGCCGCGAAGTCCCGGACGCCGCCGAGGTGCTGGGCCACGCGTGACGGGCCGGCCTGGGACGCGGCTGCGTGAAGCGGCTACGCCGCCTTCGGGACCTCGTTGTAGCTCCCCACGACTTCCTGCCCGGAGAGCCGCTGGATCGCCGCCATCACCTCGTCGGTCACCTGGCGGCGCGCCTTCAGCGAACGGGCCTGCCCGTGCAGTTCGTCGAAGTGCAGCGGCTCGCCGAAGCGGACCGTCACCTTCTTGATCCGCGGCACGCGCTTGCCGATCGGCAGGATCTGCTCCGGGCCCTCCAGCGCCACCGGGACCACCGGCACGCCCGCCGTCAGCGCCAGCCAGGCGACGCCCGTCTTGCCCCGGTACAGCCGGCCGTCGAGCGAGCGGGTGCCCTCGGGGTAGATGCCGAAGGCCTTTCCGGCCTCCAGGATCTCCAGCGCGGACTCCAGCGAGGCCTGGGCGGAGCGGTAGGTGCCGCGCTCGACCGGCACCGCGCCGATCGCCTCGAAGAAGCCCTTGGACAGCTTGCCCTTGAGGCCCGGCGCCTGCCAGTACTCGGCCTTGGCGAGGAAGTGGACCCGGCGGGGGGCGGTCAGCGGGATCACCACGCTGTCGATGAACGACAGGTGGTTGCTCGCCAGGATCACCCCGCCCTTGCTCGGCACGTTCTCGGCACCCTCGATGGCCGGGCGCCAGATCCCGCGCGAAACGGGTTTCAGCACCAGCCTGGTGACGAGGTCGAGCATGGTTCCCTCCCTGGACGAACGACCGCCCGGGAGGTGCCCGGGCCTGCGATCAGACCCGCAGACTACGACACCCACCCCCGAGCCCGTCCACTCCCGCCGACCGTGGCGCGTGCCACGGCCGGGGTAGGGTACGCCCGTCCGAACCGAGCACGACCCCGCAGTACCAGGAGGGCACCATGCAGAGCGTCGAGGAGATCAAGGCGCTGTTCGACCGCTTCGACCAGAACGGCGACGGCAAGATCACTCCGGCCGAGTACGCGCTGGCCGCCAACGAGATGGGCGACCACACCGTGACGCTCTCGATGGCCGAGGCGCTGATCCACACGATGGACACCCGGCACCAGGGCTACCTGGACTTCGAGGAGTTCCTGGCCGCCCGCCGCGGCTGAGCACCCCCGGGGCCGGGGCCGCTCGCCGTACCGGCGGAGAGCGGCCCCGGCCCCGCTGTGTCCCCGCTGTGTCCCCGCCGCTTCCCCGCAGCCGTCCCTCCGGGCTTAGCCCCGTACCGGGAACACCCGGCGCACCACCCGCTCCGCCGCCCCGCCGTCGTCCCAGACGCAGAACCGCGCCCGGAACCGCGCCCGCGCCGCCGGCTCCGGATCGCCCGCCAGCAGCGCCTTCGCCAGCCCCTCCGCGTCCACCGTGACGGCGCCCGGCGGCAGCGCGAACAGGTCGAAGTAGACGCCGCGTTCGCGCTGGTACTCCTCCCAGTCCGGGGCGAAGACCACCACCGGACGGTCCAGCACCGCGTAGTCGAACATCATCGACGAGTAGTCCGTCACCAGCGCGTCCGCCGCCAGGTACAGGTCCTCCACGACCGGGTGCGCCGACACGTCCACGATCCGGGCCGCGTCCTGATCCACCGTCAGATCGCCCGGCCCGCCGGTGTGGAAGTAGTGGGTGCGCACCAGCAGCGTGAAGTCCGGGCCCAACTTCCGCGCCAGGTCCGTGACATCGAGCAGCGGCAGGTAGCCGCCCCTGCCGCCGCGGTGGGTCGGCGCGTACAGCACCGCCGTGGTGCCCGGCCGCAGCCCGATCCGCTCGCGCATCGCCCGCACCTCCTCCCGGGTGGCGTTCGCCAGCCGGTCGTTGCGCGGGTAGCCGGTGTCCAGCATCTCGTAGTGCCCGGGGAAGGCCCGGGCGAAGTGCTCGCTGGTGTGCGGGTTGGAGGAGACCAGGAAGTCCCAGCGGTCGATGGCCTCCTGCAGCCGGTCGAAGTCCATCCCCTCGGCCGCCTCCGGGCGGCCGCGCAGGTCCATGCCCATCGCCTTGAGCGGGGTGCCGTGCTGGGTCTGGACGTGTACCGTGCCGGGCCGCTTCGCCATCGTGCGCGGGAAGTTGACGTTGTTGACGAAGTACTTGGCGGTCGCCATCGCCTTCAGGTAGGCGGGGGTGTTCACGATCACGTACGGCACGCCGTCCGGCATCGCGTCGGCCTGCCGGCGGTTCTCCACCACCCACACGCCCCGGATCTGCGGGGCGAGTTCCTTCGCCTTCTCGTAGATCGCGGCCGGGCTGCACGCGTAACCCCGGTGCCAGTACGCGGCGTAGACCGCCAGGTGCTCGTCCAGCGGCAGGCGGCGGAAGGCGTTGTACGCGGTGAACCGGGCGCCGCTGCGCACCCCCTTCTTCACCGCCGGCGCCACCGCCCGTGCGCCGCGCTTGAGTTCGCGCGGCAGCCGGCCGGTGCGGCGCAGCTCGGCGTAGGCGATCCGGGCGCCGCGCGCCGCCAGCCGGTACTGCACGCCGCGCACGCCGCCGGGGAAGCGGTAGCCGGCCGGGCGGTGCCGCTCGAAGTGCTGGGCGATCCGGCGGAAGAAGTCCTTGCGCCGGTCGGCGGGGACGAGCCCGGGGGAGTCGTACACGTTCAGCGCCTGCTGGACGGTCCGCTCGAAGACCTGGGTGCGCAGCGCCTCGGGGACGGGCGGGCCGGGGCGGTCGGCCCGGTCGAGGAAGGCGAAGATCGCGTCGTACTGGGCGAACACGTCGGCGTGCTTGGGGGAGGCGGTGGCGGTGATCGCGCCGTCCCGGCCGCGCCGGTAGTTGTAGCAGGGCCGGTCCAGGTAGCGCAGCCGCTCGGCGGCCAGCAGCGCCGGGTAGGTGACCGAGATGTCCTCGTAGTAGCCGGGGCCGAAGGAGACGTCCAGGCCCGCCAGGAAGGCTCTGCGGAACACCTTGTTCCACACCGACATCACGGTGCGGAACAGTGCCGGGTGCTCGGCCAGGGTGCAGCCTTCTATGAGCGGGGAGCCGGTCAGCACGTGGCGCCACGGGTTGGGCTCCGTCCCGCCGTCCGGGTAGACGTGGGTGAAGTCGGTGATCAGCACGTCGGCCGGGGTGGCGCGGCGGTGCTCCTGCGCCAGCTCGTCCAGCAGCACGCTCACCGTGCGCTCGGGCACCCAGTCGTCGCTGTCCACGAACCAGACGTACTCGCCGCGCAGCTGCGGCAGGGCGGCGGCCCGGGCGCCGCCGAGCCCCCGGTTCTCGTCGAGGTGCAGGACGCGCAGCCGGCGGTCGCGGGCGGCGTAGGCGTCCAGGATCGCGCCGGAGCCGTCCGGGGAGAGGTCGTCGACCGCGACCACCTCGAAGCGGGACTCCACGGCGGCGGTGTCGCCGAGGATCGAGTCGAGGCAGCGCGGCAGGAACCGCTCCACGCCGTGGACCGGGAGCACGATGCTGAGGAGGAGGGGGGACACGCTGGCCGAGTCTACCGATCCGCCGGGTCCGACCTGCCTGGACGTCCGGCGGGGGCGGGCTCCCGGGGGCTTCGGGGCCGCGGTTGGGGGGCCGTGGCTCGGGGCTTGCGACTCGGGGCTTGCGGCTCGTCGTGGCGGGGAGGTCCGGCGCCAGGGCCCGGAACCGCCGGTGCCGTGCCCCGGGTGGGGGCGGCACCGGCAGTCGGTGGCGGCCGGGCCGACCCTCTACGGCCGGCCGCCGGTCCGGGCAACCGCGCGAGCCTGGCCGCCGCAGCGTCGAGGCGGCCGGGCAGTGGCCCGCGGGGAGCCGGAGTCCCGCATCGAGTCTTTCATGACTCGAACACACGCGTGGGTGCGGTGCGGGCACCCGTGCGCTGCGTGCGTTGGAAGAGATATTGCTTGGAGCTTACCCGGGAGTCAATCCCTCGAATGTGTTCACTTCATGAACCCGGTGACCGCACCGCGGGTGATCGCCGACCGCCGTTCATGATCGCTTTGTCGACGTGGCGCTTGTCCCCTATATGGGCAAGCCGATCCGGGGGCGCACCGCGGACCCGGCCCGTGCGCCCGTCCGTGCATCCGGGCACCGCTGGCGGGAGGCGGTCCGTGCACCCATCATTGATGCCTAGTCGTGACCGCCCGGGTGGCCCCTGGTGCGCCGTCAGTTGACGTCGCACGGTACGGTGGCAGCACACCAGGACGGTTGCGCGAAGGCCGTCCGTCACGGATAGTCTTCGCCTCACGGCCCTGGCGCCTCGTAGGGGTGGGAAACAGATGGAACACATGCAAGTGCGGACTCGGCCCCGTGTGCCGGCGATCCAGTGCGGCGTCGGCGCGACCGGCCGCCGGATCGACCGACACCTGGCCGTACTCGGCGCGCCCGCACTCTCGGCGGTCGACACCGCCGAGGCGCTCGGGCTGATAAGGGAGCTCACCCCGCGCGGCCCGGCCGCCGCGGACGCTCCGGCGGCCCGGCGCCGCCACACCCGGGTCAAGCTGCTGGCGCCGCTGCGGCGGCTGCGGCGGACCCTGTTCGGCGGGCGCGGCTAGCAGCCGGCGGCCTGCCGCGTCGGGGGGCCCGGCCTTCGGGCCGGGGTTTCGGCTTCGGGCCTCCGACTCGGGGGTCACGGGCCTCGGGCTCGGCCTTCGGGCTCCGAGCGCGGGCTTCGGCCCGGTGGACCGTCCGGTCCGCCGGGCTTTCGTCATGCCCGGCCGCGGCTGGATCGCTGCCTGATCGCCGCCTGGCCGCGGCCGGTTGCCGTCCGGCCGCCGCCTGGCCGCGCTGGTCCGAACCCCCCACCCTATGCCACGGCGCCCGCCCGGCACCGGCGGACGGCGGCGCGGTACGCGCGACCCGTCGGCCTGGGTCAGGATGGCGGCATGGCGGACAACACCCATCCCACTCACCCCACCCACCCCGGCCGGTTCCGGACGGCCACCTTCGAGATCACCACCGGCAGCCGCGAGGTCGCGCTCGACATCACCGACCGCTGCGCCGCGTTCCTCACCGAGCACGCCGCCGGGCGCGACGGCCTGCTCAACGTCTTCGTCCCGCACGCCACCGCCGGGATCGCCGTCCTGGAGACCGGCTCCGGCAGCGACGACGACCTCCTCGCCGTCCTGCGCGACCTGCTCCCCGCCGACGACCGCTGGCGCCACCGGCACGGCAGCCCCGGCCACGGGCGCGACCACGTGGTGCCCGGGCTGGTCGCCCCGCACGCCACGCTGCCGGTGATCGGCGGTCAACTCGCCCTCGGGGTCTGGCAGTCCGTGGTGTTCGTCGACACCAACGGGGACAACCCGCGGCGCACCGTGCGGCTGTCGTTCCTCGGCTGACCCGGCTGGCCGGGCCGGGCCGCGGGCCGGGCCCGGCTCAGGCCCCGTCGCCGCGCGGGTCGCGGCAGTGGGCGGCGACGGCGGCGAGGTAGCGCTCGATCGCCAGGTACTGGCACAGCAGCGCGACCGGACGGCCCAGCCGGGCGTACCAGGCGGCCAGCCGCGAGAAGGCGGTCACCTCGAACCACACCTCGCCCGCGTCGTCCATGGACACCAGGAACGCCTCCTCGCCGCACTCCGGGTGCCCGGGGAGCGTCCCGTAGCCGAAGCCGATCCGGTCCGACTCGTCCACCGTCCACACCACCCGGCAGGGGATCACCACGCGGGGCCACCGGCTTCCCGGCGGGCTCAGCCGCAGCAGCACCGTCGCCCCCGGCTCGGCCGGCGCGTGCGGGTACACGGCGAACCCGGTGCCCAACTGGCTCCCCCAGCCGAGCACGTACCGGCCGGCCCGCGCCAGCACCGCCCGGCCGTGCCCGAGGTGCACCCGGCGGCGCAGGTGCGCGTAGCCGTCCGGAAGCCGGCCGCCCCGGGTCGCGCCCACCTCCGGGTAGGTCGGCGCGGTGGCGTGGGCGGCGAGCAGGCGGCGGCGCAGGTCGGCGGTCATGCCGCCACCCTAGGGCGAGCCGTCCGGGCGGCGGGTCGGAGGGGGCGGCGGCCCGGTGGGGCGGCGTGGGTGGTGGGGCGGCGTGGGTGGTGGGGCGGCGGGGTGGCGGGGTGGCTCAGGCGTCGAGGGTGATCGCGTTCTTCGCCCGCTCGACCGACTCCTCCGAGGCCGGGCCGCCCGGGTTCTCGGTGGCCAGCGCCTGGTTCAGCCGGACGAACGGGCGCAGCCGCTCCTCGTACGCCGCGAAGGCCGCGCGGTGGTCGCCGCCGCAGCCGGCGAGGGCGTCGGCGAGCACGTGCGCGCCGACCAGGGCGAGGCTGGTGCCCTGGCCGGACAGCGGGGACGGGCAGGAGCCGGCGTCGCCGAGCAACGTGACTCGGCCTCGCGACCAGCGGTCGAGGTGGATCTGCGTCATCGGGAAGCAGGTGAGGTCCGGGGCGTCGGCCAGGGCCCGCAGCAGCCGCTCCCGCTCCCAGCGCAGCGCCGCCATCCGTTCGGCGACCAGGGCCCGATCGGCCTCGGGGCCGGACCGGGCGTGCGGCGTCGGGCCGTCCGGCAGGGGCCCGGCCGCGAAGCCGAAGCCGATCCGCAGCTCGGTGTTGCCGCGCGCCGGGTAGATGCCGAAGCCGATCCCGCCGTCGCGCAGCCACAGCTGCCAGTCCTCCAGGCCCAGGAAGTTCTCGGCGCTGAACAGGGCCAGGTGCAGGCCGAGGTGGGTGGCGAACCGCTCCTCGGGCCCGAAGGCGAGGCGGCGCACCGCCGAATGCAGGCCGTCCGCGCCGACCACCAGGTCGAAGCGGCGCGGGCCCGCCTGCCCGAACCGGGCGAGCACGCCGTCCTCGTCCTGGTCGAGCGCGGTGACGGCGTCGCCGAACACGAACTCGGCGCCCTCCTCGGCGGCCCGCCCGTGCAGGATGCGGACGAGGTCGTCGCGCAGCAGCTCGACGTCGTCGCCGTCCAGCCGCCCGGAGCTGTAGGTGCTGTCGGTGGAGCGGTGGACCTCCCGGCCCTCGCCGTCCAGTACGGACATGCCGCGCATCCGGGTGCGGTGCTCGCGGACCGGCCCCAGCACCCCGAGCCGGTCGACCACCTCCAGCGCGACGCCCCGGACGTCGACGGCCTGCCCGCCGTCGCGCAGCCCGGGCGCGCGCTCCACCACGGTGGGGGCGAAGCCGCGGCGTGCGAGCAGGGCGGCGAGTGCGCAGCCGGCTATGCCACCGCCGGAGATGAGCACGGTCCTCGGCGCGGTCTTTGGCGCGGTCCTCGGCGCGGTCCTCGGCGCGGTCTTCGGTGAGGTCTTCATGGGGCGGCTCCCTCGCATCGGTGTGCGCCGGGCGGCGAGCTGCGGGCCGCCGGCGCCGTACGGTGTACGCGGCCTGAATGTACGGCGTACGCATGGGCCCGCCAACTGGGCTTTCGGCGCTACTGAACTAGGACAGGACGGGTGCGGCAGGGGAGCGTGGCTGGTAGCTTCTGCACTAGGACAGCCGTGGTCGGCCGCCGCGCTGAGACGGATCTCACACGAGGAGGGCCACCGTATGGCCGGGAAGCCCGAGCCCGCCCTGCCGCCGTACCGGCGGATCGCCGACGAGATCGGGCGGCGCATCGCCGAGGGCGCCCTCGCTCCCGGGGAGCGGGTGCCCTCGACCCGCCGGATCGCCCGCGAGTGGAACGTCGCGCTCGCGACGGCCACCAAGGTGCTCACCACCCTGCGGCTGGAGGGCCTGGTGGAGACCCGGCCCCGGGTCGGCACCGTGGTCGCGGCTGCGGGCACCGCCCGCCGGCGCCCGGCCGAGCCGGGTCCGGTTCCGGTGTCGGTTCCGGCAGCGATGTCGTCGGCGTTTCCGGCGCCGGTGTCGTCGGCGGCCCGGATGCCCGGCGAGCAGGCGGCGGGCGAGGGTGGCGAGCTGACCCGGGAGCGGATCGTCCGGGCCGCGACGGAGATCGCCGACCGGGAGGGGCTCGCCGCGCTCTCCATGCGCAGCGTCGCGGCCCGGCTCGGCGTCGCCGCGATGTCCCCTTATCGACATGTGGCGGGCAAGGACGACCTCGTCCTGCTGATGGCGGACGCCGCCTTCGCGGAGGAGGCCTACCCGGCCGAACCGCCGGCCTCCTGGCGCGAGCGGCTGGAGACCGGCGCGCACACCCTGTGGCGGATCCACCGGCGCCACCCGTGGCTCGCCCAGGTCGGCGTGCTCACCCGCCCGTTGATGCTGCCCGCGCTGATGGACCACGCCGAGTGGGCGCTCGGCGCCCTGGACGGCCACGGCCTCGACCCCAGGACCGTCCTCGACCTGCACGTCCTGTTCTACAGCTACGTCCAGGGCATCGCCGTCCACCTCGAACGGGAGGCCCAGGCCGAGGCCCGCACCGGCCTGACCGAGGAGCAGTGGATGGACCGGCAGGGACCCGCCCTGGCCGGGATCGTCGGCGGCGGGCGCCACCCGGTGTTCGCCCGGGTCGTCGGCGAGCTCGGCAGCGACGGCTACGACCTCGACCTGGACGCGCTGTTCGCCTTCGGGCTGGGACCGCTGCTCGACGGCGTCGCCGCCATGATCGCGGCCGCCGCCGACCCGGCTCCGATGGCTGTGGATTCGACGGCCGGGGATTCGACGGCCGGGGGTTCGACGGCCGGGGGTTCGACGGCCGGGGGTTCGACCGCCGGGGCCGGGGTCGCCTTGCCTCCGGCCGGGGGTGCGGAGTAGGAAGGCGACATGAGCGACGGCACCCCCACGGACACCCCCGCGACCGGCGGCCCGGCCACCGACCCGGCGGTCTGCGACCTCGCCCCGGGCGGCGGCGCCGAGGCCGCGCTGCGGCACGATCCGGCGGCCACCGGCCCGCGCGCCGACTGCGTGCTCTGCGGCGAGCCGACCGAACTGCCCGCCGACCGGCCCGGCAGCACGCTCTGCCCGGTCTGCGCCTGGCAGCAGGCACAGCGGATCGCCTGCTCGGGCTGACCGGCCGCCCCCGCCGCCTCGCCCGTCAGCTCCCCGCCTCGCCCGTGCGCCTCCCCGGCTACGCGTCCTCCCGACCGGCCAGCGCCAGGGTCGAGCCGTGCCGGCCCTTGCGGACCAGCAGCTGCGCCGGGATGCGGCTGCGCAGGTCGGCGACGTGGCTGACGATGCCCACCGCGCGGTCCCGCTCGCGCAGCCCGTCGAGGACGTCCATCACCTCCTCCAGGGACTGTTCGTCCAGCGTGCCGAAGCCCTCGTCGATGAACAGGGTGTCCAGCGGCATGCCGCCGGCCTCGTCGGTCACCACGTCGGCCAGGCCCAGGGCGAGCGACAGCGAGGCGAAGAAGCCCTCGCCGCCGGAGAGCGTCGCCGTGTCCCGCTCGGTGCCCGTCCAGGCGTCGACCACGCGCAGCGCCAGCCCCGAGCGCTTGTTGCCGGTGCCCCGGTCGTCACTGTGCACCAGGGTGTAGCGGCCGCCCGACATCCGGACCAGCCGGTCGCTGGCCGCCGCCGCGACCTGCTCCAGCCGCGCCGCCAGGACGTACGACTCCAGGCGCATCCGCAGCCGGTTCTCGGTGGACGTGCCGGCGGCCACCCCGGCCAGCCGGTTGATCCGCCCGAACCGCTCCAGCGCCGGGCCCAACTCGGCGGCCAACGCGGCCAGCTGACGCCCGATCACGGCCAGCGCCGCGCACCGCTCGACCGCCGCCGCCCGCGCGGCGTGCGCCCGGCCGAGCCGGTCGGTGGCGGCGGCCAGCGCGGCCGCCGCGGCCGCCAGGTCCACCGGCGGACGGGCCGCGGCCTCGGCCAGCTCCGGCAGCGCCAGCTCCCGCCGCACCGCCGCGGACTCCGCGCGGTGCCGCTCCAGCCGCCCCGCCAGCCGCTCGCGCTCCTCGGCCGGCAGCAGCACCGCCAGCGCCGCCCGGGAGTCCGGGAAGCCGGCCGCCGCGGCGGCCCGGCCCAGCTCCTCCTCCGCC
>NZ_JZKH01000081.1 GCF_000961885.1 Streptomyces rubellomurinus
CCTGGGCACGGCCCCCGGCCCGGTCGCCGCCCAGCCCGCCGGCGGCCGGCACCGCCAGCTGCTCTCCCTCCCCCCGGGCCGCGCCGTCGACCACCACCACTGACCCGGCGAGCCAGCAGCAGACCCCCGGGCCCCGAGCCAGCAGCAGACCCCCGGGCCCCGGCAAGCAACGCCCCCCAGCCCCCGGGCAAGCAGAAGGGCCCCGCCGCCACCGCGACGAGGCCCCTCGGCCATCCCCCACCCCTACCGACTACTTCTTCTTGCGCTTCTCCCGCACCCGCACCGAGATCGAGATCGGCGTCCCCACGAAGCCGAACTCCTCGCGCAGCCGGCGCTCGATGAAGCGCCGGTAGCCGGCCTCCAGGAAGCCCGAGGCGAACAGCACGAAGCGCGGCGGACGAGTGCCCGCCTGGGTGCCGAACAGGATGCGCGGCTGCTTGCCGCCGCGGATCGGGTGCGGGTGGGCGGCCACGAGCTCGCCGAGGAAGGCGTTCAGGCGCGCGGTCGGGATGCGGGTCTCCCAGCCCTCCAGCGCGGTCTCGATCGCCGGGACGAGCTTCTCCATGTGCCGGCCGGTCTTGGCCGAGACGTTGACGCGCGGGGCCCACTGCACCTGGACGAGGTCGCGCTCGATCTCGCGCTCCAGGTAGTAGCGGCGCTCCTCGTCGAGCTGGTCCCACTTGTTGTAGGCGATGACGACGGCGCGCCCGGCCTCGACGGCCATCGAGATGATCCGGGTGTCCTGCTCGGCCAGGGTCTCGCTGGCGTCGATCAGGACGACCGCGACCTCGGCCTTCTCCAGCGCGGCGGAGGTGCGCAGCGAGGCGTAGAAGTCGGCGCCGGCGGTCAGGTGGACGCGACGGCGGATACCGGCGGTGTCGACGAACTTCCAGGTCTTGCCGCCGAGTTCGATCATCTCGTCGACCGGGTCACGGGTGGTGCCGGCCAGCTCGTTGACGACGACGCGCTCCTCGCCGGCGACCTTGTTGAGCAGGCTGGACTTGCCGACGTTCGGCCGGCCGATCAGCGCGACGCGGCGCGGGCCGCCGGGGGCGGCGTCGCCGAAGGTCTGCGGCGGGGCCTCGGGCAGCGCGTCCATGACGGCGTCGAGGAGGTCGCCCGAGCCGCGGCCGTGCAGGGCGGAGACGGGGTACGGCTCGCCGAGGCCCAGCGACCACAGGTAGGCGGCCTCGGCCTCGGTGGACGGGCCGTCGACCTTGTTGGCGCACAGGACGGTCGGCTTGCCGGCCCGGCGGATGAGCTTGATCAGGGCCTCGTCGGTGTCGGTGGCGCCGACCGTGGCGTCCACGACGAACATCACCGCGTCGGCCTGCTCGATGCCCAGCTCGGCCTGGGCGGCCACCATGGCGTCGATGCCCAGGACGTCGATCTCCCAGCCGCCGGTGTCGACGACCTTGAAGCGGCGGCCGTTCCAGCTGGCCTCGTAGGTGACCCGGTCGCGGGTGACGCCCGGCTTGTCCTCGACGACGGCCTCGCGGCGGCCGATGATGCGGTTCACCAGGGTCGACTTGCCGACGTTCGGGCGGCCGACGACGGCCAGCACCGGCAGCCGGACGTGCTCCTCGCCGTCCGCGGCGTCGAAGCCGTCGACGTCGAAGCCCTCCTCGGCGGCGAGGGCCATGAACTCGGCGTAGTCTGCGGCGTCCAGCCCACCGTGGTCGGTGGCGGAGTGCTCTGCGGTCATGTTCGTCTGTTCCGTTTCCCGGCCCGGCCCTTCCCAGGGGCGCGCCGTGCGTTCCTGCCCCACCAGGGGCAGCGCGATGGTTTCCTCCGCGGCACCTCGACGGCCCGCGGTTCATTCAATGGTCAGGTGGCCGGACGATCGGATGATCGGACATCCCTCGCCCGCTCGCCCCCGGTCGTCCGTCCGGTGCGCCCCCGGTCGTCAGACCAGTTCGCCCCCGGTCGTCAGACCGACGACAGCCCGGCCCGCTCCTCCACCAGCGCGGCGATCCGGTCGATCACCTGCTCCAGCGTGAGGTCGCTGGTGTCCACCAGGACGGCGTCCGCGGCCTGCGCCAGCGGGGCCGTCTCCCGGGAGGAGTCGGCGGCGTCCCGGCGGGCGAGGTCGGCGGCCATCGCGGTGATGGTCGCCTCGTCGACGCCCTTGGCGCGCAGCTCGGCCGCCCGGCGCTCGGCCCGGGCCCGCTCGGAGGCGGTCAGGAAGACCTTGACGGTGGCGTCCGGGAACACCACCGTCCCCATGTCCCGGCCCTCGGCGACGATGCCGCGCTCGGCGACCTCGGCGCAGCCGCGCTGCAGCTCCACCAGCCGGGCCCGGACGGACGGCACCGCGGCGACGGCGCTGACCTTCGCGGTCACCTCGGGGCCGCGGATCGGGCCGGAGACGTCCTGGCCGTCCACCGTGATGGTGGGGCCGTCCGCGTCCGTGCCGGACACGATCACCGGCTTGCCGCAGGCGACGGCCACCGCCTCCGCGTCCTCGACGTCGACCTCGTTGGCCAGCATCCACCAGGTCATCGCCCGGTACATGGCGCCGGTGTCCAGGAAGCTCAGGCCCAGCCGGGCGGCGACCGCCCGCGAGACGGTCGACTTGCCGGAGCCGGAGGGTCCGTCGATGGCGACGACGACCGGGGCGTGCGCTCGGTCGGCAGTGTCCACGGCGCGAACCTCTCTCTGAGCACGGGAACCGGGCGCCTGCGCGGGCGGACGGCCGGGGATTGTCTCCCTCAAGGTTAATGGACCGCCGCCGACTCCCGATCCGGGCCGGTCACCGAGCGGCCACCCACTGACCGCCGGTCCTGCCACGAGGCCCCGCTCACGCCCCGTCCCGGAGCACCCGCAGCACCGCGTTCCCGAGCCTCGGCCGCACGAACCCGCCGTCCCGCTCGATCCCGAGCACCCCGCCGACGAAGGCCATCCGCGAGGTCCCGAGCGGCGTCTCCCACGCGAAGGGCACCTTCGAGACGTGCGAGGGGAAGGCGTTCTCGGTGAACCTGGTCCGCCCGTCCCGCCACCGGAAGTCCGTCCGCGGCTCCGGCTCCCCCGAGATCCGGGTGTGCGCGAAGAACGCGGTGAGCCAGCCGGAGACGTGGTCCCCGCCGGACTCCGACTCCCACTTGTACAGCGAGCGCCAGAAGCCCTCGTCCACCGGCCCGCCGGCCGCCGTCAGCGCGAGGGTGCGCAGCACCGGCCGCAGTGCCTCGAACCACGGCCGGAGCGGCTCGAACCACTCCGCCAGCTCGGCGACCCGCCGGGCCAGGAACGCCCAGTCCGGCCCCGTCCCCTCCAGCCGCACGCGCGGGATGCCGCAGAGCGAGACCCACCTGAACTCGTAGTACGGGCTGACCACGTCCATCAGCGCCACCAGCACCGCGGACGCGTCGTCCGGCGTGGTCGTGGAGAAGGTCGCCCGGAAGAGCCCCACCAGCTCCTCGCCGACCGCCGCCGCCAGCGGCTCCCGCACCAGCCGGATCGACCGCGCCCAGTCCGGCTCCGGCCCGAGCAGGCTGTCGTCCCGGACGGTGATCGTCTGCCGGCGCCCGGGCGTCGTGGTGAACAACCCCTCGTACAGCTCGGCGTTCAGCCGTACGTGCACCGCGACCTCGTGCACCACCGCGTACCAGAGCACGTCCGGCGACAGGCTCAGCGGCAGGTGCCCGCAGAACGCGACGTGCGCGGCGCGCAGCAGCAGGCTCCAGGTCGGCTCGTCCTCCTCCGCCGGCCGCTCCCGGGGTGCGGCGAGCAGCGTCCCGGTGCTGCGGTGGACCAGCTCGAACTCCCCGCCCACCACCGCCGCCAGGAAGGCCTCGTTGCCGACCTCCGCCAACTCCCCCGCATCGCCGGGCTCCTGGCCCTCACCGAGCGGCACGTCGACGATCCTCATGGCGCCTCCCCCCGTCGAACCCGCCTCCACCACCCCCGACCGCCCGACCGCCCGACCAACCGCCCGACCGCTCGGCCGGCCGACCGGCCGAGCGACGTCAGTCCCGCACGCTCCACCCGCCCGAGCGCAGCGCCGCCGTCAGCGGCCCGACCGCCCCGGGCGCGACCGACAGCTGCACGAACCCGACCTGCTGGCCCGTCGAGTGCTCGATGGCGACGTCCTCGATGTTGACCCCGACCGCGCCGACCTCCCCGAACAGCCGGCCCAGCTCGCCCGGCTGGTCGCCGAGCACGACCGCCACGGTCTCGTACCGGGTGGGCGGCGAGCCGTGCTTGCCCGGGATGCGGGACTGGCCGGTGTTGCCGCGCCGCATGACCGCCTCGATCCCGGCCGCGCCGGCCCGGCGCTCGCCCTCCTGGGCGGCCTCGAGGGCGCGCAGCGCGGTGACGGTCTCGCCGAGGTCGGCGGCGACCTCCTGCAGGACGTCGGCGACGGCGCCCGCGTTGGCGGACAGGATGTCGACCCACATCCCGGGGTTGGAGGCGGCGATCCGGGTGACGTCCCGGACGCCCTGGCCGGAGAGCCTTATGGCCGTCTCGTCGGCGTGCTCCAGCCGCGCGGCGACCAGCGAGGACACCAGCTGCGGCGCGTGCGAGACCAGGGCGACGGCCCGGTCGTGCTCGGCGGCGTCCATCACGATCGGCATCGCGCCGCACAGCGCGACCAGCTCCAGGGCGGCGTTGAGCGTCTCGGTGTCGGTGTCCGCGGTCGGGGTGAGCACCCAGGGGCGGCCCTCGAACAGGTCGGCGCGCGCGGCCAGCGGGCCGGAGCGCTCGCGGCCGGCCATCGGGTGGCTGCCGATGTAGCGCGTGGTGTCGCAGCCGAGCGCCACGACCTCGCTGCGCGGGCCGGCCTTCACGCTGGCCACGTCGGTGTACCAGCGGGCCAGGTTGCGGCGCTGGCAGTCGGCGAGCACCTTGCCGACCAGCGCGGGCGGGACGGCGATGATCGCCAGGTCGACGGGGCCGTCGGCCGGCTCGGTGGTGCCCGCGCCGAGCGAGGACGCGGTGCGCGCGGCGTCCGGGTCGGCGTCCTCCAGGTGGACGGTCAGCCCGCGTTCCGCCAGCGCGAGCCCGGCGGAGGTGCCGATCAGTCCGGTGCCGACGACGACTGCTGTGCGCATGGCGGGTCGCTCTCCTCATCAGGCCGCAACAGGTTCCCGGCGGGCGACAGGAGCCGACCGAGGTCTTCCGGGCCCCATCCTCTCGCATCCGCCCCACCCCGACGTCGACCCCCCACGCCCACGCCCACACCGCCACGCCACCGTGCCGCCGCGCCGCCGTACCCGGCAACCACCGCGCCCCCGCCCCCGTCCCACACAGTGCGGACGCCACGGCGCACACGCCGCGCCCGGGAAATCCGGCGACGCCCGCCCCGGAGCGGGGCACACTGGCCGCCCGGGGACGGCGCGCGGCGGCACGCGGGGCACGGCGCACGGACCGCCGCCCGGCGGCGACGCGAACGAGCGAGGCCAACGAGAGGGGTTGCGCATGGATGATCAGGTGGACGACCAGGTGGACGGCCAGGTGGACGGCCGGATGAACGACCAGCGGAGCGGCGAGGCCGCGCCGCCGGAGGTGCCGGCCCACCCGTCCGTCCTGGACTCCGTCGTGGTGTACGCCGAGGGCGCGGTGTGCCGCCGCCGGGCCACCGTGCCCGTCCCCCCGGACGGCCGGCTGCGGCTGACCGGCCTGCCCGACTCCCTGGACGGCCGCACGCTGCGCGCCCGGGTGCTCGCCGGCCCGGCCGGCGCCGCCGTCGCCGAGGCCCGCCTGGAATTCCTCCCCGAGCTCCACGACCCCGCCGAACTCCCCCTCCTGCAGCGCCAGTTCGACGAGGCGGCCGAACGCTGCAGCGCGCTCGCCGAGCGCCGCCGACTGGTCCTGACCGCGATCGACGAGACCACCGCGCTGCGCGCCGTCCCCCCGCAGCGCCGGGCGGACGAGCCGCTGCGCCGCACTCCCGCCGAGGCCTGGCTGGAGCTGGCCGACTTCGTCGACGAACGGCTGGCCGGGCTCCAGCAGCGCGCCGAGGAGCTCACCCGCGAGGGCGAACTCGCCGAGCACGAGCGCCGGTTGGCCGCCGACCGGCTGGAGCGCGCCTCCACCGCCGGACGCACCCCGGCAGTCGGCACGGACGCCACCGTGCTGATCTCCCTCACCGGCACCAGCCCCACCACGCCCGCCGCCCCCACCACGCCCGCCGAAACCCTGGAGCTGGAGCTGGAGTACGGCGTCCCGGCCGCCCGCTGGGTGCCCGCCTACCGGCTCAGCTACCGCACCGGCGACGACTCCGCCCGCCTGGTCCTGCGCGCCTGCCTCGCCCAGCAGACCGGCGAGGACTGGACGGGCGTCCGCCTGGCCCTGTCCACCGCGGACCTCGACCGCCGCACCGACCTGCCCAGGCTCAACTCGCTGCGGATCGGCCGCAGCCAGCCCGCCCCGCCGCCCTCCGGCTGGCGCGAGCCCCCGGCCGGCCTGTCCGACCTCTTCGCCGGGTACGAGGCCGGGGCCCGCCGTGCCCGGAGCCGCCACCCGGTGCGCGCGGGCGCGGGCCCCAGCGGCCCCAGCGGCCCCCGCCCGGCCGTCCTGGGCGGCGCCCGCCCGATGGCCCGGGGCGGCTCCCTGGCCGCCGACGAACCGCAACAGCCACCTCTGACGCCGCACGCCACGCCCCCGGCCCCCCAGGCGTACGGCTACGGCTACCCGCTGCAGGCCGACGCCCTCGCCCCGGAGCCCGTCGCCCCGGCCGCGTTCGCCGGCCCCCCGCCCGCCGCCTCGCTGCCCCCGGCCCCGAGCGCACCCACCGCACCCGGCGCCCCCGGCGCCCCCGCCCCCGGCGCCCCGGCCTACGGCGCCGCGCCGGAGGCCCGCCGCTCGCACCGCCGCGACAGCCACCCCGCCCCGCCCCCGCCGCCCGGCCTCGCCCCGGGCGCCCTGCTGCTCGACTACCCCGACCTCGTCCTGGCCGGTCCCGACGCGCCGCACGCCGAGCGCGGCACCCTGCGCCCCCGGCCCGACCGGCTCGCCCACGAGGAGCAACACCGGCTGACCCCCGGCGGCAGCGGCGGCGAGCACGTCCGCCACCTCGCCCTCCCCCGGCACGCCGTCCCGCCCCGCGAGTCGGCCGGCTCCTTCGACCACCGCTTCGACGCCGCCGCCCCCGCCGACATCCCGTCCGACGGCACCTGGCACACCGTCACCGTGGACGAGATCCGGCTCGCCGCCACCCCGGAGTACGTCACCGTCCCCGCCGTCGAGGAGAAGGTGTACGCGACGCTGGTGCTCGCCAACCGCACCGACCGCGCCGTCCTGGCGGGCCCGGTGGAGCTCACCGTGGACGACGAGTACCTGCTGACCGCCGCCCTGCCCACCCTCGCCCCCGGCGAGCTGCGCGTCCTGGGCGCCGGCGTCGCCGAGGGCGTCGAGGTGGCGCGCCGCACCGAGCTGCGCGAGTCCGCCACCGGCATGCTGAAGGGCAACAGCACCGTGCTCGACCACCGGGTGCACGTCCAGGTCGCCAACCGGCTCGGCCGCACCGTCACCGTGGAGGTCCGCGAGCGCGTGCCGGTCACCTCCGACGCCGAGATCCGGATCGAGGAGCGGGCCGACTGGCACGCCCCCGCCGTGTCCACCCGCGAGTGCCCGCCCAGCACCCGGCTCTGGCGGGTGGAACTGCCGCCGGGCGGCCGCGTGGAGCTGGACGGCGGCTACCAGATCAAGATCCCGGCCGGAAAGGCCATCGCCGGCGGAAACCGGAGGAACTGAGAGATGACCGGAGCCACCACCCCCCTCCCCGTCACCGCCGTCACCTGTCTGGAGGACCGCGGCCAGGTCGAGCGCACGACCACGGTCGAACTCACCGCGGGCGTCCAGCGGTTGCGTTTCGGCCCGGTCACCGCGCTGGCCGTCGACCACACCCTGCGGGCCGAGACCGCGGCGCCCGGCACCCGGGTGCTGGAGGCCCGGCTGGTGCGCAGCTGGACGCCGCGCGCCCCGCTGCCGCCCGGCCCGGAGGACTCGGCGCTGCGCCGCCGCCTGCACGAGCTGGAGGCGGCCTACCGGCTGGCCGACCAGGCCCGCGCCCGGTTGGACGCCCGGCTGGCCCTGCTCGCCCAGCTCAGCGCCGACCTGCTGCGCGAGATCGGCGAGGGCGCGGGCGTCGGCGAGATCGAACGCACGCGCTGGGCACGCGAGTTGGAGCGCGTGGACGCCGAGCGCGAGCGGCACGGCGAGGAACTGCGCGCCACCCACTCCCGGCTGCGCCGGCTGGACCAGGAGCGCTCGCAGACGCTGACCGCCCTCGACCTGGCCGAGGAGGAGCCGGCCGAGCTGGTCGCCCACCTGGAGCTGACGGTCGAGGCGGACGCACCCGGCCCGGTCGAGCTGACCGTCGCCCACCTGGTGCCCTGCGCACTGTGGCGCCCCTCCTACCGCGCCACCCTGCACAGCGGCGCCGAGGGTGCCACCGTGCACCTGGAGTCCGAGGCGGTGGTCTGGCAGCGCACCGGCGAGGACTGGGCGAACGTCCGCCTCACCTTCTCCACCGCCCGCTCGGCCCTCGCCACCGACCCGCCCACCCTCGTCGAGGACGTGCTGACGCTGCGCGAGCGCACCGACGAGGAGCGCCGCAAGGTCGAGGTGGAGCTGCGCGAGGAGGCGGTGAGCACGCTCGGCCCGGCCGAGGACGTCCCGGGCGTGGACGACGGCGGCGAGGTGCGGGTGCTGCCCGCGCCCGCCCCGGCCACCGTCCCCGCGGACGGCCGGGCGCACCGGGTGCCGCTGGGCGGCTTCACCGCCCCGGCGAGCAGCGAGTACGCCTGCGCGCCGGAGCTGTCCCCGCTGGTCACCCAGGTGGTCCGGTTCCGCAACGCGGCCGGGCACCCGCTGCTGGCCGGCCCGGTCGAGCTGGTCCGCGGCAGCGGCTTCACCGGCCGCGGCGAGCTGCCGTTCACCGCCGCCGGCGCCGAGGCGGAGCTGTCCTTCGGCAGCTCCGACGACTACCGGGTGGTCCGCGAGGCCGAGGAGCGCCGGGCCGCCGCCGCGCTGTCCGGGCGGCAGACCACCACCCGCACCGTCCGGCTGCACCTGTCCCGCTTCTCCGGCCCGGAGGAGCGCGACGAGCGGGTCGTAGCGGTCCGCGAGCGGGTGCCGGTCTCCGAGGTGTCGGCGGTGGAGGTCCGGCTGCGCAAGGAGGAGTGCGCGCCCGCGCCGGACGCCTTCGACGCCGAGGGCATCGTCCGCTGGGACGTCCCGCTCGGCCCGGGCGCCCACCGCACGCTCACCCTGGTGTACGAGGTCTCCGCCGCCGCCAAGGTGGCCGGGCTGTGACGACGTCCGCGCCCTCGTGACGACCGCTCAGGAGTGAAAGGGGTACAAAAGGAACATGATCCTCCACCTCACCCCCCTGGACGACTGGCTGGCCGACCCCGGCCGCCCGTACGCCGCCGCGTCGCTGCTCACCGACGGGTTCATCCACTGCTCGGCGGACGAGCAGACGGCACTCGCGGTGGCCAACGCCTTCTTCGCCGACACCCCGGACCCGCTGATGGTGCTGCTGATCGAGGAAGCACTGGTGGAGCCGATGGTGAAGTGGGAGGCGCCGCACGGCGCCCCACCGCCCGGGGCCACCCCCGACGTCCTGTTCCCGCACATCTACGGCCGGCTGAACCGCTCCGCCGTGGTCGGCCTGGAGAAGGTCGAGCGCGGCCCGGACGGCCGCTGGGCCTCGCTCAGCCCCTGGAGCTGACCGGAGCCCTAAAGCTGACCGGAGCCCCTGGAGCCGACCGGCCCCGCGCTCACAGCCACCCCCGCTCCCGGGCCGCCATCCCGGCCTGGAAGCGGGTGGTGGCGCCCAGCGAGCGCATCAGGCTCTGCAGCCGCCGCTGGGTGGTGCGGGCGCTCCAGCCCAGCGAGCGGGCGATCGACTCGTCGGTGAGGCCGGCCGCGAGCAGGCCGAGCAGCTTGCGGTGGTCGGCCTCCGGCTCCAGCGAGGCCTCCCCGGTGCCGATCGCGGCCTGCAGCTGGACGGCCCGCTCCCACTCCGCCTCGAACAGCGTGTCCAGCGCCTGCAGCAGCGCGGAGGGGTGGATCACGTACGCGGCGTCCAGCACGCTGTCGCCGACGCTGATCGGGATGATCGCCATCCGGTCGTCCGACATGATCATCTTCATCGGCAGGGTCGGCCGCACCCGGGCCTCCTCGCCGTCCGCGACGCCGACCAGGATGTTCCGCTCCAGCCGGCCGGGCCAGGCCACCGCCTCCCGGTCGTAGACGGTCCGCACCTTCAGCCCCTCGCGCAGCCGCCGCCGCTGCAGCGGCATCGGCGCCACCGGGTCCTGGATGTACGGCGGCCGGTCGAAGCCGCGCACCTGGTACTGGCTGGTCTCGACCATGTGCTCCAGCCGCTGGGCGATCGCCTCGCCGCCGGTCAGCACCTCCACCGAGTGCGCCGGGTCGGTGTAGCGCGAGGCCTCCCGGAAGGCGTCCATCAGCCGGTGCATCTCGGCCCGGGCCTGCCGCAGCTCGGACTCCCGGTGGCCGATCAGGGTGCCGATCGCGACGTCGGGGGCGACGGGCAGGTAGCGCTGGCGGTCCACCGGCGCGCGGGTGGCCATGCCCTGCTGCGCCAGCCGGTCCAGCGCGCGCACGCTCTGCTGGAGCGTCAGGCCGCAGTCGGCCGCCAGCTCCTCCGCGGTGGACTGCGGACTGGCCACCAGCGCCGCGTAGACCTGCCCGTCCGGCTCGGCCAGTCCCAGTGCGCTGAGCGGTGCATCGGACACGACGCCGTCTCCCCCTGTTCGCCCCTGATCGCCCCCACCGACGACGGCGCTGGCGCAACCCCGCCACGCGGCCCGGTGGCGGCCCGGTGGCCATCCTCTGCCACGGATCACCCGCTGACAAGGCCGTGACCAGCGGTTGCGTCCCGGCTCACACACGACACGGAGGGCCCCCCGCCACCACGGGCGGGGAGCCCTCCGAGGAAATCCGGGTGAACCGGCGGCCTACAGACCGACCTCGCGCATCAGCTGGCCGACCTCCGGGTTGGTCAGGCGGCGCAGCCAGCCCGACTTCTGGTCGCCGAGCGCGATCGGCCCGAAGTGCGTGCGCACCAGCTTCTCGACCGGGAAGCCGGCCTCGGCCAGCATCCGGCGGACGATGTGCTTGCGGCCCTCGTGCAGGGTCACCTCGACCAGGTAGTTCTTGCCGACGTTGGAGACCACCTTGAAGCTGTCGGCGCGGGCGTAGCCGTCCTCCAGCTCGATGCCCTGGGCCAGCTGCTTGCCCAGGTCGCGCGGGATCGGGCCCTGGATGGCGGCCAGGTAGGTCTTGGTCACGCCGTACCGCGGGTGGGTGAGGCGGTGGGCCAGCTCGCCGTGGTTGGTGAGCAGGATGATGCCCTCGGTCTCGGTGTCCAGGCGGCCGACGTGGAACAGCCGGGTCTCCCGGTTGGTCACGTAGTCGCCCAGGCACTGGCGGCCGTCCGGGTCCTCCATGGTGGAGACCACGCCGGCCGGCTTGTTGAGCGCGAAGAACAGGTACGACTGGGTGGCGACGGTCAGGCCGTCCACCTTGATCTCGTCGTTGGCGGGGTCGACCCGCTTGCCCTGCTCGGTGACGCGCTTGCCGTTGACCTCGACGCGGCCCTGCTCGATCAGCTCCTCGCAGGCGCGACGGCTGCCCATGCCGGCCCGGGCCAGCACCTTCTGCAGGCGCTCGCCCTCAGGCTCGGCGAAGGTCTTCGGCAGCTTGACGGCCGGCTTGTCGTGCCGGGCGAGGACGGCGTCCTCGATCTTGGCCTGCAGCTCGCGCGAGCGCTGCGGCTGGCGGCGCGGGTCGCCCGGGGCGCCCTGGCCCTCGCGGCGCGGGCGCGGGGCCGCGCCGGGGCGTCGGCCGGCGAAGCCGCCGCGGGCGGGGGTGGCGTTCGGGCCGCCGCCGTACTCGGGGCGGTCGTACTTGCGCTCCTCGGGCCGCAGCGGGCGGTCCGGGTAGCGGCGGTCGTCGCGCCGGTCGTCGCGGCGACGGTCGTCCCGCCCGTACGAGCCGGAGCCGCCGCCGTACGACCCGCCGCGCGAGCCGCCGCCGGAGCCGCCGCCGTACGAGGAGCCGCCCCGCGAGCCCGAACCCGAGCCACCGCCGTACGAACCTCCGCGCGAGCCCGAGCCGCCGCGGCCGCCGCCCCCGTAGGACGAACCGCCCCGGCCGCCCCCGCCCTGTCCGCCGCGGCCGCTGCCGCCGCCGCTGCCGTTCCTGCCGTTGCCACTGCTGCGCATCAAAGTGTCCGTACGTCGTTTTCCGTCTGGGCCGTGCGGTCGTCTCGGCCGACCTCACCGCCCCCTACCGATCGGGCCCGGCCCGATCGGCCTCGCCACTGCCGTCCGCGGCCTGCGCGGCAGCGGCGGCGACCGCCTCCGCGATCATCGTGCCCTCCAGGGACTCCGCTTCCACGTCGTCGACCTCGGGCAGGAAGGGTGCGAGTTCCGGCAGCTCGTCCAGGCCGCGGAGCCCCATCCGTTCCAGGAAGTAGTTCGTCGTCCGATACAGGATCGCACCTGTTTCGGGCTCGGATCCGGCCTCTTCCACCAGTCCTCGCTGTACCAGGGTACGCATCACGCCGTCACAGTTCACACCGCGGACGGCGGAAACCCGGGATCTGGACACCGGCTGCCGGTAGGCGACGACCGCCAGGGTCTCCAGCGCGGCCTGGGTGAGCCGGGCCTGCTGGCCGTCCAGCAGGTAGCGGTCGACGGCCGGCGCGCAGCCCTCCCGGCTGTAGAAGCGCCAGCCGCCGGCGACCAGCCGCAGGTCGAAGCCCCGGCCCTGGGCGGTGTACTCGGCGGACAGCTCGCGCAGCGCGACCGCCACCTCGGCCCGGGGGCGCTCCAGCACGCCGGCCAGCCGCTCCTCCCCGGCGGGCTCGTCGACGACCATCAGGATCGCCTCCAGCGCGGCCCGCAGCTCCCTGTCCGGGGCCTGCGGTGCGTCGGACGTCGGCGGGGTCGACTTCTGGTGCACGACCCGGGCCTGCGCCGCGGCGTCCTCGCCGGGAACCGGCTCCGGCAGCAGCTCGAAGACCGGCTCCAGCCACTCGCCGTCCCGCGGCTGCCCGGGCAGCCCGAGCGGGCGCCGCACCGGCCGCCCGCCGCCGTCGCCGCCGTGGGCCCCGCTCGTGCCGCTCATCCGCGCCCGTCCTCCTCGTCCTTCCCGGCCCCGCCCGCCGGGCGGTCGAACTCGTCCGTCACCTCGACCGGCCCCCGGCCCGGCTCGGCGACCCAGCGCACCCGCAGCTCGCCGAGCGCCTCCGGCTGGGCGAAGTCGAGCGCCTTCTCCCGGTACAGCTCCAGCAGCGCCAGGAAGCGGGCGACCACCACCAGGGTGTCCGGCGCGTCCGCCACCAGCTGCTGGAAGGTGGCCTCGCCCAGCTCGGTGAGCAGCCGCACCACCAGCCCGGCCTGCTCACGGACGCTGACCGGCGGGCTGTGGATGTGGTCCACGTACACCACCGGCTTCGGCTTCGGCTCCATCGCCTTGGCCGCGAGCTCGGCCAGCCGCTGCGGCCCGATGGTGAGGACGACCTCGGGCAGCAGCGCGGCGTGCCGGGGCTCCAGGGCCGCGGAGCGCGGCCGGCGCAGCAGCTCGGCGGCCCAGCGCTCGCCGAACAGCGCCGCGGCCCGCTTGTAGGCCCGGTACTGCAGCAATCGGGCGAACAGCAGGTCGCGGGCTTCCAGCAGGGCGAGGTCCGCCTCGTCCTCGACCTCGGCGACGGGCAGCAGCCGGGCGGCCTTGAGGTCGAGCAGGGTGGCGGCGACGACCAGGAACTCGGTGGCGGCGTCCAGGTCCCAGTCCGGGCCCATCGCCCGGATGTGCGCCATGAAGTCGTCCGTCACGGTGGCCAGCGCCACCTCGGTGACGTCCAGCTTGTGCTTGGCGATCAGGCTCAGCAGCAGGTCGAAGGGGCCTTCGAAGTTGTCCAGCCGCACCCGGAAGCCGCCCCGCGACGGGTCCTCGGTCGCGTTCGCGGTGCTGGCGGCTGGTTCGGTGGTGCTCGGCATGGCGGTCCATCTTCACCCGGGCCGGTCACCGGCCCCGCCCCGGGGCCGCCGACACGCCGCCCGGCCGGCACCCTACCGACGCCCGACCGACGCGCTGCCGCGCCCGGCGCGTCAGCGCCCGCGCAGCCGCCGGACCAGGATCGAGGCCTCTCCGCGCTGCTCCAGGTCCGCCAGGACGACCGCGATGGCCTCCCGGACGATCCGCCCGCGGTCGACGGCCAGGCCGTGCTCGCCGCGCAGGACCAGCCGGGCGTGCTCGAGGTCCATCAGTTCCTCGGCGGACACGTACACGGTGATCTTCTCGTCGTGCCGCTCGCGCCCGCTCGGGCGGCGCGGCGCGCGGCCGCGCGGGCGGGCGCGCCCGGCCGCGGCGGGCTGTTCCTCGGCCCCGCCGGGGTGCTGGCGGGCACCCTGGCCCCCGGCGGCCGCCGTGGCGGGCCGCTGCGCGGGCGCCGGCACCCCGGCGGCCTGCTGCTGCTCGGAGGGCTGCTGACGGTCGTCCTGGGGCCCCTGGGCGCCCGGGACGGCCCCGGCGCCCTCGGCGCCGTCCGTGCCGTTGACGGTCCGCGCGGTCTCCGGTCTGGATGCCTCGGCGGCCGGACGCGGCGCGAGGGACGGCGACAGCGCCATCCCGCCGGTGGTCCGGAACAGCTCGTCGGCACCCGGGAGACTCACTCGGCGGGGCGGCACCGGTCGAGCACCTCCCTGGCGAGCTGGCGGTAGGCGGCGGCGCCGACCGAGTTGGTGGCGTACGTGGTGATGGGCTCGCCGGCGACGGTGGTCTCCGGGAAGCGCACGGTCCGGCCGATGACGGTGTGGAAGACGTGCTCGCCGAACGCCTCGACGACGCGCGCCAGCACCTCGCGGCTGTGCACGGTGCGCGAGTCGTACATGGTCGCGAGGATGCCGTCCAGGCGCAGGTCGGGGTTGAGCCGCTCGCAGACCTTCTCGATCGTCTCGGTCAGCAGCGCGACGCCGCGCAGCGCGAAGAACTCGCACTCCAGCGGCACGATCACGCTGTGAGCGGCCGTCAGCGCATTGACCGTCAGCAGGCCCAGCGAGGGCTGGCAGTCGATGATGACGTAGTCGTAGTCGGGCAGCAGCGGCTTCAGGGCGCGCGCCAGCGCGGACTCCCGGGCCACCTCGCTGACCAGCTGCACCTCGGCGGCGGAGAGGTCGATGTTGGACGGCAGCAGGTCCATGCCCGGCACGGCCGTCTTGAGCAACACCTCGTCGGCCGTCAGGCCCCGCTCCATGAGCAGGTTGTAGACGGTGACGTCCAGCTCCATCGGGTTGACGCCCAGTCCGACCGAGAGCGCGCCCTGCGGGTCGAAGTCGACGAGCAGCACCCGGCGGCCGTACTCGGCCAGCGCCGCGCCCAGGTTGATGGTCGACGTGGTCTTGCCGACGCCGCCCTTCTGGTTGCACATGGCGATGATCTGGGCGGGGCCGTGCTCGGCGACCGGCGCGGGGATCGGGAAGTACGGCTGCGGACGGCCGGTGGGGCCGATCCGCTCGCGGCGCTGGCGCGCGGCGTCCGGGGCCAGCGTGGCGGCGTACTCCGGGTCGGGCTCGTACTCGGCGTCCGGGTCGTCGTAGGCGCCGTAGGCGAACTCGCCGTAGGCCAGGCCGTAGGCCGCCAAGTCGGCGTCGTGATCGGTCACCGTGGTCACCTGTGCTGTGTTCTGGCGTGCTTCGAAGGTACGGAGTGCGACCGAGCCGACCTCGGCCGAGCCCACGGAGGGCTGCCGGGCCCCGGGCTCCTCACTCGGCTGGCCGGCGGTGAGCTCCGCCAGTCCTGGCTGACCACCCCCGGGAGCAATTGTCGACTCATTCACAAGTCGTCTTACCTCCTTGGGCGTCCCGGACTCTATGTCGATTCGTCAGCGTGGCAGCATGCCGACGGTTTGCGACTCTAGGCCGTTTCAGGCGTTCGCAGCAACACAATCCACGGTAGAGGGCCGGATGTGTCGACTCTCGGGCGGGCTGCTGTCAAGGGATGAGCGGGTCACGGAGGCCGACGTTTCCGCACGCGGGTGCGGTCGGGTGACACGACCGACCGAAATTGACGACAGAGCGACCCGCCCGGGCTGCCCGCCGCGCACGGGCGCGGCGAAGCCCCCGATCCGAGGGGATCGGATCGGGGGCGAACGACCGCCGTGCGGTCAGGGTGTTCAGGCGAGCACGCTCTCCAGCGTGACCGACTCCAGGCCGAAGGCCTCGGCGACGGCCGGGAAGGTGATCTGGCCCTCGTGCACGTTCAGGCCCTTGGCGAGCGCGGCGTCGCGGCGCAGCGCCTCCTTCCACCCGCGGTTGGCCAGCTCGACGACGTACGGCAGCGTCGCGTTGGTCAGCGCGTAGGTGGAGGTGTTCGGGACGGCGCCCGGCATGTTCGCCACGCAGTAGAACACGGAGTTGTGGACCTGGAAGGTCGGCTCGGCGTGCGTGGTCGGGTGCGAGTCCTCGAAGCAGCCGCCCTGGTCGATGGCGATGTCGACGAGCACGGAGCCCGGCTTCATCCGGGAGACCAGCTCGTTGGTGACCAGCTTCGGGGCCTTGGCGCCCGGGATCAGCACGGCGCCGATGACCAGGTCGGCCTCGATGACGGCCTTCTCCAGCTCGAAGGAGTTGGACATGATGGCCTTGATCTTCGTGCCGAAGATGCGGTCGGCCTCGCGCAGCTTGTTGATGTCGCGGTCGAGCAGGGTCACGTCGTAGCCCATGCCGATGGCGATGGTGGCCGCGTGCCAGCCGGAGACGCCGCCGCCGATGACGACGCACTTGGCCGGGTGGGTGCCGGGCACGCCGCCGGGCAGCACGCCGCGGCCGCCGGCCGGGCGCATCAGGTGGTAGGAGCCGACCTGCGGGGCCAGCCGGCCCGCGACCTCGGACATCGGGGCGAGCAGCGGCAGCGCGCCGTTGCCCAGCTGGACGGTCTCGTACGCGATGGCGGTGGTGCCGGAGGCGACCAGCGCGTCGGTGCCGGCCCGGTCGGCCGCCAGGTGCAGGTAGGTGAAGAGGGTCTGCCCCTTGCGCAGCCGGTGGTACTCGGAGGCGATCGGCTCCTTGACCTTCAGCAGGAGGTCGGCGGTGGCCCACACCTCGTCGGCGGTGGGGAGGATGGTGGCGCCGGCGGCCACGTACTCCTCGTTGGGGATCGAGGAGCCGACACCGGCGTTGTCCTCGATGTAGACCTCGTGCCCGTTGCGGACCAGCTCATGCACGCCGGCGGGCGTGATGGCCACGCGGTACTCGTGGTTCTTGACCTCGCGGGGGATGCCGACCTTCACGACTGAACACGTCCTCTTGCCATGGGGGACCAACCGGCGAAAACCGGTGGGCGACGCGCGCGGGGGGAAGCCTCCGGGCATGCCCGTGGCAGGGGATCGCTGCGCGACTGAGTTCGAGTGTAATGAAGCCCAGTCGGCCTGTCAGCCTTCCAAAGTGAATAAATTTTCCGGATGCATTGGCAGGTTCGTAGGCTTCCCCTACCGCTTACCCAGGCAATGCACGCCAACCGGACAACTACGACGATACTCCGGAAACACCCCTCACCACCCGCCGTCGACCCGTTCCCGCAGGTCCGCGAGGGCCGCCCCGACCGCCTCCCGGCCGCGCTCGTCGCCGAGCCGGCGCAGCACCGCGAGCGCCGCCCGGTACTCCCGGTCGGCCTCCTCGAAACGGCGCTGGGCGGTGTGCGCCTCGGCCACCCGGGCCAGCAGCCGGGCCTCCGCCGCCCGGTCGCCGAGCGACTGCCGCAGGCCGAGCGCCCGCCCGTACCAGTCGGCGGCGCGCACCGCGTCGCCGAGCGCCCGGTGGCAGCCGGCCGCGCCCTCCAGGGCCCGGGCGCACAGCGGTTCGTCCCCGACCGCACGGGCGTGCTCCAGCGCGGCCCGGTAGTGCCCGGCGGCCTGCTCCCAGCGGCCCGCCGCCACCTGGAGGTCGCCCAGGTTGAGCAGCGCGGCGGAGGCCCGGCGCGGCCGGCCGTTGCGCTCGGCGACGGTCAGCACCAGCTCGTGCAGCCGGTACAGGTCGGCGGGGGCGGCGGCGCCGGTCAGCGGCAGCGCCCGCAGCAGCGCGGTGACCAGCCGCCCGGCCGAGCCGTCCAGGTCGCCCTGGCCGATCGCGTCGGCCACCGCGCCGAGCAGCAGCTCCCGCTCGCCGAGCAGCCACTGCCGGGCGTGCGCGGCCGAGTGCAGCCGCAGCGCGGCGGGCAGCGGCTCCGGGGCGGGGCCGGAGGCCGGGTCGAGCAGGGCGCGGGCGGTGTCGGTGAGCCGGACCAGCCGCTCCAGCAGCCGGGCCCGGGCCAGCTCGGTCTCGGTGGGCCGGTCCTCCCGCTCGCGCAGCCGCACCAGCCGCGGGTAGAGCCGCCCGGGCACCCGGTAGCGCGGGGTGCCGTCCTCGGCGGGCGCCTCCTCGCCGAGCAGTTCCCGCTCGGCGAGCGCCGCCAGCGTCTCGGCCGCCTCCGGCACCGGGCAGCCGACCAGGGCGGAGGCGGTCCGCGGGTCGGCGGTCTGCGCCGGGGCGAGGGTGAGGGCGCGCAGCATCCGGGCCCGGGCGGGCGGCAGCGTGCGGTAGAGCAGGGTGAACGCGCCGATCAGCGGGTCCGTGTCGGGGACGGGCACCGGCTCGGCCGGCTCCGGCGCCGGCTTCACCCAGCCGGCCGCCCCGGCGGCCCCGGTCCCCTTCCCCTCCTTGTCCCCCTTCCCTCCCTTCTCCGCCGTCTCCCCCTTCTCCTGCCCCTTCTGCGGCTGCTCGGCGTTCACGGGCTTCTCGGCCCCGACCGGCTTCCCGGGCTTCCCGGGCTTCCCGGGCTTCCCGGCCTTGACGGCCTTCCCGTCCTTGACAGGCGTGACGGGCTTGACGGGCTTCGCCGGCGCGGACTCGACGGCCGGCTCGGCGGCGGCGGTGTCCCCCTTCACCGGCGGCGCCGACTCCTCCGCCACCGCCCGGTGCAGCTCCCGCACCGCCTCCGTCACCGCGCTCTTCGGACTGGCCCGCAGCCAGCCGGCCATCAGCCGCAGCGCGGCCGGCCGGGACGCGCAGGCCTCGGCCAGGTCGGCGCCGCCGACCGGGTCGCAGGAGATCCGGGTGCCGCCGACCAGGTCGGCCAGCAGCTCGCCGGAGGCCGGCCGGTCCAGCCCGCCGAGGATCACCGGATCGATGTCCTCGATCCCGGTGAGCGGCCCGGCCGTGGTGGCGAGCACCAGGCAGCCCGGCTCGTCGGCGAGCAGCGGCCACAGCTGCCCGGCGTCCCGGACGTCGTCCAGCACCAGCAGCACCCGCCGCCCGGCCAGCGCCGCGCGCAGCGCCACGCAGCCGGGCTCGTCCCGCCCGTCCTCGGCGGCACCGGGCAGCGGCACGGCGGCCTCCGGGTCCAGCTGCTCCAGCAGCAGCCGGGCCGCCCGGGCCGGCGGCACCCGGGAGCCGTCCGGGGCGGACAGCCGGGCGAACAGCACGCCGTCCGGGTAGTCGGCGGCGGTGGTACGGGCGAAGCGGACGGCGAGCGCCGTCCGGCCGGAGCCGGGCCGCCCGGCCAGCACCAGCACCGGGCAGCGCCCGCTGGCCGGACGGGCGGCGGCGGCCCGCAGCGCGGCGAGCTCGGAGCGCCGCCCGACGAACAGCGTCGGCCCGGCGGGCAGCCGTTCCAGTCCGGGGGCGAGCCCGGCGGGCGCGTCGGAGCCGGGGTCCATCGTCGCGGTCTTCCTCGCCACCCGTGCCACTCCCGCTGTCCTCCGGCGCTCGGCATCCGGCGCTCACCGCGCTCGGCGCGGGCCGCCCGGAACGGGCGCCCTGCCTGCGAAGCGTAGTTCGACCGGCCGATCAGCCGAGGTGCCATCCGGTCGTACGAACCGGCGAATCACCCGGGCGAATCAACGGGCCGCACGGCCCGCCCCCCGATCGGGCGCTGAAGCGGATCAGGCGGTGAACGGCCGGGCCGGCCACGGCGCGTCGGCCGGGCGCAGCCCGTCCAGGCCCGCCGGGGAGGTGAGCGCGGCGTGCACGGCCAGGGTGCCGGTGATCAGGGTGGGGTTGTGCAGCCGCCCGGCGTGGATCAGCCGGATCAGCTCCGGCACCGGCACCCAGGCGAGCTCGATCTGCAGCTCCTCGCCCTCGGCCTCGTAGCGCTCGCCCTCGGCGGCCGACAGGTCGGTGGCCAGGAACATCCGCAGCGCCTCGTCGGTGCCGCCCGGGGAGGTGTAGTAGTCGGCGAGGATCCGCCAGGTGTCGGCCTTGCAGTGCGCCTCCTCGTACAGCTCCCGCTGGGCGGCGTGCCACGGGTTCTCGCCGGGCACGTCGAGCAGGCCGGCCGGCAGCTCCCACAGCCGCTGGCGCACGGGGTGGCGGTACTGGCGCAGCACCAGGACCCGCTGCTGCTCGTCGAGGGCGAGCACCGAGACCGAGCCCGGGTGGGTCTGGTAGTCGCGGCGGGCCCAGCTGCCGTCCGGCATCCGGACCTCCTCGCTGCGCACGCCGGTGACCTTGCCCTGGAACGGCGTCCGGCTGTCGCGGACCTCCCACTCCTCGGCCGCGTCGGCGATCCCCTGGCCGCTCTGCTCGTCCATCGCACTCCCCTTTTCGTCAGTACGACACAATCTAACGCCGGACGGCGGCCCCGCGGGAATCGCGGGGCCGCCGTCCGGTGAACAGCGGGGACTGCTCGGGGCTGCTCGGGACTACTCGGCGGCCGAGGTCTTGATCTCGATGGCCGCCTTGACCAGGCCCGCGAACAGCGGGTGCGGGCGGGTCGGGCGGGACTTCAGCTCCGGGTGCGCCTGGGTGGCGACCAGGTAGGGGTGCACCTCGCGCGGGTACTCGACGTACTCGACCAGGTCGCCCTTGGGAGAGAGACCGGAGAACTGCAGGCCGGTCTTCTCCAGGTCCGCGCGGTACGCGTTGTTGACCTCGTAGCGGTGGCGGTGGCGCTCCTCGACGTACTGCTCGCCGCCGTAGACCTCGCGGACGATCGAGCCCTCGGCGAGCTTGGCCGGGTACAGGCCCAGGCGCATGGTGCCGCCCAGGTCGCCCTTGCCGTCGACGATCGCCAGCTGCTCGGCCATGGTGGAGACGACCGGGTGCTTGGCGGCGGCGTCGAACTCGGTGGAGTTGGCCTCGGGCAGGCCGGCCAGGTTGCGGGCGGCCTCGATGACCACGCACTGCAGACCCAGGCACAGGCCGAGCAGCGGGACCTTGTTCTCGCGGGCGAAGGTGATCGCGCCGACCTTGCCGTTGACGCCGCGGTCGCCGAAACCGCCGGGGATGCAGATCGCGTCGACGTCACCGAGCTGCGCCTGGGCGCCCTCGGGGGTCTCGCAGTCGTCCGAGGTGACCCACTTGATCTCGACCCGGGCGTTGTTGGCGAAGCCGCCGGCGCGCAGCGCCTCGGTCACCGACAGGTAGGCGTCCGGCAGGTCGATGTACTTGCCGACCAGGGCGACCTTGACGATGTGCTGCGGCTCGTGGACGCGGCGCAGCAGGTCGTCCCAGGTGGTCCAGTCCACGTCGCGGAACGGCAGGTCCAGGCGGCGCACCACGTAGGCGTCCAGGCCCTCGCCGTGCAGCACCTTCGGGATGTCGTAGATCGACTTGGCGTCGATGGCCGCGACCACGGCCTCCTCGTCCACGTCGCACATCAGGGAGATCTTGCGCTTGATCGCCTGCGGGACCTCGCGGTCGGCGCGCAGCACGATGGCGTCCGGCTGGATGCCGATGTTGCGCAGGGCGGCCACCGAGTGCTGGGTGGGCTTGGTCTTCAGCTCGCCCGAGGGGCCGATGTACGGCAGCAGGGAGACGTGCACGAAGAAGACGTTGTCCCGGCCGACCTCGTGGCGGACCTGGCGGACGGCCTCCAGGAACGGCAGCGACTCGATGTCGCCGACGGTGCCGCCGACCTCGGTGATCACCACGTCGACGTCCTCGGTCGCCATCCGGCGGATCCGGGACTTGATCTCGTTGGTGATGTGCGGGATGACCTGGACGGTGTCGCCCAGGTACTCGCCGCGGCGCTCCTTGGCGATGACCGTCGAGTACACCTGGCCGGTGGTGACGTTCGCCGAGCCGTGCAGGTTGGTGTCGAGGAACCGCTCGTAGTGGCCGATGTCCAGGTCGGTCTCGGCGCCGTCGTCGGTGACGAAGACCTCACCGTGCTGGAACGGGTTCATGGTGCCCGGGTCCACGTTGAGGTACGGGTCGAGCTTCTGCATCGTCACGCGCAGGCCGCGGGCCTTGAGCAGCGCGCCGAGGCTGGAGGCGGTCAGCCCCTTGCCGAGCGAAGAGGCGACACCCCCGGTGACGAAGAGGTGCTTGGTCGTCACGGCGCGGCCGTTCGCTGCCTTGCCGGAATGGGGCTGTGCCAAGAGGGGGCTCCCGTGGGTCGCGTGTCGAAGGTGACGTGGTGGGAGGCTCACGGGGTCGCCGGACGACGGGAGCCCGGTGCGGTGTGCACGGCGCTCGGGGGGTCGTCGGTTCGGCTGGTCCGGGGCGTTTGATCCCACCGGTCCACGGGATACCAGGGTAACAGTGCCTCGGCACGGTCGCCTTCCGGCCCGCCCGCCCGGCACCACCGGCGCGCGGGGGGCGCACCACCGGCGCACCACGCGCCGCACCCGTCCCACCGGTCGCACGCCGGTCGGACCGGGCCACTCCGGGGCCCCGGACGGCACGCCGTACGGGCCATGGTGCCCCCTCCCACGGGACCACCCGGAGGTGATCCTTCCGGGCCATCCTGACCGCCGGGCCCGCGATGCACGGCATTTCCGCCGAATTGCGGCGCCACACGAGGCTGCGCCCGCGTGCTTCGCCCCTTTCGTCCGTCGTAAGCTGCACGGACGCATCGCCGACAGCACGAGCACGCGGAGGGCGTGGGAGGGTCAGGCGCTCCCGGTCCCCGATGCGCGACCGGACCTCCCCGTATTCCAAGCTCCTCCCCACCCACCTCAGGGGCCTACCGAGCCCCGCGCGGACACTCCAGCAAGGCCCGCCACCACCCTCCGGCGGGCCGGACGTCCCGGGGTGGACCTCCGGCCCCGCAGACCGCTCGCTCCCCCGGATCGCCGATGCGTCCTGACCACATTGCGAACTGGAGATCCACGTGGCCGGCCGTATCGAGGACTACGCACTCATCGGGGACATGCAGACCGCTGCCCTGGTCAGCAGGGACGGGGCGGTGGACTGGCTCTGCCTCCCCCGTTTCGACTCACCGGCCGTCTTCGCCGGCCTCCTCGGCACCGATGAACACGGCTTCTGGCGGATCGGCCCGGCCGAAGCCGTCCTGAGCGACGTCCCGGCCCCCGCCCCGGCCGCCGGCGCACTCGCCGCGGCCGCCGGCCGGGTCCGCCTCGCCGACACCATCGACCTGCGCGTCCCGCCGCCCACCGCCGCCGCCCCCGCCGTGCCGGCCGACCGCCGCCGCTACCGGGGCGACTCGCTGATCCTGGAGCAGGAGTGGGACGCCCAGGGCGGCACCGTGCGGGTGATCGACTTCATGCCGCCGCGCCCGCTGGCCGGCCGGGACGCCGTCCCGCAGGTGATCCGGATCGTCGAGGGAGTGGCCGGCACCGTCCGGATGCGCTCGGCGGTGCGGATGCGCTTCTCGTACGGCCGGGTGGTGCCCTGGGTCCACCGCATGGAGCAGGCGGACGGCGGCCACCGCACCGTCGCCGTCGCCGGGCCCGACTCGGTCTGGCTGGACGGCGAGGCCGAGACGTACGGGCGCGACCTCACCACCTACGCCGACTTCACCGTCACCGCCGGCGAGCGGATCGCCTTCGCCCTCACCTGGCAGGCCTCCCACCTCGACGCGCCGGCCGTCCCGGACGCCGAGGAGATGCTCGACGCCACCGCCGACTTCTGGCACGAGTGGGCCGGGCAGTGCACCTACCAGGGCCCCTACCGCGAGGCCGTGATCCGCTCGCTGATCACCCTCAAGGGCCTCACCTACGCCCCCACCGGCGGCATCGTCGCCGCCCCCACCACCTCGCTGCCCGAGGACATCGGCGGCGAGCGCAACTGGGACTACCGCTACACCTGGCTGCGCGACGCCGCGATCACCCTCTCCTCGCTGCTGCGCACCGGCTACCGCGACGAGGCCCGCGCCTGGCGCGAGTGGCTGCTGCGGGCCGTCGCCGGGGACCCGGAGAACCTGCAGATCATGTACGGCATCGCCGGCGAGCGCGAACTCACCGAGTCCTCGCTCGACTGGCTGCCCGGCTACGAGGGCTCGCAGCCCGTCCGGATCGGCAACGGCGCCGCCGGGCAGCTCCAACTCGACGTCTACGGCGAGGTGGTGGAGGCCCTGCACCTGGCCCACATGACCGGCCTGGTGCGCAACGACCACGCCCACCACCTCCAGCTGCGCCTGATCGAGTACCTGGAGGACCACTGGCAGAACCCGGACGAGGGCATCTGGGAGGTGCGCGGCCCGCGCCGGCACTTCGTCCACTCCAAGGTGATGGCCTGGGTCGCCGTCGACCGCACCATCAAGCTGCTGGAGCAGACCCCCGAGGACGCGCCCGCCGGCGGCCACCTGGAGCGCTGGCGCGAACTGCGCGACACCATCCACCGGGACGTCTGCGAGAAGGGCTACGACCCGGAGCGCAACACCTTCACGCAGTACTACGGCGGCAAGGAGCTGGACGCCTCGCTGCTGCTCATCCCGCAGGTCGGCTTCCTGCCGCCGGACGACAAGCGCGTGATCGGCACCATCGAGGCGATCCAGCGCGAACTGTCCACCGAGGACGGCTTCGTGCTGCGCTACCCGACCCACGACGAGTCCGGGAACAACGTGGACGGCCTGTCCGGCCACGAAGGGGCCTTCCTGGCCTGCTCGTTCTGGCTCGCCGACGACCTGGCCATGATCGGCCGGGTGCAGGAGGCCCGCGAGCTGTTCGACCGGCTGCTGGCGCTGCGCAACGACCTCGGGCTGCTCGCCGAGGAGTGGGACCCGCGGCTCAAGCGGCAGGTCGGCAACTTCCCGCAGGCCTTCAGCCACGTCCCGCTGATCGACACCGCCCTGCGGCTGACCGCCTGCGGCGCCGCCTACCTGTCGGCCCAGCCGGACGGCCTGGCCGCCGACCGGACCGAGCGGGCGACGGTGTAGGACTAACCGCGCTGCACGAGTTCGTCGTAGGTGCTGAGCACCTGGGCGACGGTGGCGGCCTCGTCCGGCCAGGTCTCGGCCTGCTGCCGGCCGGCCGCCGCCAGGCGCTCGCGGCGGGCCGGGTCGGCGAGCAGCTCGCCGACCGCCCGGCCGAGCGCGGCCGCGTCGCCGGAGGGCACCAGCACGGCGGCGTCGCCGACCAGTTCGGGGATGCCGCCGACCGCGGTGGCGACCACCGGCACGCCGGCCCGCATCGCCTCCTGCACCACCAGCGAGCGGGCCTCCCAGCGGCTGGAGACCACCACCACGTCGGCGGCGGCCAGCAGGTCGGGCACGTCCGTGCGGTAGCCGAGCAGCCGCACGGGCAGCTTCTCGGCGGCCGCCCGCTCGCGCAGCGGGCCCGCCTCGGGGCCGTCCCCGGCGAGCAGCACCAGCGGCTCGGGGGCCGACGCGGCCAGTTCGCGGGTGGCGTCCAGCAGCACGCCGAAGGCCTTCTGCGGGACGAGCCGGCCGACGCCGAGCACCAGCGGGCGGTCCGGGCCGTCGCCGAGCAGCGCGGCGCGGGCCTCGGCGCGGCCGAGCCGGCCCTCGGGCATCGGCGGGGCGGCCACCGGGCCCAGCCGGGCGTCGGTGGCGCCGAGTTCGCGGGCCCGGGCGACCAGGTCGGAGGAGGCGCCGAGGACGAGGTCGGCGGCGCGGGCGACCCGGCGTTCCATCAGCCGTTGCAGCCGCCGCTCCATGCCGGTGGCGAGCAGCGCGTGGTGCGAGGTGACCACCAGCGGGGTCTGCGGGCGCAGGCCGGGGAAGCGGCCGGCGGTGCGCAGCGCGAGGTCGGAGAGCAGCCCGGCGCGCAGCCCGTGGGCGTGCACCACGTCGGCGCCGGTGAAGGCCCGGCGGAGCTCGCCGATCGCGGTGGCGTCGCTGCGGGCGCCCGCGGTGGGGGTGATGTCGACGGTGTGGAACCGCGCGCCGGTGCGGGAGAAGCCGAACAGCGCGTCGGTGCCGGCCGGCGCGCAGACCGTGACCAGCACGCCGTGCGCGACCAGGCCCTGCGCCAGGGAGCGCACGTGCGCGCCGATGCCGCCGGTGCTGGCGGCCAGGACGAGAACCACGTGCAGCTGCCCCGGTTCGGGGGCGGCCGCGGTGGCCCGGGCAGCGGAATGGTCCACGTCGTCTCGCATCCGACTCGATCAGGTTCGCGCACCGCTTCGCGAGGATCGCTCGCCGGCGGCGCTCGGGACTGGAAAGCCAGTGTCCAGCCGCCACCATGCCAGGTCGGCGGCCCTCTTGGACAGTCGGCGCCACCCGGGGCGCGTCGCCGTCCCGGGGCTCGTCGGGACGAGCCCGAGAGCCGCCGGCCGGCCTAGGAGCGGCGGGGCGCCCGGGCTGCGGCCAGCAGTTCCTCGGCGTGGGCGCGGCCCAGCTCCGAGTCCTCCAGGCCGGCCAGCATCCGGGAGAGTTCGCGCACCCGCTCCTCGTCGTTCAGCACCTTGACGCCGCTGCGGGTGACGGTGCCGTCGTTGGTCTTCTCCACCACCAGGTGCCGGTCCGCGAACGCGGCGACCTGCGGGAGGTGGGTGACCACCACGACCTGGGCGGATTCGGCGAGTTTGGCCAGCCGGCGGCCGATCTCGACCGCGGCCTTGCCGCCGACGCCCGCGTCCACCTCGTCGAACAGGTAGGTGGGGACGGGGTCGGCGCCCGCGAAGACCACCTCGACGGCGAGCATCACGCGGGACAGCTCACCGCCGGAGGCGCCCTTGGCGATCGGACGGGGCTGGGCGCCGGGGTGCGGGGCGAGCAGCACCTCGACCTCGTCCACGCCGTGCGGGCCGTAGGCGACGGTGCGGCCGTCGACCTCCAGCCCGGCCAGGTCGTCGACCTGGGTGATCGAGAAGGTCACCCGGGCGTGCGGCATGGCCAGTTCGGCGAGTTCGGCGGAGACGGCGTCGGCGAAGCGGCCGGCGGCGGCCTGCCGGGCGGCCGACACCTCGGCGGCCAGCTCGGCCAGCTCGGCCCGCAGCTCGGTCTCCCGGGCGCCGAGCTCGTCGATCCGGTCGTCGTCGCCGTCCAGTTCGAGCAGCCGGGCGGCGCCGGCCTCGGCCCAGGCGATCACCTCGGCCAGGGTGTTCTCCTCGCCGCCGTACTTGCGCAGCAGCTGGGCGAGGACGGCCCGGCGGTCCTCGACGGCGGACAGGCGCACCGGGTCGGCGTCCAGGTCGTCCGCGTAGCCGGCCAGGTCGCCGGCGACGTCGGCGAGCAGGTAGCCGACCTCGTTGAGGCGGTCGGCGAGCGCCGCCAGCCGCTCGTCGTGGTGGCGGACGGCCTCCAGGGCGCGCCGGGACTGGGCGAGCAGGGTGCCGGCGTCCAGCGCCTCCGGATCGGCCGGGTCGCCGGCCAGGGCGGCGTGCGCGAGCGTGGCGGCGGAGGACAGCGCGTCGGCGTGGCCCAGCCGCTCGGCCTCGGCGGCCAGCTCGGCGTCCTCCCCGGCGACGGGCTCGGCGGCGGCGACCTCGTCCAGGCCGAAGCGCAGCAGGTCGGCCTCCTGGGCGCGCTCGCGGGCCCGGGTGGTCAGCTCCTCCAGGGTGGCCGCGACCTCGCGCAGGGCGCGGTAGGTCTCCCGGTAGCGGGCCAGCGGCTCGGCCACCGCCTCGCCCGCGTAGCGGTCCAGGGCGCCGCGCTGGCGGGCCGGGCGCAGCAGCCGCTGCTGGTCGGTCTGGCCGTGCACGGCGATCAGGTCCTCGCCGAGCTCGGCGAGCAGGCCGACCGGGACGGCCCGGCCGCCGACGTACGCCCGCGAGCGGCCCTCCGCCGAGACGGTGCGGCTGACCAGCAGCGCGCCGTCGTCCAGTTCGGCGCCCGCCTCGATCGCGCGGGCCGCGACCGGGGAGTCGGCGGGCAGTTCCAGCCGGCCCTCGACCACGGCGCGCCCGGTGCCGTTGCGCACCAGGCCCGGGTCGGCGCGGCCGCCGAGCAGCAGGCCGAGGCTGGTCACGACCATGGTCTTGCCTGCACCGGTCTCGCCGGTCACGGCGGTGAAGCCGGGGGCGAGTTCGACCACCGCGTCGTCGATGACCCCAAGATCCCGTATCCGCATCTCGTCCAACACGGAGACGACCTTACGAGGTTCCACCCCCGGCGCGCGACGAGCGGCAACGGCGCGCGGCAACTCCGTGCCCGGAAGTTCATCCCTTCCGGGGCGTTTGCGCCGGGCCGGGGACGGTCAACCAGGGCAGGAACACCTGCACCAGCGGGCCGATGGCCAGCGCGTACGCGACGGTGCCGACCCCGGCGGTGCCGCCGAGCAGGATGCCGACCGCGAGCACCGCCACCTCGATGCCGGTGCGGATCAGCCGCAGCGAACGGCCGGTGCGCCGGTGCAGGCCGGTCATCAGGCCGTCGCGCGGGCCGGGGCCGAAGCGGGCGCCGATGTAGAGACCGGTGGCCACGGCGTTGAGCACGATCGCGCCGGCCATCAGCGCGATCCGGGCGGGCCAGCCCTGCGGGCCGTCGAACAGCCGCAGGGTGAGGTCCATGGCCGCGCCGATCAGCAGCACGTTGGCGACGGTGCCCAGGCCCGGGCGCTGGCGCAGCGGGATCCACAGCAGCAGCACCAAGGCGCCGCAGAGGGTCACCCAGGCGCCGACCGAGAGGCCGAGGCTGCGCTGCAGGCCCTGGTGGAGGACGTCCCAGGGGTCGAGGCCGAGGCCGGAGCGGAGCATCAGCGCCATGCTGACGCCGTACACGGCCAGGCCGACGAAGAGCTGGGCGGAGCGGCGGCCGAGGAGGTGGGTGTCGCCGAGCACGCGGACGGCGAGGCCCGGCCGGGCGGCTCGGGGGGCGGATGGAGGGGTGGTCGGTCGTGGCGTGGTCGTGCTGGCCAACTGGTGCTCCCGCGGTGGTACTGCACCCCGGGGGCGGCCCGGTGGTGGCGGACTCGAAGGCCGCCCTGCCATGATGAGGAGGCCAAAGCGGCCCGCTCCAGGGCCAATCCCGAGCAAGTGGACTGGAAGAGCCTGCGCCATGGCCGACTGGCACACCACCGTCACACCCCCGACGCTCGCCCGGCTGCTCGCGACCGCCCGGCTCCCCGAGCCCGCCACCGCCCGCCGCCCCGCCTACCGCACCCTCGCCGGGCAGATCCGGCTGCTGGTCACCGAGGGCCGGCTGCCGGTGGGCGCCCGGCTGCCCGCCGAACGCGAACTGGCCGCCGCCCTCGACCTGAGCCGCACCACCGTCGCCACCGCGTACGAGACCCTGCGCGGCGACGGCTACCTGCACAGCCGCCGCGGCTCCGGCAGCTGGACCGCCCTGCCCGAGGGCGCCCCGCCGCCCGGGGACGCCCTGCACCCCGTCCCGCCGCACGAGCAGGGCCGCACCCTCGACCTCGGCGTGGCCGCGCTGCCCGCCCCGCAGCCCTGGGTCGGCGCCGCCGCCGCCCGGGCCGTCGAGCAGCTGCCGTACTACGCCGCCGGACACGGCCACTACCCCACCGGCGTCCCGGTGCTGCGCGAGGCCGTCGCCCGCCGCTACACCGAGCGCGGGCTGCCCACCACCCCCGACCAGATCCTGATCACCACCGGCGCGATGGGCGGCCTGCACCTGGTCCAGCGGGTGCTGATCGGCCGCGGCGACCGGGTCGCCGTCGAGGCGCCCAGCTACGCGCACACCCTGCAGGCCCTGCGGATCACCGGCGCCCGGCTGGTCCCGGTGCCGAACACCCTCGCCCCCGTCCCCGCCTGGGACCTCGACGAGTGGCGCCACGTGCTGCGCGGCGCCGCCCCCAAGGCCGCCTACGTCATGCCGGACTTCCACAACCCGACCGGCACGCTGATCCCCGAGGAGCAGCGCCGCGAGCTGCTGGCCGCCGCCCGGGCCGCCGGAAGCGTCGTCCTGGTCGACGAGACCACCGCCGAACTCGCCTGGGGCGTCCCGGAGTCCGAGCCGCTGCCGCGGCCCATGGCCGCGCTGGACCGGGCCGCCCAGGTGGTCACCGTGGGCTCGGCCGGCAAGCTGCTCTGGGGCGGCCTGCGGATCGGCTGGGTACGGGCCGCGCCCTCGCTGGTGCGCCGGCTGGCCACCGAGCGGGTCTACAGCGACGTCGGCACCCCGGTGCTGGAGCAGCTGATCGCCGCCGAGCTGCTCGGCGACCCGCTCCCCGAGGTGCGGGCCCACCAGCTGGACCGGCTGCGCGCCACCGCCCACGCCTTCGCCGCGGAACTGCCCGAGCGGCTGCCCGGCTGGAGCTTCCGGACGCCGCCCGGCGGCCTCTCGCTGTGGGTGTCCACCGGCACCCTGTCCGGCGCGGCGCTGGCGCAGGCCGGCGAACAGGCCGGGATCCGGATCGCCGCGGGCAACCGGTTCGGCTCGGACGGCGCGTTCGAGCACCACATCCGCATCCCGTTCACGGTGCCCGCCCCGGCCGTGCCGGACGCCGTCGACCGGCTGGCCGCGCTGGCCGCCGGCGTGACGGCCGGCGGGCGGCTCGGCCCGGCCGACGAGGCGCAGCCGCTGGCGGTCTGACGCCGGCGGCCTGACACCCGGCCGGCCGCCCGGCGACCCGTCAACCAGCCTGTCAGTGGTGCGTGTTGGAGCGCCCGCGCCAACCCGTCACCGGCAGCGCGAACTTGGCGACCAGCCGGTCGGTGAACGGCGCCCGGTGCAGTCTGGCCAGCCGCACCGGCGTCTGCCCCCGGCGCACCTCCACCCGCGCGCCGGCGGGCAGTTCGACCGAGCGCCGCCCGTCGCACCACAGCACCCCGTGCGGGGTCTTCGGCTGCACCTCGACGGCCAGCACCGAATCCGGCGAGGTCACCAGCGGGCGGGCGAACAGCGCGTGCGCGGAGATCGGCACCATCAGCAGCGCCTCCACCTCCGGCCACACCACCGGCCCGCCGCCGGAGAACGCGTACGCGGTGGAGCCGGTCGGCGTCGCGCACACCACCCCGTCGCAACCGAAGTTGGAGACCGGACGGCCGTCCACCTCGGTCACCACCTCCAGCATCCGCTCCCGGGAGGCCTTCTCGATCGACGCCTCGTTCAGCGCCCAGTCCCGGTGCACCACATCGCCGTTGGTGCGGACGATCACGTCGATCGTCATCCGCTCCTCGACCTCGTAGTCGGCCTCGACCACCCGCTCGACCACCACGGCCAGGTCGTCCCGCTCGGCCTCCGCCAGGAAGCCGACCCGGCCCAGGTTGATCCCGAGCATCGGCAGCCCGTGCGAGCGCGCCAGTTCGGCCCCGCGCAGCAGCGTGCCGTCGCCGCCGGCGACCAGGATCAGCTCGCAGCCGTCCGCCGCACCCGGCCCCTCGGCCACCTTCTCGACGCCGTCCGGCAGGTCCAGCCCGACCGCCTCGGAGGCGAGCAGTCTGATCCGGATGCCCGCCTTCAGCAGCCCGTGCACCAGCGCCTCGACGCTGCGCAGCGCCGCCTCCCGGCCGGTGTGCGCGATCAGGAAGACCGTGCGCTCTTCATCGCTCATGCCGCTGCCCTCTCCCTACGCCTCGCCGGGTCACCCCTCGGCCCCGGTGCGGTCGCGTCACCCAGCATGACGGACCGGACGCCCGCAGAGGAGCCTACCGAGGCCCCTCCGCCACGGCCCGGTCCGCCTCCGCGGGGTCCAGCTGCGGGGCGTCCCGGCGCAGCCAGAGGAAGTACTCGACGTTCCCGGACGGGCCCGGCAGGGGGCTCGCGGTGACGGCGCGCACGCCCAACCCCAGCTCCCACGCCTGCCCGGCGACCTGGCGCACCATCTCGGCGCGCAGCTGCGGGCTGCGCACCACGCCGCCGCTGCCCAGCCGCTCCTTGCCGATCTCGAACTGCGGCTTGACCATCATCACCAGGTCCGCGTCCTGGGCCGCGCAGGAGGCGAGCGCCGGCAGCACCAGGCCGAGCGAGATGAAGGACAGGTCGCCGACCACCAGGTCGACGAGCGTGCCGCCGATCAGCTCCGGGGTCAGCTCGCGGACGTTGGTGCGGTCCATCACCGTCACCCGCTCGTCGCTCTGCAGCGACCAGGCGAGCTGCCCGTAGCCGACGTCCACCGCCAGCACGTGGGCCGCGCCGGCGCGCAGCAGCACGTCGGTGAAGCCGCCGGTGGAGGCGCCCGCGTCCAGCGCCCGGCGGCCCTCGACCACCAGGCCCTGCGGCACGAAGGCCGCGAACGCCCCGGCCAGCTTGTGGCCGCCGCGCGAGACGTAGTCGGGGTCGTTGTCGTCCTTGGCCACCACGACGGCCGCCGAGGTCTCCACCTGGGTGGCCGGCTTGGTCGCGGTGGTGCCGCCGACCGTCACCCGGCCGGCCGCGATCAGCTCGGACGCGTGCTCCCGCGACCGGGCCAGCTTGCGGCGGACCAGCTCCGCGTCGAGTCGGCGTCGTGCCACTGCCACTGGTGCTTCAGCTCCTACGGGTCCTACGGATCATTCCTGGTCGAGCGCGGCCAGCGTGTCGGCGAGCCGCTGGTGAACATCTTCGTACACCGCGACGTGTGCCTCGGCCGGCACCCCGTCCAACGCCTCCAGCCGGACCAGCCCGGCGTCCACCACCGGGTGGCCGGTCGGGGTCAGTTCGACGCCGAGCGGCCCGACCTGCTGGACGGGCCCGGCGGCTTCCCCGGCGGTGCCGGCGGGCTCACTCGTCACGGACATCGGGCTGCTTCCGGCTGGTGGCCTTGCGGACGGTGGTCTTCTTCGTCGTGGTCTTCTTCGCCGTCGCCGCCTGCTGCGCCGCCGTCTTCTTCGCTGCGGCCGTCGTCCTCGCGGTCGTCGTGCTCGCGGCCGTCTTCTTCGCAGCCGTCTTCTTCGCGGCGGCCTTCTTCACGGCGGCCTTCTTCACGGCGGCCTTCTTCGCCAGCGCCTTCTTCACGGGCGCCCGCTTCACCGGCGCGACGGGCGGGTCGACCTCGACCGGCTCGTCCACCTCCACCCGCTCGGCCGCTATCGGCTCCGCCGGCACCTGCTGCTCCGCCCACTCGTCCGCGTCCCGCTCCCAGCCGCGCCCGAACAGCTCGTCCGCCCGGGGCGCCGGCGCGGGCTCCATGTCCGCCCCCTCGGCCGCGTACCGGCTCGCGTACGGATCGGCGTACAGGTCCGCGTAGGCGTTCGCGTCCGGCTCGGGCCCGGCCTCCGGAGCCTGCTCCCCTTCGAGGTCGCTCAGCTTGTTCTCCAGGTAGGCCAGCACCACGCCCACCTTGGTCACCTGGTCGCCGACCTTCTCGAAGACCTTCTCGACCTCGCCGCGCGCCACCCCGACCGCCAGGTCCACCCCGGCCCGCCCGGCCGTGAGCGCCTCGCCGGCCAGCGCCTGCAGCTTCTCGGCGGACGGCGGGAACTGCCCGCCCAGGCGGCGCTCGACCTCGGCGACGTCGACCCCGGTCTTCTCCAGGACCGCGGCCGCCGTCCCGACGACCCGCTTGCCGACCTCCTCCACCACCACGGCGGCCACCGCCACCGCTCCCCGCACCGTCCTCGGCAGCATCCGGGTGCCTCCTTAGCGCCTGCGCGCGTCGCTCCGTCGCCCTGCGGTACCCGGGCCGTTCCGGGCCGTTCCGGGCCCGCTCCGGGCCGTTCCACTGACGACGCTACCGCCAATGACGGCCTGCGGTACCGTGGCCCCGCAGTCAGGACCGCCACCACCGGGGATGGACACACCGCCATGGCCGACGCCGAGGAATGCCGCGAGGCGCTGGAACAGCTCAGCCGGAACATGGCGAAGTCCACCGGGGACGTCCGCAAGGCCGCCGCCCTCGACCGCTCGCTCAGCTGCCGGATCACCGACCTCGACCTGACCTTCACCGGCCGCCTGCGCGACGGCCGCATCCAGGACGTCGTCTCCGCTCCCGGTGCCCCCGCCGAGAAGGCCGAGATACGGCTCACCATGGCCAGCGACGACCTGCTCGCCCTGGTCGGCGGCGAGCTCAACTTCGCCTCCGCCTGGGCGAGCGGGCGGGTCCGGCTCGAGGCCGGCTTCCGCGACCTGCTGCGGCTGCGCACCCTGCTCTGAGCTCAGAACCCCAAGCCCGGTACCCCGAACCCAGAGCCCCGGACTTGGAACCCCAGGCTCAGAACCCCAGCTCGGCCAGCGCTTTGCCGCCGTCCACCGGCGAACCGTCCGCGTCCAGCGCCGTCCAGGCCGCCGCGCACAGCGCCCGCAGGCCGTCCCAGCGGTCCCCCGCGCCGACCACCCGCAGCGCGCCGCCCTCGGCCACCGCCGTCCAGCCGCCGCAGGCGAAGCCGCCGCCCGCCGCCGTCACCCCGGGGTGCGCGACCAGCAGGCCGCGCAGGTCCGCCGCCAGGTAGGTGGGCCGGTGCTCGACCGGCGCCGCCAGCAGCTCGGCCGGCGTGGTCACCCCGGTGAACACCAGCAGGCTGTCCACGCCGCCGTTGAACGCGCCCTCGATGTCGGTGTCCAGCCGATCGCCGACCACCAGCGGCCGCCGCGCGCCGGTCCGCAGAATCGTTTCCCGGTGCATCGGCGGCAGCGGCTTGCCCGCCACCTCCGGCTCCACGCCGGTGGCCGCCCGCACCGCCGCGACCAGCGTCCCGTTGCCGGGCGCGATGCCCTCGGACCTCGGGACCGTCATGTCGGTGTTCGACGCCACCCACGGCAGCCCGCTCTGTACCGCGTACGAGGCCTCGGCCAGCTGCGCCCAGCCCACCGAGGGATCGAAGCCCTGGACCACCGCCAGCGGCTCCTCGGCGAGCGAGCGGACGGCCACCAGACCGTGCTCGGCCAGCGCCTCCACCAGGCCGGCGCCGCCCACGACCAGCACCTTCGCCCCGGCCGGCACCTTCTCGGCGACCACCCGGGCGGCCGCCTGCGCCGAGTTGATCACGTCGTCCGGCTCGGCCGGCACGCCCAGCTCGGTCAGGTGCTCGGCCACCACCCGGGGCGGCCGCGAGGCGTTGTTGGTCACGTACGCGAGCCGCATCCCCGCCGCCCGGGCCGCGTCCAGCGAGGGCACGGCGTGCTCGATCGCGTGCGCGCCCGCGTAGACCACGCCGTCCAGGTCCAGCAGCGCCGTGTCGTACGCCTCGGTCAGCGGGGCGGCGCTGCCGCCGGGGGCGGTGCGTCGCACGGGGGTGGCCGTCTCGGTCATGCCTTCGCTACCTCGTTCACTGCGTCGTTCGTTGCTTCGGGTCGTTGCGTCGGTCGTCGCGTCGTTGGCTCTGCGTCGTTCACCGCCGGCCGGTCACGGCGCCTCGTCGCCCGCCCCGGCCCGGTCGGAGCCCGCCGGGGGCTCCAGGTACCCGGGCGCCCCCGGCAGCAGCGGGCCGAACGCCCCGGCACGGGCCGCCAGAGTGGCCCGGGACTGCCGCAGCGCGGCCCGGTAGTGGTCCGTCTCCGGCCGCATCGCCACGGCCAGCGCCAGGTGCTCGACGGACGTCTCGAAGTCGCCCAGCCGGGCCGCCGCGACGCCCCACCCGAACTGAGCGTAGTCGTCCGAGGGATCGGCCAGTGCCACGGCCCGGAAGTTCTCCAGCGCCGCCGCGTACGAACCGGCGTCGAACTGGGCGCGCGCCAGCGTCTCCCGGATGCTGCGCGAGTGCGGCTCGACCGCCGCCGCCCGGGCCAGCAGCTGCTCGGCCGCCGCCGGGTTGCCCTGCGCCAGCAGCTTCCCGCCCCGGCGGAACCACTCGTACACGTCACCGGCCGGCTCCCCGGCGCGGCTCTGCGCCGGCACCGGCACCGCGCCGACCGTCTCCTCCGGCCCGCCCCCCGCCCGCTCCTGACCGTCGTCCACGCCGTACCTCGCCCTCGGTCGCACGCCCCCCGGTCGAATCCGGGCGGACATTCCGATCTCTCAACAACGCGTACCCGATTACGATGCCCAGAATGAGCACACCCAGTGCAGATGACGGAGTCGAGACTCCCGAGGGCGGCCCCGGCGATCCCGGGCACGTCGCCACCGCAGGCCTGTCCCTGTACCCGTTCCGCGGCCTGCGCTACGACCCCGACCGGGTCGGCACGCTCGCCGCCGTGACGTCACCGCCGTACGACGTGGTCGACCCCGGGCGCCGCCTCGACCTGGAGACCGCCGACCCGCACAACATCGTCCGGCTGATCCTCCCCAGGCCCGAGCCCGAGGACGCCGGGGACCGCCCCGACCGCGACACCCGGTACCGGCACGCCGCCCGGCTGCTCGCCGCCTGGCAGCGCGAGGGCGTCCTCGCCGCCGACCCCGAGCCCGCGCTCTACGTCTACGAGCAACGGGTGCCCGCCACCGCCGACACCCCCGAACTGCTCCAGCGCGGGCTGATCGGCGCGCTCGCGGTCAGCGGGCCCGAGGTCGGCGTCGTCCTCCCCCACGAGGACGTCATGCCGCGCCCGGTCGCCGACCGGGTCGGCCTGATGCGCACCACCCGGGCCAACCTCGAACCGCTGCTGCTCACCTACCGCGGCAACGGCGGCGCCTCCGGCGTCCTCGAGCGGACGGTCCAGGGCGAACCGCTGCTGGCCACCGCCACCAGCGACGGCACCCACCACCGGCTCTGGGCCGTCACCGACCCCGCCGACCTCGCCGAGATCCGCCGCGACCTGGCCACCTGCCGGGCGCTCATCGCGGACGGCCACCACCGCTGGGCGATGTACCTGCGGCTCCAGCGCGAGCACCGCCACCTGCCGCGCAGCCCCTGGGACCGCGGTCTGGTGCTGCTCGTCGACACCGCCCGCTACCCGCTGCGGGTCCGCGCCATCCACCGGGTGCTCTACCGGCTGCCGATCGCCGAGGCGCTGAACCGGCTCGGCGACCACTGGAAGGTCAAGGAGGTCCCCGGCCCGCTGACCGCCGCCCTCCAGGCCCTCGCCGAGCAGAAGCGGCACGGCGGCAACGGCTTCGTCCTCACCGGCGGGGACGGCGTCTTCTGGCTGCTCAGCGAGCCCGAGGAGAGCCTGCTCGACGAGACCGTCCCGCACGACCGACCCGAGGAGTGGCGCCACCTGGACGCCACCGTCCTGCACGCCACCCTGCTCGACCGCACCTGGAACGTCCCGGACGGCCCCGACGACATCGGCTACCTGCACACCGCCGCCGCCGCCGAACGCGAGGCCGCCCGCACCGGCGGCACCGCCGTCCTGCTGCACCCGGTGCGCGAGAGCGTGGTGCGCCGGCTCGCCGAACAGGGCGTCACCATGCCGCGCAAGTCCACGTCCTTCGGGCCGAAGCCGGCCACCGGGCTGGTGCTGCGCAACCTCGAACTGGGCTGATCCCCCTCGGCACCCCCCTCCGGGCCCGCCCCGGACGCAGTGAGGCCCTACCGCTCCGGAAAATCCGGGGAGCGGCAGGGCCTCACGGCGTACTACGTCCTGCTACGCGGGCGCTCAGGCCTCGGACTTGGCGTCCTCCGCCTTGACCTCGTCGGACTTGACCTCGTCGGACTTGGCGTCGTCCGACTTGGCGTCCTGGGCGCGCTCGGGGACCACGCCGTCGAAGTCCTCGTCGATCTCGAGGTCGTCCTCGTCGTAGAACTCCTCGACGTCCTCCTCGTCCTCGAAGATCACGCGGTCGTCGGCGACGTCGCCGCTGCGCTTCTTCGCGGGGGCCTCGTCCTGCTCGGCCGCGTCGTCCTCCAGCTCGGGGTCGAGCGCGTCGGTGAACTCCACACCGTCGATCTCGGCCAGCCGCTCCGAGGCGTTGGTGCTGCCGTCCGTGTCCGCCTCGGCGGCCTTGGCGAACCACTCGCGGGCCTCGTCGGCCCGGCCGGCGGCGATCAGCGCCTCGGCGTAGGCGTAACGCAGGCGCGCCGTCCAGGCGTGCACGGTGCTGGACGCCAGCTCCGGGCTCTGCAGGGTCACGACGGCGGCGTCGAACTGCTCCATGTCGGTGCGGGCACCGGCGGCCACCAGACGCATCTCGACCTGGCCGGCCTTGTCCAGCTGCTTCACCTCGGGCTCGCCGGCCATCGCCAGCGCGCGCTCGGGGCGGCCCAGGCCGCGCTCGCAGTCGGCCATCACGGGCCACAGGTCGGCCCGGCCGGTCATCCGGCGGGCGGCGCGGAACTCGGTCAGCGCCTCGGAGTAACGCTGCGTCATGTACGAGGCGAAACCGGCCGCCTCGCGGACCGCGGCCACGCGGGAGGCCAGGCGGAGCGCGACGCGCGAGTACTGGTAGGCCTCCTCCGGCTCGCTGTCGAGCAGGCGGGCGACCATCACCAGGTTGCGGGCGACGTCGTCGGCGAGGGTCTTGGGCAGGCTCTTGAGCTCCTGGCGCACGTCCGCGTCGATCTCGAAGCCGGTGACGTCCTCGGGGATCGGCAGGCGCTTGACCGGCTCGTAGTTGCCCCGGCGGTCGTCCTGCTGGTCCCGGCGGTAGCCGCCGCGGTCGTCACGGCGGTCGTCGCGGCGGTCGTCACGCCGGTAGCCGCCACCCTGGCGGTCGTCGCGACGGTAGCCGCCCTGCGGACGGTCGTCCCGGCGGAAGCCACCGCCCTGGGGGCGGTCGTCGCGGCGGAAGCCGCCACGGTCGTCACGGTCACGGTTGAAGCCACCACCGGACGGACGGTCGTCACGACGGAACCCGCCACCCTGCGGACGGTCATCGCGACGGAAGCCGCCACCCTGGCGGTCGTCACGGTCGCGGAACGGACGGTCGTCGCGACGCGGACGCTCGTCGCGGTCGTCGCGGCGGAAGCCGCCCTGCGGACGGTCATCGCGACGGAAACCGCCACCGTGCGGACGGTCGTCACGGCGGAAGCCGCCACGGTCGTCACGGTCGCGGTTGAAGCCGCCACCCTGGGGGCGGTCGTCGCGACGCGGACGGTCATCGCGGTCGTCGCGGCGGAAGCCGCCCTGCGGACGGTCGTCACGGCGGAAGCCACCGCCCTGCGGACGGTCGTCACGGCGGAAGCCGCCACGGTCGTCACGGTCACGGTTGAAACCGCCACCGGACGGACGGTCGTCGCGACGGAAGCCACCGCGGTCGTCACGGTCACGGTTGAAGCCACCACCGGAC
>NZ_JZKH01000082.1 GCF_000961885.1 Streptomyces rubellomurinus
GCGCTGCTGCTCGGCCTGGTCCGGCTCGTCCTCGCCCGCCTCGGCCGACTCCTGCGCGACGGCCAGCCGCTCGGCCGACTCCTCGGCGGCGGCGAGCAGTTCGGCCAGGCCCTGCTCGGCCCGCGCGGCCGCGGCGGACAGCCGCTCGGCCTCGCCGGCGGCGGCGCGGGCCTGCCCGCCGAGCCGGCCGAGCGCGCCCGCGACCTCGGCCCGCGCCCGCTCGGCCTGCCGCCGCTGCTCGGCGAGCCGCTCCAGCTCGGCGGCCGACGCCCGGCGCAGCGCGGTGAGTTCGGCCAACCGCTCGGCCGATTCGGCGCAGCGGACGGCGAGTTCGTCGATCGCCCGGGCCGCCTCGTCCACCGCCGCCCGGGTCTCCAGCAGGCTCGGCGCGCCGCCGGAGCCGCCGTGCGCGAAGCCGGCGCCCAGCCGGTCGCCGTCCGCGGTGACGGCGGCGAGCCCGGGGTGTCCGGCGACCAGCGCCAGCGCCTCGTCCAGCGTGCCGACGACGGCGACGCCGGCCAGCAGGCCCCGCAGCGCGGCGGTCAACTCGACCGGCCCGTCGACCAGTTCGGCCGCCCACCGGGCGCCCTCCGGCAACGCGCCGATCGCGTACGGGACGTCGGGCGCCCCGGCGACCAGCAGCGCGGCCCGGCCGGCGTCCTCGGCGCGCAGCAGCCGCAGCGCCTCGGCGGCCGCGGCGGGCGAGGCGACGGCCACCGCGTCGGCAGCCGCGCCGAGCGCCGCGGCGACCGGCACCTCGCACCCGGCCTCGATCCGCAGCAGCGCGGCGGCCGGGCCGAGCAGCCCGGTCAGCCGCTCCCCCGCGTCCAGCAGGGCACCGGTGCCGTCCTTGCGGCGCAGGCCGAGCGAGAGCGCCTCGTGCCGCGCGGTCAGCCCGGCCCGCTCGCGTTCGGCGGCGCCGGCCGCCTCCCGGGCGGCGGCCAGGTCCCGCTCCAGCTCGGCGAGCCGTTCGCGGGCCGCCCGGAGCTCGGCCTCGGCCTCCTCCGCGCCCCCGCCGGAGCCGCCGTCGACCTGCGCGTCCAGCTGCTCGTACTCGTCCTGGGCGGCCCGGGCCCGCAGCAGCGCCTCGTCCCGGGCCTCGGCGAGCCGGCCGGTCTCGGCCTCGGCGGCGGCGGCCCTGGACCGGGCGGCGGCGGCCTGCCCCTGGAGTCGGGCCAGGCCCTCCCGGCGGTCGGCGATGGCCCGGGCGGCGTCCCGCAGCCGGCGGTCCTCGGCGGCCAGGTCGCGTTCCAGCTCGTGCTTCCGCTCGACCGCCTCGGCCAGCGCGTACTGCGCCTCCTCCAGCGCCTCGGTGAGCGCGGCCTCCTCCTCGCGGACCCGGGCGGCCTCCCGTTCCAGCTCCTCGGGGTCGCGGCCGCGCCGCTCCTCGGCCCCGCCCCCGGCGGCGGCGTGCCGGGCCCGGGCCTCGGCCAGTCCGATGGTGCCGCGGGTGCGTTCGGCGAGCGCGGAGAGCCGGTACCAGGTCTGCCGGGCGCTCTCCAGGCTGGGGCCGAGCCGCTGCACCTGCGCCTCCAGCACCGACTCCCGCTGCACCGCGCGGGCCAGTTCCTGTTCGACGGTGGTGCGGCGCAGCCGCAGCGCCAGCTCGTCGGCGACCTCGGCCTCGACGGCCCGGCGCAGGGTGAGCAGGTCGTCGGCGAGCAGCCGCAGCCGGGCGTCGCGCAGGTCGGCCTGGATGCCGGCGGCCCGGCGGGCGATCCGGGCCTGCCGGCCGAGCGGTCCGAGCTGGCGGCGCAGTTCGCCCACCAGGTCCTGGACGCGGTTGAGATTGGCCTGCATCGCGTCCAGCTTCCGCAGCGCCTTCTCCTTGCGCTTGCGGTGCTTGAGGACGCCGGCGGCCTCCTCGATGAAGGCGCGCCGGCCCATCGGGTCGGCGTGCAGGACGGAGTCGAGCCGGCCCTGGCCGACGATGACGTGCATCTCGCGGCCGATGCCCGAGTCGGAGAGCAGTTCCTGGATGTCCAGCAGGCGGCAGGTCTCGCCGTTGAGCGCGTACTCGCTGCCGCCGTTGCGGAACATCGTCCGGGTGATGGTCACCTCGGCGTAGTCGATCGGCAGGGCGCCGTCACCGTTGTCGATGGTGAGGCTGACCTCGGCGCGGCCGAGCGGGGGGCGCCCGCTCGTCCCGGCGAAGATGACGTCCTCCATCTTGCCGCCGCGCAGGGACTTGGCGCCCTGCTCGCCCATCACCCAGGACAGCGCGTCCACGACGTTCGACTTGCCGGAGCCGTTCGGGCCGACCACGCAGGTGATGCCCGGTTCGAAGCGCAGGGTGGTGCTGGAGGCGAAGGACTTGAACCCGCGCAGCGTCAGACTCTTCAGGTGCACGCGGTCGGTCTCCTCGTTCGCTCACGGCAGGGACCGACTGTATCCCCGGCGAGCGACCCGCCCGGCCCCCGGACACGACGAAGGGACGCCGTATCCGGGCGTCCCTTGCAAAGCTGCGTCCCTTTCGGGGCGGCTCAGTGCACAGCTGCGTCGACCTGCGATGGACCGGGGCGGGGCTCAGGTGAGAGCCGGCTCCCGCTGGTCCAGATCGATGCTGTTGAGCAGCGAGTGCTCGTCAGCGACAGCGGTGAGAGCGTCGTTCTCAGCCTGCATCCGAAGAAGTTCGGCCTCCAGGTCCTGGACGCGCTGCTGCAGCCGTCGCATCTCGGAGAGCATTCGCGGGTCGGGGCCGCCGACGTACCCGAGAAGCGCCTTTGCCATGATGAATGGTCCTCCACGCTGAGTGACCGAACCGGAACGGTACAGGTCTAGGGGGAAGGGGGACGCACGCGCGATCCGCTACCGGAAGTGCCGACTGGGCACCCGGCACAACCACCGTGAGCTGGGCTCACGAGGGCATGCGCCGGCCGGGAGAACGCGGTCGTGTGCGCGGGCTTCCAGCGTCTCACCAAAGACGGTACGGGTCAACACGATCACCGCACGCTACCGCGCCCCTGTCACCTGCCTGGCGGTGTGGTCACGCCTGGCGGTCTCGGGCCGGTCCACCCTCGTACTCGTGGATCATCGTCGATGCGGAGTCAACCACGAGTCTGCCCGGATGGCAACCTCATGACACCGTTCGTTGCGCACGGATTCGCGTGGGGGCGGCGACCAGCGGGTCAGCGGATCTCGAAGCCCGGATAACCGGCGCCGACCGCCGTCCAGATCTCCGTCACGCCGGTCACGTTCCCGGGCGTGTCCGGGCCGCGCAGCAGCGCCAGCAGCTGCTCGCAGTCGGCGGCCTGCCCCTCGGCCACCACCTGCACCCGGCCGTCGCCGAGGTTGCTCGCGTAGCCGGTCAGGCCGATCTCCAGCGCCCGCGCCCTGGTCCACCAGCGGAAGCCGACCTGCTGGACCTTCCCCCGGACCCAGGCGGTGACCCGGACCGGTTCCTCACTGTGGGCTTCGCGACCGTGCATGCAACGACCTTAGATGCCGCACCTCGGTCAGGGCTCGACGGGCCCCTCGACCGCCCAGCCCGGCGTGTGCACCTCGGTGTGCAGCTCGCCGCGCCGGGCCCGCTGCCCGCAGGTGCGGCAGACGAAGACCGGCTCGTACGGGTGCGGCTCCCCGCCCTCGGGCTGGTGCGTGAAGGTCAGCGGCGACTCGGGCACCAGCCAGCGGTCGCCCCAGGTGCGCAGCGCCTGCGCGACCGGGGCGAGGTCCCGGCCCGCCTCGGTGAGGTGGTACTCGTAGCGCGGCGGCCGCTCGCTGTACGGGCGGCGCTCGACCACGCCCGCCTCCTCCAGGGCCCGCAGCCGCGCGGTCAGCCGGTCGCGGGGCGCGCCGGTGTTGCGGGCGATCCGGTCGAAGCGGTGGTTGCCGAAGAACAGCTCGCGGACGGCCAGCAGGGCCCACTTCTCGCCGACCACCTGCAGCGCCGCCGCCATCGAGCAGGGCCGCCCGGGAACGGCGGCGGGCGGCCGGGCGGTCGGGGTGTCGGAGGTCACGGTGCCAGCCTGCCACACCGGGTTGCCTTCTCAAACCGCGTCGCCCGGCCCGCCCCGGGACGGCGTACGGCCCCGCCGGAGGAACCGGCGGGGCCGTACGGTCGTGCGCGGGTCAGGCGCGGGTCAGGCGCGGGTCAGGCGCGGGTCAGCACGACGTCACCAGTCGTCGCCACCGCCGCCGAAGTCGCCGCCGCCGCTCCAGTCGCTGCCGCTGAAGTCCGAGGCGTTGAAGTCGGCGCCGGTGTAGTCGCCGCCCTCGTACTGGTCCTGGTAGCCGCCGTGGTGGCCGTCCATCATCGGCGCCGCGGCGTAGGCCGGGGTGCTCATCATCGAGCCGAGCATGGTGCCGACCAGCAGGCCGGGCAGCAGGCCGCCGCCGAAGCCGCTGTAGTAGCCGCCCGCGTACGGCGCGTAGGCCGGGCCGGCGTTCCAGTACGGCTGCGGGCCGTACTCGGTGTCGACGGTGCGGACCGCCGGGTCGAGGCCGGCCGCGACCCGGTCCGCGTCGGCCTGGCAGACCGGGACGGAGCGGGCGGCGCCGCCGGCCGGGGCCCAGTCGACGTCCTTGACGGACGGGCCGTGCCGCGGGTCCATGAAGCACGGGGGGCGACGCTCGGGCAGCGGGCGCTTGTCCCGCCGGGCGGCCAGGGTGGCCAGCTGGAACCGGCCGTCCTCGATCGCCTCGGTGACCTGCTTGACGTCCTCGGGCTTCTTCGCCTCGTCCATCAGCCGCTTGGACTTCTCGTACGAGTCCAGGGCGCTGCTGTAGTCGGCGCGCTGCGCGTCGTCGGCGTCCGCCGCGCGCGGGTTGAAGTCGAGCCGCTCCAGCTCGGTGCCGAAGGCGGTGATGTCCTCGTCGACGACGCGGCGCAACTGCTCCAGCTCGGCACGGGCCTTCTCCTCCTTGCGCTTCTTGGCGCGGCGGAAGAGGAAGAAGACGCCGGCGCCGGCCAGCGCGACCAGCACGATCGGGATGATCACCCAGGCGATCGAGGTGCTGTGGTTGACCCCGGTGCCCTTGGTCTGCGGGGCGGCCTGGTCGACGAAGTCGTTCAGGGTGGCGTTGATGTCGCCCTTGTCGGCGCGGCCGACCGCGCTGCCGATCCGGTCCGCGGCGCCGGCGGCCATCGCGCCGCGGTCGGAGCGGGCCATGAAGCCGCTGCTGCCCCGCCAGACGCCGTAGACGCCGTCAATGCCCACCAGGGTGCGCAGGTCCGTGAGGACGGTGTCCTTGTTGGCGGCGTCCGGGACGACCGCGATGAAGATCGGCTTGTCGGCCTTCTCGATCTTCTTGGTCAGCGCGTCCGCCTGGGCCTGGCTGAAGCGGTCCTGCATCTGCGGGGCGACGTAGACCTGCCCCTTCTTCAGGGTGGCCGCCGCGTCGCTCAGGCCGCCGGCGGCCGAGGCCGAGGGCGCCAGCAGGAGCATCACCCCGAGCAGCGCCGCCACCAGGGCAAGTGGCCCGGCGCCCCGGGTACGTCGTGCAAGGGTTCTCATGCCCCCGACGCTACCGCGAGCGGCGTCGAAGCACGCCATACCCTTCGCATACTGGTGATGAGGGGATTCCCCGCCGTCCGCCGGGTCGGCTCCCCTTCCCGGGGATGATGTTTCCCCGATTCCCCCCTGAGGCGGCCGGGCGCGGGAACCGCCACGAACTCCCGGACGTACGTCCCGGCGGGCCCGGCGCGGAACCGGAAGCGGTCCGGAAGCGGTCCGGGGGCGGCTGGGGAGCGGCACGGGGTGTGTGCCGACCGTACCGCGCGACCGGGCATAGTGGTCCCCGTACTCGTCGCCCATTACCTGTTCTTGACCCTTCTCCCGATCGGAGCACCCGGTGATCATCGGCCTCGTCACCGCCGTGGCGGCCTCCGCCTGCTACGGCACCGGCTCGGTCCTGCAGGCCGTCGGCTCCCGCCGGTCCGCCCGCGAGGAGGCCGCCAAGGGCGTCACCACCTCGACCACCGAGCACGGCGGGCCCAGCCTCTCCTCGACCGCCAAGGCCGCCGTGACCTGGGAGTTCATGATCGGCACGGTGCTCGATCTGATCGGCTTCGCGCTGGGCGCGCTCGCCGCCCGGCTGCTGCCGCTGTTCCTCTCCCAGACCATCATCAGCGCCAACCTGGTGATCACCGCGGTGCTCAGCATCAAGCTGCTGGGCATCCGGCTCAAGCAGCTGGAGTGGGCCTCGATCGGCGTGCTGTGCTCGGCGCTGGTGCTGCTGGCCGTCTCGGCCGGCCCGGAGGGCGGCCACCACGCGGACATGTCCTTCCACTGGTGGCTGCTGATCTCGATCACCGTGCTGCTGGTCGGCGGCGGCCTGCTGGTGCGGCGGATGGGCGCCAACGGCGCGATCCTCGCCGGTCTGCTCTCCGGCCTCGGCTTCGGCGCGCTGGGCGTCGGCGTGCGCGTCCTGAACGGCGTCTCCCCGTTCGAGCTCGGCCCGCTGCTCTCCGACCCGGCGCTGTACGCCGTCCTGGTCGGCGGCCTCGGCGGCATGTACGTGCACACCGTGGCGCTGCAGATCGGCTCGGTGAACGGTGCGACGGCCGCGCTGGTGGTCGGCGAGACGGTGCTGCCCGGCGCGGTCGGGGTGATCTGGCTCGGCGACTCCTCCAAGTCCGGCCTCGCCTGGCTCGGCGTGGTCGGGTTCCTGCTCGCGGTGGTCTCCGCGGTCGGCGTCGCCTACTTCGGCCAGGAGGGCCACGGCGGGCCCGCCGAGCCGGCCGCCGACCACCCCGAGCTCGCGCACAAGTAGCGCGCGCTCCGGGCGCTTTCAGCCCCCGCTGCGGGTGCGCGGCACGCGCTGGCAGCGGGGGCAGAAGTAGCTGGAGCGGTTCATCCAGGCGGCCCGGCGGATCGGGGTGCCGCAGCGGCGGCAGGGCTCGTGCTCGCGGCCGTAGGCGTCCAGGTCCCGGGAGAAGTAGCCGCTCTCGCCGTTCACGTTGACGTACAGGCTGTCGAAGCTGGTCCCGCCGACCGCGAGCGCGGCGGTCATCACCTCGCGGGCGTTGGCCAGCAGCAGGGCGGCCTGCGGGCGGGTGAGGGTGGCGGTCGGCCGGTCGTAGTGCAGCCTGGAGCGCCACAGCGCCTCGTCGGCGTAGATGTTGCCGACGCCGCTGATCAGGGTCTGGTCGAGCAGCGCGCGCTTGACCGTGGTGCGCCTGGCGCGCAGCGCGGCCGCGAAGGCCCCGTCGTCGAAGCGCGGGTCGAGCGGGTCGCGGGCGATGTGCGCGATCGAGACGGGCGTGCCCTCCGGGTCACCCTCCTCGGCCTCCTCGACGGCCAGGCCGCCGAAGGTCCGCTGGTCGACGAAGCGCAGCTCGCGACCGCCGTCGGTGAAGCGCAGCCGGACGCGCAGGTGGGTCTCGTCCGGCGCGGTCGGGTCCTGGACGAGGAGTTGGCCGCTCATCCCGAGGTGGCCGATCAGCGAGAATCCCGCCCCGGAGCCGCTCAGCGGCACCCAGAGGTACTTGCCGCGGCGCTGGGCGGCGCCGAGGACGGTGCCGGTCAGCCGGGCCGTGAAGTCGGCGGCGCCGGCCGGCTGGCGGCGCACGGCGCGCGGGTGCAGCACCTGGACGTCGGCGACCGTCCGGCCGGCGACCCAGCTGGCCAGACCTCGGCGGACGACCTCGACCTCGGGGAGTTCGGGCACGGAAACTGTCCTCCTGCGAGAAGAAACCGGCAGGAGGACAGGCTACTTCGCGATCAACTGCCCGCGGGCAGCCGGTCGGCGTACTTCTCCTTGATCGCGCGCCAGGCGCTCTCGGCGGCCTTCTGTTCGGCTTCCTTCTTCGAGCGGCCGACGCCGCTGCCGAAGTCCTCGCCGGCGACCCGGGCCGCCGCGGTGAAGGTCTTCTCGTGGTCCGGACCGGACTCCATGACCACGTACTCGGGCACGCCGATGCCCACCGAGGCGGTGAGCTCCTGCAGGCTGGTCTTCCAGTCCAGGCCGGCGCCGAGCTGAGAGGACTCCTCGATCAGCGGGTCGAACAGCCGGTGGACGAACTCGGTCGCCGCCTCCAGACCGCGGTCGAGGTAGACGGCCCCGATCACGGCCTCGACGGTGTCCGCGAGGATCGACGACTTGTCGCGGCCGCCGGTGCCCTCCTCGCCCTTGCCGAGCCGGATGAACGCGCCGAGTTCGAGGCCGCGGCCGACGTCCGCGAGCGCGCGGGAGTTGACCACCGCGGCGCGCAGCTTGGCGAGCGTGCCCTCCGGGACGTCCGGGTGGACGCGGTAGAGGGTGTCGGTCACCACGAGGCCCAGCACCGAGTCGCCGAGGAACTCCAGGCGCTCGTTGGTGGGCAGACCACCGTTCTCGTACGCGTACGAGCGGTGGGTCAGGGCACGTACCAGAAGGGCGCGCTCGAGCGTGTACCCGAGGCGCCCTTCCAGAACGTCGTATTCGGTCGAAGCCGGCCCGCCGGCCTTGCCGTTGCCCGAAGAACCCTTCGAGGCACCGGATGCCTTGCGGGTGGAGTTACCGTCCGACATCGATCCGTACACCCCGCCGATCAGACCGAGAGGACCTGGCGACGGTTGTACGTGCCGCAGCTCGGGCACGCGATGTGGCCCAGCTTCGGCTCGTGGCAGCGGTCGCACGCCACGAGGGCCGGAACGACGGCCTTCCAGTTGGACCGGCGGTGGCGCGTGTTGCTGCGCGACATCTTCCGCTTCGGAACAGCCACGGCTACTTCTCCTGGTTCTCGGCGAGACCCTCACGGGTGTCGCTGTCCTTGTTCTCGTCACCCTCGTCGCCGGGGGCGGCGGAGAGTCCCTGCAGAGCCGCCCACCGGGGGTCGGCGGCGTCGTGGTGGTGCGCCGGGTCGTCGCTCAGGCGCGCTCCGCACTCGGAGCACAGGCCCAGGCAGTCTTCCTGGCACACCGGCTGCAGCGGCAGTGCGAGCACCACCGCGTCACGCAGCACCGGCTGGAGGTCGAAGTAGTCGCCCTCCAGGCGGTAAGTCTCTTCTTCCGCGTCCTCGTCGAGGTCGTCGGCCCCGGTCGCCGCGGCGCGGTGGCGCTCGTCGGACTCCGGGTAGTAGTACAGCTCCTGGAAGTCCACGTCGATGTCGAAGTCGACGGGCTCCAGGCACCGGACGCACTCGCCCTCGACCCGGGCCTCGGCGGTGCCGGTGACCAGCACGCCCTCGACCACGGACTCCAGGCGGAGTTCCAGCTCGATCTCGCTCTTCTCCGGGACCCCGATCACGTCGATGATCCCCAGGCCCTCGGGGGCCTCCAGGGTCCGGCTCACCTTGCGCATGGCGCCCGGACGCCGACCGAGCTCGTGCGTGTCGAACACGAGGGGGTCGCGGTGGTCGAGGCGGTTCAAGGTGTCCTGACTTCCATGGGAATCGATCGAGGGGCTCCCCCAGTCGGTCGGCCTGTGGCTCGGCGCCGCGAGGGCAAGCCGACAGCCGGACATGGGGATGCCGGAGTGGTCAGACTACCCGAGTCTCCCGCCAGGCCCAACTTCGGTCCCGTTCGGGCACCTCGGGAGACCTGCTGGGAGACCCCGGGGAGGCCCCGGGGAGGCTCGGCCGCGGGCGCTCAGCGCCCGCCGAGCTCCCGGAGCCGGGTCATGTCGATCATGCTGGTGTCGAAGAAGCTGGTCTCGTCCAGCCCCTGCTGCTGCTGGTGCGGCAGGGCCGGGGGCAGCGCGGGCTGCGGCGGCTGCTGCTGGGGCTGCTGCTGGTAGCCGTAGCCGTCGTACTGCTGGGCCCCGTAGCCGCCCTGCTGCTGCGGGTAGGCGTAGCCGTCGTGCTGCTGCTGGCCCTGGTAGTCCGGCTGCTGCGGGTAGCCGCCCTGCTGCTGGGCCCACTGGGCCTGGTACGGGTCGCCGTGGCCGGCCGCCGGGTCGAAGCCGCCGCCGTACACCTCGGCGTACTGGACGCCCGGCTGCTGGACGCCCTGCTGGGCGGCCGCGTACTGGTCGGCGCCCTGGGCCTGCCAGCCGGCCGCGGCCGGGGTCTGCTCCGGCCAGGTCTGCTGCTGCGGGACGTCCTCGCGGTACCAGGCGATGTCCCTGCCGTCCGGGTCCTCGGCGAAGCCCGCGGCCACCGCCTCGGCCCGCTCCTTGGCCTGCTGGGCCTCGTCGGCGGCCGCCAGGTAGGCGCCCAGGTCGTCGATCGGCCGCTTGCCGAGCAGCTTGTCGCGGCCCTTGCCGACCGCCTCCAGGGTGGCGCCGAGCACGGTCTCCAGCGTGGCGAGCTTCACGTCGACGTACTCGTCGACCTCCGGGCTCGGGCTGGTCCGCTGCGGCTTGAACTCCTCGCCGTCGCCCTCGCCGTCGTACTCGGCCTCGAAGACGCCGGCGTCGCCGCGCAGCTTGGTCCGGCCGCGGCCGACCGCGCCGAGCGTCTTGGTCAGCACGACCTCGAAGTTGGCGAGCTTGCTGTCCACGTAGTCGTCGGCCTCGGCGCGCTGGGCCTCGACCTCGGCGCGGGCCTCGGCGAGGATCCGGTCGGCCTCGGCCTGCGCGCGGCGCACCACCTCGGTGTCGGAGATCAGCGAGCCGCGCTCGGCGTGCGCGCCCTGGATGATCCGCTCGGCCTCCGCCTGGGCGTCCGCCACCAGCTGGCCGTGGTCGGCCATCACCGACTGGGCCTGGGCGAGTTCGGCGGGCAGCGCCGCCTTGAGGTCGTTGAGCAGGCCGATCAGCTCGGCCCGGTTCACCACGCAGGAGGCCGACATCGGCATCGAGCGGGCGCTCTCGACCGCCGCCACGATCTCGTCGACCTGGTTCTGCACGTCCACGGGGCTTCGTCTTTCCGTGTGCCGCCCGACTTCTCCGGCGGAGGCAGGCCCGGCGCGGTGGACCTCACCGCAGGGCAGGAGTACAGACTGTACGGCCCCCGCGCGGCGAGGTCACAACACCGCGGTCCGCACGGTCCCCCCGCTACCGGACGAACCATGACGAACCAGCAGAAAAGGGCGCGCAGCGCCTACTGCTGGGCCTTGCGCTCCGCGATCCGCTCGACCAGCCGGCGGTGCACCGTCGCGGGCAGCAGGTGCGAGACGTCGCCGCCGTACGAGGCGACCTCCTTGGCCAGCGTCGAGGAGAGGAAGCTGTACGTCGGCGAGGTCGGCAGGAACAGCGTCTCCACGCCGGTCAGGCCGTTGTTCATGTGCGCCATCTGCAGCTCGTAGTCGAAGTCGCTGACCGCGCGCAGGCCCTTGACGATCGCCGGGATGTCGCGCTCGCGGCAGTAGTCCACCAGCAGGCCCTGGTGCGACTCGACCACCACGTTGCCGAACTCCGCGGTGACCTCCTCGATCAGGCCGATCCGCTCCGCGATGCTGAACATGCCCTGCTTGTTCGGGTTCACCAGGACCGCGACGTGCACCACGTCGTACAGCTTCGAGGCGCGCTCGACGATGTCGAGGTGGCCGTTGTGGATCGGGTCGAACGAACCGGGACAGACGGCTCGACGCATGGCGTGTGTGCTCCCTCGTGGGGTGACGGCTGCTGCGGGCCGCGGCCCGTTACTCGTGATCACCGGCCGCGGCGGCGGCGCGACCGTACCAGAGCGTGCCCTCGCCGTAGCGGCGGGAGCGCAACTCCTCGAAACCCTCGGGCCAGTCGAACGCTCCCCCGCGGGTGCTCCGCTCCACGGTGACGAGTGCGTCCGCCGCGAGCCAGCCCCCAGCGAGGAGTGTGATCAGCATCTCGCGCAGCTCCTCGTCCGTCACGGCGTACGGCGGATCGAGGAACGCCAGGTCGTACGGGGTCTCCGGGGCCGGCCCGGCGATCACCTTCTCCGCCTTGGCCGCCCGGACCTCGGCGCCCGGCAGGCCGATCGTGCGGACGTTCTCCCGGATCACCCGGGCCGCCTGGCCGTCCGCCTCCACCAGCAGGACGTGCCCGGCGCCGCGCGACAGCGCCTCCAGGCCGACCGCGCCCGAGCCGCCGAACAGGTCCAGCATCCGGACCCCGTGCAGGGTGCCGTGCAGTGCCTCCAGGGTGGAGAACATCGCCTCACGGGCCTTGTCGGAGGTCGGGCGGGTGCCCCGGCCGGGCGGTACGGCCAGCCGGCGGCCGCCGGCCGCCCCGGCGATCACGCGGGTCATGGTGGTGGGAGGTCCTTTCGTCGCTGCCCGACCACGCTATCCCGACCACCGCACCGCGCTCACGCCGAGCGGGCGGGTGACGGCCCGGGGGCCGCACCCGCCCGCTCAGGTGGTCAGCTCGCCTCGGAGCCCGCGCCCTGGGCCGGGATCGCGGCGCCGAGCAGGGCCGGCGAGGCGTAGCGGGACCAGGACAGGCAGCCGTCGGGCGGGCAGAACTCGGGGCGGCGCGGGTCGTGCCCGAGCTCGCGCAGCTTGGTGCGGACGGAGTCGGGCGTGCGGCCGAAGCGGGCGGCGATCCGGGCGACGGTCTCGCCCTCGTGGAACCGCCGGACCAGCTCCTCCTCGTGCTGCGGCACCCAGGGGGCGCCGTGGCCGGGGTACAGCTCGCGCAGCACGTCACGGTCGGGGATGGGCTCGGAGACGTCGGCGACGATCGCCAGCGCCCGCAGCGCGCGGTTGAGCGCGATCCGCAGCGAGGCGACGTCCTCGACCGGCAGGCGGAGCTTGCCCGAGGCGAGCGGCGCGGCGGCCGCCCCCTCGCGCCAGCCGGTCAGGGTGAGGGTGACCTCGCGGTCGTCGTCGCTGGCGAGTTCGATCCGGAAGACCTTGTCGCCCAGCGGGAGCTCGTTGAGATGACGGAATGCCATGGCAGGACCCCCAAGTGTCGCGCCAGGTACGCACCTTGAGGGTGCGTCCTGAACACCTTCATTCTCTCGTGGGGGTCTGACAATTCCCGGGCCAGGAGGGGCCCGGAGGGCCCGCTCAGCCCTTCTCCATGTAGGCCGCGCGGTCCTCGTCGAGCAGGCTCTCCAGGGCGGTGCGCAGCTCCGGGTGCGCGGCCAGCTCCGGGTCCTCGGCGACCAGCCGGGTGGCCTCCGTCCGGGCGGTGAGGATGACCTCCTCGTCCTGCAGCACCGAGAGGACCTTGAGCGAGGACTTCACCCCGGACTGCGCCTGGCCCAGCACGTCGCCCTCGCGGCGCTGTTCGAGGTCGATCCGGGACAGCTCGAAGCCGTCCAGCGTCCCGGCCACCGCGTCCAGCCGGGCCCGGGCGGCGCTGCCGGCGGGCATCTCGCTGACCAGCAGGCACAGGCCCGGGGCAGTGCCGCGGCCCACCCGGCCGCGCAGCTGGTGGAGTTGGGAGACGCCGAAGCGGTCGGCGTCCATGATGACCATCGCGGTGGAGTTGGGGACGTTGACGCCGACCTCGATGACGGTGGTGGCGACCAGCACGTCGACCTCGCCGGCCGTGAACCGGCGCATCACCTCGTCCTTGGCCTCCGGGGCCAGCCGGCCGTGCAGGATCTCCACCCGCAGGCCGCTCAGCGGGCCCTTCAGGAGCTGCTCGGCGGTCTCCACCACCGAGAGCGGGGGCCGCCGTTCGTCGCTCGCGGCGCCGAGGTCGGCGACGTCCTCGAAGTCCTCCTCGGCCGGCTTGCGCTTCTTCTTCGCCTTCGGGTCGGCGGCCGGCTCCTCGTCCCCGATCCGGGGGCAGACCACGTACGCCTGGTGGCCCTTGCCGACCTCCTCGCGGACGCGCTCCCAGGCCCGGGTGAGGAAGTTGGGCTTCTCCAGCGCCGGGACGACGTGGGTGGAGATCGGCGAGCGGCCGGCCGGCAGCTGGTCCAGGACGGAGGTCTCCAGGTCCCCGAAGACCGTCATCGCGACGGTGCGCGGGATCGGGGTCGCGGTCATCACCAGCAGGTGCGGCGGCTGCTCGCCCTTGGCGCGCAGCGCGTCCCGCTGCTCGACGCCGAAGCGGTGCTGCTCGTCGACCACGACCAGGCCGAGGTCCTGGAACTGCACCTTGTCCTCGATCAGCGCGTGCGTGCCGATCGCGATCCCGGCGTCCCCGCAGGCCATGTCGAGCAGCGCCTGGCGGCGGGCCGGGACGCCCATCGAGCCGGTCAGCAGCACCACCCGGGTGCCGAGGTCGGAGCCGCCGAGCATGCCGCCCTCGGCGAGGTCGCCCATCATCTCGACGATCGAGCGGTGGTGCTGCTGCGCCAGCACCTCGGTGGGCGCCAGCAGCACGGCCTGGCCGCCGGCGTCGACCACGGCCAGCATGGCGCGCAGCGCGACCAGCGTCTTGCCCGAGCCGACCTCGCCCTGGAGGAGGCGGTGCATCGGGTGCTCGGTGGCCAGGTCGGCGGCGATCTCGGCGGAGACCTTCCGCTGGCCCTCGGTGAGGGTGAACGGCAGCCGGGCGTCGAAGGCGTCCAGCAGGCCGCCGTCCCGGGCCCGGCGCGGCTTGGCGGGCAGGGCGGAGTCGGCGGCCCGGCGCCGGGCGAGCGCGACCTGCAGGACGAAGGCCTCGTCCCAGCGCAGCCGGCTCTGGGCGCGCTCGCGGTCGGCCTGGCCGCGCGGGCGGTGGATCAGCTCCAGCGCCTCGGGCAGCAGGATCAGCTCGTGCCGCTCGCGCAGTTCGGCGGGCAGCGGCTCGCCGACCTTGGCCAGGTACGAGTCGAGGGCCATCTCGACGCAGAGCGACAGCTTCCAGCTGGGCATCTGCGCGCTGGCGCCGTACACCGGGATGAGCCGGCCGGCGAACTGCCGGGCGGCATCGGACCCGGCGTCCTCGTCGAGGAGCTGGTAGTCCGGCGAGACCAGCTGGCGGGTGCGGTTGAAGACGCCGACCTTGCCCGCGAACAGGCCCTGGGCGCCGGCCTTGAGCTCCTTCTGCCGCCAGCCCTGGTTGAAGAAGACCAGCGAGAGCCGGCTGCGGCCGTCGGTGACGACGACCTCCAGCCGGTCGCCCTTGCGGCCGCGGAACGGGATCAGGGTGACCTTCTCGATCCGGGCCAGGACGGTGACGTGCTCGTCGATCTCCAGCTCGTCCAGGCTGGTGAGCTGGCCGCGCTCGACGTAGCGCCGCGGGTAGTGGTGCAGCAGGTCGCCGACCGTGCGCAGCTTGAGGCTGTCGGCGAGCACCTTCGCGGTGCGGTCGCCGACCAGCTTGGTCAGTGGTTCATCGAGAGCGCCCATCAACGCTCCTGTTTACACCACGGGGCCGACAAACCGAGGGCTACTCCACCCCGATGAGCAGCGGCGCCGACTCCTGCCCGCCGTGGAAGACCGCCGCGTCCACCTCGGGCCGCCGGTGCCGCACGTGCGCGACCAGCCGGTCGGCGAGCGCCCGGTCGGCGCCCTCGCCGAGGACGAGGGTGACGAGTTCGCCGCCCGCGCCGAGCATCCGGTCCAGCACGCTGGCGCCGACCTCCTCCAGCCCGGTGCCGATCACCGCGACGTCCCCGTCGATCAGGCCGAGCACGTCCCCGGCCTGGCAGACGCCGGCCATCGTCCAGGACTCCCCCTCGGCGACGGCGAGTTCGGCGTAGCGGGTGGCGCCGGCCGCGGAGGTCATGGCGACCACGTCCTCGTCGAAGCGGCGGCCGCCCTCGTGCACGGCCAGCGCCGCGAGCCCCTGCACCGGCGAGCGGGTGGGCAGGACGGCGATCCGCACGCCCTCCTCGCGCAGCTGGTCGGCGGCGGCCCCGGCGGCGGCGCGCAGTTCGGGGTCGTTGAGCAGCAGGACGACCTCGCGGGCGGCGGACCGGCGGACGGCGGCGGCGAGTTCGGCGCTGGCCGGGCGGCGGTCCGGGTCGGCGTGCAGCACGACGGCGCCGGCCTGCTCGCACAGCTCGGCCAGGCCCTCGCCGGAGACCACGGAGAGCACCGCGCGGGCGCGCTCCTCGCGTTCGCCGCGCTCGGCGGCGGTGCCGGCCCGGGCGGCGGCCTCGGCGAAGTGGGTGATCCGGATCTGGTGCGGGCGCCCGGCCTCGACGCCGGCCTCCACGGCGGCGCCCGCGTCGTCGACGTGCACGTGGACGTTCCACAGCCCGTCGCCGCCGCCGACCACCAGGGAGTCGCCGAGCGCGCCGAGCCGCGCCCGCAGCGCGGGCAGGGCCTCGTCGGGCGCGTCCAACAGGTAGATGACCTCGAAGGCGGGGTGGCCGGGCCCGGGCGGCCGCACGTGCGTCTCGCAGCCGGCCACCACGTCCCCGCGCAGCGCGACCGGCCCCATCGGCTGCTGCCCGGCGACGGCGTCGGCGAGCGCGCCGAGGACGGCCACCAGGCCGCGCCCGCCGGCGTCCACGACGCCGTTCTCGGCCAGCACGGCGAGTTGTTCGGGGGTGTGCCGCAGCGCGTCCCGGGCGGCCCGGTAGGCGGTGTCGGCGACCTGCGCGAGCCCGTCCCCGGCCCGGACGGCCTCCCGGGCGGCGACCCGGGCGACGGTCAGCAGGGTGCCCTCGACGGGCTCCGCGACGGCCTGGTAGGCGGAGTCGGCGGCCCGCTGGAGGGCGGCCCGCAGCTGCGCGGCACCGCCGCCGCCCTCGGCGAGCGTCTCGGCGGTGCCGCGCAGCCACTGGGCGAGGATCACCCCGGAGTTGCCGCGGGCGCCGACCAGCGCGCCGCGGGCCATCGCCCGGACGGCTTCGGCGAGCCCGGGGGCCGGCCGGGCGGCGGGATCGGCGAAGCGGCTCTCCACCTCGGCGGCGGCGGACTCGACGGTCAGGTACAGGTTGGTGCCGGTGTCGCCGTCCGGGACGGGGTACACGTTGAGCGCGTCGATCTCCTCGCGCGCCTGGCCGAGCGCGCGCAGGGCGAGCTGGCACCAGGTGCGCACGGCCGGGGCGTCGAGCGTGTGCAGCACCAGGTCTCCTCCGGATGGGACGCCGCGATGGCCCATGGGTGAACGGCGAGGGGTGATCGAGGGGTGATACCGGCAGGTTATCGGGGGCCGGGGAGGGCCGCCCCGGTCCGCGGCCCCGGAGCGATCACTCGGCCGGTCATGGTAGTTTCGTGGGACGGGAGCAGCCGTTGTATGCTCTCCCGGTTGCCTGGAACAATCCGGGCGCACCCCTCGATCCGATCCGGTTCACGCGAGTGCTCCGTTGGTTCGCCGGGGTTGTCGAACGTAAATGATCTGAAGTCTTGGAGTGACTCCTGTGGCTGCCAACTGCGACGTCTGCGGCAAGGGGCCGGGCTTCGGCAACAGCATCTCCCACTCGCACCGCCGTACCTCCCGTCGTTGGAACCCCAACATCCAGACGGTGCGCGCTGTGGTTGGGCGGACGCCGAAGCGGCTCAACGTCTGCACCTCGTGCATCAAGGCCGGTAAGGTCTCGCGCTGACGCGCAGACCGGCATGCCGGTCCTCCAGTGAAGCCGGTTCGTCCTCGGGCGGACCGGCTTCACTGTTTTCCGCGTGCGGCCACGCTCCGCGACGGTGAACTCGCCGTCCGTGCCGGGCGGGTCCGCGGAGCCGCCCGGCACGGGGGTGGTCAGCGCCAGCGCCAGGCGTGGTCGACCGGGCCGATCCCGGCACCCAGGGCGAAGCCGCCGGCGATCGCGCCGGTGATGTACTCCTTGGCCGAGCCGACCGCCTCGGGCAGTGCCTCGCCCTTGGCCAACCCGGCCGCGATCGCGCTGGCCAGCGTGCAGCCGGTGCCGTGGGTGTGCCGGTTGTCGTAGCGCGGCGCCCGGTACCAGTGCTCCTCCCCCGGCCCGCCGTACAGCAGGTCGGCGGCCTCGCCCTCCAGGTGCCCGCCCTTGACCAGCACCCAGCGCGGGCCCAGGTCGAGCAGCGCCTTGGCGGCGTCCAGCATCCGCGTCTCGTCCTCGACGGTGCGGCCGGTGAGTTGCGTCACCTCGTGCAGGTTGGGCGTGGCCAGGGTGGCGACCGGCAGCAGCTTCTCCCGGACGGTGGCCACGGCCTCGGCGGCCAGCAGCGCGTCGCCGTGCTTGGAGACGCCGACCGGGTCGACCACGACCGGGGCGTCCACCCCGGCGAGCAGCTCGGAGACGGTCTCGACGAGTTCGATCGAGGCGAGCATGCCGGTCTTCACGGCCTGAACCCCGATGTCGTCGACCACGCTGCGGAACTGCGCCCGGACGGCCTCGGCGGGCAGTTCCCAGTAGCCCTGGACGCCGAGCGAGTTCTGCGCGGTGACGGCGGTGATCACGCTCATGCCGTGGACGCCGAGGGCGAGCATCGCCTTGAGGTCGGCCTGGATGCCGGCGCCGCCGCCGGAGTCGGAGCCGGCCACGGTGAGCACGCGGGGAGGTGCGGTGGAGGACATGGGCCCCAACCTACCCGTGCGGCCTCAGAGCACCGCCTCGGACTCCGCCCAGCGCTGCTCCGGCACCGTCTTCAGCCGGGTCACCGCGACGCCGATCGGCAGCAGCTCGATGCCGGTCCGGCGCAGCGCGGTGAAGTGCCCGAACGCGCCCTGGTGGACGGCCTCCACCGCGTGCCAGCCGAAGCGGGTGGCGAGCACCCGGTCCCGGGCGGTCGGGGTGCCGCCGCGCTGGACGTGGCCGAGGATGACCGGGCGGGCCTCCTTGCCGAGCAGGTCCTCCAGCTCGTGGGCGAGCCGGTTGCCGATCCCGCCGAAGGTGCGGTGGCCGTACTGGTCGACGTCGCCGTGGTCGAAGCGCATGGTGCCGGGGACGGGCGCCGCGCCCTCGGCGACGGCGATGATGGCGAACTTCTTGCCGCGCGCGAAGCGGTCCTCGATTATCCGGGCGACCGCCTCGATGTCGAAGGGCTTCTCCGGGATCAGGATGCCGTGGGCGCCGCCGGCCATGCCCGCGGTGAGGGTGATCCAGCCGGTGTGACGGCCCATCAACTCGACGACCATGACGCGCTGGTGGGACTCGGCGGTGGTCTTCAGCCGGTCGATCGCCTCGGTCGCCACGTGCACCGCGGTGTCGAAGCCGAAGGTGACGTCGGTGGCGTCGATGTCGTTGTCGATGGTCTTCGGCACGCCGACCACCGGCAGCCCGGCGTCGCTGAACTGCTTGGCCGCGGTCAGCGTGCCCTCGCCGCCGATCGCGATCAGCGCGTCGATGCCGATGTTCCGGGCGAGCGCCTTCGCGTTGTCCACCGCCCAGGCGATCCGCTCGCGCCGCACCCGGGCCGAGCCGAGGATGGTGCCGCCGAGGGTGAGCAGGCCGGTGACGTCGTCGTGCGAGACGGGCCGGGCACGGCCCTCGATCAGGCCGAGGAAGCCGTCCTCGATGCCGACGATCTCGTCGCCGTGCACGTCGGTGCCCCGGTGCACCACCGAGCGGATGACCGCGTTCAGGCCGGGGCAGTCGCCGCCGCTGGTCAGGACACCGATGCGCATGTGTGGCGGGCTCCGCTCGCAGTGGTTCGGCCGCCGGCGCCGGACGGCGGGCGGGCTCGGATGCCGCAAGCCTACGCATTCCGCACCCGCGAAGCCCGTCCCCGCACGCCCGGAGCGTCACGCGCCGTACCGGTGTCCACCGCCCATCAGCCGTACTCCGTACGCCGGTCCGGGCCGGCGGCCGCCGCGGCCTCCCGCGCCCGGCCCGGTCCGCGCGTCACTCCGCGAAGTGGTCCCAGCCGCCGACCCGGTCCCAGGGCGCGCCGTCCACCGTCACCCGGCCGCTGCGACGGCCGGTGGGGCGGCCGGTGACCTCGCCCACCACCCGCCAGCGGGCCGGGAGTTGGGCCCCGCGCGGGAAGGTCGCCACGATCGCGTGGTCCTCCCCGCCGGAGAGCACCCACACCAGCGGGTCGACCCCGACCGCCTGCCCGATGTCGGCCATCTGCGCCGGGACGTCGAAGTCGGCGGCCTTCAGGTCGATGTCCACCTCGCTGGCCCGGGCCACGTGGCCGAGGTCCGCGACCAGTCCGTCGCTCACGTCGATCATCGAGGTCGCGCCCAACTCGGCGGCGGCCGGGCCCGCGTGGTACGGCGGCTCGGGCCGGCGGTGCGCCTCGACGAAGGCCCGCGGGGAGCGGAACCCGCGCTGCAGCACGGTCAGTCCGGCCGCCGACCAGCCGAGCCAGCCGGTCACCGCGACCACGTCTCCGACCTGCGCGCCGGAGCGCGTCACCGCCGCGCGCCCCTGGAGGTCGCCCAGCGCCGTGATGGCCAGCGTGATGGTGTCGCCGCGCACCACGTCGCCGCCGACCACCGTCGCCCCGGCGACCTGGCACTCGTCGCGCAGCCCGTCCATCAGCTCGGTCGCCCAGGTGGTCGGCAGGTCGGCGGGGGCGACCAGCCCGAGCAGTATCGCGGTCGGCACCGCGCCCATCGCGGCCACGTCGGCGAGGTTCTGTGCGGCGGCCTTGCGGCCCACGTCGTAGGCGGTCGACCAGTCCCGGCGGAAGTGCCGGTTCTCGATCAGCACGTCGGTGGTGGCCACCACCCGGCCGTCCGGAGCCTTCACCACCGCGGCGTCGTCACCCGGGCCGAGGTCGACCGCGTCGGTGAGCGGTACCCGGGCGGTCAGCTCCCTGATGAGGCCGAACTCGCCCAGCTCGCCCACGGTCCCCTGCATCTGCCGTCCTCTCGCGTTCTCGTCCGAAATCCGACCCCCGTCGCGCTCCCCCGCGCGCAGCGTACGCCCTTCGGGGGCGCGCGGGTCTCCCTCCCCGGCCCGCTGCGCGGTAGCGTGGTGATCAGACTGCCGGTGAGCCCGATCCCGACCTCTTGCCCGGCCGGGTGATCACGGCGGCGATCCCCGTAACCGGCCCCCGGAGGTCCCCGTGGTACAGGCGTACATCCTGATCCAGACCGAGGTGGGCAAGGCCACCGCCGTCGCGCAGACCATCTCCGCGATCAACGGCGTGATCACCGCCGAGGACGTCACCGGCCCGTACGACGTGATCGTCAAGGCCGAGGCGGACACCATCGACGACCTCGGCCGGATGGTGGTGGCGAAGGTCCAGAAGGTGGAGGGCATCACCCGCACCCTCACCTGCCCCGTGGTCAATCTGTAGACCCCGGCTACCATCGGCGGGTGGCCCGAGAACTCCGCATCCCCAAGGCGCTGGCCGGCCTTCCGGCGCCGGTCCGCTGGCTGGCCCCGCCGGTCGCGCTGACCTGCGCGGTCGTGGCGCTGCTCGGCTCGTGGAGTTCGACCGCCTCGGACGTCGAAGCGCCGCGGCCCACCGGCCGGGCGGCCGAGCACTGCCGCGCGCTCGCGGCCGCGCTCCCGCAGGAGTTGCTCGGGCGCCCGCGCCAGGACCTCTCGCCCGCCTCGCCGTACGTCGCCGCCTGGGGCGATGCGCCCCGGACGGTGCTGCGCTGCGGCGTCGAACGGCCGGAGGAGCTGAACGGCGAGCACGCCGCGGACTGGTCCCCGACCGTGGACGACGTCACCTGGTGGTCGCAGAAGCTCGACGACGGCGGCTACCGCTTCGTGACGACCATGCGGGCCGCCTACGTCGAGGTGACCGTCCCGAAGGGCGCCGCGCAGAACCCCTTCGACCCGGCCGCCGCGCTGACCCCGGTGGTCAAGGCCAACATCCCGGGCTGAACGCATCCCGGGCTGACCGCGGGAGGGGGCGGGCTCCCGGCCCGCCCCCTCCGTACGGCTAGCGCAGCCCGGTGGAGCGCCGCAGCGCGGTCTGCAGCAGCCGGTCGATCAGCTCCGGGTACGAGACCCCGCTGGCCTCCCACATCTTCGGGTAGGCCGAGATCGGGGTGAAGCCGGGCATGGTGTTGATCTCGTTGATCATCCAGGTGCCGTCCTCCAGCAGGAAGAAGTCCACCCGGGCCAGCCCCTCGCAGCCGAAGGCCTCGAACGCGGCCACCGCCTGGCGCTGGATCTCCGCGGTCTCCTCGGCGGTCAGCGCCGCCGGGATCCGCACCTCGGAGGAGTCGATGTACTTGGCCTCGAAGTCGTAGAAGTCGAAGCCCTCGCCGACCAGCACCTCGGCCGGCACGCTGGCCCGCGGGCCGTCCTCGAACTCCAGCACGCCGCACTCGATCTCGCGGCCGGACACGCCCGCCTCGATGATCAGCTTGGGGTCGTGCCGGCGGGCCTCCTCGATCGCGGCGTCCAGCTCGGCCAGGTCCTTGACCTTGGTGATGCCGATGCTGGAGCCGGCCCGGCAGGGCTTCACGAACAGCGGCAGGCCCAGCGCGGCGGCCCGCTCGCGCACGTCGGCGCGGCCCTGCTCGGTCTCCCAGTCGCGCGGCCGGACGATCGTGTAGTGGCCGACGCCCAGACCGTGCGAGGCGAGGATCCGCTTGGCGAACTCCTTGTCCATGCCGGCCGCGCTGGCCAGCACGCCGTTGCCGACGTACGGCACGCCGGAGAGCTCCAGCAGGCCCTGGAGGGTGCCGTCCTCGCCCCAGGGGCCGTGCAGCAGCGGGAACACCACGTCGACGTCGCCGAGGGCCTTGGGGGCGCTTCCCGGCTCGCTGAGGACCACCTCGCGGCTGCCCGGCGAGACCGGCAGCGCGACCTGCCCGTCCACGGCCTCGGCGACGTTCGCGACGTCCGGCAGCTTGCCGTCGGTGATGGCCATGCGGGCCGGCTCGTCGCTGACCAGCGCCCAGCGGCCCTCGTGCGTGATGCCGATCGGCAGCACGTCGTACCTGTCGCGGTCGATCGACGTGAGCACGCTGCCCGCGGTGGAGACCGAGATGGCGTGCTCGGAGCTGCGGCCGCCGAAGACCAGCGCGACGCGCGGCTTGCGGGCGGACGGGTTCGGGGAGGACTGTTCGATGCTCATATCGGGTTTGAGACTACCGTGCGACGTGTTTCCGGGAAGTCAACGGCTTTCCGGAGACACGCCGCACGCGGTGTCCGCGTCCCGGGAGCTCAGCGCCGCTCCGGCTTCGCCGAGCGCGACATCAGCGCCCGCAGCGCCTCCTGGGTCGGCCGCCCGTTGTGCACCACGTCCACCACGGCCTCGACGATCGGCATGTCGACCCCGCTGCGCCGGGCCAGGTCGAGCACCGACTCGCAGGACTTGACGCCCTCCGCGGTCTGCCGGGTCGCCGCGATGGTCTCGGCCAGCGACATGCCCCGGCCGAGGTTCATGCCGAAGGTGTTGTTGCGCGACAGCGGCGAGGAGCAGGTGGCGACCAGGTCGCCCATCCCGGCGAGCCCCGCGAAGGTGTGCGGGTCGGCGCCCAGCACCTCGCCGAGCCGGGTGGTCTCGGCCAGCCCGCGGGTGATCAGCGTCGCCTTGGTGTTGTCGCCCAGCCCCATGCCGGCCGCCATGCCGACCGCCAGGCCGATCACGTTCTTGACCGCGCCGCCGAGCTCGCAGCCGATCACGTCGGTGTTGGTGTACGGACGGAAGTACGGCGTGTGGCAGGCCGCCTGGAGCCGCTTGGCGACCGCCTCGTCGGCGCAGGCGACCACGCTGGCGGCGGGCTGCTTGTTGGCGATCTCCTTGGCCAGGTTCGGCCCGCTGACCACCGCGACCCGCTCCGGGCCGACCTTGGTGACCTCCTCGATCACCTCGCTCATCCGCTTGGCGGTGCCGAGTTCGATGCCCTTCATCAGGCTCACCAGCACGGTCTGCGGCTCGATCAGCGGCGCCCAGGCGGCCAGGTTGTCGCGCAGCGTCTGCGAGGGCACCACGAGCACCGCGAAGTCGGCGCCGGCCAGCGCCTCGGCGGGGTCGGTGGTGGCCCGCACCGAGTCGGGCAGCCGGACACCCGGAAGGTAGTCCGGGTTCTCGTGCGTGGTGTTGACGGCGTCGGCGAGCTCCTGCCGGCGGGCCCACAGCACGACCTCGCTGCCGGCGTCGGCGAGCACCATCGCGAAGGCGGTGCCCCAGGAGCCGGTCCCCATCACGGCGCAGCGGCTCACCGGCCGGTCCCCTCACCCGAGTCGGCGGGCTTCTCGCCCTTGGCGCGGCGCCGTTCGGCGAGCGCCGCGGCGGCCCGCTGCCGGGCGGCCTTGCGCATGTCGTAGCGCTCGGCGGGCGGTTGCTCGCCGCGGATGTCGGCGAGCACCTCGGTGATCGCGGCCATGATGTCCTCGGTCGCGTCGGCCAGCACCTGGGCGGTGAGTTCCTGACCGCGGTACTTGCTCAGGTCGACCGCGGGCCCGGCCGCGACGACGACCCGGTGGCGCGGGAAGAGGTTGAACTTGCCCTTCCCGTAACCGGCTCGGCCGTACGGGGGGATGATCTCGTGCGCTCCCCAGTGCGCGACCGGGATGACCGGCGCGCCGGTCATCAGCGCGACCCGGGCGACGCCGCTCTTGCCGGTCATCGGCCACAGGTCCGGGTCCCGGGTGAGCGTGCCCTCGGGGTAGAACTGCACGCACTGCCCGCCGTTGACGGCGTCGATCGCGGCCCGGAAGGCCTGCGCGGCGTCGGTGGACTCGCGGAACACCGGAATCTGACCGGTCTTGCGCAGCATGAATCCGATGAACGGAATCGAGAACAGCGAGGACTTGCCGAGAATGCGCGGCGGGCGTCCACTGTTGTACTGCCAGTGCGCGTAGATCACCGGGTCGATGATCGAATTGTGGTTCACCGCGGCGATGAAGCCGCCTTCCTTGGGAAGGTGCTCCCAGCCCCGCCAGTCGGGCTTCACCAGGGCGGTCGTCACCGGTTTCACCAGCACGGCCGCGAAGCGGTACCAGATGCCGTAGTCGGCGTTGCCGAACTTGGCGTACGAGCGGCGGGCCACCCCAGGCTCCTTCTCATCACATGCGGCACGTGGGGTGCCGCGGTCGTAGCCTCCCGGTCCCCGCACCGGCGCGACCGGTGCCCGGGTCCCGGGCGCGGAACAGTCTCGCCCGCCCGCTCACCGACTGTCGAGCGGCCGCGCCAACCCGCGCGGCGGTCGTGATCAAACGCACGTCCGCACAGCTCGGACGGCCTGGCGGGGGTTCCGCGACCGGCGTCACAATGACGCCGATGACCCAGGACACCGTACGCCCCAGCGGGCCCGTCGCGCCCGCCGCACCCGCCGCCGACTGGTCGGTGGTACTGCCGCTCAAACCGCTCGCGACGGCGAAGAGCAGACTGGCCCCGTACGCCGGCCCGCACCGCGCCGGCCTGGCGCTCTCCTTCGCCCTGGACACCGTCCGGGCCGCGCTGGCCACGCCGGGCGTGGCCCGTGTCCTCGTGGTCACCCGCGACGCGACGGCCGGCGAGCGACTGGCCGGGCTGGGCGCCCTGGTGGTCTCCGACGAGCCCGGCGGCGGCCTCAACACGGCGCTGGCGCACGGCGCCTCGGCCGCCCGGCGGCTGGCCCCGCACGCCCCGCTGGCCGTCCTGTCGGCGGACCTGCCGGCCCTGCGCCCGGCCGAACTCGCCCGGGTGCTGGGCGCGGTGCCGGCGGACGGCCGGGCCTTCCTGCCCGACTCCCCCGGCCTCGGCACGACCCTGCTCGCCTGCGCGCCCGGGCAGCCGCTCTCCCCCGCCTTCGGGGAGGGCTCCCGGGCCCGGCACGCGGCCGGCGGGGCACTCGAACTGCGCCTGGCGGACGTCGAGTCGGTGCGCCGGGACGTCGACACCGGGACGGACCTCGGCGAGGCGGCGGCCCTCGGCCTCGGCCCGCACACCAGCGCGTTGTTCGCACGCCTGGCGCAGGTCTGACGGCGCGCCCGACCGGCGGGACGCGGCACCCCGATCGCTATGCTGCTCGCATGCAGGCCACCGCGTTCACCTTCGACCCCGCCACCCGGGCCGGCTCCGTGCTGCTCGACGACGGGACCCCGGTGCCGTTCGACGCGGCCGCCTTCGACGCCGGCGGCCTGCGGCTGCTGCGCCCCGGCCAGCGGGTGCGCATCCGCACCGAGGGCACCGGCGAGGCCCGCCGGGTGGTCTTCGTGACGCTGCAGACCTTCCCCGACCCCACCGAGCGGTAGCCACCCTCCACGGGAGCCCCCGGCCGCCGCGCGCCGTCGAATCCTGACCGAGCGCCCGGAAACCGAAAGAGCCGCGGCGCCCGGTCTCCGCTGTTCGCGGAAAGGGGGTTGCCGCGGCTCTCCAGCCGAAGGCCGTCCGGGGGACGAGCCCGCGCGGGACCTTACTTGGCCGAGGTCTTGCGCGCGGTGGTCTTGCGGGTGGCGGTCTTCTTCGCCGGCGCCGTCTTCTTGGCCGTGGCGGTCGCCTTCTTGGCGGCGGTGGCCGTGGTCTTCTTGGCGGCAGCCGTGGTCGTCGCCTTCTTGGCGGCGGCCGTCTTCTTGGTCGCGGCGGCCGTGGTGGTCTTCTTCGCGGCGGCGGCGGTGGTCTTCTTGGTGGCGGTCGCCTTCTTGGTGGCGGTGGCCGTGGTCTTCTTGGCGGCAGCCGTGGTCGTCGCCTTCTTGGCGGCGGTCTTCTTGGTCGCGGCCGGGGCGGCGGCAGCGGCGGCACGCTTGGTGGCGGCGCGCTTGGCGGCCGGGGTGGCGGCGACGCCGCTCTTGCCCGGGGTGAGCGAGCCCTTGGGGGCCTTCTTCACCGAGGGGCCTTCCTTCGGCAGCTTCTTGCTGCCGCTGACCAGGTCCTTGAAGCCCTGGCCCGGGCGGAAGCGCGGGACGGCGGTCTTCTTGACCTTGACCCGCTCGCCGGTCTGCGGGTTGCGGGCGAAGCGCGCGGAGCGCTCCACCTTCTCGAAGGTGCCGAACCCGGTGACCGAAACCCGGTCACCGGCCACAACGGCACGGACCATGGTGTCGAGCACTGCGTCGACGGCCTCTGCGGCAGCCTTGCGACCGCCCAGCTGCTCGGCCACCGCTTCGACAAGCTGAGCCTTGTTCACGTCTTCCCCTTCGGAAACGGGCGCCGGATGATTCCATCCGTTCTTTTCGCACGTTAGGTATGTATCTGCGGACTTTCAATTACCAAACGCGCGAATCACCCTAGTGTCGCAATGGATTTGCGCGTCGGCGACCTCAGCGGAGCGGCGGGAGCCCCTCGTCGAGGTCATGTACAAAGCGACTCAACCGCCGTGCCGCCTCCGGAAGATCGCGCTTGGCGGTCTCGGTGACGATGAGCAGTTGACGGGTGAGAGCGGTCTTTGCATCGGCAGACACGTTCAGCGCATGCACGCGGGCGTGAGCTTGCTTCAACCGCTCGGCCACGAGCGCGTAGAGCGCTGCGACTTCCTGGTCGTCCGATCCCTCAGCTGGCGCGGAGGTGACGTCCGGCCGATCGTCAATTCGGCGTTCGGATCGCCGGCCCATGGAGTCCTCGGACGCGGGTTCGCCGCCCGCGTACGGTGGTTCATGGTGCCGGTGCATGTACTGATTGTGCCATCTACCCGTAGTTGTACTTGCGCGGGCCCCTGTTCGGCAAAGCCGAATGGGCAATCCGGGGAAGGGCCCGGCGGTAACTCGCGGTCCGCAACGCCGGATGGCCCGGCCCCCCCGAGGGGGGCGCGGGCCATCCGGTGGATCGTCGGAATGACGGATCTGAACGGAACTCAGACCACGGGCAGGGTACGGGGTTTGAACGCGGGGCGGCTCGCCTCGAAGGCCGCGATCTCGTCCTCGTTCCGCAGCGTGATGCTGATGTCGTCCAGGCCGTTGAGCAGCCTCCACCGGACGTTGTCGTCCAGTTCGAAGCTCTCCGTGACGCCTTCGGCCCGCACTTCGCGGTTCTCCAGATCAACGGTGATCTCGGCCGAAGGGTTACTCTCGGTGAGCGCCCAGAGCCGCTCCACGGCCTCCTGCGGCAGGACGACCGTCAGCAGGCCGTTCTTCAGGGAGTTGCCGCGGAAGATGTCCGCGAAGCGGCTGGAGATCACCGCGTGGAAGCCGTAGTTCTGCAGCGCCCAGACGGCGTGCTCGCGCGAGGAGCCGGTGCCGAACTCGGGGCCGGCCACCAGGACGGTGGCGCCCCGGCGCTCGGGCCGGTTCAGGACGAACGACTCGTCCCGGCGCCAGGCCTCGAACAGCCCGTCCTCGAAACCGGATCGGGTGACCTTCTTGAGCCAATGGGCGGGGATGATCTGGTCGGTGTCCACGTTGCTGCGGCGCAGCGGGACGGCCCGGCCGGTGTGGGTGGTGAACTTCTCCATGGTTCTCAGGCCTCCACAGCCACGTTGGCGCTCAGGTCGGACGGTGCGGCCAGACGGCCCAGGACGGCGGTCGCCGCGGCGACCTGCGGGGAGACCAGGTGGGTGCGTCCGCCCTTGCCCTGCCGGCCCTCGAAGTTGCGGTTCGAGGTGGAGGCGCAGCGCTCGCCGGGGGCCAGCTGGTCGGGGTTCATGCCGAGGCACATCGAGCAGCCGGCGTGCCGCCATTCGGCACCGGCGGCGGTGAACACCTTGTCCAGTCCCTCCTCGACGGCCTGCAGGGCGACCCGGACGGACCCGGGGACGACCAGCATCCGCACGCCGTCCGCGACCGTGCGGCCCGCCAGGACGGCGGCGGCGGCGCGCAGGTCCTCGATCCGGCCGTTGGTGCAGGAGCCGACGAAGACGGCGTCGACGGCGACCTCGCGCAGCGGGGTGCCGGGCTCCAGGCCCATGTACGCGAGGGCGTTCTCGGCGGCCAGGCGCTCCTGCGGGTCGGCGAAGTCCGCCGGGTCCGGCACGTCGGCGCCGAGCGGGGCGCCCTGGCCGGGGTTGGTGCCCCAGGTGACGAACGGGGTCAGCTCGTTCGCGTCGATGAAGACCTCGTGGTCGAAGACCGCGTCCTCGTCGGTGACCAGGGTCCGCCAGTACGCGACGGCGGCGTCCCAGTCCTCGCCCTTCGGGGCGTGCGGGCGGCCCTCCAGGTAGGCGAAGGTGGTCTCGTCCGGGGCGATCATGCCGGCCCGGGCGCCGGCCTCGATGGACATGTTGCAGACGGTCATCCGGGCTTCCATCGACAGGCCGCGGATCGCCGAGCCGCGGTACTCCAGGACGTAGCCCTGGCCACCGCCGGTGCCGATCCTGGCGATGACGGCCAGGATCAGGTCCTTGGCGGTGACGCCCTCGGGCAGTTCGCCCTCGACGGTGATCGCCATGGTCCGGAACGGCGCCAGCGGCAGGGTCTGGGTGGCCAGCACGTGCTCGACCTGGCTGGTGCCGATGCCGAACGCCAGCGCGCCGAAGGCGCCGTGGGTGGAGGTGTGGGAGTCGCCGCAGACCACCGTGGTGCCGGGCTGGGTCAGGCCGAGCTGCGGGCCGACCACGTGCACCACGCCCTGCTCGACGTCGCCCAGCGAGTGGATCCGCACGCCGAACTCGGCGGCGTTGCGCCGCAGGGTCTCCAGCTGGACCCGGGAGACCGGGTCGGCGATCGGCTTGTCGATGTCCAGGGTCGGGGTGTTGTGGTCCTCGGTGGCGATGGTCAGGTCGGGGCGGCGGACCGTGCGACCGGCCAGCCGGAGGCCGTCGAAGGCCTGCGGGCTGGTGACCTCGTGGAGCAGGTGCAGGTCGATGAACAGGAGGTCGGGCTCGCCTTCCGCGCGCCGTACGACGTGGTCGTCCCAGACCTTCTCAGCGAGTGTCCGTCCCATCGGAATCCCTCCAGCCGGCCGCGTTGCCGGCCTTCTCGTGTCATCGGGGTCAAAGCGTCCGCCGCCCGGATCGGGGCGCGTCCGCGGACCTGCACGCCGGATCGCTGTCCACGATGCGGACACTCGGACGAGGCCACATCCTGGATGTCTCCCGGGCTGCTGCCTCCAGAGTGGCGCTTTTCCCGGAAGATTGAACTTGCGTCTCGCGGAATGAGACTGCAGTCTTATCGCATGGACAACTCTAGCGGCGTCGGCGTTCTCGACAAGGCCGCTCTGGTGCTGAGCGCACTGGAGTCGGGCCCCGCCACGTTGGCGGGGCTGGTCGCCGCCACCGGTCTGGCGCGCCCCACCGCCCACCGGCTCGCCGTCGCACTCGAACACCACCGCCTGGTCACCAGGGACATGCAGGGGCGCTTCATCCTCGGCCCCCGGCTGTCCGAACTCTCCGCCGCGGCGGGCGAGGACCGGCTGCTCGCCACCGCGGGCCCGGTCCTGACCCACCTGCGCGACGTCACCGGCGAGAGCGCCCAGCTCTACCGCCGCCAGGGCGAGATGCGGATCTGCGTCGCCGCCGCCGAGCGGCTCTCCGGCCTGCGGGACACCGTCCCGGTCGGCAGCACCCTGCCGATGAAGGCCGGCTCGGCCGCCCAGGTCCTGCTGGCCTGGGAGGAACCCGAGCGCCTGCACCGCGGCCTGCAGGGCGCCCGCTTCACCGCCACCGCGCTGAGCGGCGTCCGGCGGCGCGGCTGGGCCCAGTCGATCGGCGAGCGCGAGCCCGGCGTCGCGTCCGTCTCCGCGCCGGTGCGCGGCCCCTCCAACCGCGTGGTGGCCGCCGTCTCCGTCTCCGGCCCGATCGAGCGCCTGACCCGCCACCCGGGCCGGCTGCACGCCCAGGCCATCATCGAGGCCGCGAACCGGCTCACCGAGGCCCTGCGCCGCAGCTGAACCGGTCGGGCCGGCCGAATCCCCCACCCACCCCCACGAAAACCGGAAGGGCCCCGCTCGGAGTCGAGCGGGGCCCTCGGCGTTTCCGCGCCGAAGTCGCGGAGAAAGATCCGGGAAAACAAAAAGACCCCGGGAACCGGGGCCTTTCCTCTTTCTGGCTGGGGTACCAGGACTCGAACCTAGACTAAATGAACCAGAATCACTCGTGCTGCCAATTACACCATACCCCAACACAAAGCAAGGGCCGATGGGCGAGCCCATCGGCTTCCTGCTCTGAAGTACCCCCGACCGGATTCGAACCGGCGCTACTGCCGTGAGAGGGCAGCGTGCTAGGCCGCTACACAACGGGGGCTCCTGGCGATCTCTTGCGAGATCAGTACCCCCGACCGGATTCGAACCGGCGCTACTGCCGTGAGAGGGCAGCGTGCTAGGCCGCTACACAACGGGGGCTTTCCAGGCGGTCCCTTGCGGGACCAGTACCCCCGACCGGATTCGAACCGGCGCTACTGCCGTGAGAGGGCAGCGTGCTAGGCCGCTACACAACGGGGGCTTGGATCTTCATTTGTCACTGCGGTGCGATCGTCTCCGATCGTACAGCGCTGGGGTACCAGGACTCGAACCTAGACTAACTGAACCAGAATCAGTCGTGCTGCCAATTACACCATACCCCACCAGAGTTGAACCCTTGCGAGCTCTTCTCGGGCGTTGCGCCTCTCGTTCGGTCCCGGCGGGGGGCTTTCGCTCCCTCGTCCGTTCCCTCCCGGGCGGCGCAGAAAGAACATTACCCGACGTCTGGCCTGGCTCCAAAATCGATAACCCCAGGCAGCGGCCGGGAGGCCGGCGGACGACCTCCGGGTGCGCCGCGGGCCCGGCACGAGGCCGGGCCCGCGGGCTGTTCAGCCGGTGCCTCAGGCGGTCGGCAGGGCGTCCAGGGCGGAGCGCAGCCGGCGCAGCGTCTCGGGGCGCCCGAGCAGCTCCATCGACTCGAACAGCGGCGGCGAGACCCGGCGGCCCGTGACGGCCACCCGCAGCGGCGTGAAGGCGAACTTGGGCTTGATGCCCAGCCCGTCCACCAGCGCCTCGCGCAGCGCGGCCTGGATCGGCTCCGGGGTGAAGTCCGCCAGCTCCTCCAGCGCCTTGATGCTGGCCTCGAGCACCGGGCGGGCGTCCGCGGTCAGCGCCTTGGCGGCGTCGTCCGGGTCGACGGCGAAGTCGGCCGGGTCGACGAACAGGAAGCCGGCCATGTTCACGATCTCGCTCAGCACGACCATCCGCTCCTGGGTGAGCGGCGCGATCCGGGCGAGCAGGTCCAGCTGCTCGGCGGTCGGCTCGGCCGGCAGCAGGCCGGGGGCCTGCAGGTACGGCACCAGGCGCCGGACGAAGTCCTCCGGGGCCAGCCGGCGGACGTGCTCGGCGTTGATCGCCTCGCACTTCTTCAGGTCGAAGCGGGCCGGGTTCGAGTTCACCTTGGCGATGTCGAAGGCCGCGATCAGCTCGTCCGTGCTGAAGATGTCCCGGTCCTCGGCCAGCGACCAGCCCAGCAGGGACAGGTAGTTGAGCAGGCCCTCGCGGATGAAGCCGCGCTCGCGGTACAGGTTGAGCGAGGCCTGCGGGTCGCGCTTGGAGAGCTTCTTGTTGCCCTCGCCCATCACGTACGGCAGGTGGCCGAAGCGCGGGGTGCCGCCGTCGCCGACGCCGATCTCGGCGAGCGCCGCGTACAGCGCGATCTGCCGCGGCGTGGAGGACAGCAGGTCCTCGCCGCGCAGCACGTGGGTGATGCCCATCAGGGCGTCGTCCACCGGGTTGACCAGGGTGTACAGCGGGGCGCCGTTGGCCCGGACGATGCCGTAGTCCGGCACGTTCTCCGGCTCGAAGGTGAGCGTGCCGCGCACCAGGTCGTCGAAGGAGATGGTGGTGTCGGGCATCCGGAAGCGCAGGATCGGCTCGCGCTTCTCCAGCTTGTAGACGGCGACCTGGTCGTCCGTCAGGTCCCGGCAGTGGCCGTCGTAGCCGGAGGGCTTGCCGGCCGCGCGGGCGGCCTCGCGGCGGGCGTCCAGCTCCTCGGTGCTGCAGTAGCAGTAGTAGGCGTGGCCGGCCTCGTGCAGGCGGCGGGCGACGTCCGCGTAGATGTCCATCCGCTGCGACTGGCGGTACGGCTCGTGCGGGCCGCCGATCTCCGGGCCCTCGTCCCAGTCGAAGCCGAGCCAGCGCATGGCGTCGAGCAGCTGGTTGTACGACTCCTCGGAGTCGCGGGCGGAGTCGGTGTCCTCGATCCGGAAGACCAGCTTGCCGCCGTTGTGGCGGGCGTAGGCCCAGTTGAAGAGGGCCGTGCGGACCAGGCCCACGTGGGGGTTGCCGGTCGGGGACGGACAGAAGCGAACCCGGACGGCCGGGTCAGTGTTAGCCACGCTTGATCACCTTGTTGGTGAGAGTGCCGATGCCTTCGATGGAGACGGCGACCTCGTCGCCGACGTTGAGCGGGCCCACCCCTGCGGGCGTGCCGGTGAGGATGACGTCGCCGGGCAGCAGCGTCATGGCCTCGGAGATGTGGACGATCAGCTCGGCGACCGAGCGGACCATCTGGGAGGTGCGGCCGGCCTGCCGGAGCTCGCCGTTGACCGTGCAGGTGACGGCGAGGTCGGCCGGGTCGAGGTCGGTCTCGATCCACGGGCCCAGCGGGCAGGCGGTGTCGAAGCCCTTCGCCCGGGCCCACTGGCCCTCGCGCTGCTGGACGTCGCGCGCGGTGACGTCGTTGGCGCAGGTGTAGCCGAGGACCACCTCGGGCACCCGCTCCAGCGGCACCTCGCGGCACATCCGGCCGATCACCACGGCGAGTTCGGCCTCGTGCTGGACGTCCGAGGAGAACGGCGGGTACGCGATGCTCTCGGTCGGGCCGATCACCGAGGTGGAGGGCTTGAAGAAGGTGAGCGGGACGTCCGGGACGTCGTTGCCCAGTTCGGCCGCGTGCGCCGCGTAGTTGCGGCCGACCGCCACGATCTTGTTCGGGAGCATCGGGCTGAGCAGCCGGACGTCCTGGAAGCGGTAGCTCTCGCCGGTGGGCTGGGGCTGGCCGAACGGGTGGCCGGCCAGCGCGTGGACGACCAGCGACTCGGGCTGGGAGGGGTCGCCCTCCACGACGCCGAAGGAGACCGTGCCGGCGGCAGGGCTCCCTTCCCGGACGGAAAACCTGGCAATGCGCACGGCTGGGCTACCCCTCGCTTCGTCGGCCGCCCGGGGCGCCCCCGGGCGCTGGTGGGCGCCTCGCCCGAGCTGGGCGCGGCCCCGTCAATCGTCGTCCAGGCTATCGCGTGGGGGCCCTGCCGACCCGTTTGCCCCTGTTCAGCGCGGTCTCGGCCGGATGCGCCGGAGGGTGCCCCCGTCAGCGACGGGGGCACCCTCCGGCGGGAACGCGTGGGGTCAGTCCCGGGGGGTGACGACCGGGGCGACCACCAGCTGGGTGCGGCGCGGGTTGGCCGTGACGGCCGGCAGCTCGGTGGAGTAGGTCACCGTGTCCTCGGGCTTGCGGGCGCCCGGGATCTGGCTGAAGTCCGCGACCGAGGCCAGCGTGGTCCGGCGGGGGTTCGCCGTGGAGCCGCTGGACAGCGTGGACTTGGTGGCCTTCTTCGCCTGGGACATCGAGAGCACCTCGTGGTCGCGGCCGGGCGGATCCGCGGCGGATCGGCACCGGCCTGAGTGATTCCGATTATTCGGAGGGGTTCTGGGCAGGCTGATCGGGGCCGTGCTCCGGAGACAGCCAGGTTACGAGATCTCATTCCACAGAGGCCGTGACCAAAGCTACACATTGAGCTGTGATTTTGCTCACAAATTGTGAATCAAAAGCCCGATTTCCGACATATCGCCGCATCGGATCATTCCGACATCCTGCGCATTTCGGGCATTCCATGAGGTCTGCGACTCTTTTCGATCTAGACCCCGGTTGGCATGTATCAGGCGAGTGTCCGAAAAAGGCGGTATTCCGGTCCGGTTACCGTACAGTCAGTGAAACCGCGCACGCGGTCGGTAGCGTTCGGCGGCCACGGCTGGCGGCCCTTGTTGGGAGTCCAAGGCTGTGCTGGAATGCCACGGACCGTGGGTAGGGAGCAGTCCACCGCGGCGACCCGCTCTCCCGGACCGGCCGGGGTGCGGATGGAAACTCGACACCGTCCAGATCGCGGCGACGCGGCGGGACGCCCGGTCCAGAGGTTGCGACGCCAGTGCAGGGACGTTTCAAAAGGGGTAGCGGCGCCGCGGGCGACCAGGAGTCGCACGAGCCCGTGGCCGCCCCTCAGCAGGCGGCTGCCCCCGGCGGCCCGGCCGAGCCGGCCGGGCCCGACGCGGTCGGTCACCCGGAGGGCGACGGCCAGGACCGCAAGTCCACCCGGGACAAGCTCCGGACCACCCTGACCAGGCGCCGCGCCACCGGCATCAGCCGGTTCCGGATGCGCAACTGGCGCATCCGCACCCGCCTGATCGCGCTGCTCGCGCTGCCCGTCCTGGTCTCGCTGGTCCTCGGTGGCCTGCGCATCCAGACCTCGATGGAGAACTCGCAGAACCTCGCCCAGATGGCCAACCTCTCGGACCTGGCCAAGAAGGCGACCAACCTCGCGGACGCCCTGCAGAACGAGCGCGACATCAGCGCCGGTCCGATCACCAAGGACCCGACCGCGCCGCTGGACGACGACGTCACCACCGCGCGCAAGACGACCGACGACCTGAACCGCGCGTTCACCGCCTCCTCGGACAAGTTCGAGAACCTCGAGCTCTCCGGCGGGAAGGCCCTGCTGTTCCAGATCCGCAGGGACCTGAACTCCATCTCCGAGGCGCGCAACTCGCCGTACCAGAACAACCAGAACATCCAGTCGACGATCACCGCCTACGACGTGATCATCCGCGACCTGCTGGGCCTCACCCAGGACATCGCGCTCGCGTCGAACAACAAGGACCTGGTCGTCGCGACCCGCGCGCTGCAGCAGTTCTCGCTCGCCAAGAACGTCACCTCGCAGCAGCGCGCCCTGGTCAGCGCCGCGCTCGCCAACCCCAAGGGACCGGACCTCAGCGCGAGCGACGAGTCCTTCGGCATCCGCCTGCGCACGTCCTACGACAACGCGCTCATCGGCTTCAACAACATCTACACCGCGCACGACCTGGACAACCTGCGCAGCCAGCTCAGCTACAACACGGTGATCGCCGACGCCGACCGCTACGCGCACTCGATCCTCCAGACCAACGGCATCCACCAGACCGACCCGGTGGGCTACAAGGAGTGGTACGAGAAGATCAGCGCGAAGATCACCGCTGAGCGCCGGATCGAGGCCAAGCTGCTGGAGAACCTGGACGGCAAGGCCCAGGACCTCCAGTCGCAGGCCGACACCGACGCGCTGATCATCGCCGCCGCCGTCGCCCTGGTGCTGCTCTTCGCCCTCGGCGGCGCCGCGCTGATCGCCCGCTCGATGGTGCGCTCGCTGACCCGTCTGCAGTCCGCGGCCGAGGACGTCGCCGAGCGGCGCCTGCCCGAGCTGGTCAAGACGCTCTCCGAGAGCGACCCGCACGACGTCGACACCACCGTCGAGCCCGTCGCCGTCGACTCCGCCGACGAGATCGGCCACGTGGCCCACGCCTTCGACATGGTGCACAGCGAGGCCGTCCGCCTCGCCGCCGAGCAGGCCCTCCTCCGCGGCAACATCAACGCGATGTTCACCAACCTGTCGCGCCGCAGCCAGGGCCTCATCCAGCGCCAGCTGTCGCTCATCTCCGAACTGGAGAGCCGCGAGGCCGACCCGGACCAGCTGGCCAACCTCTTCAAGCTGGACCACCTCGCCACCCGCATGCGCCGCAACGGCGAAAACCTCCTCGTCCTCGCCGGTGAGGACCCGGGCCGCCGCTGGACCAGGCCCGTCCCGCTGGTCGACGTGCTCCGCGCCGCCGCCTCCGAGGTGGAGCAGTACGAGCGCATCGAGCTGGCCTCGGTGCCGTCCGCCGAGGTCGCCGGCCGCGTCGTCAACGACCTCGTCCACCTGCTCGCCGAGCTGCTGGAGAACGCCACCTCGTTCTCCAGCCCGCAGACCCGCGTCCGGGTCACCGGCCACGCGCTGCCGGACGGCCGGGTGCTGATCGAGATCCACGACACCGGCATCGGCCTCAGCCCGGACGACCTCGCCGAGATCAACGAGCGCCTGGCCAACCCGCCGACGGTGGACGTCTCGGTCTCCCGCCGCATGGGCCTCTTCGTGGTCGGCCGCCTGTCCCTGCGACACGGCATCCGGATCCAGCTCCGCCCCAGCGACTCCGGCGGCACCACCGCGCTGGTCATGCTCCCGGTGGACGTCACCAACTCCGCCGACCGCCGCGGCCCCGCCGGCCCCGGCGGCCGCGCCGGCGGCCAGCAGCCCAAGCAGCAGCGCGGGATCGCCCCGACGCCACGCCAGCAGCGTCAGATGGCGCCCGGCCAGAGCGGCCCGGCCGCTCTCGGCCAGGGCCCGGCCGGCGGTGCCCCGCAGGGCGGTCGCCCGCAGCTCGGCCAGGGCGGCCCGGCCGCTCCGACCGGTCCGGGTGCGCCCGGTGCTCCCGGAGCGCCGGCCGCTCCGGCGGGCCCGGGTGCGCCGGCCGGGCCGGGTGCGCCCGGTGGCCGCGCCGGCGGACTGCCGACCCGTCAGGTCGGCCAGTCGCTGCGCGAGAACCCGCCGCAGCAGGGCGCCGGTCAGGGCCAGGGCCAGGGCCAGGGCCGGCCGCAGGGCCGCCCCGTCCCGCCGCAGCCGCAGCGCGGCCAGGCCCGCCCGGGCCAGCCGCAGCCGTCCGCCCAGCAGCCCCCGCAGACCGGCCCGAACGGCCTGCCCCGGCGCGGCCGTCCGCTGCCCGGACAGCAGCAGCCCGGTCAGCCCCAGGCCGCACAGCCCCAGCCCGGGCAGCAGCAGCCCGGCGGTCCCGGCCCGCGCACCGGCGAGCAGCCGCAGCACGGCCGCCCCGACGCGCCGCAGCAGGGTGCCCGCCCCGGCGAGCGTCCGCAGCAGGGCGGCCTGCCGCAGCGCCGTCCCGGCCAGGCCGGTCCGCAGGCGCCCGGCCAGCCCGGCCAGCCCGGCCAGCCCGGTCAGCAGCAGCCCGGCCCGCAGGGGCCGCGCCGTCCGCAGCGCCCGGGCCCGGACGGGCCGCAGCAGCGCCGTCGCCAGCCCCAGCTGCCGCAGCAGCAGGGCCAGCCTCAGCCGCCGCAGCAGTCCCAGCAGCCCCAGCCGCTGCCCCCGGCCGAGCCGGCGCCGGTGGAGAGCACCCAGCAGTTCGCCCGGCCGCGCTTCGAGGCCAGCCAGATCGACCCGCGCGACCCGCTGGGCCTCGGCCTGGTGGAGCCGGTGCTGCCGAACGTGCCGAACCCGGCCCGTCCGGAGCCGGTGCGCCCGGAGCAGGCCCAGCAGCCCGCGCCGCAGCAGCCGCAGCCGCAGTTCCGCCCGGAGCCGATGGCGCTGCCGACCGGGCCCTCCGAGGCCACCGGCGAGCAGCCCTGGAACCCGCAGGCCGAGCCGCAGCAGGAGCGTCCGCAGCAGTACCAGCCGCGCCGCCCCGGCACCTCGGCGCCGGGCTTCGCGGAGCCGCAGCGGCCCCAGCAGCCGCGGCAGCCCCGCCGGCCGCAGCCGCAGGCCGAGTTCCAGCCGCAGCCGCAGGCCCCTCAGCCGACCCCGCAGCAGCCGGCCGAGCCGCAGCAGGCTCCGGCGCCGCAGGGCCGGCAGGCCCCGCCGCAGCCGCAGCCGGGCCCCGGCGAGGCGCCGTGGCGTCCGTCCGCCAACGACGAGCGCTGGCGCCGCGCGGAGCAGGTCCGCGAGCCCTCGACCAGTGGCGTCACGCTGTCCGGCCTCCCCCGGCGCACCCCGCAGGCCAACCTGGTCTCCGGCACCGCCGAGTCCTCGCCGCTGACCGGTCCGCAGGTCTCCCGGGCGCCCGAGGAGGTGCGCGGCCGGCTGACCAACCTGCGCCGCGGCATCCAGCAGGGCCGCCGGGCGGGCGCCGAGCAGTCTGCCAACCAGGTCGGCTCGCACCATGGTGCGCAGCAGCCCGGATTCGATAGTTTCGGTGGCCGGAGCGACGGCAACGGCGCAGATCACCAGGAGCGTTGAGTTGAACCAGATGAGCCAGGCCGCACAGAACCTGAACTGGCTGATCACCAATTTCGTGGACAACACCCCCGGGGTGTCCCACACCGTGGTGGTCTCCGCGGACGG
>NZ_JZKH01000083.1 GCF_000961885.1 Streptomyces rubellomurinus
CCCCCCCCCCCCACCCCCCACCCCCCACCCGGTCCTGCCAACGGCCGGACGAACAGGAAGCGGTTCCGGGCGCCCGCTCGACTCGAGCGGGCGCCCGGAAGAGTCGGGGCGGAATCTCAGATTTCTGCAGTGACGGCCGACACTCTTCTGTGAGTGGCCATCACGTTGGCCAGCGCCTGCTTGTCTGTGATCCATTCGGTGCCGCCGACAGAGATCGAATGTCGTACGGCGTCGAGGAGGGATTCGTCGGCCTCAGCGGGTTGAGTCAGGTGTGCCCGCATGTAGTGCTTGAAGAATGCGGGAAGTTGGTCCAGCCGGGTGCCGGTCTTGGCCCTCAGGGAGAGGAGCGGAAGGAACCACTCGTCGAAGCCATCTTTGATCTCCTGGGTGGCTCGGTAGGCCTCGTACAGCGGTTGCAGGCTTGCCGCGTGGTCGTACGGGAGGTGGCCGTGCAGGGTGTACTGAAGCCGGATGCCGTCGTGTTGGCGGAAGTGCTGGCCGTGGGCGGCGATGTGGTTGGCCGCGTTCTCGGTGACGGTCATGACGGCCGTGTCCGCTTTGTGTAGCCGGGCTGCGGCGAGGACGGTGGCGTGGATGCCGACCCGTGGGTCGAGGACGAGCCCGTTGAGGCCGAGCGGCGAGAGGTCGATGCCGTGGTGGCGGGTTCGGGAGAGGATCAGGCGCTGGGCGACGTTGGCGGCGGTGTGCTGGAGGTGCTTGGGCTGCTGGCGGTGGCTTGCGTGGATGTCGGAGCGGTCGAGGACGGGGCGGTCCTTCGCGTGTTCGGTGACGAGGTGGAGGCCGGTGCGGTCCTGGGTGTCGGTGCTGCCGCAGGCGTTGCAGGGGTGGCTGCCGGTGCCGGTCATGTGACCGCAGGCCCGACAGGTGGGGACGGTCTCGCGGCTGATGGTGAGGGCGCCGGCGCGAAGGTTGATCTCGATCATCTCCAGCGCGAGATTGGCGACCTCCACGTCGGTATCGGTCAGGGTGCCGCCCACCGGGGGCTGTCCGGACGGGTACTTGGCGGCAATCAGGTCGGCCTCGAACCGTTGGCGGGGGATCATCGGGCCCTCGGCCTGGCGGTGGCGGAGGTCTCCGGCGAGGGTCACGGTGTTCCACAGGTGGGGTGCGGGCGGTAAGCCCAGGATGGCGTTGAGAGCGGCGGCAAGGCGAATGCCCACGGCCTTGCCGGGGCGGGTGTCGAAGGTGAAGGGGCCGTTCTGGACGGGCCCGTTGAGGAACAGGTGTCGCACAGGCTCCTCCTAGATCGGCGGGGTGGTGGTTCCCGTCCGGGTGAACCGGCCGTCTCGCAGTTCGTAGTGGAGGATCGTGGCGTTGGGCATCTTGCCCTTCCGCTCCTCGGCGAGGACCTCGGGCAGGGTGCGGGCTTCGAGCAGGGATCGAAGGGCCACCGCGGCGGTCTGGTGGGTGAAGGCGACAACGGCGCGCGATTCCTGGAGTTCGGCCCGGGCGAGGGCGGCGAACTCGGCGGCCCGCTCGAGCACGCCCTCGGCGAGCGATTCGCCGCCGCCCGGCGCGGTCCAGATGTGCTTGCGCAGGCGGCGGTCCTCGGCGAGCTCGGGGTAGCTGTCGTAGAGCTCGCGCTTGGTCATGTAGGTGGCGTCGCCGTAGTGCTGCTCGTCCAGGAGCGCGGTCTCCAGAGGCCACCCGTTGGGGAGGTCGGGCAGGGCGATCGCGGCGGTGTCGATCGCCCGGCGGTATGTCGAGGTGTAGACGTGCGGCTCCGGGCCGACGATTTCCGGCAGGACGCCGGCCAGCCACTGGGCCTGCCGGAAGCCGCGGGGGGTCAGGCCGACGATGGTGCGGGAGATGGTGTGCGCGGCGGGTCCGCTGTAGGGGCGGGGGTCCTGGTAGAAGCCGTTGTACTTGTCGGCGTTCTCGACGGACTCTGCGTGTCGGACGACGAGCAGGGGCAAGACAAGGCTCCTATCCGGCGAGGTTGGCGACGTAGGAGCCGCTGACCGTCCAGGGGGTGAGTTCGATGCCGAAGCCGCTGTGGTCGCCGTCCTGGGTGTGGACGAGCTTGCCGGACAGGTGCACGGTGTCGCCGGATCGGAACGCACCGGTGTAGGCGCCGAGGTACGAGCGCATGTGGGTGATCCGGCGGGCGAAGGAGTCGGCCTCGTCGATGGTCGAGCTGAGGATGGTCCTGACCTTGATCCCGTACACGGCCGGGGTGGTGAGGCCCTCGGCGTGGTCGGTGATCTCCGCGAGGAGGGAGATCTCGCCGATCTCCTTGGAGGAGATCCGGGCGAAGGTCCTGTCGCGGTCGGAGCGGATGGGCTCGCAGTTGATGTGCGCGCCGACGCCTGCGGTCAGTCCTTGGAGCTTGCGGCGTTCCTGTTTCATGAGGGCGTCGAAGGAGCTGCCCTCCATGTACTTGGCCCGGCGGATGTACAGCCGGGTGAGGTCGTCCCCGTCGTAGGGCCGGATCAGGTCGGCCTGCTGGAACAGTTCCTGGGCGACGTGGTAGCCCTCCGGCCCGTAGCAGACCAGGTCGATGTCCGAGCGCTCGTTGAAGCAGCCGACGAGAAAGGAGCCGGTGACGCCGATCAGGCCCTGGGCGCCGTTTGCAGTGATCCACTCGGTGATCGCCAGGAGGTCCTTGCCAGCCGAGTTGTCGGCGACCGCGCCGGGCTCCTTGTGGATGGCGGTGAGCGCCTGGCGGCAGGAGTAGTGGACGGCCACGTCCTCGCGCGGGATTCCGGTGATGACACAGCCGAGGGTGTCGGAGTAGACGTAGCACTCCGGCCTGCCGGCCAGGATGCCGAAGGACTTCGACACGACGCTGTTCTGCCGGTAGGTCTGGCCGAACAGCCGCCGGTCGCCCTTCTCGTCGGGGTGGTACTTGACGTAGCCGAGGTAGTGGCTGCCGGGGTGGCTGTCGCCGATGACCTTGAAGACGACTCCGTGGTGGTCCAACAGGTAGTCGCGGTCGCGGACGGTGGGGACCGGCCTACCGGTGTTCAGCGGTGAACCGTTCCAGAGTGGGGAAGACACCGGTGTCGATCGTGTCGGACGACTCATACTGATCGAGTCCCATCGTGAACAGGGTGCGGCGGTACTGCCACTTGATGTGCTTGTCGTGCCGCGCGGGGTCGGTGGGCCGCATGAGGGCGAGGAAGAAGAAACACTTGACCATCAGGAAGTCGCCCAGGTGCTCGCTCACCCGCTTCTCGACCAGGGATGCGGTGGTCCCGTCGAGCGCGGCGATGTAGGCGGCGCGCTGTTCCGGGCTGATCGTGTAGCCCTTGCCGCCGCCCTTGAAGGCCACGATGTCGAGCGCGGGGTAGACGTCGTAGCCGAGCGGGATCGGTCCGTGGTGCTGCCAGTCGATGACCCCGGCCTGCAGGACGTTGGGCAGGCCGTAGTCCAGGTGCCCGTGCGCCATCGGCAGTTGTGCCAGCCGGTCGAGGGCGTGCTTGACCGCCGCGTGGACTCGCGGGGTGTCGAAGTCCGGGTTCTCCTCGAAGACCTCGGCCGCGAAGGCGGCCTTCTCGAACCACGGCATGGCGGGGAGGGGGTGCCTCGCCTGGGCCTGCAGGAGCTTCGATGCCACGGCAGCCGCCGTACTGATGACCTGACAGCTGACCTGACCGTCCCGCTTGGCGTCGGCCATGGCTTCCTCGTGCAACGAGGTCTCGCCGATGGCTCGCTCGACGACGAAGTAGCCCTCGTCCTCAAGCCCGCTGTCGACGATCTCCGGGACGGGATAGCCGAGGCCGACGGCCAGCTGCTGAAACTCGGTCTCTGCCCGCAGGTCCTCGCCACCGGTCCGCTTGTAGAGCAGGCCATCCGCCGATCGCCACACAGCGCCTTGGGTGGCGGTTCTGTCCTTCACGAACTCCCAGTCGCTCATCCATCCGTCCTTCCGTGGCGCCGAGTTTGAGAGGATCGTGTCGCAGCATTCGAGGACCGCGTCACCGCGTACGTGGACGGCTCAGGGACGTCCTGGAACGCTTTCCAGCAGAGCAAGGAGGTCCGCCGTGTCCGACAGGTCCGGGAGGACCACGGGAGCACCCGCTGCCTCCAGCTCGGCCCGGTCGTGGATGCCGGAAGCCACCGCGATGATCCCGCAGCCGGTGGTGAGGGCTGCCTCGACGTCCCGTGGCGTGTCGCCGATCAGGACGACCGGTGTGCCGCTGGGCAGTCCGCGGTGGCGGTGAACACGCCGGCGTGCGACGGCTACCAGGTCGGCACGCTGCTCGGCGTCGGCGCCATAAGCGCCGACGCCGAGATCCAGCAGCGGATCGAGATCGAAAGCTGACAGCTTCACGCGGGCATTCGCCGCGATGTTGCCGGCCAGTACCGATGACACCCAATCGGTCTGGTTGCGCGCGGCCTTGAGGGCGTCGCGCACACCCGCAAGTGCCATCCCGCGTCGACGCAGTTCGCCGAAGTGTTCCTGGCCGGCCCGGGCGAGGGCGGCTTCGGTGATCGGCCAGTCGGGCTCCGGGAGATCGTGTCTGCGGAACATGTCGCGCATGATCAAGCGGTCCGTACGGCCCTCCGTCGACGCTTGCACGGTTGCTGGGGCATCGGTCAACGAGGCGAATGCGGCAGCGTAGATCTCCTTGCTCACCCCGGCGTTCTCGATGAGCGTGTGGTCGATATCCCACAGGACGATGAGCTGCATGCCGACAGAGTAGACATCTTGTCGGGCCGTCAGCTCCGGCGAAACGACCCACAACGTCCTTGCGCGGCCGTGCCGCGCTCGGCTTGTATGGCCTCCGTGAACGAGCGACTTCACTCCGTACTCGCTCAGCGAGGCGTGGAGCCAAAGATGCTCGCCGAAGCCTGCGAAGTGGACCCCAAGACCGTGGGTCGCTGGCTCGGCGGACGCTTGCCCCACCCGAGGCACCGCTTCCGTGCCGCCCGGCTCCTGCGGGTGGAGGAGAGCTTCCTCTGGCCGGACCCGCAGCCCCGTGCAGGGCGGGGGACCGGAGGGTTGGGCACCGAGCTCATCGGTACCCACCAGAACCGGGCCAGCGTGCCTCGCGAGACCTGGCTGACCCTGCTGCAGGAGGCCCGGCAGCGGATCGACGTGCTCGTCTTCTCCGGGACGTTCTTCGCCCAATCCAATCCGCACGTCGCCAAGATGTTGGCCGAACGGGCCGGCCGTGGCGTTCGAGTGCGGCTGTGCTTCGGAGATCCGAGCGGGCGTGCGGCCGCGACCAGAGGCCGCGAGGAGGGCATCGGCGACACCCTCGCGGCCAAGATCCGAGCCTCCCTCACCTACTACCGCTGTCTACTCCCAGAAGAGGGCTGCGAGGTGAGGCTTCACGACACCACCCTGTACAACTCCCTCTTCCGCTATGACGACAACCTGCTGGTCAACCCGCACATCTTCGGCCAGCCGGCCAGTGCCAACCCCCTGCTCCACCTCAAGCGAGTGGACACCACCGGCTGGTTCGACAACTACGCTCAGAGCTTCGAAGCAGTCTGGGCCCACGCGCGGCCCTGGATGCCCGACCAGGAGGGGACCGCCGCAGATGGGCAGGACTGAGTACTACAACGACCCCAACGCCCCCAAGGCCAACACCCTTATCCCTGCAAGCAATCTGCTCGTCGTCGACGACTCCGGTGCCATCCTGTTGCAGCGCCGCCGGGACACGGGACAGTGGGCGTTGCCCGGCGGCGCCCAGGACATCGGCGAGACCGCCGCCGAGTGCGCGGTGCGCGAGTGCGTGGAGGAGACCGGCATCCAGGCCGAGATCACCGGCTTCCTCGGCGTCTACACCAACCCGAACCACATCGTCGCCTACACCGATGGCGAGATCCGCCAGCAGTACGAGAACACCTACATCGGCCGCCCGGTCGGCGGCGAGCCCACGATCAACGACGAGGCCGATGGCGTCCGCTTCGTTCAGCCCGCTGACCTCGGCCAGTACGACATCCACCCCAGCATGCGCCAGCAGATCGGCGACTACCTCGCCGGCACCTACCCCCGCCTCGACTGAGCCGCCAGCGACGCCTCCACCCGTTCAACCGCCGCGAAGATCCCCGGCGACGCCCGACCGATGAACCGCCCCACCACGCTCTCCGCCCCGTAACGGCTGAGGATCTCCGCAACGCGTGCCTCGGCGGTGGTCGGGCTACCGGCGGGTGTCGTCGTCATGTCGCACCACACCAGGGAGTCGACCAATCGCTGGTCCTCCAGCAGCGGGAACTCGACCTCCAGCACTTCTCGGAGACCGCGCTCCTCGGCTTCGAGCAGCGCGAACGAGTGGTTCGCCACCAACCGCGTGAGCTGGTCATCGGCCCCATGGACGTCACGGAGGAACCGCGCACCATCGAGTGGGTGGAACCCTGTTGTCGCCACTCCCGGTGCGTAACCAACATCGTGGAGCAGAGCGGCACAGGTGAGGAGTCGGGTCTGATGGCCGAGAACTCGTTCGAGGCGGACCGCTCGCTCTGCCACGCCCTGAGTGTGTGACCAGCGTCGTGGCAGCGACTCGGCAAGCTGGTTCATCGCCAGCGTTCTTGCCCATGAGGTCGGCTCTTCGCTCATGGGCTCATGGTTCCCGTGCTGAGTACCTGTACGCGCGCAGCAGCCAGATCGGCTGCCCCGGGCCCGCCGCGAACCTTCGCGGCGGGCCCGAAGCGTTGAGGGCGTGAACTACTGGGCCAGATGGTCGAATTCGCCTGCCTGGATGCCGCGTAGGAGGGCGCGGAGTGAGGCGGGCGTGGTGGTGAGGATGACGTCGGGGTCATCGCTCTCGCGGATCCTGAGGGTGCAGTCGGTGAGTGCTGAGACGTATATGCAGTTGGCGGCGTCGCCGCTGAATGAGGACTTCTGCCAGTCGTGAACGGCCATGGTCGGTCCTCTCTTAGGCGCTCTGGGCGATACGGCGGATGAGGTCGCGGGATGCATCAGGCTCGAGCGCACTTGTCGCCAACCGATCCATCACAGCTCGATATTTGATCAACTGCGGCTCGGTGTCGATGAACTCGGACCTGTCTCCATCAACCTGGACACTGTCCAATCGTGCAACCTCGGCGTTGAAGTACACGATCCCGGCCCCGGAACTGGGGTAGCTGCCGGTGCCGAACGGGATCACCCTCAGGTCGATGTGAGGTTGCTCGCTCATGGTCACCAGGTGTTCCAACTGCTCCCGGGCGACCTTCGGACCGCCGAAGCCCATGCGCAAGGCGGCCTCGTGGACGACGGCGGACAGCGGGATCGGTTGTTCGCCGTAGAGCACTCCCTGTCGCTTGATGCGGTGGGAGACGAGATGTTCCACTTCCGGCGGCGAGAGGGGTGGGACGACATCTCGGAAGAGTGCGCGAGCGTGTTCCGGGGTCTGGAGGAGTCCCGGGACGTGAATGGCTGAAGCGATCCGCATCGATTGCGCGTGGTGCTCGAGTTCGGCCAGGTCGAGGGCTCCGGCCGGGAGGATCTCGCGGTACTCCTCCCACCAGCCACGGGTGCGGCCGCCCGTCATGCGGGTCAGCGCGTCGATCAAGGTGTCATCCACGCAGCCGTAGAGACGGGCCAAGGTCCGCACCCGGTCCGCGCTCACCGGGTATCCGCCGGATTCGATGTTGCTGATCCGGGACTGCGGGGTGCCGTGCAGCTCCCCGGCTCGCGTGACCGACAGCCCTGCCTGCTCGCGCAACCGGCGCAGCTCCGCGCCGAGTCGCCGCTGCCGGATGCTCGGCGGGGTCTTGCTGGGCGGCATCCGCTGACTCCTCGCTCTCGACCGCCGACGTAGCCGACCGTCACCCTTGGGAGTGGGTGATGATACGAATTCCTCGGAGGCGGTGGACTACATACTACCGACTGGCTACTTTTGATCCTGCGTCAGGGACGATCGCTGCCCGTGGTGGCGGCAGCGCAGCGTCCAACTCCCGTTCACGTAGGAGATTTCCATGACTGCTGCGCCGTCGCAAAACCCCCTTCCGAACAAGGTCTCGATGCCGTTCGAGCAGGAGCTGTGCGGGCTCGTGCTCGACAGTGCGCCCCGGCTGTTCGCCGTCGTCCAGGTGTGTGGCGAGGGGCGTGAAGACGCCGATGGGTGGGTCGTGGCCTGGGGGCTCGCCGACGAGGACGGGCGCGCGCACGTGATCGGGATCGACGGGCGGACGCGGATGACCCTCGCGTCGCCCGAGCGCGTCCTCCGGCACTTCGGGCGGCGGCCGGGGGTCAGTGCGCGGCTGGTGTGGCTCGCGGAGCCGGGTGGCGCCGCGTTGGACCGGGGCGAAGCGGCCTGACGTCGGCCGTCGCTACCGCCCTGTGCTGTCGTCGCGCCATCGGATCGCTATCCGTGGCTCCTTCGGGGGCCTGATAGGGCCCGGATAGCTGTCCCCGGGATGGTGTGTCCTGCGGGGGAACAGGCACGGCGACAGGGGGCAGGTCCGATGGGGTACGCGACGGTGGAGATCGACGAGCGGGACTGTCTCGTCGCCTTCGGCGACGCCGACCTGGTGGCGCTGGCCGCCGACGCGCTGCGGCGCAGCGCGCTCGGAGCCGACCAGCCGGACGCACGGCGGGGGAGCCGGCTGGCGGCGACCGAGCATCCGGAGCGGGTGATGCTGCACGACGAGCGGGTGGGTGGGGTCTGCCTGCTGCCGCGTGCCGTGCTGCGCTCGCTGGCGGTGGCCGCGATGGCCGCCCTGGCCGCCAGGGAGTTGCTGGCGGCCCGGGTGGCCACCGCGGCGGTGATCGGCACCGGAGCCCCGGTCGCCGGGTTGCTGACCGCGCTGGTCAACCACGTGGTGAACCTCGGCGAGGTCGCGCTGTGGCCGTCGCACGGCGAGCAGGGCTGGCCGACGCCGAAGCTGACCGCGCACGCCGCCGACCGGGGGCTGATGCTGTCCCGGCCCGTCGAACTCGAACGGGCGCTGCTCGGTACCGATCTGGTGGTGCTCGCCCCCGGGTTGCCGGAGGCCACCTACCGGAAGGTGGAGCTGGGGATGCTGGCCCGCGGAGCGGTGCTGATCAACGCCACCGGCGAGCAGCCGGCCGAGTCGTTGACCCGCGCGGTCGGCCGGATCCTGGTCGACGATCTGTCGGCGGCCAGGGAGCGGACTGCCGTGCCGGTCCGGGCCGGCTACCGGGTCGCGCCCGAGCCGATGGCGCTCGGCGAGCAACTGTGCCGGCCGCGCGCGGGTTGGGAGTTCGCCGGTGAGAGCGTCCTGGTGGACCTGCGCGGCGTGCCCGGCCTGGAGGTCGCGCTCGCCAGCCGGCTGTACGAGATCGCGCTGGTGCGGGGCCTCGGCGTCGTCCGGCACGGACTGCTCGGCTCGAAGGGAGGACAGCTGTGCGCACCGACACCCGGGATGAACTGACCACCGCCGGCACGATCCGCCGCTGCGTCGCCGCCGGCTGCGGGCGCGACCCCGAGGGCGGTGAGCCGCAGCCGCGCCCGGCCGACGCCGGGACCCTGCTGTGCCGCCCCTGCCGCAACCGGGTGCACCACCAGCTCGGCCGCCTCCCGCGGCTGTACCGGGAGAGCGACCGGCTGCTGAACGCCCAGGCGAAGCAGGTCGAAAGGGTTTCCGGCGGCCGCAACATCGGAATTCCGCTGAACGGCGCCGCGGTCGACGCCCGGGCCGACGTCCGGGGATTCCTGGCCGCCTGGTCGCAATTGATCGTCGACGAGCGCGAGGTTTCCGCACCGGCCCGAACGGTGCCCGCGATGGCGGAATTCCTGCTGCGTCACCAGAACTGGATCGACCGGCACGAGGCGGTCGGTGAATTCACCGCCGAGCTGTTCCGGGCGTTCGCCCGGCTGCAGCGGCTGGAAACCGCGGTGCCGACCCGCCGGATCACCGTCTCGCGCTGCCCGGAGGACGGCTGCCCGGGCGAGCTGGAGGCCGTCCTGCGCCCGCAGGACTCCCGGACCGGCTCGCAGATCCGCTGCACTCACACCAAGGAGCACACATGGGCCACGGAACAATGGAGCAGTCTGCGCCGGCCGAGGAGGGCTTCCGCGTCGGTGACATCGTGACGCTCTGGAAGGTGCCCAGCGGCACCGTCTACTGGCTCGCCAACAAGCACTCCTGGCGCCGCTACAAGGTCTGCGGCCGGGTGCACTACCACCCGCAGGACGTCCTCGACACCCTCGGCTGAACACCTTAAGAAACGCCTTCTGCCGACTGTCTCCAGAGAAATCAGGAGATGGTCGGCCGGAGGCGTTTTTCTCTTTATCAACCCCCCCTTCAAAAACTCCCGAAAACCGGTCTTGACAAATTCCGGCCCAGCCAAGAAGCTTCTCCCAGGGTTGGTGAAGTGTGCCCAACCGGGGCTCCGGAACTTCTTTTCGAGCCGAGTGATCCCCCCTCCGCGGATCGCACCTTTCGCTTCCTTGTGCAAGGAGTGGCATGACCGTCTTCATGTTTCCCGGCCTCGGTGACCATTACCTCGACATGGGCCGGGACCTCTACCGCGAGTTCCCGGTGTTCCGGGCCGAGCTGGACCGCTGTGCCGAGCTGCTGGAGCCCGAGCTCGGGCTCGACCTGCGCACCGTCCTCTTCAGTGCGGAGCCGGCCGAGCAGAAGCCCGCCGAGGGCCTCGACCTGCGCCGGATGCTCGGCCGCGACGAGCGCGAGGAGAGCGCGCAGGAGCAGCGGCTGAACCGCACCGAGGTGGCCCAGCCCGCGCTGTTCGCCGTCGAGTACGCGCTGGCCAAGCTGTGGGCGTCCTGGGGCGTCGAGCCCGAGGCGATGATCGGCTACAGCCTCGGCGAGTACGTGGCCGCCTGCCTGGCCGGCGTGCTGTCGCTGGAGGACTCGCTCACCCTGGTCGCCCGCCGCGCCAAGTTGATCGAGGCCTCGCCGGCCGGCCGGATGCTCGCCGTGATGCTGCCGGAGGAGGAGCTGGCGGGCCTGCTCGGCGAGCGGCTGTCGCTGTCGGCCGTCAACGGCCCCGAGTTCTGCGTGGTCGCCGGCCCCGCCGAGGACGTCCAGCAGCTGCACGACCGGCTGCGCGTCGAGGGCGTGGTCACCCGTCCGGTGCGTTCCACGCACGCCTTCCACTCCGCGATGATGCGCCCGCTGGTCGAGCAGGTCACCGCGCTGGCCGCCGGGCTCACGCTGAACGCGCCGACGATCCCGTACGTCTCCAACGTGACCGGCACCTGGATCACCGACGCGCAGGCCACCGACCCGGGCTACTGGGCCGAGCACCTGGTCAGCCCGGTGCGGTTCGCGGACGGCCTGCGCGAGCTGGGCGACGGGCGGCAGCTGCTGGAGGCCGGCCCCGGGCAGACCCTGAGCAGCCTGGCCGCCGCCGTCCGGGGCGGTTCGGCCGGTGTGGTCGCCTCGATGCGGCACCCGCTGGAGCGCCGGGACGACGCCGAGGTGCTGCGCCAGGCGCAGGCGAAGCTGGCCGGCGAGGAGAGGACCGAAGCCCCCGACGCCGGACTGTCCGACACCGAGCGCACGCTGACCGAGATCTGGGCCAAGCTGCTGCCGGTCGACGAGATCCCGGTCGACGTCAGCTTCTTCGAGACCGGCGGCAACTCGCTGCTCGCCACCCGCCTGCTGCTGCGCGTCTCGCGCGCCTTCGACGTCGAGCTGGCGCTCCGTCAGGTGTACGAGACGCCGACCGTCGCCAAGCTCGCCGCCGTCATCGACGCCCGCCGCAGCGGCACCGAACTCGCCGTCGACGCCGCGTCCTCGGAGACCGGCAGCGCCGAGCGCCCGCGCTTCCAGCTGCCGAACGGCCTCTGGGTCACGCACCAGAACGAGGCCGAGACCAGGCACTTCTACGAGGACATCTTCGACCACCGCACCTACGCCAAGCACGGCATCACCATCACCGACGGCGCCACGGTGGTCGACGTCGGCGGCAACATCGGCCTGTTCACGCTGTTCGCGCACTACGAGGCCAAGGACGTCAAGGTCTACACCTTCGAGCCGGCCCCGCCGATGTTCGAGCTGCTCAGCCGCAACGTCGCCGACCACGGCGTGAACGCCACGCTGATCAACGCGGGCGCCTCGGACGCCGAGGGCACCGCCGAGTTCACCTTCTACCCGCGCAGCTCCGGCATGTCCTCGTTCCACCCGGACGAGGCCGAGGAGAAGCACAACCTGCGCACGATCATCGCCAACCAGCGCGAGGCCGGCGCCGCCGACGAGATCGACCAGCTCGGCGCGTACGCCGAGGAGCTGATGGACGTCCGCTTCGAGGCGATCCCGTTCACGGCGACGCTGCGCCCGCTGAGCGCGGTGATCCGCGAGCAGGGCATCGAGCGGATCGACCTGATCAAGATCGACGTGCAGAAGAGCGAGCACCAGGTCATCGCCGGCATCGCCGACGAGGACTGGCCGAAGATCCGGCAGATGGTGCTGGAGGCGCACGACGGCGACGGCCGCGTGGCCCGGCTGACCGAGCTGCTGACCGGCCACGGCTTCACCGTGCTCGCCGAGCAGGACGAGCTGTACCGCGGCACCGACATCTTCAACATCTACGCCACGCGTGGCGAGAGCCGCTAGGAGCAGACATGGAAGCAGAGATGGAATTCGCGACCGTCGGCGTCGTGGGCGCCGGTGTCATGGGCGTCGGGGTCGCGCAGAACCTCGCGCAGACCGGCCACCGGGTCGTCCTGGTGGACGTCTCCGAGGCGGTGCTGGACCGCGCCAGGGCCGAACTGCGCACCAGCCTGCGGTCGTTCCGGCTGCTCAACCCGGGCAGCAGGGTCGACCCGGCGGAGGTGCTGGGCCGGATCGAGTTCACCCTCGACTACCAGCGCCTGGCCGACGCCGACTTCGTGGTCGAGAACACCACCGAGGACTGGGCGGTCAAGGAGGAGGTCTACCGCCGGATCGACGCGATCTGCCGCCCCGAGGTGGTCTTCGCGGTGAACACCTCGGCGATCTCCATCACCCGGGTCGGCTCGGTCACCGGCCGGCCCGAGCGGGTCGTCGGCATGCACTTCATGAACCCGGTGCCGATGAAGCCGATGGTCGAGGTGATCCGCGGCTACCACACCACGCCCGAGACCATCGACACCGCGACCCGCTTCCTGGCCGGGATGGGCAAGGAGCGCATCGTCGTCGAGGACGTCCCCGGCTTCGTCTCCAACCGCGTCCTGATGCTCACCATCAACGAGGCGGTCTTCCTGGTGCAGGACGGCGTCGCGAACGCGGAGGACATCGACCGGATCTTCCGCACCTGCTTCGACCACAAGATGGGCCCGCTGGCCACCGCCGACCTGATCGGCCTGGACACCATCCTCAAGTCCGTCGAGGTGCTCTACGAGAGCTTCAACGACGACAAGTACCGGCCCGCCCCCCTGCTCAAGAAGATGGTCGCCGCGGGCCTGCTCGGCCGCAAGAGCGGCCAGGGCTTCCACAGCTACCACTGACAAACCCTCCCCGCCACACGACAGGACAGGACCCGCAACCATGGCCACCGACGCCAAGGCCCGGATCGCCCACTACCTCTCCGGCTTCTTCCCGGTGACGGACCTCAAGGACGACGACGACCTCTTCGCGCTGGGCTTCGTCAGCTCGATGTTCGCGATGCAGCTGGTCACCTTCGTCGAGCACGAGTTCGACGTGGTCGTCGAGAACGAGGACCTGGAGCTCGACAACTTCCGCTCGATCGGCGCCCTGGAGGCGTTCGTCGGCCGCAAGCTGGCCGCCACCGCCGCGTCGTGAACGGCCTGCTGACCGACGACCAGCGAAGCGCCCTGGAGGAGTTCCGGGCCTTCGCCGACGCCGAGATCGCCCCGCACGCCGACCCGGCCCACCGCGCCCAGCGCACCGAGCCGGCCGTCGTCAAGGCGCTCGCCGACACCGGCTGGATGGGCCTCGCCATCCCCGCCGAGTACGGCGGCCTCGGCCGCGACGCCGTCCAACTCGGTCTGCTGGCAGGCGAACTGGGCCGCGCCTGCTCCTCGATCCGCAGCCTGCTGACCGTGCACACCATGGTCGCGCACGCGATCGGGCGCTGGGGCAGCCGGGAGCAGCGCGAGCGCTGGCTGCCCCGGCTCGCCACCGGCGAGCTCACCGCCGCGCTGGCCGTCTCCGAGCCCGGCGCCGGCAGCGACATGGCCGCCGTCGCCACCGCCCTCACCCGCGAGGGCGAGGGCTGGCGGCTGGACGGCCACAAGAAGTGGATCACCTACGGCGAGACGGCCGACCTCCTGCTGGTGGTCGGCCGCTCCGCCGAGGGCCCGACCGCCGTCCTCGTGGAGCGCGGCACCCCGGGCCTGCGCACCGCGCTGATCACCGACCTGATCGGCATCCGCGCCTCGATGACCGCCGACGTGTGGTTCGACGGCTGCGCCGTCCCCGGCGAGAACCTGCTCGGCCGCCCCGGCCTCGGGGTCTCGCACGTGGCCGGCGCGGCCCTGGACCTCGGCCGCTACACCGTCGCCTGGGGCAGCGTCGGCATCCTCGACGCCTGCCTGGCCGCCTCCGTCGACTACGCCGGGCGCCGCGAGGCCTTCGGCGCGCCGATCAAGGAGCACCAGCTGGTCCGCCGGATGGTCAGCACGATGTACGCGGACCGGCAGGCCGCCCGGCTGCTCTGCCTGGAGGCCGGCCGGCTGCGCGACGCCCGCGACCCCGGCGCCCTGGCCGCCGCCTCGACGGCCAAGTACTTCGCCTCCACCGCCGCCGTCCGGGCCGCCTCGGACACCGTGCAGATCCACGGCGCCAACGGCTGCGGCCCCGACTACCCGGCGCAGCGCCTGCTCGGCGACGCCAAGGTCATGGAGGTCATCGAGGGCAGCACCCAGCTCCACCAGACCGGCCTGGCCGAGTACGCGTTCCAGGAGTCCGCCCGGGCCCGCCGCCCGCACGCGGACGCGGTGACGGCCGACGCAGTGAGGAGAGACCGATGACGGTGAAGTGCGTGGTGTGGGACCTCGACCACACCCTGTGGGACGGGATCCTGCTGGAGGACGGCGAGGTCACCGTCCGCCCGGCCGTGCTGGACGTGATCCGCACCCTCGACGAGCGCGGCATCCTGCACTCGGTCGCCAGCCGCAACGACCACGACGCCGCCTGGGCCAAGCTGGTCGAGCTCGGCGTCGCCGAGTACTTCCTGCACCCGCAGATCGGCTGGGGCAGCAAGTCCGAGGCGGTCGCCGAGATCGCCCGCCGGCTGAACATCGGCATCGACACCCTGGCCTTCGTCGACGACCAGCCCTTCGAGCGGGACGAGGTCGCCTTCGCGCACCCCCAGGTGCTCTGCATCGACGCCGCCGAGGCCGCTTCGATCCCCGAACTGCCCCGGATGAACCCGCGGTTCGTCACCGCCGACTCGCGCGCCCGGCGCCACCTGTACCAGGCGGACGAGCAGCGCAAGCAGGCCGAGCAGGGCCACCGGGGCACCTCCGAGGAGTTCCTGGCCAAGCTCGCCATGCGGTTCACCATCGCGCCCGCCCAGGAGGACGACCTCCAGCGGGCCGAGGAGCTGACCGTCCGCACCAACCAGCTCAACGCCACCGGATACACCTACTCCTACGAGGAGTTGGACGCCTTCCGCAGCTCGCCCGACCACGACCTGCTGGTCGCCGAGCTGGAGGACGTCTACGGCGGCTACGGCACCATCGGCCTCGCCCTCGTCGAGCGCGGCGCCGAGGCGTGGACGGTCAAGCTGCTGCTGATGTCCTGCCGGGTGATGGCCCGCGGCGTCGGCGCCGTCCTGCTCAACCACCTGATCCGGCAGGCGCATTCGGCCGGCGTGCGGCTGCGGGCCGAGTTCGTCCCGACCGACCGCAACCGGACGATGTACATCACCTACAAGTTCTCCGGGTTCCGCGAGCTGGAGCAGCGCGACGGGGTTTCCGTGCTGGAGAACGACTACTCGCGGGTCCAGGACGACCCGCCGTACATGACCGTCCTGGTCAAGGGCTGACGCGCCGCCCGCGAGGGGCACAGGGGACACGAGACGGATGGCTCAGAGATGAACGAGAACGCGAACGAGGACCGGCTCCGCCGCGCCATGGCGGCCGTCCTGCAACTTCAGCAGCGCAACCAGGAGTTGGAGCACAGCCGGTCCGAGCCGATCGCGATCGTCTCGATGGCCTGCCGGCTCCCCGGCGGCATCGCCACCCCCGAGCGGTACTGGGAGGCGCTGGCCGCCGGGCAGGACCTGATCGGCCCGCTGCCCGAGCGCTGGGCGGACCTCGACCTGTACGACCCCGACCCGGAGGCGGCCGGCAAGAGCTACGCCGACCAGGGCGGATTCCTCGACGGCATCGAGGAGTTCGACGCCGAGCTGTTCGGCGTCTCGCCCCGCGAGGCACTCGCCATGGAGCCGCAGCAGCGGCTCGTCCTGGAGACCGCCTGGGAGGCGCTGGAGCGGGCCGGGCAGCGCCCCGGCCCGCTCGGCACCAGCCGCACCGGCGTCTACCTCGGCGCGATGCGCTCCGACTACGCCACCACCCAGGCCGGGCTGGAGGCGCTGGACGGCTACCAGGGCACCGGCATCTCCAGCAGCGTCATCTCCGGGCGCGTCTCCTACACGCTGGGCCTGCAGGGCCCGGCCGTCACCGTCGACACCGCCTGCTCGTCCTCGCTGGTCGCCGTCCACCTGGCCTGCGCCGCGCTGCGCAGCGGCGAGTGCGACCAGGCCCTGGCCGGCGGCGTCACCGTGATGAACACCCCGGTGCTGTTCGTCGAGTCCAGCCGGCTGCGCGCGATGTCCCCGGACGGGCGCAGCAAGAGCTTCGGCGCCGGCGCGGACGGCGGCGGCTGGGCCGAGGGCGCCGGCATGGTGCTGCTCAAGCCCCTCTCCGCCGCCCGCCGCGACGGCGACCGCATCCTCGCCGTCATCCGCGGCTCCGCCACCAACCAGGACGGCCGCAGCCAGGGCCTGACCGCCCCCAACGGCCCCGCCCAGCAGCGGGTGATCCGCGAGGCGCTGGCCGCCGCCCGGCTCACCCCCGCCGACGTCGACGCGATCGAGGCGCACGGCACCGGCACCCGGCTCGGCGACCCGATCGAGGCCGGCGCGCTCGCCGAGGTCTTCGGCCCCGGCCGGGACGCCGCGCGGCCGCTGCGCCTGGGCTCCGGCAAGTCCAACATCGGCCACTCGCAGGCCGCCGCCGGCGTGGTCGGCGTGATCAAGATGGTGCTCGCGCTGCAGCACGAGCGGCTGCCGAAGACCCTGCACGTCGAGCAGCCCAGCCCGCACATCGCCTGGGAGGGCAGCGGCATCGAGCTGCTCGGCGAGGCCGCCGACTGGCCGCGCGGCGAGCGCCCGCGCCGGGCCGGCGTCTCCTCCTTCGGCATCAGCGGCACCAACGCCCACCTGGTCCTCGAAGAGGCCCCGCTCGACGAGGCCCCGGCCGAGGGCGCCGACGCCGTCCCGGCCGCCGGCTACCCCGTGCTGCTGTCCGCGCAGACCCCGCAGGCGCTGCGCGCCCAGGCCGCCCGCTGGGCCGACTGGCTCACCGAGCACCCCGCCACCCCGCTGCTCGACCTGGCCCGCACCGCCGCCCTGCACCGCACCCACCTGGAACACCGCGCCGCCGTCACCGCCGGCTCCGCCGCCGAGGCGGCCCTGGGACTGCGCGCCCTCGCCGAGGGCGCCGCCCCGCGCGAACTCGTCCAGGGCCGGGCCGCCGCGCGCGGCCGGGCCGTCTTCGTCTTCCCCGGCCAGGGCAGCCAGTGGCGCGAGATGGGCCGCACCCTGCTCGACGAGTCCGCCGTGTTCCGCGCCGCCGTCGAGGAGTGCGACGCCGCGCTGCGCCCGCACACCGGCTGGTCGGTGCGCGCGCTGCTGGCCGGCGAGGGCGCCGACCTGCCCGACTTCGAGCGGATCGACGTCCTGCAGCCCGCCCTGTTCGCCGTCATGATCGGCCTCGCCGAGACCTGGCGCGCGCTCGGCGTGCGGCCCGCCGCCGTGGTCGGCAGCAGCCAGGGCGAGGTGCCCGCCGCCGTCGTGGCCGGTGCGCTCTCGCTCCAGGACGGCGCCAGGCTGGTCGCGCTGCGCAGCCGGGCGCTGCTGCGCGAGTGCAGCGGCAAGGGCGGCATGGCCCTGGTCGAGCTGCCCGCCGAGCAGGCCGCCGCGCTGATCGAGCCGTACGGCGGCGCGCTGTCCGTCGCCGTGATCAACACCGAGACCTCCACCGTCGTCTCCGGCGACGCCGAGGCGATCGAGGCGCTGCTCGCCGCGATGGCGGACGGCGACGTGTACTGCCGGCGCATCCCCTCCGACGCGGCCGGCCACAGCCGCCACATGGACCCGATCCTGCCCGGCCTCGCCGAGCAGCTGGCCGGGCTGCGCCCGCGCCCCGCCGCGGTGCCGTTCTACTCGACCGTCACCGGCACCGTGCTGCCCGGCGAGAGCCTGGACGCGGCCTACTGGTGCCGCAACCTGCGCGACACCGTCCGCCTCGACCTCGCGCTGCGCGCCCTGACCGCGGACGGCTTCGGCGTGTTCGTCGAGGTCAGCCCGCACCCGGTACTCGGCATCCCGCTGACCGGCGCCACCGCCGCGAACGACGGCGTGGTCGTCGGCACCCTGCAGCGCGGCCGCGGCGGCACCGACCAGCTGCTCCAGCAGCTCGCCGCGCTGCACAGCCACGGCCACCCCGTCGACTGGGCCGCCGTGCTCGGCCACCGCCCGGCCGGCCGGGCCGTCGAGCTGCCCACCTACGCCTTCCAGCGCCGCCGCTACTGGGTGGAGGCCCAGGCCCCGGCCGCCGCCCTGCGCGGCTCCGCGCCCGCCCGGCCCGCCGTGGAACCGTCCACCCAGCCGTCCACGCAGCCGGACGGGCTGCGCGCCCGGCTGGCCGGGCTGCCCGCCGAGGACCGGGCCCGGCCGCTGGAGGAGGCCGTCCGCCGCGAGGTGGCCGCCCTGCTCGGCACCGACGAGCCGGTGGACGCCGAGCGCCGCTTCCGCGACCTCGGCATGGACTCGCTGATGGCGCTGCGGCTGCGCAACCGGCTGACCGAGCTCACCGGTGCCGCGCTGCCCGCCAACCTGACCCTGCACCACCCGAACGCCCGCGCCGTCACCGGCTACCTGCTGGAGCACGCGCTCGGCGAGCTGCCCGCCGTCGCGGCCGGCGCCCGGCTGACGCGCGCCGAGCGGCGCGACGAGCACCCGGCCACCGAGGGCCAGCGCCGGCTCTGGTTCCTGGATCAGCTCACCCCCGGCACCGCCCAGTACCACGTGGCGCTCAAGCTGCGCGTCGCCAACCCGCTGGACCGGACGGCCTTCGAGCGGGCGCTCGCCCACCTCACCGGCCGGCACGAGGCGCTGCGCACCGCCCTGCGGATGCGCGACGGCGAACTCGTCCAGGCCGTCTCCGAGGTGGATTCCATCCCGGTGCGCTGGGAGGACGCGGAGGACGCCGAGGCCGTCGCCCGCGCCGAGGAGCTCACCCCGTTCGACCTCGACGGCCCCTCGCTCGCCCGCTGCCGGGTGCTCACCCTGCCCGGCGGCGAGCAGCTGATCTGCCTCACCGTGCACCACGCGGTGGTCGACGGCTGGTCGCTGACCGTGCTGCTGCACGAACTGCACGACGCCTACCGGGCGTTCGCGGACGGCACCGACCTGCCCGCCGCCCCCGTCGAGCACCACCTCGGCGACTTCGCCGCCTGGGAGGCCGCCGCCGCCCTGGAGGGCCGCTTCGACGAGGGGCTGCGCCACTTCGCCGCCGAACTCGCCGGTGCGCCCCGCCTGGAGTTCCCGCCCGGCCCCGAGAACGCCGACGACCAGCAGCCGGGCGGCGACACCCACTACTTCACCCTGCCCGCCGAGCTGCGCGCCGAGGTCGAGGCACTGGCCGCCCGCAGCTCGGTGACCCCGTACACCGTGCTGGTCACCGCCTTCGCGGCACTGCTCGCCCGCACCTGCGACCAGTCCGACCTCACCCTCGGCACGGTCTGGGCCAACCGCCAACTGCCCGGCACCGAGGGCGTGGTGGGCTTCCTGGTGAACACCCTGCCGCTGCGCTGCGACCTCACCGGCGAGCCCACCGTCAGCGGCCTGCTGACCGGCATGGGCGAGAAGGTCAACGCCGTCGCCGAGCACCAGGGCGTCCCGCTGACCCGGCTGGTCCAGGCCGCCGGCGGCCAGCGCACCGGTGGCCAGCGCACCGGCGACGAGAACCCGCTGTTCCGGGCCGTGTTCAACTACGGCAGCGCCGAACTGCCCACCGTGGGCGAGGGCGCGGACGCCTGGCGGCTGCCGACCACCGGCAGCCCGGCCGGGAACGTGCGCGGCGCCGCCAAGTTCGAGCTGGGCCTCACCCTCGCCCCCCACGGGGACGGGCTGCGCGCCGAGCTGGAGTACCTGCCGCACGTGCTCGACCGGGCCGGCGCCGAACGGCTGGCGGCCGCCTACGGGCAGCTGCTCGCCGAGTTCGCCCGCCGCCCGGAGGCCGGGCTCGCCGAGCTCCACGCGCTCGGTGCGGCCGAGGCGGCCTGGCTGGAGGAGCTCAGCGGCACCGTCGAGCCGGCCGGTCCGGCCCGGCCGACCGCGTACGAGCTGATCCTGCGCCAGGCCGAGCGCACCCCCGACGCCGTCGCCGTCCTGGCCGGCGGCGCCGAGCTGAGCTACGCCGAACTGCTGCGCCGCGCCCGCGCGCTGGCCGTCCGGCTGCGCGCCGCCGGGGTCGGCCCCGGCCTGCCGGTCGGCATCCACCTGCCGCGCGGCACCGACCTGGTGGTCGCCGTACTGGCGGTCTGGACGGCCGGCGGGGCGTACCTCTCGCTGGACCCGAACTACCCGGCCGCCCACCTGGACCACATGGTCGAGGACAGCGGCCTGACCGTCGTCCTCTCCGACACGCCTGTCGAGCGCTGGAGCGAGGGGCTCACCGTCCTGGGCATGGAATCCACGGACGGGGACGGGGAGTTCGAGGGCCCGGCCGCCGGGGACCTCGCCTACCTGATCTACACCTCCGGCTCGACCGGCCGCCCCAAGGGCGTGCAGATCGAGCACGCCCAGTTCGCCAACTTCTGCCGCGCGATGGACGAGCGGATCGGCGGCGGCCCCGGCGACACCTGGCTCGCCGTCACCAGCCTCTCCTTCGACATCTCCACCCTCGAACTGCTGTGGACCCTCACCCGGGGCTACCGCGTCGTGGTCGCCGCCGGCCGCACCGCCGACTGGGCCGCCCACCGCGGCCTCGGTCCCACCCACCTGCAGTGCACCCCGTCCTACGCCCGGATGCTGCTCGCCGACGCCGAGGGCCGCGCCCTGATCGGCGGGCTGCGCCGGATGCTGGTCGGCGGCGAGGCGCTGGACCGCGGGCTGGCCCGCAAGCTGGCCGCGCTCTGCCCGGGCGAGGTCGTCAACATGTACGGCCCGACCGAGACCACCGTCTGGTCCGCCACCTGGACGCTCGACGCCGCGGCGCTGGAGCGCGGCGAGGTCTCGCTCGGCACGCCCGTGCTCAACACCCGCTTCCACGTGCTCGACCGCTCCGGCCGGCGCGTCCCGCGCGGCACCCGCGGCGAGCTGTGGATCGGCGGCCACGGCGTCGCCCGCGGCTACCACGCCCGCCCCGAGCTGACCGCCGAGCGCTTCACCGCCGACCCGTACGCCACCGAGCCCGGGGCCAGGATGTACCGCACCGGCGACCTGGTGCGCTACCGGGCGGACGGCAGCCTGGAGTTCTGCGGACGGATCGACGCGCAGGTCAAGCTGCGCGGCCACCGGATCGAGCTCGGCGAGGTCGACACCGTGGCCGGCGAGCACCCGGCCGTCGTCGAGTGCAGCGCCGTGGTGCGCGAGGACACCGAGAACGACCCCCGGCTCACCCTCTACTGGGTGCCGGCCGAGGGCGCCGAGCAGGCCGAGCCGCAGCTCGCCGCCCACCTCGCCGAGCGGCTGCCCGCCCACGCGGTGCCCGGCCGGCTGGTCCGCGTGTCCGAGCTGCCGCACACGCCCAACGGCAAGGTGGACCGCAACGCCCTGCTGCGGCTGCCGGCCCCCTCGGCCGTCGTCAGCCCGGTCGCCGACGCGGGCCAGGACGTGCAGGCGCTGGTCGCCGCCGCCTGGGCCCGGGCGCTGAACGTCGCCGAGGTCGACCCCGACCGCGGCTTCTTCGACCTCGGCGGCACCTCGATGACCGCCCTGGGGGCGCACCGCGAGCTGTGCGCGGCGCTCGGCCGGGAGTTCCCGCTGTCCGCCGTGTTCCACCACCCGACGGTCCGCCGGCTCGCCGCCCACCTGACCGGCGAGACCACCGCGACCGCCCCCGAGGTGCGCACCGCCGTGCGCCCCGACGAGGACGCCGTCGCCGTCGTCGGCCTGTCCTGCCGGCTGCCCGGCGCGCCCGACCTGGCCGCGTTCTGGGCCAACCTGCGCGCCGGCGTCGAGTCGATCAGCCACTTCACCGAGCAGGAGCTGCGCGAGGCCGGCGTGCCCGAGCAGCTGCTGGTACGCCCCGACTACGTCCGCGCCAAGGGGTACGTGGACGGCGCCGACCTGTTCGACGCCGCGTTCTTCGACTGCTCCCCGGCCGAGGCCGAGGCGATGGACCCGCAGCACCGGCTCTTCCTGGAGTGCGCCTGGGAGGCGCTGGAGCACGCCGGCCTGACGCCGCGCGGCTTCGACGGCCGGATCGCCGTCTTCGGCGGCTCCGGCTTCGGCGGTTACCAGGGCGCCGACGCCGAGGACATGTCCGCCTTCTACCGGGCGATGATCGGCGGCAAGAACGACTACCTGGCCACCCGGGTCGCCCACAAGCTGGACCTGCGCGGCCCGGCGCTCACCGTGCAGACCGCCTGCTCCACCGGCCTGGTCGCCGCCCACCTCGCGCGCGAGAGCCTGCTGCGCGGCGAGTCCGACGCCGCCCTGGTCGGCGCCGCCTCGCTGACCTTCCCGCTCAAGTCCGGCTACCTCTACCAGCCGGGCCTGGTCGCCTCCCCGGACGGCGCCTGCCGTGCCTTCGACGCCGAGGGCGGCGGCACCGTCCCCGGCAACGGCGTCGGCATGCTGGTGCTGCGCCGGCTCTCCGACGCCGTCGCCGCCGGGGACACCGTGTACGCCGTGATCCGCGGCAGCGCCGTCAACAACGACGGCGCCGACAAGGTCGGCTTCACCGCCCCCAGCGTGGCCGGCCAGGCCCGGGTGATCGCCGAGGCGCAGGCCGTCGCCGGCGTCACCCCGGACACCATCGGCTACGTCGAGGCGCACGGCACCGCCACCGCGCTCGGCGACCCGATCGAGGTCCAGGCGCTCCAGCAGGTCTTCGGCGCCGCCGAGCGCACCGAGCCCTGCGCGCTCGGCTCGGTCAAGAGCAACATCGGCCACGCCGACGCCACCGCGGGCATCGCCGGCCTGATCAAGGCCGTGCTGATGCTGCACCACGGCGAACTCGTGCCGAGCCTGCACTACACCCGGCCCAACCCCGAACTCGGCCTGGACGACAGCCTGTTCGCGGTCACCACCGAACTGCGCGAGTGGTCCGGCGAGGCCGGCCCGCGCCGGGCCGGGGTCTCCTCCTTCGGCATCGGCGGCACCAACGCCCACCTGGTGCTGGAGCAGGGCCCCGCCGGGCCCGCCGAGGCCGCCCCCGCCGAGGGGGTGCGCCCGGTCGTGCTGTCCGCCCGCGACGAGACCGCGCTGCGCGCCCAGGCCCGCCGCTGGGCCGAGCACCTGGCCGAGCGCCCGGAGCTCACCCCGGCCGCCGTGGCCGGGCCCGCCGCCACCCGCCGCACCCACTTCGCGGCCCGCGCCTCCGTCCTGGCCGGCGACCACGCCGAGCTCGTCGACGCCCTCACCGCGCTCGCCGAAGGCCGCCCGCACCGGCTGCTCAGCCAGGGCGAGGCCGGCCGGCCCGGCAAGGCCGTGTTCGTCTTCCCCGGCCAGGGCAGCCAGTGGCCCGCCATGGGCCGCGAACTGCTCGACCGCAGCCCGGCGTTCCGGGCCGTCGTCGAGGCCTGCGACCGCGCCTTCGCCCCGTACCTGGACTGGACGGTCGCCGAGCTGCTGGCCGGCACCGGCGCGGCCGCCACCCTGCCGCTGGACCGCCTCGACGTCGTCCAGCCCGCGATGTACGCCATGTACGTCGGCCTGGCCGCCGCCTGGCGCGAACGCGGCCTGGAGCCCGCCGCCGTGGTCGGCCACAGCCAGGGCGAGGTGGCCGCCGCCGTCGTCGCCGGGGCGCTCACCCTCGACGAGGGCGCCCGGGTCGTCGCCCTGCGCAGCCGGGCCCTGCTCGGCTGCGCCGGGCGCGGCGAGATGGCCGTCGTCGAACTGCCCGTCGACGAGGTGCTCGGCCACCTCGCCCGCCACGACGGCCGGATCTCGCTGGCCGCCGTCAACACCGCCGGCTCGACCGCCGTCTCCGGCGACCTCGACGCGATCAACGACCTGCTCATCGACCTCGACGACCAGGACGTCATCTGCGGCAAGCTCAACGCCGCCGTCGCCTCGCACAGCGCCCAGATGGACGCCATCCTGCCCGGCCTCGCCGCCGAGCTGGCCGACCTCGACCCGCGCACCGGTGACGTGCCGTTCTACTCGACCGTCACCGGCGGCCCGCTCGACGGCCGCTTCCTGGACGCCGCCTACTGGTGCCGCAACCTGCGCGAGCCGGTCCGCCTGGACCTCGCCCAGCGCGCCCTGCTCGACGCCGGCCACCAGGTGTTCGTCGAGGTCAGCCCGCACCCGGTGCTGGCCCACGCGCTCACCGACAACGGGCTCGCCGCCGGGGCCGTCGTCGTCGACACCCTGCGGCGCGGCCACGGCGGCCCCGAGCAGCTGCTGCGCACCCTCGGCGTGCTGCACGTCCACGGGTACGAGGTCGACTGGGCCGCCGCCCTCGACGGCGCCGGCCCGCAGGTCGAGCTGCCCGGCTACGCCTTCCAGCGCAAGCGGTACTGGGCCGAGCCCAAGGCCGCCAAGGCCGCTGCCGTGGACAGCGGTGACGGCGAGTTCTGGCAGGCCGTGACGGACGGCAAGACCGAGCGGATCGCCGAACTGCTCGCCGCCCCCGAGGAGTTGAAGGGCGGCCTGGAGGAGCTGCTGCCGCTGCTCGCCGCCTGGCACGACGGCCGGCAGGCCGACGCCGAGGTCGCCGACTGGCTGTACACCGAGCGGCGCGTGCTCGCGGAGCCCTCGCCGCAGCCGGCGGCCCTGACCGGCCACTGGGCGCTGGTCGAGCCGTCCGGGGCCCAGGCCTCGACCGGCCTCGCCGAGGCACTGGCCGCCGCCGGCGCCACCGTCCACCGGCTCCCGGCCGGCGAGGACCGCGCCGCCCTCGCGGCCGCCCTCGGCGCCCTGCCGGAGCTCACCGGCCTGCTCGCCCTCCCCGGCGACGGCGCCGACGAGCGCGGCTTCCACCGGCTGCTCGCCCTCGTCCAGGCGGTCGGCGACACCGGCCGCCCGGCCCCGGTCTGGGCCGTCACCCGGGGTGCCACCGCGCTCGACGGCGAGGACGCCCCGAACCACCCGCAGGCCCTGGTCACCGGCCTCGGCCGGGTCCTCACCCTGGAGGCCCCGGAGCGCTGGGGCGGCACCCTCGACCTGCCCGAGCAGCCGTACGACGGCTGGCAGACGGCCCTGGTCGCCGCCCTCGCCGCCGGCGACGGCGAGGACGAGGCCGCGCTGCGCCCCGAGGGCCGCTACGTCCGCCGCCTGCACCGCGTCGAACCGGCCGGCACCACCGGCCCCGCCTGGCGGACCTCCGGCACCGCCCTGATCACCGGCGGCGCCGGAGCGCTCGGCCGGCAGCTCGCCCGCTGGCTGGTCGAGCGCGGCACCCGCCGGGTGGTGCTCGCCACCCGCACCGCCCGCAGCACGCCCGAACTGGACGCGCTGCGGCAGGAGCTCGCCGAGCACGGCGCCGTCCTCGACCTCGCGGCCTGCGACCTCGCCGACCGCGAGCGGACGGCCCGGCTGCTCGCCGACCTCGACGACGCGGGCGCCGCCGAGCCGCTGCGCGTCGTCGCCCACCTGGCCGGCGTCTCCCGGATGACCGCCGTCGACGACCTCACCCCCGAGGCCGCCGACGAGGAACTCGCCGGGAAGGCCCGCGGCGCCCGGCACCTGCACGAGCTGCTCGCCGACCGCCCCCTGGACGCCTTCCTGCTGTACGGCAGCGGCGCCAGCCTGTGGGGCGGAGCGGGCCAGGCCGCGTACGGCGCCGCCAACACCGCGCTGGACGCGCTCGCCCGGCACCGGCACGCCCGGGGCCTCGCCGCCACCGTGGTGCACTGGGGCGGCTGGGCCGGCGGCGGCATGATGACCGCCGAGGCCGAGCGGACCTACCGCTCGCGCGGCCACCGGCCGATCGCCGCCGACCGCGCCCTGCACGCCCTCGGCCTCGTCCTGGCCGCCGGGCTGCCCTCGGCCGGCGTCGCGGACATCGACTGGGCGACCTTCGCCCCGCTGTACGCCGCCGCCCGGCCCCGCCCGCTGGTCGACACCGTCCCGCAGGCCCGGCAGGCCCTCGCGCCCGCCGAAGCCGCCGCGGACGACGGCGCCGGCCACGACCTGCGCCGGCGCCTCGCCGGCCTCGACCGGACGGCCGCCCTGCACCTGCTCACCGAGCTGGTGACCGCCGAGACGGCCCCCGTCCTCGGCCTCGCCCCGCAGGCCGTCCCCGCCGACCAGCCGCTCCAGCAGCTCGGCATGGACTCGCTGATGGCCGTCACCATCCGCGGCCAGCTCGCCCGGCGCACCGGCCTCGCGGTCACCACCGACACCATCGTGCGGGCCGGGAGCTGCCGGGGCATCGGCGGCCACCTGCTGGAGCGGCTGCTGCCGGACGGCGCCGCACCGGCCGAGCAGGGCCGGGCCGAGGACGGCTGGCTGCGGGTGCTCAAGCCCGCCGCCGGACGCCCCCGGGCCCGGATCTTCGCGATGGCGGGCATGGGCGGCACCAGCGCCGGCCACATCCCGCTGGCCCGGCACCTGCCCGCGGACGTCGAACTCCTCGCCGTCCAACTGCCCGGCCGCGACGGCCGCTCCGGCGAGCCGCCGGTCACCGACATGATGCTGCTCGCCGACCACGTCGCCGCCGCCGTCAGCGCCCGGCTGGACGCCCCGGCCGTGCTCTACGGGCACAGTCAGGGCTCCTGGCTGGCCTGGGAGCTCGCCCACCGGCTCGCCGGGCAGCCCGCCGCCCCGCCGCTCGCCCTGGTCGCCGCCTGCGGCATCCCGCCGCAGGCCGAACCCACCGAGGGGCTGCGCCGGCTCACCGGCTCCGCCGCCGTCCTGGACGAGCTGCCGACCGCCGAGGCGGCCGCGCTGTTCGCCGGGCTGCTGCCCGAACAGGTGCTGGACAGTGAGGAGTTGCTGACCGACTACCTGGTCCGGCTGCGCGCCGACGTCACCCTGGCGGAGAACCACCGGGCGGCGCTGCGCCACCTCGACCGCGCCCCGCTGCGCATCCCGGTGCGCGCGGTGGCCGGCACCGACGACCCGGTGCTGCCCGCCGAGGCGCTGGACGCCTGGCGGCCGCTCACCGAAGGCCCCTACACCCGCGGCGGCGTGCCCGGCACCCACGCCGCCCCGATCGAGAACCCCGCGGCCATGGCCGCCGAACTGAACGAAGCGCTCGCGGCCCTCGCGGCCCCTGCGACCGGCACCGCGAACTGACCCCCACGGAGAGACCAATGCCCGAGATCCTGCGCCCGGACGGCGCGCGCATCCACTACCAGGTGCACGGCGAGGGATTCCCCGTGCTGCTGCTCGCCCCCGGCGGGGTCAGCAGCGAGGCCGCCTCCTGGGAGTCCGAGCCCTACCACCCGGTCCGCGAACTCGCCGCGCACTTCCGGGTGATCGTGATGGACCAGCGGCACGCGGGCGCCAGCCACGCGCCCGCGCTGCCCTTCGACTACGCGCAGACCGCCGCCGACCAGCTGGCCGTCCTGGACGAGCTGGGCGTCGAGCAGGCCCACCTGGTCGCCGCCGGGAGCGGCGCCGTGCACGCCTGGCGGCTCGCCCACGACGCGCCCGAGCGGGTCCGCTCGGTGGTCTGCCTGCGGCCGGCCGGCCGCGACGACAGCAACACCCTCGGCACCTTCTACCGCCCCTTCGACGAGGCGATGCGCTGGCCGCGCGCCGAGGGCGTCGCCGGGGTGCTCGCCGCCGCCGAGCGCGCGGGCCGCTTCGCCGACAACCCGGCCGCCGGCCCGTTCGGCCAGCGCCTGCACGACGACGCGGAGTTCCGCGCCGAGCTGGGCGCCGTGCGCCGGGAGAACTACATCAGCCTGCTGGTCCGCTTCCGGGACGGCCTGTGGCCGGACGGCTCGGCGTACTTCAGCGTCCCCGAGGCCTGGATCGCCGAGTTCCCGGCCCCGCTGCTGGTGCTGCCCGGCGACGCCCCGCAGACCCCGGAGGGCCTGGCCAAGCGGCTGGCGCACGAGGCGCCGCGGGCCGTCCTGCTGGACGGCGCCACGGACGCCGCCGTCGCCGCCGGAATCCTCGCCTTCCTGCACGAGCACACCCCCCGACAGAGCTGAGGACCCCACACCATGCTCACCCTGGACACCCTGGACATCACCAGCGAGCAGGCGTACGCCGAACGCGGCTACCCCTACGAGGAGTTCGACCTGCTGCGGCGCGAGGCGCCGGTCTTCTGGTACCAGCGCCCCGGCTTCGAGCCGTTCTGGGTGCTGACCAAGCACGAGGACGTCGCCTGGGTCTCGCGCAACCCGCAGATCTTCTCCAGCGCCCAGCGCGTCACCGTCGACACCCCGGACGCCGTCGACATGTTCGAGCGCCAGCTGGAGGAGCGGGCGGCCATGTTCGGCCACAGCCCGGACGACCCGCCGGCGCTCAGCTGGATGGACCCGCCGCGCCACCGCCAGTTCCGGCAGATCATGACGCCCTGCTTCACCCCGAAGGCGATGGCCGCCCTGGAGGCCCGCTTCGAGGAGCTGGCCGCCGGCTACGTGCGGCAGTTCATGGACCGCCTGGAGAGCCACGGCGAGGCCGACGTCGCCAAGCACCTGTCCGCCCGGCTGCCGGTCGCCGCGATCTGCGAGATGGTCGGCGCGCCGCACCAGGACTGGGACGACGTCTTCAACTGGACCGAGGGCACGGTCGGTTCGGCCGACCCGGACTACCAGCTGGAGGGCGAGGACGCCGAGGCCGCGTTCGTCCGCAACATCTCCGCGCTCAACCAGTACGTCGCCACCCTCGTCCAGGAGCGGATGGCCGCCTCGGACGGCACCGGCACCGACGTGCTCAGCCGCCTGGTCGCGGCCCGGATCAACGGCGAGCCGCTGAAGTTCCACGAGATCCTGTACACCGTCTTCAACCTGCTGGTGGCCGGCAACGGCACCACCCGCAACGCCACCGCCGGCGGCATCCAGGCCCTGCTGGAGCACCCGGAGGAGCTGGCCAAGTTGCGGGCCAACCCGGCGCTGATCGACAGCGCCGTGGAGGAGATCCTGCGCTGGACCTCCATCGCGATCCACTTCGCCCGCACCTGCACCCAGGACACCGAGATCCGCGGCCAGGTGATCCGCAAGGGCGAGACCGTCGTCATGTGGTACCCGGCGGCCAACCGGGACGGCGACGCCTTCCCCGACCCGTACCGCTTCGACATCACCCGCACCGCCAACCCGCACTTCTCCTTCGGCGGCTACGGCGAGCACGTCTGCCTGGGCGCCAACCTGGCCCGGCTGCAGCTGCGGGCGATCCTGCGCGCGGTGCTGCCGGTCCTCGGCGACCTGGAGCTCGTCGGCACCCCGGAGCTGGTCGCCCAGCACCTGCAGGTCGCCGAGATCAAGAAGCTGATCGTCCGCCGCGCCGCCTGAGGCCCCGAACCGCCCGATCCCGAACCTCCCGATCCCGAACCGCCCGATCCCGAAAGGACGGTGAGCCCGGCGATGACCGCGCGGCGCCCGCTGCCCACCTCCCTGCACGGCTTCGCGGCCGGCGACGAGTCCGACCTGACCGTGGTCGCCCCCTGGGCCGGCCCGGTCATCGACGAGGCCACCGGCCTGCTGAAGGAGCCGATCCGGGGCAAGCACCTGATCGCCACCTCGGTCGGCTGGCCCAAGCCCGGCCACGAGCCGGCCGCGATCGAGCTGAACCAGGCGATCCTCGCCGAACTGTACGTCCGGCCCGGCCTGTTGGGCGTGGTCCTGGCGATCTCCGAGGAGTCCTGGAACAGCACCCGCTCGCTCTCCGTCTGGGAGGACGAGGAGGCCCTGCTGGGCTTCCTCACCTCCACCCCGCACCTCGCCGCGGCCCGCCGGGTGAAGGAGCTCATGTACGACTGGGAGGGCACCAACTGGGAGGTCGACGAGACCTCGGTGCTCCCCACCTTCGACGAGGCCAGGGCCCGCCTGGACGCCGTCCGCGGCCCGGTCAGCCCGTACGAATCCCTCGACTGACCACCCGTACTGACCACCGGTCCTGACCACCCGTACTGACCACCGGTCCTGACCACCGGTCCTGACCACCGGTCAGGACAACCAAGGAGCACAGATGACCATCGCGACCGAGACCAGACCGTCCCCGCTGACCTCGTACTTCCTCTTCCAGTACGACCTGGCGCACGAGATGGTGCTCCAGCTCGCCGAGGACTTCGACGACGAGACCGCCCGGGTGGCCCCGGCCCCGCACAAGCCGCTGGTCTGGTTCCTCGGGCACCTCACCTGCGCCACCGACTACTTCTCCACCCTGCACCAGGGCACCGAGTCCCTGGTGACCGAGGAGTTCTCGCTGTTCTTCGCCGGCAACGACAACCAGGACTGGTCGCTCAGCCCGTCCCTGGACGAGATGGTCGCCACGTACAAGCTCGTGCACGCCCGGATGCGCGACTTCGTCGAGACCCTCACCGACGCCGACCTCGACCGCGAGTCCCCGCTGGAGCCGGTCGGCGACGACCGCCTCAAGAACCTCGGCCAGGCGCTCTCGATCATCCAGATGCACGACGCGTACCACTGCGGCCAGATCGGCACCCTGCGGGTCGCCCTCGGCAAGCACGTGCCGTTCTAGAACCCACCCAGCCCAACGGAAGGACCGTCACGTGTCCGCTCACATCGCCGTCTTCAACATCCCCGCGGTCGGCCACATCAACCCGACCCTCTCGGTCGTCGAGGAGCTCGTCCGCCGCGGCCACCGCGTCAGCTACACCGTCACCGAGCACTTCAAGCGCTCGGTGGAGGCCGCCGGCGCCGAACCCGTCGTCTACACCTCGGTGTTCGGCGACTACTACACCCACCCGTACACCCCGGAGGCGCTGCCCGCCGAGGGTCTGCGCTTCTTCAACGAGGCCGTCGAGACGCTGAAGCACTTCGAGGAGGTCTACGAGAACGACCGCCCCGACGTCATCCTGTACGACCAGATGGCCTGGGCGGCCCGCTTCCTCGGCGCCAAGTGGAACATCCCGACCGTGCGCCTGCACCCCTCGTACGGCTCCAACGAGGTCTTCTCGATCCAGTCGCGCTTCCCGCTGGCCTCCGAGGTCGCCCCCGAGGTCATCGAGATGATGGGCCAGCTGGCCGGCTTCCTGCCGACCGTGGGCCTGGAGGGCGTGGGCCCGGTCGAGTTCTTCACCAAGATCGAGGACCTGGCGCTGATCTTCCTGCCGCGCGAGTTCCACTACGACGGCGACACCTTCGACGAGCGCTTCGTCTTCACCGGCCCCTGCCTCGGCGACCGCTCCGCCTTCCAGGGCAGCTGGACCAACCCGGGCGGCAAGCCGGTGCTGTTCATCTCGCTCGGCACCGCCTTCACCGGCTTCGCCGAGTTCTTCCCGGCCGCCATCGAGGCCTTCGCCGACAGCGAGTACCGCGTCGTGCTCGCCATCGGCAACCACGCCGACCCGGCCGCGCTCGGCGAGCTGCCCGCCAACATCGAGGTGCACCAGCACGTCAACCAGCTCGACGTGCTCTCCCAGGCCGCCCTGTTCGTCACCCACGGCGGCATGAACAGCGCCATGGAGGCCCTCGCCCACGGCGTCCCGATGGTCGTCGTCCCGCAGATGAGCGAGCAGCAGGCCACCGCCGAGCGCGTCGAGGAGCTCGGCCTCGGCCGCTACCTGCCGCGCGAGGCCACCACCGCCGCCACCCTGCGCGAGACCGTCGACGCCGTCCTCGGCGACCCGGCCACCGCCGAGAAGCTCGGCGCCCTGCGCGACGCGATCCGCGCCACCGACGGCCCGGTCGTCGCCGCCGACGCCATCGAGGGCTACCTCAAGCGCATCGCCTGAGACCGGGGCCCCGTCCGGCCCCGTCCCGTCCCGTTCACGGCCGCGAGGCCCGTCCTCCCGGCGCCACCCCTCGGGCGCCGGGCGTACGGGCCTCGCGGCGTTCACCCCGATTCCCCATGGAAGAGACCGTGATCCGCCCCAAGAGACTCGGTATCGCCGCGCTCACCGCCGTGCTGCTGACCCCCGCCCTGATGGCGAACAGCAGCCCCGCGGAGGCGAGAGCGCCCCACTCGATCAGGTTCGCCCACTTCGGCCCCGCCTCCGGCCCCGAGGGCCAGCGCTCGTTCCGCTTCGGCGTCTCCAGCTCGGCCACCCAGATCGAGGACCAGGACACCAACACCGACTGGTACCACTGGACGCAGCCCAAGCCGGACGGCCTCGGCCACGGCCAGTTCGTCGGCGACGGCGTCGGCGGCTACAGCAAGGCGCTGGACGACGTCGACCTGATCAAGGACATGAACCTCGACTCGTACCGGCTCAACATCGAGTGGGCCCGGGTCGAGCCCAAGCGCGGCCAGTTCGACGAGGCCGCCCTGAAGCACTACAGCGACCTGCTGGACAAGCTGCGCGCCAACGGCATCCACCCGATGGTGACGCTGCACCACTTCGCCAACCCGGTCTGGGTCGACAACCCCGACGACCCCGGCTGCGCCAACGGCCCGAGCGACACCAACCTGTGCGGCCTCGACAACCCGACCGGCGGCCCGCTCGTCGTCCAGGCCATGGCCGACTACGCCAAGGTCCTCGCCGAGCGCTTCGGCGACCGGGTCGACGACTGGGCCACGCTCAACGAGCCGATGGTCTACATGCTGTTCTCGCACGCCTTCGGCGCCGGCCCGCCCGGCAAGGCCGAGCTCGTCGGCCACTACCAGGACAAGTTCCAGGTCTCGCTGCGCAACTTCATCAGCGCGCACGCCGCCATGTACAAGGCCATCAAGCAGTACGACACCGTCTCCGCGGACGGCACCGGCCCGGCCGCCAACATCGGCCTCACCATCAGCGCCAAGCAGTACGTCCCGGTCCGGAACGGCAAGGTCAGCACCGACCCGGCCGACATCGCCGCCGCCGACCGCTTCCGCCGCTTCTTCGAGCTGAACTTCGTCGACTCGATCCGCCAGGGCGCCTTCTCCACCAAGGACGACGGCGTCTACGACGAGCCGCACCCCGAGTGGAAGGGGACCATGGACTGGCTGGGCATCCAGCTGTACGACCGCACCGGCGTCTCCGACCCCGGCGCCACCCCCGGCCCGACCACCCTCCCGGTCGTCAACGTCGACGTCTGCGGCCTCGCGCCCTGCCTGCCGCCGCTCGACCCCTCGTACGTCATCCCCACCATGGGCTACGCGACCGACCCCACCGGCCTCTACCCGGTGCTCAAGGACTTCTCCGCGCGCTACCCGGGCCTGCCGCTGATGGTCACCGAGAACGGCATCGCCACCGACTCCGGCGACCGCCGCTCCGAGGTCGTCGTCCGCGCCCTCGAATCCATCGACCGGGCCCGGGCCGACGGCGTCGACGTCCGCGGCTACTACCACTGGAGCCTGATGGACAACTTCGAGTGGCTGCAGGGCTACGGCCCGCACTTCGGCCTCTACTCGGTCGACCGCTCCACCATGGCCCGCACCCCCACCAGCGCCGCCGCCGTCTACGGCGAGATCGCCGGCCACCGCGGCCTCACCCCGCACCTGCGCAAGACCTACGGCGGCACCGGCCCGCTCAGCCCGGAGCCGACCCCGTCGCAGACCCCGGCCGGCACCCCGAAGCTCGCCGCCGGCGTCCCCGCCGCGAACGGCCGCAGGGACTGAACCCGCTCTCTCGGACAGACCCCTCCGTCACCGGGGCGCCCACCCGCGCGGGTGGGCGCCCCGCCCTCCGTCCGGCCACACCCGGGGACGTGAGCACCACCGGCCCGACCACCACCGGCCCGACCACCGCCGATTCCGTCGAGGATGAATGATGAGCATCGCCCAGGCACCGCACGACGGCGACACCCCGCCGCAGGCTCTCGGGCCCCTCACCGACACGCTGCGCGCCGCCCTCGCCGAGGTGCTGGACCTGCACCCCGAGTCGGTGACCGACGGCCTCACGTTCCACGACCTCGGGCTGCGGTCCGTCCAGGCGCTCGCCCTGGTCACCGCCCTCGGCAGGCGGCTCGACCGGAAGATCCCCGTGCACGCCCTCTGGCAGCACCCCACCGTGCCCGCCTTCGCCCGTTACCTCGCCGGCGCGGCGCCGTCCGTCGCCGCCGCCCCCGTGTCCGTCGCCACCGCCCACGAGCCGATCGCCGTCGTCGGCCTCGGCTGCCGGCTGCCCGGCGGCGTCGACACCCCCGAAGACCTCTGGCGGGCCCTGCTCGACGGCCTCGACGCCGTCCGCGAGGTCCCCGCCGACCGCTGGGACGCCGACGCCTGGTACGACGCCGACCCCGCCACCCCCGGCACCACCAGCACCCGCCGCGGCGGCTTCCTCGACGACGTCCACGGCTTCGACGCCGACCTGTTCCGGATCCCGCCCGCCGAGGCTGCCCACCTGGACCCCCAGCAGCGCCTCGCCCTCGAAGTCTCCTGGGCCGCCCTGGAGGACGCCCGGATCGTCCCCGGCGCGCTCACCGGCACCCGCACCGGCGTCTTCCTCGGCACCATGGCGCAGGAGTACCACCTCGCCAACGGCGCCGACGCCGGCACCATCACCGCCCACTCCGCCACCGGCTGGGACAGCTCCGTCACCGCCGCCCGGATCGCCTACGCCCTCGGCCTGCAGGGCCCCGCCATGGCCGTCGCCACCGCCTGCAGCTCCTCGCTCACCGCCGCCCACCTCGCCGTGCAGAGCCTGCGCAGCGGCGAATCCGACCTCGCCCTCGCCGGCGGCGTCAACGTCATGCTCCACCCGCACACCCACGTCGCCATGACGAAGCTCGGCGCCCTCAGCCCGGCGGGACAGTGCCGCGCCTTCGACGCCGACGCCGACGGGTACGTCCGCGGCGAGGGCTGCGGCATCGTCGTGCTGCGCCGCCTCTCCGACGCGCTGCGCGACGGCGACCGGGTCTACGCCGTCATCCGCGGCAGCGCCGTCAACAACGACGGCGCCTCCAACGGCCTCACCGCCCCCAACCCGCAGGCCCAGGTCGACGTCGTGCGCGAGGCCTGGCGCAGCGCCGGCGTCCGCACCGAGGACGTCTCCTACGTCGAGGCCCACGGCACCGGCACCCCGCTCGGCGACCCCATCGAAGCCGCCGCCCTCGGCACCGTCTTCGCCCCCGGCCGCGAGGAACCGCTGCGGATCGGCTCCGCCAAGACCAACTTCGGCCACCTGGAGCCGGCCGCGGGCGTCCTCGGCCTGCTCAAGACCGTGCTCGCCCTGCACCACGGCGAACTGCCCGCCAACCTGCACTTCCGCGCGCCCAACCCGCACATCGACTTCGCGCGCGAGCGGCTCGCCGTCGTCACCGAGCGCACCCCCTGGCCGGCCGGCGCCCGGCGCCGCTACGCGGGCGTCAGCGCCTTCGGCTTCGGCGGGACCAACGCCCACCTCGCGCTGGAGGAGGCCCCGGGGCGGGCGCGGTACGTGGCCGCGCTGGCGGCGCAGTCGTCGGAGGAACTGGGCAGTGCTGTCGGCGAGTTGGCCGCGCGGCTGGTTTCCGGTGCGCCCACGGCCGACCGGGTGAGCGCCGAAGGCACCGGTGCCCACCGGCTGTTCGCCGCCGCCGCGCACCCGAGCGAGCTGGCCGAGGCGCTGCGCGCCGCCACTGCCGCCCGGGTGGGTGAGGAGCGGCCCCGGCTCGCCTACGTCTTCTCCGGGCACGGCGCCCAGTGGCCCGGCATGGGCCGCGACCTGCTCGCCCAGCCCGTCTTCCGGGCCGCGCTGGAGGAGGCCGACCGCGCGCTGCGCCCGGTCACCGGCTGGTCCCTGATCGAGGAGCTGACCGCCGACCCCGCGGTCGGCCGCCTGCACCGCACCGACGTCCTCCAGCCCGTGCTGTTCGGCCTGCAGACCGCCCTCGCCCGGTTGCTGCGCGCCTGGGGCCTCACCCCCGACGCCGTCGCCGGCCAGAGCATCGGCGAGGTCGCCGCGGCCGTCACCGCCGGCGCCCTCACCCTCGACCAGGGCGCCCGGATCATCGGCACCTGGTCCGAGCTGATCGCCCGGCACGCCTCCGGCAAGGGCGCCATGCTGGTCGGCGAACTGGACCTCGCCGAGGCCGAGCGGCTGCTCGCCGGGCGCGACGGGCTGAGCCTCGCCGCGCACCTCGCCCCCGGCCAGGTGTCCGTCTCCGGCCGGACCGAGGCCGTCGCCGCGCTCGAACAGGAGCTCGCCGAGGCCGGGGTGCGGGTGCACCGGGTGGCCATCGACTACGCCGCACACAGCGCGGAACTCGCTGCACTGGCACCCGAGTTGGAGCGCCTGCTGGACGGAGTCCGGGGCCGGACGGGCGAGCTGCCGCTGTGGTCCACCGTGACCGGCGGCCCGCTGGACGGCACCGAGCTGGACGCCGCGTACTGGGCCCGCAACATGTGCGAGCCGATCCGGCTCGCCGAGACCGCCGCGGCCCTGGCGGCGGAGACCGGGGTGAACGAGCAGCGCCTCTGCGTGGTCGAGATCGGCCCGCACCCGGTCGTCGAGCACCCGCTGCGCCGGGCGCTCCCGGACGCGGTGGTCGCCGCCACCTGCCGGCGCGACCGGCCCGCCCTCGACTCCCTCACCGACCTGGCCGGCCTGCTGTGGACGGAAGGCCTCCCGCTCGACTGGGCGGCCGTGGCCGGGCGCGCCGACGCGTCCACCGCCCCGGTCGCGGTGGCCGTCTCCGGCCAGACCGAGGCCGCCCTCGCCGCCAACGCCGCCCGCCTCGCCGGGCACCTGTCGGCGCGCCCGCAGGCCGCCGCCCTCGCGGACGTCGCGCTGACGGCCGCCCGGCACCGGACGCACTTCGAGCACCGGGCCGTCGTCGTCGCCCGCTCGGCGGCCGAGGCGGCCGAAGGCCTGCTGGCCGTGGCCGAGGGCCGTCCGGGTGCGGGTGCGGTCGTCGGCCTGCCGGTCGCGAGCGGCCCGGGCCTCGGTGTGCTGTTCACCGGTCAGGGCAGCCAGCGGCTGGGCATGGCCGCCGGTCTGTACGCGTCCTCGGCGCTGTTCCGGGCGGCCTTCGACGAGGTCGTCGAGGTGCTGGACCGGTATGCGGCGCGGCCGTTGAAGGAGGTCGTGTTCGCGGACCCCGAGGGCGTGGATGCGGGACTGGTGCACCGGACGGAGTTCACCCAGCCCGCGCTGTTCGCGGTCGAGGTGGCGCTGTACCGGGTGTGGGAGGCGTGGGGTGTGTCCCCGGCCGCCGTGGCCGGGCACTCGGTCGGTGAGCTGGCCGCCGCGCACGTCGCGGGTGTGCTGTCGCTGGACGACGCGGCGCGGCTGGTCGTCGCTCGGGGGCGGCTGATGCAGGGCTGCGAGACGGGCGGCGCGATGGCCTCCGTGGAGGCGGGCGAGGACGAGGTCCTCACCGCCCTGGCGCGGGTGTCGTCCGGCCGGATCGCGGTCGCGGGCGTCAACTCGCCGACCCAGACGGTGGTCAGCGGCGACGCGGCCGCCGTCGAGGAACTGGTGGAGGCCATGAGCGCCGCCGGTCGCCGGGTGCGCCGCCTGGAGGTCTCGCACGCCTTCCACAGCCCGCACATGGACGCGATGCTGGCGGAGTTCACCGCCGTCGTCGAGACGTGCGAGCTGCGGGCCCCGCAGGTGCCGCTGGTCAGTACCCTGGACGGCCGCTGGATGGGCGCGGACCTCGCCGCCGGTGAGGGCGTGCGCTCCCCGCGGTACTGGGCGCGCCAGGCCCGCGAGGCCGTCCGCTTCCTGGACGCCCTCCGCACCCTGCACGACGCGGGCGTGCGCCGCTTCCTG
>NZ_JZKH01000084.1 GCF_000961885.1 Streptomyces rubellomurinus
GGCCGGGCGAGGGCCCGGCCGGCCCGCGCCGGCGCTCACGGCGGCGGCCGCCGGCGCGCCCCACGGGTGCCGCGTCCGCGCGAGGTCGCTCATGACGGCCCGCCCCCTCGGTGCTTCCCGCCGACGCGTCGTCGGCGTACACGGAGGACTCTGCCCGGGGGCCGTGGGCATTCGGTTGACGAAGTCGTTGACAGTTCGTCTACGCGCTTCGGTTAGGAACCGCCGCCGGGCCGATCGGCCCGACGCGGGTGCGGTGTCGGCCGGCCCTCAGAAACGCGCCCGGCCGCTACGGCGCGCGAACCTCTGTTCCACGGGATCTCCCTTCCCCATCTGCTTCGTGACGTGCCGTCAGGTGGGCGGTCGCCGGTGGGGCGGCTGCCGGTGGAAGAAGGCTCGCACGGCGGGCGGGCCGACCGGGAGGAACCGCAGGTCTCATCTGCGCGCCATGCACGTTCAGGAGACATGTCGTGGCCGATCGACCGGCGGACCGCTCCGCCATCGCCGCGACGAAACACCGCCCCCGGAACGGAAGGCGAGCGTCCTGTTCTGCCGCCCCCGGGGCCGCGGATCGGGACGATCGGCCCGAACCCGGGGCGATCCGCCCGCACCGCGGAAACACAACGCAACGAAACCCGACACCCCGCCGCCGGCGGACGCCCGCTCGCGCCATCGACGGGCGGTAAACGCACCTTTGACATTCCGCTTGAAGTCATACAGTCTTCTCGCCATGTCCGACCGTCACCCGATCGAGTGCGCCGCCATCGAGCTGGCGCTGATCGGCGTGGCCACGCACTGCGTCTCCGACAACCTCTGTCGCTGAATCCGCCTGCCCCGACGCGTTTGCGGTGATCGCCGCCTCGGGGCATCGCCCCTTCCCCGCGGGCGCGGTGCCACTCCTCCCTTCCCCAGGCCCAGGCCGCACTGCCGCCCGCCTTCCTCCGTACACCATCGGTAGCGAAAGGCCCCTTTTCCGATGTCTCGACCCACCTCCACCCCTCGCCGACTCGCCGCGGCGAGCGCCACCGTCGCCCTGGTCGTCGGAGCCGCGGCGTGCGGACCGAAGGCGGACGGCGGTGGCGGCACCGGCAAGGACGCCGCACCGCAGCGGGGCGGCACCCTCACCGTCCTCAACCAGAACCCGCAGGACCAGTTCGACCCCGCCCGGCTGTACACCTCCGGCGGCGGCAACGTGCCCTCCCTGGTCTTCCGCACCCTCACCACCCGCAACCGGGCCGACGGCGCGGCCGGCACCAAGGTCGTCCCCGACCTCGCCACCGACACCGGCACCCCGTCCGAGGGCGCGACGGTGTGGACCTACCACCTCAGGGACGGCCTCACCTTCGAGGACGGCTCGCCGATCACCACCGCCGACATCAAGTACGGCATCGAGCGCTCCTTCGCCCCGGAACTCTCCGGCGGCGCGCCGTACTTGAGGGACTGGCTGGTCGGCGCCGCCGACTACCAGGGGCCGTACAAGGACGGCCGCACGCTGGACTCCATCGAGACGCCGGACGCGAAGACCATCGTCTTCCACCTCGCCAAGCCCGAGGGCGACTTCCCGTACCTGGCCACCCAGACCCAGTTCGCCCCCGTCCCGAAGGCCAAGGACACCGGCACGAAGTACCAGGACCACCCGGTCTCCTCCGGCCCCTACCAGGTCGAGAAGAACGAGAACGACGGCGCGCACCTCGTCCTCAAGCGCAACCCCAACTGGTCGGCGGCGACGGACGACCAGCGCAAGGCCTACCCGGACACCATCGACGTCCAGTCCGGGCTCGACCCGGCGGTGATCAACCAGCGGCTCTCCGCCGGCACCGGCGCCGACGCGGCCGCCGTCACCACCGACACCAACCTCGGCCCCTCCGAACTCGCCCAGGTGAAGGACGACAAGGCCCTCGCCGCACGCGTCGGCACCGGCCACTTCGGCTACGTCAACTACCTGGCCTTCAACCCCAAGGTGAAGCCCTTCGACAACCCCAAGGTCCGGCAGGCGATCGCCTACGCGCTCAACCGCACCTCGGTCGTCAACGCCGCCGGCGGCTCCTCGCTCGCCGAGGCCGCCACCACCTACCTGCCCGCCCAGGAGACCTTCGGGTACACGCCGTACGACCCGTTCCCGGCCGGCGCCACCGGCAGCCCGGAGAAGGCCAAGGAGGCGCTGAAGGAGGCCGGTTACCCGGACGGCCTGACCGTCACGCTCACCCACTCCACCGACACCGGCAAGGGCTACGGCCCCAACCTGGCCACCGCCGTCCAGGACGGCCTGAAGGCCGCCGGCATCACCGTCCGGCTCGAAGCCCTGGACTCCACCCGGTACTCCAAGACGATCCACACCGTCGGCACCGAGCCCGGCTTCTTCCTCTCCGGCTGGGGCGCCGACTGGCCGTCCGGCGGCCCGTTCCTCGCGCCGATCTTCGACGGCCGGCAGATCGTCACCGACGGCTACAACTTCAACTCCGCGCAGCTGGACGACGCTTCGGTGAACGACGAGATCGACCGGATCAACAAGATCACCGACCACGCCGAGGCCGCCAAGCGCTGGGGCGCCCTGGACCAGCGGATCGGCGAACAGGCCCTCACCGTCCCGCTGTTCCACCCCGTCTACAAGCGGCTGTACGGCAAGGACGTGCGCAACATCGTCATCAGCGACTGGACCGGCGTGCTCGACATCTCCCAGGTCGCGGTCAAGTAGCGGGCGGGATCGGACGGATCGGTCGAACAACCATGGCACCACGGGAAACCCGAGCCGGGGAGGCCCGCGCGGCCGCCCCGGCCGCCGGGGGGCGGCAGGTGTGGCGGCGGCTGCTCGCGCGGCGCACCGTCCGCGCCGCCGGCCTCGTCGTCGTCCTGCTCGTCCTGACCGCGGCGGCGGCACCGCTGCTCACCGCGGTCGAGGGGCAGGACCCCACCAGCTACCACAACGACCTGCTGGACTCGGCGGCCGGCGGCGTGCCCACCGGCTCCTTCGGCGGCGTCAGCGCCGAGCACTGGCTCGGCGTCGAACCGGGCACCGGGCGGGACGTGTTCGCCCGGCTCGTCCACGGCGCCCGGATCTCGCTGCTCGTCGCGGTCGGCGCCACCCTCGTCCAGGTCGCCATCGGCGTCCTGCTCGGCCTCGCGGCGGGCCTCGGCAGCCGGCTGCTCGACCAGCTGATCGGCAACACCACCGAGGTGATGCTCGCGCTGCCCTCGCTGGTCTTCGCCATCTCGCTGATGGCGGTCGTGCCCACCGACTTCTCCCGCCCGCTGCTGCTCACCCTGGTCATCGGGCTGCTGGGCTGGGCCGGCACCTCCCGGCTGGTCCGGGCCCAGACGCTGAGCCTCAAGCAGCTCGACCACGTCGCCGCGGCCCGGCTCGCCGGCGCCACCCGGTGGCGGATCGCCCGCCGGGAGCTGCTGCCGGCGCTGGCCGCGCCCGTCCTCACCTACGCGGCGGTGCTGCTGCCGACCAACGTGGTCTCCGAGGCCGGGCTGTCCTTCCTCGGCGTGGGCGTCAAACCGCCGACCTCGTCCTGGGGCCAGATGCTCTCCGGCGCGACCACCTGGTTCCGCGCGGACCCGATGTACGTCCTGCTGCCGTCCGCGCTGCTGTTCGCCACCGTGCTCGCCTTCACCGTGCTCGGCGACGCCGTCCGCACCGAGCTCGACCCCCGCGCCGCCTCCCGGCTGCGGGTCGGCACCACGGGCGGGCCCGGCGGGCCGGGCACCACCGGGGAGGCCGCCGCGTGATCCGCTTCCTGCTCCGCAAGGCCCTCGGCCTGGTCGGCGTCCTGCTGGCCATCTCCCTGGTCGTCTACGCGGTCTTCTACCTCGCCCCCGGCGACCCCGCCCAACTGGCCTGCGGCGAGAAGTGCAGCCCCGCCCAGGTCCTCCAGGTGCGCGAACGGCTCGGCCTCGACGCGCCGGTGCACCTGCAGTACGCCCACTTCCTCCAGGGCATCGTGGCCGGCCGCGACTTCAGCGCCGGAACGGGCCTGCTGCACTGCCCGGCGCCCTGCCTGGGCGTCTCCTACCGCAGCGGCGAGCAGGTCACCGACATGATCGCCGCCCGGCTCCCGGTGACGGCCTCGCTGGCCCTCGGCGCGATGGTGATCTGGCTGGTCCTCGGGGTCGGCACCGGGCTGCTCTCGGCGCTGCGCCGGGGCCGGCTCGGCGAGCGGCTGCTGACCGCGCTCACCCTGGCCGGCACCGCCGTCCCGGTGTTCGTCATCGGCCTGGTGCTGCTCATCGTCCTGTGCGCCCAGCTCCGGTGGCTGCCGTTCCCGAGCTACACGCCGCTGACCGAGGACCCCCAGCAGTGGTTCTGGGGCCTGCTGCTGCCCTGGTTCTCCCTCGCGCTCATCGAGTCCGCCAAGTACGCCCGGCTGACCCGCTCGGCCGTGCTGGAGACCCTCGCCGAGGACCACATCCGGACCTTCCGGGCGTACGGCGTCGGCGAGCGGCGCCTGGTGACGCGGCACGCGCTGCGCGGCGCGCTCACCCCGGTGATCGCGCTCACCGCCCTGGACCTCGGGACGATGTTCGGCTCCGCCGTGCTGACCGAGTCGCTGTTCGGCCTCCCGGGGCTCGGCAAGCTGCTGGTCACCTCGGTCGGCCTGATCGACCTGCCGACCGTCGTCGGCCTCACCCTGGTCACGGGGTTCTGCGTGGTCCTCGCCAACGTCGTCGCGGACGTGCTGTACGCGGTGACCGACCGAAGGGTGGTCCTGACGTGAGCCCCGAACCCCTGGTCCAGGTACGGGACCTGGTCGTCGACTTCCCGGTCGGCGACGGCCACCTGCGCGCCGTCGACGGCGTCGGCTTCACCCTGGAGGCCGGGCAGGCGCTCGGCATCGTCGGCGAGTCCGGCTCCGGCAAGAGCACCGTCGCCTCCGCCCTGCTCGGCCTGCACCGCGGCACCGGCGCCCGGACCGGCGGCTCGGTCCTGGTCGCCGGCGTCGACGCCGTCACCGCCGAGGGCGAGGAACTCCGGCGCCTGCGCGGCGGATCGGCGGCCATGGTGTTCCAGGACCCGCTCTCCGCGCTCGACCCGTACCACGCGGTCGGGGACCAGATCGCCGAGGTCGTCCGGGTCCACCGGCCGGTCTCCCGCCGCGCCGCCCGGGCCCGGGCCGTCGAGGTGCTCGACCGGGTCGGCATCGCCGACCCGGCCCGGCGCTCCCGCTCGCGCCCGCACGAGTTCAGCGGCGGCATGCGCCAGCGGGTGCTGATCGCGATGGCCCTGGCCTGCGAGCCGCGGCTGCTGGTCGCCGACGAGCCGACGACCGCGCTGGACGTCACCGTCCAGGCCCAGATCCTCGACCTGCTGCACGAGTTGCGCACCGAGACCGGGGCCGGGCTGGTCCTGGTCACCCACGACCTGGGCGTGGTCGCCGGCAGCGTCGACCGGGTGCTGGTGATGAAGGACGGCCGCGCGGTGGAGCACGGCCCGGTCGCCGACGTCCTGGGCGCGCCCCGCGAGCCGTACACCCGGGCGCTGCTGTCCGCGGTGCCCCGGATCGACGCCCCGGCGGCCCCGGGCCAGGGGACCGGGCCCGGCGAGGTCCTGCTCGAAGCCACCGACCTGCGGCGGGAGTTCGCCACCCGCGGCGGCCTCACCCGGCGCACCGCCCCGGTCACCGCCGTGGACGGCGTCTCGCTCACCGTGCGGGCCGGCGAGACGCTCGGCATCGTCGGCGAGTCCGGCTCCGGCAAGACCACCCTCGGGCGGATGCTCGTCCGGCTGCTGGAGCCGACCGGCGGCCGGCTCCACTACCGCGGCCGGGACATCGGAGCGCTCGGCGAGCGGGAGCTGCGCCCGCTGCGCCGGGAGCTGCAGATGGTCTTCCAGGACCCGGTGGCCTCGCTCAACCCGCGCCGCACGATCGGGGAGTCCGTCGCCGACCCGCTGCGCGTCGCGGGCGAGCGCGACGAGCGCCGCATCCGCGCCCGGGTCGGCGAACTCCTCGAACGGGTGGGCCTGGACGCCGACTGGTACCACCGCTACCCGCACGAGTTCTCCGGCGGCCAGCGGCAGCGGGTCGGCATCGCCCGGGCGCTGGCGCCCGGGCCGCGGCTGATCGTCTGCGACGAGCCGGTCTCCGCCCTGGACGTCACCACCCAGGCCCACGTGGTCGCGCTGCTGGGCGAGTTGCAGCGCGACCTCGGCCTCGCCCTGGTCTTCGTCGCGCACGACCTCGCCGTGGTCCGGCAGGTGAGCGACCGGGTCGCGGTGATGCGGGCCGGCCGGATCGTGGAACAGGGCGACGCCGACACGGTGTACGACTCCCCCCAACACCCGTACACCAAGGGCCTGCTGGCGGCCGTCCCGGTCCTGGACCCGGTCGAGGCGACCGCCCGCCGCCACGCCCGGCTCGCCGCCGCCGGCGCCTGACCGGGCCCGCCGGGCGCCGGCTCAGACCCCCAGCAGGCGCCGCCAGCGCGGCAGTTCGGTGCCGCAGCAGGCGAGGGCGAGGAGGCCGACCAGCACCGCCGCCCAGGCCGGGAACAGCAGCCAGGCGGCGCAGACGGCGCCGGCCAGTTGGGCGAGCACCATCAGGACGGTGACCCAGCCGGGTACGGCGATGATCGTGCCCGGCTTGTCGCCGCGGGTCTGGAGCAGGGCGGGGAGGCCGATCAGCAGCACGTCCACGCCGATCGCCAGCGGGACCGAGTGCGGCCAGAGCGCGATCGGCAGGCCGATCCAGCCGACCAGTTCCAGCCCGGCCCTCAGTCCGGTCGCGTACCGGGGCTCGGGCTGCTCCCCCGCCATGGCGCCTCCCCGTCGTCGCGTGCCGCGGCAGCGTAGCGCGGCGGCCCGCGACGCGCCAGGGGCCGGTCAGCCGGCCGGGGAGCGGCGGACGATGAGCATGTCCTGGGTGTGGCCGATCAGGTAACTCCCGTCCGGCTGGGTGAAGTTCCGCCGCACGTACGCGGTCAGCGCGGCCCGGGAGGGGCGGGGGTCGAGGGTGGCCAGGTCGGCGACGTTGACCATGAACTCGGCGACGTCCACCGCCTCGTCCAGGTGCGGCGTGCGGTAGTGCAGGTCGAGGCTCTCCAGCGCCAGCTCGTCGGCCGGGTGCTGCTCGCGCAGGCGGTCGGCGAGCGGGCGCAGGTCGTAGCGGGCGCCGGTGAAGTGGGCGGCCATCCGCATGCAGGGGCTCTCCGGGCTCTGCAGGACGACCAGCAGGGTCCCGCCCGGGGCCGTCCACCCGCGGGCCCGGGTGACGGTGGGCAGCCACCGCGGTTCGGGGACGTAGTAGAGCACGTGGGAGATGTGGACGAGGTCGGCCGGCTCCGGCGGCCGGGCCGAGTCGACGGGCTCCGGGAGGACGAGCGCGCCCGGGCAGGCGGTGCGCAGCTTCTCGCGCATGGCCGCGCTGGGCTCGATGGCGATGGTGCGCTCGAAGGACCGGGCGAGGTGGGCGGTGGTGCGGCCCTCGCCGGCACCGACGTCCAGCAGGACCCGGCGGTGCGGCAGGGCGGCCACGAGCTCGCTCAGCCGGGCGTGGGTGCGCGGCTTCTCGTCCGTGCCCGCGAGGAAGAGCTCGAAGGCGCGGCGGTAGTCGGCGCCCGAGACGTCGAGCACCCGGACCGGGTCGTCGTCCGTGGTCGTCGCGTTCATCCGTGGTCTCCCCTGGCGGTGGGCGGTGTCGGCCCATTCCAGCGGGGCCGGGCGCCGCCGGGCCGCAGGCACGTTCCTGCCCGCGTGTCGCGCCCCGCCCGTCCGGCCGCCGGCCCGCGCGGCCGGGCCCGGAGGCGCGGCCCGGTCACACCGTGGCCGACAGCGCGGCCATCAGGGTCCGCAGCACCCGCTCCGCGTCCACGGTGCCGTCGAGCGAGCCGATCGCGGCGAGTCCGTCCACCGCGGCCGCGAAGGCCTCGCCGAGCGGGACGGGGTCGACGTCGGCGCCGCGTTCCTCCACCAGCGCCCGGAACAGGCGCACGAAGCAGGACCGCCACCGCCCGTACTCCGCCTCCAGGCTCTCCCGGACCCGTTCGTCGTTGAGCGCGAGCCAGTGCAGCGCCGCGTGCAGCCGGGCCAGGTCGGGGCTCTCCGGCCGGGTCAGCAGCGCGAGCACCCGCTCCGCCTGCTCGGCGTGGCCGCCGGGCCCGCCGACCGCCTCCTCGAGGGGCGCGATCCACTCGGGCCGGATGTCCTCGACCACCGCGACGATCAGCTCGGTGCGGTCCGCGAAGTGGTAGTGGCACATGCCGTGCGAGACCCCGCACAGCGCGGCCACGTTGCGCGTGGTGAACCGCCCGGCGCCGTCGCCGGCCAGCAGGGTGCGGGCCGCCGCGATCAGCCGGGCCCGGGTCTGCTCGCCCTTGGCGGACGATCGCGGCCGGGTGCCGCCACTCGGCCCGGCGGACGGTCCCGGGGGTGCGCCTGTCAGCTCAGTTGCCATGGCCGTCACTGTAACGACCGCGCGGGCCTGAGGAGTTGCGATCGGCCGGCCTGCCGGGCCGGGGTCTGCGCGAACTCTTGACCGAGCGCTTGGCCAGTTCTACCGTTCCTGCCAACTCCGGTTCAGCTCTTGGACATTGACAGGGAGGCAGGCATGAACGACCACCTCGGATCCCGGCGGCCGGCCGGCGAAGGCCTGGACAGACGGGGGTTCCTGACCGCCGCCGGGCTGGGCGCGGCCGCCGCCGCGCTCACCGTGGCCGGCGGCGGACGAGCGGCCGCCGCCGGGCGCCACGGCACGACGGCGGCGGCACGGGCGGCCGCGGCAGGCCTCCGGGTACCGCTGGACACCGCCCCGCACACCCGGACGTGGATGGCCTGGCCGGACAACAGCACCATCTGGAAGGGCAAGCTCGGCGGCGCCCAGGCGAACATCGCCCTCATCGCCCGGACCATCGCCACGTACGAGCCGGTCACGATGTGCGCCAACCCCGCCAGCGTCGGCCGAGCGCAGTCGATGTGCGGCCCGGGCGTCACCGTCATCGGGGACATCCCGGTCGACGACTGCTGGATGCGCGACACCGGCCCCGTCTTCCGCACCGACGGCGCCGGCGGCCTCGACGCGGTCGGCCTCAACTTCAACGGCTGGGGCAACAAGCAGAACCCGCACGGCAACGACGCCCTGGTCGCCCGGCGCGTCGCCGCCCGGCTCGGCATCCCGTTCACCGCCGCCGGGCTGGTCACCGAAGGCGGTGCCGTCGAGACCGACGGCGCGGGCACCCTGATGGCGACCCTCAGCAGCATCGTCAACCCGAACCGCAACCCGGGCCTGTCCCAGGCCCAGGTCGAGGCCGCGCTGTGCGCCGCCTACGGCGCCACCGAGGTGATCTGGTTCCCCGGCATCACGGGCCAGGACATCACCGACGACCACGTCGACGCCACGTCCCGGTTCCTCGGCGCCGGCGCGGCCGTCGTCCAACTGCCGCTGGCCACCGACACCGACGTCTGGTCGAACGACGAGCGCCAGCAGTACCGGATCCTGTCCGCCGCCGTGAGCGCCCATGGGACCCCGGTCCGGGTCAGCCGGCTCCAGGGCCCCGACTACAACCTGATCCGCTCGACCAACCCCAACTTCGTCGGCTCCTACGCCAACTACTACCTCTGCAACAACGCGGTGATCTCCGCCCAGTTCGGCGACACCGCCGCCGACGCCGCCGCCCGGACGGCGCTCGCGCAGCTCTTCCCCGGCCGGACCGTCGAACAGCTCAACATCGACTACCTCGGCGCCGGCGGCGGCGGCATCCACTGCGTCACCCAGCAGCAGCCCGCGCCCTGAAGCCGGCGCCCCGGGCCGCCGGCCCGCGCGGGAAGGGGCCCTACTCGGCGAGCGGGAGCGTGAGGACGTGGACGAGCCCGCCCGCCGGGTTGTCGGCGAGGGTGATCCGCCCGCCGCCGGCCGGCACCCCGGCGAGCGCCCAGACCTTGGCCTCCCCGGCCAGGTCCGGGCCCCGGTCCGCGACCCGGATCCGCAGCACCCGCACGCCGCCCGCCGGACCGGTCTCCACCCCGGCGCGCACGAGCACCCGGGCCCCGGGCGGGGTGCGCAGCCACGCGGCGCGCACCACCGCGGCCAGCGCCTGCTCCAACGCCCCCTGCCCGACGCGCACCGGCGGCAGCCCCTGCGGCACCCGGACGGTGACGGCGGCCTGCGGCGCGGCGGCGAGCGCCGAACGGACGGCCGGGGCGACGGCCGCCCAGCCCGGCGGGGGCGGCTGACCGGCACCGGCCGGGCGGGCTCCTCCTCGGGCGGTGGACAGCCGGACGAGGCCGACGCCGGGGAGCGCACCCCACCCGCGCCGCCGCGCCCGTACCCGGCACCGGTCACAGCCGTTTTCGATCGGACATCTCGACATCGGCCGATCGTGCCCGGGCGAAGCTGAGGTTTCGATGAGGCGCCCGGACGGGCGAGCCGCAGGGCGGGCAGCGGGGCGGGTAGCGGGCTCCTCACTGAAACTTCAGGTAGCCCGGGCCAGGCTGGCGGCGCCGCCGACCCCAGGAGCCCTCCCATGCCGTTCACCCCCGCCCGCAAGCGCACCGCCGTCGTGCTGGCCCTCGCCGTCCTCGGCGGCGCCGCCCTCGTGCAGTGCGGCCCTGACGATCCGACGGGATCCCTCGCGGGCACCAGGCGCACCTCCGTGCCCCGCGCGCTCGCCACCTTCTACGCGCAGAAGCCGGCCTGGAGCCCCTGCGGCGACCTGGAGTGCGCCACCGTCACCGTGCCGATGGACTACGCCCACCCCGAGGACGGCCGGACCTTCACCCTCCCCCTCAACCGGGCCCGCGCCGGGGACCCGGGCGCCCGCATCGGCTCCCTCCTGGTCAACCCGGGCGGCCCGGGCGGGTCCGGGGTGGCCATGCTGGAGGGCGGTGGCGCCGACCTGTTCGGCCGGCGCGTCCGGGACCGGTTCGATCTCGTCGGGTTCGACCCGCGCGGCGTCGGCGGCAGCACCCCGGCCGTCGACTGCCGCGAGGGCGACCCGGCTCCCGACGCCCGCGACCGGGCGGGCACCGGCGACCGCGCGTACAGCAGCGGCCTCCACCCCCGCACCGACGAGGAGCGCGGGGCCGCGCTCGCCGACGCCGACCGCCTCGCCCAGGCCTGCCGGGCCCGCAGCGGCGCCCTCCTGCCCCACGTCGGAACGCCGGACGCCGCCCGGGACATGGACGTCCTGCGGGCGGTGCTCGGCGACGAGAAGCTGACCTTCGTCGGCTTCTCGTACGGGACCAGCCTCGGCACCTCCTACGCCGAGCTCTTCCCGCACCGCGTCCGCGCCCTCGTCCTCGACGGCGCCGTCGACCCGGCCAAGGACTGGTACCAGCGCGCGGTGGACCAGGCCGCGGCCTTCCGCGCCGCGGTGGACGACTACGCCCGGCAATGCGCCGGCATCGCCGGGGACGCCTGCCCGGCGGCCGGCCCCGACGAGATCCGCCGGCTCATCGGCGACCTCTACGAGCGGACGGCGCGCGACCCGCTGCCCGTCGCCGGCACGGACGACCGCATCGGCCTGCGCGACCTGCACAACGCGATCACCCTCTCGATGTACACGCCCGAGGAGCAGTGGGCGGAGCTGTCCGAGGCGTTGAAGGCCGCCCGGGACGGCGACGGCAGCAAGCTCGCGGCCCTCGGCGGCGGCCAGGACGAGCAGCGGCGCCACCGGCCCGGCCGCCACCGCGAGGCCGGCCCGGCGTACGACAACTCCGAGGACGCCTTCACCGCGGTCAACTGCCTGGAGGTCTCCCGCCCGAGCGACCCGCAGGCCTACTGGGAGGCCCTGGACCGGGCCGACCGGGCGGCCGGGCTCTACGGGCCTCCCGGCGTGGTCGACGAACTGGTCTGCCGCACCTGGCCCGTGACCGCCCGCGCCCCGCACACCGTCGACGCCAAGGACGCTCCTCCCGTCCTCGTCGTCGGCACCACCGGCGATCCGGCCACCCCGTACGCCGACGCCCAGGGCCTCGCCCGCCAGTTCCCGGCCGGCATGCTGCTCACCTACCGGGGGCCGGGCCACACCGCGTACGGCCGCAGCAACGCCTGCGTCGGCGACGCCGTCGACGGCTACCTCGTCGACCTGCGCCCCGTCCCCGCCGGCACGGCCTGCTGACCGGCCGGGCCGGCGGGGCGTCCCGGCCTCAGGCCGGCAGCCGGGCCTCCGGCGCGGCCGCGGGGTGCGGCACCGCGGCCGCGGCCCTGCGGGCGTGCAGGACGGCGCCGCCGAGCGGGAGCGGGCTCTGGTCGAGGAGTTGGAGGCCGGCGTCGGCGAGCAGCCGGGCGTAGTGGTCGGCGCGGCGCTCGCGGCCGCCGGTGTTGCACATCATGTGCAGGTCCCAGGCGGTGGCCAGCGAGGTGGAGCCGTCCGCGGGCAGCACGCGTTCGAGGATGAGCAGGTCGGCGTGGGCGGGCATGGCCCGGGCGCAGTGGCGCAGGATCTCGGCGCAGCGGGCGTCGTCCCAGTCGTGCAGGACGCGGGAGAGGACGTAGACGTCGGCGCCCGCCGGGACGTCGGCGAAGTCCCCGGTGACGTAGTCGGCGCGGTCGCCGCAGCCGAGGGCGTCGAGTCGGCGCCGGGCGGCCTCGACGGCGTGGGGGCGTTCCAGCAGCACGCCGTGCAGGCCCGGGTGGGCGGTGAGCAGGCGGCCGAGGAGTTCGCCGTTGCCGCCGGCGATGTCGACGACGGTGCCCGGGCGCGGTGCCCCGGCGGCGGCGAGGACGACCGGGTGGGCGGGGACGGGTTCGAACATCCGGGCGCCGGCGGCCATGGACTGGTCGAAGGTGGCGGCGAGTTCGGGGTCGCGGGCGAAGTGGTCGAAGTGGTTCTCGCCGAAGAGGTGGTCGAAGGCGGCCTCGCCGGTGCGGACGGTGTGGTCCAGGGCGGCGAAGGACTGGTAGAACGGGCCGCCGTACATCAGCGCGAGCGCCCGCATCGAGCCGGGGGTGTCGGCGCGCAGCAGGGTGCCGAGCTCGGTGAGGCGGTAGCCGTCCGGGTGCTCGGTGACGGCGCCGAGCATCGTGAGGTAGCGCAGCAGGGTGGTGAGGCTCTCCTGGTGGGCGCCGAGTGACCGGGCGAGGGTGCGCGGGTCGGTGGCGGTGGCGGTGTCGAGGGCGTCGGGCAGCCCCAGCCGGGCGCTGACCGCGAGGGCCTGGGTGGTCCAGGCGCCGGTGAGCAGGTGCAGGAGCGTTTCGGCCGAGCGGTGGGCGCCGCCGTCGGCGAGGTGGTCGGCGAGGACGCCGGGGTAGTTGCCGTGGGCGTGGAGCTCGACCCGCCGGTATCCGGCCTGCGCGGCGGGGAGGGTGAAGTAGAGCACCGTGCCGTTCTCGTGCGGGTTGTAGCCGCCGCCGTCCGGGGCCGCGCCGTGCCGGGTGAGCAGGGCGCGCAGGCCGTGCAGGAGCAGCGCGTTGGGCTGCTCGACCTCCAGGGCGACGTGGGCCTCGTGCCGGTGGGCGCGCTCGTGCGCGGCGAGCCCGGCGAGCTCCGAGCCGGGCGGGACGGTGAGCGCGCACACCTCGACGGTGCGCGGTTCGCCGTCCGGTCCGGTCACCCGCGGGTGGAGGATCCGGACGTCGAGGTCGGCCTCGGCGCGCCCGTGCCGGGCGGCCAGCCGGTGCCGGACGACGACGCTCGGGAAGGACGGCGTGTCGGCGGGCAGGTCGCAGGCGGCGAGGGCGGCGCGCAGGGCGGCGTCGTCGGGCGGGAAGACGAGCAGGGCGGCGTGGGCGAGGCCGCAGTGCGCGGCGAGGGCCTGCCGCTCGGCCTCGTCGAGGTCGGGGAGGAGGTGCGGGAGCAGGGCGGCGGTGTCCTGGGTGCGGACGAACTCCGCTGTCGCGCGCAGTTCGGTGATGTCGTCCGGCGGTGTCGCCATCATGGCGGGCGTCCTTGTTCGGGGAAGGGGAAGGGGCAGGGAAGGCAGGGGTGCGGACGGGTCAGATGCCGACGTAGTTCTCGGCGAACCAGTCCTGGTGGCTGCGCGAGGTGCGCAGCGACTCGATCCGCGCGCGGCGCAGCGAGTCGTGGAAGTGCGATGCGCCGTCCGGTCCGGCGGGGGCGTGCATCAGCTGGACCATCCAGCGGGAGAACTCCTGGGCGCGCCAGACGTGGACGAGGCAGCGGTCGGAGTACTGGTCGAGCCCGGTGGGGTCGCCGTGCGCGAGGTCGTCGACGAGGGCCAGGGCGAGGAGTTCGGCCTCCAGGACGGCGACGTTGGCGCCCTTGGCGGCGGCGGGCGGGAGCAGGCTCGCGGCGTCTCCGGCGAGCAGCAGCGAGCCGTGGCGCAGGGTCTCGACGACGTCGGACTCCAGGTCGATGGTGCCGCGCTGGAAGATGGGGCCGCGGCGCAGCGGGCCGTGCTCGGCGGCGCCCAGCCGCAGGTCGAGCTCGTCCCATATGCGGTCCTCGGACCAGGCGTCGGCGGGGGTGCCGCGCTCGTACTGGAGGTAGTAGCGGGTGACCTGCGGGGTGCGGGTCATGTGTCCGGCGAAGCCGTTGCGGTGCAGGGCGTAGCCGATCGCGTCGAGGCTGGGCGGGGCTTCGGCGAGCAGGCTGAGCCAGGTGACGCCGTGGTCGCGCTGGTGGCGGCGGGTGCCGGGCGGCAGGGAGCGCCGGGCGGCGCCGTGCCGGCCGTCGCAGCCGGCGACGTAGCGGGCCCGCCAGCGGCGGGGGCGGCCGTCTGCGTCCCGGGCGTCGACGGTGGGCCGGGGGCCGTCGATATCGTGGACGGCGTCGGCCGCGGTCTCGAAGTGGACCCGGCCGCCGGCGGCCAGGTAGTGCGCGAGCAGGTCGGTGACGAGGTTCTGCTGGGGGTAGGCGGTGTGCGGTTCGCACGGGCCGAGGGTGCTGTAGTCGAGCCGGAAGCTGCCGGTCTCGGTGCGGAACTCGCAGCTGCCGTGCGGGCGGCCGTCGCGGTGCAGGCCCTCGGCCAGGCCGTGGCGGTCCAGCACGCGCGCGGTGTTGGGGACGAGGAAGCCCGCCCGGGCCCGGGTCTCGACGTGGGCGCGGGTGGCGCGTTCGAGGACGACGCAGTCGATCCCGGCGGCCTGGAGGATGTTCGCGAGGGTCAGTCCGGCGACGCCGGCTCCGAGGACCACGACGTCCGCGGATTCCTCGGCGACTCCTGCGGTCTGATTTTTCGTCATGTTCATGGAGCATAATCACCGCTGGATACACCCGCGGACGAAAATCACGCGTACTGGTGAATATCGCGATCATCACTCCATCCGGAGCCGGAGCCGGGCCCCGTTCGGGGTCGCCGGGCCGGGAAACTCCGCCGGGAGCGTGAATCCGCGCCGCCCGTCCTCGTGCCGCCGGGGACCGGGCCGGACGGTCGGATGAACTGCCCGGTATGCGCATTCCTATCCGGACCGGGCGGATCGCCTCGGTCCTGGCCCTGGTGGCGGGCTCGCTGCTCAGCAGCAGCGTGCTCGCGCCACCGGCCCAGGCCGCGATCTCCTTCACCAAGAGCGTGGACAAGGCGACCGTCTCCCCCGGGGAGACCGTGACGTACACCCTGCGCTACACCTGCTCGATCACCGAGTGCACCAACGGCCAGATCCTCGACACCCTGCCGCCGAACATGCAGTTCGTCGGCTGGACGCCGGACCCGTCCTCGGTCGACGAGGCCGCTTCCACCGTGCCCGCCGCCGGGGCGACGGGCGGCAGCATGGACATCAGGCTGAAGAACCTCAGCCCCGGCACCACCGCCACCATCACGGTGACGATGAAGTACCCCAACTTCACCACCCCCAACGGCACGTCCTCCACCAACAGCGCGACCATGAGCGCCACCGGGGAGACCCCGCAGACCTCCACCGCGAACACCAAGGCGCAGGTCCAGCCGCAGTACACGGTGACCAAGGGGATCCAGACCTCCAGCAGCGACGGACGCACCGTCACCTACCAGTTCAGCGCCTGCGCCACCGACAACGTGCCCAACGTCGACCTGGACACCAGCCGCCTGCTGGACACCCTGCCGCCCGGCGCGGTGGTCGACACCGGCCGCTCGCCGGGCTGGGCGCAGGTCGCCCCCGGGCCCAACACCTGGGGCTACGACATCGGCGCGTTCACCTCCGGCAACGGGCGCGGCGGCTGCCGCCTGCCGGGCGTGCTGGTCGTCAACTACCCCGAGGCGTCGTTCCCGGACGGCACCACCTCCGACAACACCGTGGACCTGCTCGGCGCCCCGCTGACCGAGGCCGAGCGGAAGCTGGACGACGCCTCCACCACCACCGGCCAGTTCAAGCCGCCGGCGACCGGGGTGATGGTGACCGCCAGCAAGACCTGGCGCGACACCACCACCAACGGCGACCTCAACTCGCTCAGCCTCTCCGCCACCAACACCTCCGGACCGGCCACCAGCCTGACGATCACCGACCCGGGCGCGGGCAGCACGGACAGCGTCTACAACTGGCTCTACCCGCAGTCGATCCAGCTGGAGCCGTGGAACCCGACCAGCATCCGGCTGACCCTGCAGTACCGGCTGAACGGCGACCCGACCTGGCAGACCTTCACCCCCGGGAGCGCGTTCAACGGCTCCGCCAACCGGCGGATCACCTTCGTCCCCGGCGCCGGGAACCCGGCCAACGACGAACTGGGCATCCCGGCCGGCCGCTGGCTGGACGGGCTGAGGTTCACCTGGAACGGCCCCATCCCCACCGGCTGGAGCCCCGGCAACGCCGTCCAGGTGGTCACCCAGGTCGCCACCCCCGGCCATGACGGCCGCACCGCCCCCACCCCGCTGACCAACTGCGTGGACACCACGGCGACGGACGGCACCAACAACTCCTCCGCCAACGCCTGCGCCTCCACCACCATCACCCAGGCCACCAACCTCGGCGCCGCCAAAACCACCGTCGCCGGCGAGCTCTCCGCCCCGGGCGGCCGCGCCACCTTCCAGGTCATCCCGTACAACCGCAGCGCCCGTGACCTCGACCGCCCGCTCGTCCTCTACGACGTGCTCCCGGCCGGCGTCCTTTACGTCGACGGCTCGGCCCGGCCCGACCCCAACTACCCGGACGCCAAGGCCCCGAGCTCCGTCACCGTCACCCCCGGCCCGGACGGCCGCCAGGTCCTCCGGATGGAGTGGCCGGCCGGCGCACCGGACATGACGTACCTGCACGACGCGCTGGCCTACCGGATGCTCTTCGACGTCCAGGTCGCCGGCAGCGTCCGCGCGGGCGAGCTGACCAACGACGTCTACGTGACCGTCGACCGGCCCGACGCCCCCGTCTCGTGCATGTTCTCCGGCTCCGACAGCGGCAGCACCCCCGACGTGCTCGACCTCAACGGCAACGGCGACACCACCGAGCTGCTGTGCCACGCCTCGTCCAAGATCCAGGTGGACGCGCCGGCGGCGCTGCGCTCGTACAAGGAGGTCAAGGGCGACCTGGACGGCGACTACGTCAGCATCGGCACCGCCACCCCGGGCGGCCGGATCTCCTACCGGATGACCGTGCGCAACGACTCGCCCGACCCGGTCACCGAGTTCATCGCCTACGACCGGCTGCCGACCCCCGGCGACAACTACGTGCTCACCCAGGACGCGGCGCGCGGCAGCGCCTGGACCCCCTCGCTCAGCGAGCCGATCACCAGCAGCGACCCGACCGTGGTGATCGAGTACACCACCGACCCCAACCCCTGCGTGGAGACCGCCCTGGTCACCCGGACCGGCTGCAACGCCGCGGCGGCCTGGAGCACCACCTTCCCGGGGCCGGGGGCGGCGACCTGGTTCCGCGTCCACCGGCCCGGCTCCCTGGCCTCCGGCGCGGCCTTCACCCTCACCTGGCCGATGGTCGCCTCCTACGACGCGCCCGAGGGCGACTACGCCTGGAACAGCTTCGCCTTCACCGCCACCGACAACGAAGGCCGCCAACTGCTGCCCGCCGAGCCCGCCAAGGTCGGTGTCGCCGTCAAGCGGACCAACCCGACGAACAACGCGCTGGGCGACTACGTCTGGCAGGACCTGGACGGCTCCGGCATCCAGCAGCCCGGCGAGCCCGGGATCGCCGGGGTCACGGTGAACCTGCTGGACGGCAACGGCCAGCCCGTCCGGGACAGGAACGGCAATCCCGTCACCACGGTGACCGACGCCACCGGGCACTACCTGTTCGACAACCTGCCGGACGGCAGCTACCAGGTCCGGTTCGACCTGAGCACGCTGCCCGCGGGCGCCACCGTCACCAAGCGCGGCGCCGGCACCGACCCGGCCAAGGACTCGGACGCCGACCCGGCCACCGGGCTCACCCAGGTGGTCTCGCTCAAGGGCGGCCAGCGGGACCTGGACCTCGACATGGGCGTGATCCTGGCGCACCCGTCACCGTCGCCCTCGCCCTCGCCGAGCCCGTCCCCGTCGCCGAGCCCGTCGCCGTCGCCGTCGCCGAGCCCGTCGCCGTCGCCGTCGCCGAGCCCGACGCACTCGCCCAGCCCGACGCCGACCCCGACGTCCCCTTCCCCGACCACCTCGACCTCCGGCACCGGGACCCCGCCGGTCAGCCCGACCCACAGCCACAGCCACAGCCCGACCTCCTCGGCGAGCGGCGGCACCCTGCCGCACACCGGCAGCTCCTCGCCGAACGCGCTCATCGCGGCCCTCGCGGCCACCGCCGTCCTCGGTGGCGGCGCACTGCTCCTGGTCGCCTACCGCCGGCCGGGCCGACACAGCTGACCCGGAGCCGACCCGCAGGACCGACCGACCAGCACGACAACCCCGGTGGCGCCGCCTCACAGCGGCGCCACCGGCGCGTTCCCGGCCCCCGGGAGCGCTCCTCGCCGCCGTCCTGCCGCACGGCGCCGCGCTGACCGATCCTTCAGGCAGTCCGCCCGGGACCGGCGGGGGCGCCCCCGGTAGGGTGGGGATCGTGGCCAGTCGAAAAACGTCGATCATGGAAGCAGCCGCGCGGGTGATCGCGCGGCGGGGGGTGCGCGGACTCCGGGTGGAGGAGCTCGCGGCCGAGGCCGGCGTGTCCACCGCGCTGATCTACTACCACTTCAAGGACCGCACCGGGATCCTCCGGCAGACGCTGGAGTTCATCAACGACCGGGCGGAGCGCTACACGACCGAGCGCGCGGCCGACGCGCCGCCGCTGACGGCACGTGAGGAGCTGGAGCAGACGCTGCTGCTGGAGCTCCAGGACACCGTCGAGGTGCGGGAGAACAGCACCGCCTGGGGCGAGCTGCGGGCCAGCGCGGTGTTCGACGAGACGCTGCGCGAGGACCTGGCCCGGGCCACCCGGGTCTGGGTGCAGGAGATCGCCGAGCTGCTGGGCGTGGTGCGGCCGATGTCCTCGGCCGTGGCGCTGGCCGGGGCGGCGGAGCGGCTGACCGCGCTGCTGGAGGGGCTGAGCACGCGCTGGCTCAGCGGCAGCCTGCCGCTGGCGCACGCCCGGACGCTGATGGCCGACGCGATCGACGCCGAGGTGGTCCGGCTCGGTTCCTGATCCGGGCACGGCGCCGGGTCACGCTCAGTAGGGACTCCGACCCGGATCCGTCGCGACACGCCCGCATGTTTGACTGATTTTTCAGTCAGTGCCACCCTGAAGCCGAAGACCGAACCCGCGTCTGGAGACCCTCATGACCCGCTACCACGACGACCACCGGCCGTACCCCTGGGTGCCGGCGGACGACGTCCCGCACGCGCGGACCTGGATGTCCTGGCCCTCCCGCCGGGGCGTGTGGGGGCTGCGCCTGGGCGGCGTCCAGGAGGACATCGCCCTGATCGCCCGGACGATCGCCGAGTTCGAGCCGGTCGTCCTGTGCGTCCCCGACGACTGGAGCGCGGACAAGGCCCGGCCCAAGTGCGGCCCCGGCGTCGAGGTGACCACCGAGATCCCCACCGACGACCTGTGGATGCGCGACATCGCGCCGGTCTTCCGCCGGGACGGCTACGGGGGCCTGGACGCCGTCGTCCTCAACTTCAACGGCTGGGGCAACAAGCAGGTCCACCACGACGACGCCCGGGTCGCCGAGCTCGTCGCCACCCGCCGGGGGCTGCGGTACGGCTACGCGGACTTCGTCGGCGAGGGCGGCGCGATCGAGACCGACGGCGACGGCACGGTGATGGCCACCGAGAGCAGCCTGGTCAACAAGAACCGCAACCGCGGCATGAGCCGCGACGAGATCGAGGACGCCGTCCTGGAGGCCTACGGTGCCGACCGGATGATCTGGCTGCCGGGCATCAAGGGCCAGGACATCACCGACGACCACGTGGACGTCACCTCCCGATTCGTCCGCCCCGGCGTGGTGATGGTGCAGCTGCCGCCCGCGGACCGGAACGACGCCTGGGCGCGCGACGCCCGCGAGCAGTTCGCGATCCTCTCCGCCGCCACCGACGCCCGCGGCCGCCGGCTCCAGGTGATCCCCGTGCACGGCCCGGACACCGTCCGCTCCCGCAGCTCGAAGTTCGTCGACTCCTACCTCAACTTCCACCTCGTCAACGGCGGTGTCATCACCGCCCAGTTCGGCGACGCGTACAAGGACGCCGCCGCCCGGGAGGCGCTGGCCGCGGCCTTCCCCGGGCGCGAGGTCGTGCAGCTCGACGTCGACCGCCTGATGGCCGGGGGCGGCGGCATCCACTGCTCGACCATGCACGAGCCGCTGCCGTAACCCCTCACCCCCCACGACGTTCGGAGTTCCCGCATGACCAACGCCCTGTCCCGCCGCTCCCTGATCCGCTCCCTCGCCGGGGTGGGCGCCGCCGCCGGTGTCGGCGCGCTCGCCCTCGGCCTCACCGGCTGCGACCCCAACAACCTCGAGGACGTCGACGGCGCCGTGCCGCCGCAGCCGAGCGGCACCGCCGGCCCGCGCCGCTTCGGCGCCGAGTGGGAGAAGCACCTGCGCACGGTGATGTCCTGGCCCGCCTCCGAGAACGTCTGGGGCGACCAGCTCCCGGACGTCCGCCGGGACGTCGCCGGCCTGGCCCAGGCCATCTCGGCCCGCGAGCCGGTCGTGCTGATGGCCCGCCCGGAGCAGGTGGAGGCGGTGCGGAAGGCCTGCGGCTCCGCCGTCGAGGTCGTACCGATCGCCGTCGACGACCTGTGGGCCCGGGACACCCTGCCGGTGTTCGTCGAGGAGGGCGGCAAGGTCAAGGGCGTCGACTTCAACTTCAACGGCTGGGGCGGCAAGCAGCAGCGCGGCAACGACGCCAAGGTCGCCCGCACGGTGCTGGCGAAGTACGGCGTCGAGCGGATCGAGACCCGGCTGGTCGCCGAGGGCGGCTCCTTCGAGACCGACGGCCAGGGCACCCTGCTGGTGACCGAGAGCTCCGTCGTCAACGACAACCGCAACCCGGGCATGAGCCGGGACCAGGTCGAGGCGGAGCTGAAGAAGGTCCTCGGCGTGACCAAGGTGATCTGGCTGGCCGGGGTCAAGGGCAAGGACATCACCGACGCCCACGTCGACTGCCTGACCCGCTTCGCCGCCCCCGGTGTCGTCCTGCTCGACCAGGCCTTCCCCGGCAGCCCGGCCGACGTCTGGTCCCGCTCGGCCGACCAGGCCCGGTCCGTCCTGAAGGACGCCACCGACGCCACCGGCCGGAAGCTGCAGGTGGTGGAGCTCCAGCAGCCCGACCCGGACAGGATCACCGGGCGCGGCGACGCCTTCGTCTCCTCGTACATGAACTTCTACATCGGCTCGAAGGGCGTCTACCTGCCGAAGTTCGGCGACGCCCGGGCCGACGACCGGGCCCAGCAGGTCCTCAAGCAGTACTTCCCGGGCCGGGAGATCGTCCCGGTGAAGATCGACGCGATCGCCGCGGGCGGCGGCGGCATCCACTGCGCCACGCACGACATCCCCGCCCTCGGCTGACCCCGACCGGCCGGGCCACGACCGGGCCGGATCCGTTCGGCGGAACGGATCCGGCCCATCCGCCCCGCGTCAGGACGCGGCACCGGCCGGGGCGGCGGCCGCCCGCTTGCGGTGCTCCACCCGGCTGCCGGAGACGACCGTGGCGACCAGGCTCGCCGCGATGATGCCCTCGGCCCAGAAGAACGCCACGTAGTCGATCAGCGAGCCGATCGGCGGCGACCCCGGCGCGGCGTTGCGCATGCCGACGAGGGCGAACAGGGTCGCGGCCATCCAGCCGAGCGCCGGCCACACCATGCCGTGCCGGCCGCGCACGAGCACCTCGGCGCCGGCCAGCACCGCCAGCGCCAGCGCCCACATCGCCGCGATCATGAACCAGGCCAGGATGAAGGTGCTCCGCGTCCGGCTGACCCGGCCCTCGAAGACGGCCGCCGGCCCGGCCGCGGAGACCGCCGGACGGACGAAGAAGAACGGGTCGACGTCCCCGAACACCACGCCGACCGGGACGGTGCCCGCGGCGTCCGTGGCCGAGAACGAGACCGCGAAGTGGTAGCGGTCGAACGGGTAGTCGCTCTCCGTGCCGTCGTAGAGGTTGGCCGGCACGGGCTGCGGGGAGGCCGCCTCGCCCGGCGCGGCGCGCAGGTCGGTGCGCGCCGTCGACCGGACGGCGATGTCGACCTGGCGGGTGAAGGCGGCGGAGTCCGGGCCCTCGGCGAGGGTGCCGTGCGGAACGGGGACGACGTAGAGCGTCAGTTCGCCGGTGCCCGGGTCGATGTCCTGGGCGGTGACGTCGAGTTCGACCCAGTCGCCGACGGTGGGCAGCGTCAGCTCGTGGGTCTGCTGGCGGGTGTTGCGCTCGTTGAGGTACAGGGCGATGCCCGCCGAGCAGAGCACCGCCAGGATCACCAGGGCGAGGACGAAGCGGTTGGACCGCCAGCGGGGGCCGCTCACGACGAACCGGCACCGGGCGCGACGGGCTGCTGCTGGGTGGCGCAGTGGATCCCGCCGCCGCCCGCGGCGATGTGGTTGATGGTGACCTGGGTGACCTTGCGACCGGGGTGGAGGTCGCCGATGACGCCGGCCGCGTGGTCGTCGGCGGCCCGGTCACCGAAGCGCGGGACGATGACGCCGCCGTTGCAGACGTAGTAGTTGAGGTAGGTGGCGAGGAAGTTCTTGCCCGAGCCCTCGATCAGCTGGAAGTCCGGCTCGGGCAGGTCCACCACCTTCAGGCTGCGGCCCCTGGCGTCGGTCGCGGACTGCAGCGCCTGCACCGCCTGGGCGGAGGCGGTGGTCCAGACGTCCGGCGGGGTGTCGGCGGCCGGGCGGTGCAGCAGGACGGTGCCGGGCTCGGCGAAGCGGGCGAGGGCGTCGACGTGGCAGTCGGTGATGTCCTGCCCGGCGACACCCTTGAGCCAGATCACCTTCGTCACGCCGAGCAGGTCCTTGAAGGCCGCCTCGATCCGGTCACGGGACTTGCCGGGGTTGCGGTTGTCGTTGACCCAGGAGCTCTCGCAGGCCATCAGGGTGCCCTCGCCGTCCACCTCGACGCCGCCGCCCTCGCCGGTGACCGGCGCCTGGACGCGGGGGATGCCGTCGTGCGACAGGAGCTCGCGGGCGACCTGTCCGTCGTTGGCGTGGGTCTGCTTGTCGCCCCAGCCGTTGAAGTTGAAGTCGATCCCGGCGAGGCCCTGCGGGCCGGTGACGAAGGTCGGGCCGGTGTCCCGGGCCCACAGGTCGTCGACGGCCAGTTCCAGCACCGCCACCGAGGAGCCGCAGGCCTGCCGGGCCTGCTCGGCCTGGTCGGGGCGGGCCAGCAGGACGACCGGTTCGAAGCCGGCGACGGCCTGGGCCAGCGCCGCGATGTCCTGGCGGACGCCGGGCAGTTGGTCGCCCCACACCTCCTCCAGCGCCGGCCAGGCCATGAACGTGCGGGTGTGCGGGCCGGACTCGGCCGGCATCGCCCGGGCGGCGGCCGGGCTGCCGGACGGGGCCGCGCCCGAGGCCGTCCCGCCCGGGCCGGACTGCTGCTGCGCCCCGCTGTCGGAGGAGCCGGAGGAGGAGCAGCCGGCCAGGGCCAGGGCGGCGAGCGCGGCCCCGGACTGCAGGAGCGCGCGGCGGGACGGCCGGGGGTGAGCCATGGGAGCCTCGTTCCGGTAGGTGGCGGGGTTCGGCTCCGCACGCTACTGACCGACGGGTCAGGAGCCGGCGCGGCACGCATCGGCCGTTCGGGGGAATCCGGTCACGGGGCGGGCCGACCGGCGGGCCGTTCCTCCAGCGCGCGGCGCGCGGCGGCGATCCGGTCGGGATCCCAGCCGGGCCGGGGGACGGACTCCAGCAGCAGCCGGGTGTAGGCGTGCTGCGGGTCGTCGAGGACCTGGGCGGTGGGGCCGGATTCGACGATCCGTCCGTGGCGCATCACGACGACCTCGTCGGTGACGCAGCGGACGACGCCCAGGTCGTGGGTGATGAACAGGTAGCCGACGCCGGTCCGTTCGCGGATGTCGGCGAGCAGGTTGAGGACCTGCGCCTGGACGGAGACGTCCAGGGCGGCGACCGCCTCGTCCAGGACCAGCACGGCCGGCTGGACGGCCAGCGCCCGGGCGATGGCGACGCGTTGGCGCTGGCCGCCGGAGAGCTGCCGGGGCAGCGCTTCCGCCGCCCGGCCGCCGAGGCCGACCTGGTCGAGCAGTTCGCGGATCCGCCGCGCGTGATCGGTGCCGGGGACGTGCAGCCGCAGGGTCTCCCGCAGGACTGCCTCGACGCTGGTGCGCGGGTCCAGCGAGAGGTACGGGTCCTGGAAGACCATCTGCACCTCGCGGGCGCGGGCCAGCCGTTCGGTCCTCCCCCGGGCCCGGCCGGTGCCGGCCCGGCCGCCGACCAGCACCTCGCCCGCGTCGGCCCGGTCGAGGCCGACGACGATGCGGGCGGTGGTGGTCTTGCCGGAGCCGGACTCGCCGACGATGCCGAGCGAGCCGCCGGCCGGGAGGGTGAACGACACGTCGTCCACGGCCCGTACGGTGCCGAAGGAGCGGCACAGGTTCCTGACGTCGAGGACGGGCTCAGGCATCGGCGCGGCTCCCTTCGAGCGGGTGGTGGCAGGCGACGGGGTGCGCCGCGGGGGCCTGCTCGCGGCACAGCTCGGTCGCGTACCGGCAGCGGGCGGCGAACGCGCAGCCGGTCAACTCCAGCCGCAGGTCCGGTGGTTGGCCGTCGATGGCGGCGAGCCGGCCGGGCGGCGCGTCGAGCCGGGGGGTGGCGGCGAGCAGGGCGGCGGTGTACGGGTGGCGGGGCCGCCGGAACAGTTCCTCGGCGGGGCCGCTCTCGACGATCCGCCCGGCGTACATCACGTGGACGCGGTCGCTGATGGCGGCGGCGAGCCCGAGGTCGTGGGTGACGAACAGCAGGCCGGTGCCGAAGCGTTCGCGCAGCCGGTCGAGCAGGGCGATGACCTCGGCCTGGCTGGTGACGTCGAGCGCGGTGGTGGGCTCGTCGGCGAGCAGCAGGGCCGGGTCGCCCATCAACGCGGCGGCGATCATGACGCGTTGGAGCATGCCGCCGGAGAGCTGCCCGGGGTACCGGCGCAGCAGTTCGGGGCCGAGGCCCACGGCGTCGAGGAGTTCGACCGCGCGCCGGTCCGCCTCGGCGGCGTCGGTGCGGCCGCCGAGGCGCACGCCCTCGGTGAGGAAGTCGCCGATGCGGCGCAGCGGGTTGACGGCGGCGCGCGGGTCCTGGAAGACCATCGCGGCCCGGCCGGTGCGCAGGGCGCGCAGCCGGTCGGGGCCCATGGTCAGGACGTCCTCGCCGTCGACCAGGACGCGGCCCTCGGCGGTGGCGCCGGGCGGCAGCAGGCCGAGGGCGGTGCGGGAGGTGAGGGTCTTGCCGGAGCCGGACTCGCCGACCAGGGCGACGGTCTCGCGGGGGGCGACGGTGAGGTCGACGCCGTCGAGGACGGGCCGGGCGGTGCCGGGCAGCCGGAGCCGCAGGCCCCGGACGTCGAGGGCGTTCGCCGGCTCTTCGGTGCGGTCCGCGGTCTTCATGCGGCCCTCCGGGCGACGCGGTCGGCCCAGCGTTCGCCGACGACGTTGAAGGCGACGACGGTGAGCACGATGAGGAGGCAGGGCAGGATCGCGGAGAGCGGGTAGCCGTGCTGGATCGCGGTCTGGCCGTCGAAGACCATCCGCCCCCAGTCCGGGGTGAGTGCGGGGACGCCGAGTCCGAGGAAGGAGAGGCCGGCCAGGTCCATGAGGGCGTATCCGAAGTTGATGGTGGACTGGGCGAGGACGATCGGGGCGATGTTGGGCAGCACGTGCCGCAGGCAGATCTGGGCGGCGGAGTGGCCCTGGACCAGGTACGCGCTGACGTAGGGGCGCGTGCGTTCGGCGAGCACCAGGGAGCGGGTCAGCCGCGAGACGTACGGCAGGTAGGCGATCGCGAGGGCGAGGACGGGGGCGAGCAGGCCCTCGCCCTGGACGGAGACGATCAGGATGGCGAGCAGCATGCCGGGGAAGGCGAAGACCAGTTCGGTGCTGCGGGAGAGGACGGAGTCGAGCCAGCCGCCGCGCCAGCCGGCGACCAGGCCGACCAGCACGCCCGCGACGGTGGAGAAGACGACCACGCCGAGCGGGCCGAGCAGCGAGGTGCGGGCGCCGAGCAGGAGCCGGGAGAGGGTGTCGCGGCCGGCCGCGTCGACGCCGAGCGGGTGGTCCGCCGAGGGGCCGGCGAGGGCGTTGCCGAGGTCGACGGCGTTCGGGTCGTCCGGCGCGGCCCAGGGGGCGAGCAGGGCGGCGAGGACGACCAGGGCGACGAAGCCGAGGCAGGCGAGGTGGAGCGGGGTGCCGACGGCCCTGAGCCGGCCGAGACCGGGCCGGCGGGTGAGGCCCGACCGCGGGGTGGGACCGGTACTCATGCGCCGGACCTCCTGGTGCCGAGGGCGACCCGGGGGTCGACCAGTGGGTGGAGCAGGTCGACGACCAGGTTCACGGTCATGAACAGGGCGACGATGAGCAGGGAGATGGCCTGGACGGTCGGGAAGTCCTTGGTGGTGGTGGACAGTTCGAGCAGCTGGCCGATGCCGCCGATGCTGAAGGCGGACTCGACCAGGATCGTGCAGACCAGCAGGGTGGAGACGATCAGGCCGCCGGTGGTCAGCACGGTGCCCAGCGAGTTGCGGAACACGTGGCGGCGGATCACCTCGCGCTCGGGCACGCCGCGGCTGCGGGCGACGGCGACGTGCTCGCCGTCCAGGGCCTCCAGCATCGCCGAGCGGGTGACCCGGGCGAGCATCCCGATCAGGTACAGCGCGAGGGCGATCGCCGGCAGGGTGAGGTGCCACAGCAGGTCGAGGAGGCCGTCGCCGGTGCCGCTGGTCGGGAACCAGCCCAGGCCGACCGCGAACAGGCCCTGCAGCAGGACGGCCGCGACGAAGGAGGGAGTGCCGACCGCGAGCGTGGTGGAGAGCAGGATCGCGGTGTCGGTCGCGCCGCCGCGCACGGCGCCGATCCAGCCGAGGGCCAGGCCGAGGACGACGACCACGAGCAGGGCCATGGCCACCAGCGTCAGGGTGGCGGGCAGCCGGTCGGCGAGCAGCGTGGACACGTCGGTGCGGTAGGTGATGGAGCGTCCGAAGTCGCCCTGGAGCACCTGGCCGAGCCAGCGGAGGTACCGGACCAGGAAGGGGTCGTCGAGGTGGTACTGGTCGTTGATCGCCTGCAGGGCGGCCGGCGAGGCCGACCGGCCGGACAGCAGGAAGCTCGCCGGGCTCCCCGGCGCGAGGTACATCGCGCCGAAGACCACGAAGGACGCGCCGAGCAGGGTGGCGGCCATCTCGGCCAGCCGCCGGACGGCGAATCTCAGGAAGTTCACCGGGCGGCCCCCACGGCGGCGGCCCACGGCTGGTACAGGTACGAGATGGTGGTGGGGGCGCCGGTGACGCGCTTGTTGAGGAAGACGGCGGTGGGCCACTCGGCGACCGGGAGCCACAGCAGCTGCTCGGAGGCGGTCCGCTGGAGCTCGGCCTCGATCGCGGCGCGCTTGGCCGGGTCGTACTCGGCGGTGGCCCGGTCGACGAGCTCGTCGTAGGCCTTGTCGCTGTAGCCGGCGAAGTTCTGGTAGGCGCCGGTGCGGAAGTTGACGAGCAGGTCGAGCGGGTCGGTGATCGAGTCGTAGTAGGTCTCGGGGAACATGTCGAGGCCTTCGCGCGCCTTGGGGTCGGTGAACAGGGCGGTGAAGGCGTTCGGGGCGATGGTCCGCAGCCGGACGTCCAGGCCGATCTTCGCGCCGGCGGCCTGGACGGCGGTGGCGAGCAGCGAGACGTCCTGGCCGATGGTGCTGGTGGCGACGGTGATCGTCTTCCCCTCGGCGCCGGCCTCCTTGACCAGGGCCTTGGCCCGGTCGAGGTCGGGGGCGGTCGGGGTGAGGTGGGCGAAGGCCGCCTTGCGGGCGTCCTCGGGGGCGCCGGCCCAGGCGGCCCGGGTGGTGAGCGAGCCGGTGACGCTGCCGGCTCCGGCGAGGCCGGTCTTCACGAAGCCGGAGCGGTCCAGGGCCAGGGACAGGGCCTGGCGGACCCTCAGGTCGCCGAGCGGGCCCCGCATGCTGGTGACGTTGAGGTTGACGGTGCTCAGGCCCTCGCCGAAGTAGAGCGTGCCGGCGCCGCTGCCGCGCAGCCGGTCGTAGCTCTCGGTGGGGATCAGGTAGCCGCCGTCGACCTCGCCGGTGAGCATCGCGTTGGTGCGGGCGGAGGGGTCGGTGAGGAAGCGGAAGACGGCCTTCTTCGACTTGGCCTTCGCCCCCCAGTAGTCGTCGAAGCGGTCGAGCTCGATCGACTGGCCCTTGGCCCAACTGCCCAGCTTGAAGGGGCCGGTGCAGTCCAGGCTGCCGGTGGTGCCGTAGTCCTTGCCGGCCGCCTCGACGCCGGCCCTGGCGGCCACCACGCCGGCGGCGGTCGCCATGTACTGGGGGAACTGGGAGTCGGGCTGCTTGAGCTTGACGGTGACCTGGAGCGGGCCGGTGCTGGTGATCGTGTCGACGTTCTGGAACACCTGGGCCCAGGCGGCGGCGTTGGCCGGGTCCGTCTGGCGGCCGAGGCTGAAGACGACGTCGTCGGCGGTCATCGTGCTGCCGTCGTGGAAGTGCACGCCGGAGCGCAGGTCGTAGACCCAGGTGGTCGGGTCCGGGTTGGTGGCCTTCTCGGCCAGGCCGGGGGCCAGGGTGAGCTGCGGGGTCCAGCGCATCAGGCTCTCGCACACGTTGGCGAGGACGGTGTTCTGCGGGTAGTCGAAGGCCTGGGTGTAGTCGAGGGTGGGCGGCTCGGCGTAGGTGGCCCAGGTGAAGGAGTCGAGCTCGCCCTTGGCCGGCGGGGTGTCGGCGGAGAGCTGGACGGTCGACGCGTCGGAGCCGGTGCGCGGCGGGCCGGAGCAGGCGGCGACCAGGGCCGCGGCCGAGAGCAGGGCGGTGCCGAGGACCAGCCGGCCGCGGCCGGCGGTGCGTCTGGTGGGCGCGGTGGGAGGCATGAGGGGGTGTTCTCCGTTCGCTGGCGGGGCGGTGGGGGCTGGAGCCGGGGTTCAGGCGCGGGCGGCCGGGATCTGCTGGGTGATGCAGTGGATGCCACCGCCGCCGTAGGCGATGACCCGGGAGCGCACGCCGACGACCTTGCGGCCCGGGCAGGCCGCCTCCAGGACGGCCAGCGCCCCGGCGTCCTCGGGGTGGTCGGCGACCGGCACGACGACCCCGCCGTTGGCCAGGTAGAAGTTCAGGTAGCCGACCTCGACCTCGCGGCCGTCGACCTCGACGAAGGCGGCCTGCGGCAGGTCGACGATCTCGAACGGCCGGCCGTGGGCGTCGGTGGAGTGCTCCAGGACGGCGCGGTTGGCCCGCATCCGCGCGTGGTCCGGGTGCGCGGGGTCGGCGGGGAGCTGCACCACCACCTTGCCGGGGGCGACGAAGGCGCAGACGCCGTCCACGTGTCCGTCGGTCTCGGTGTCCAGCGCGCCGCCGTACGGCAGCCAGATCACCTTGGTGACGCCGAGGCGTGCCTTCAGCTCGGCCTCGATGTCCTCCCGGGTCAGGTCCGGGTTGCGGTTGGGGTGCAGCAGGCACTGCTCGGTGGTGATCAGCGTGCCCTCGCCGTCGACGGTGATCGCGCCGCCTTCGAGGATCATCTCGGAGCGGATCGCGGGGGTGCCGAGGTGCTCCAGCAGGAGGGCGCCGATCCGGTCGTCGGCGTCCCAGGGGTGGTGCTTGCGGCCCCAGGCGTTGAAACGGAAGTCCACGCCGGCCCGGCGGCCGTCCGGGTCGAGTACGAAGATCGGCGCGGAGTCGCGGAACCAGGAGTCGTCGGTGGGCAGTTCCACGACGGTGACGCCCTCGCCGCACCGGGCGCGCGCGGCCCCGCCGTGGCCGGGCGGCGCCACCATGGTGACCGGCTCGAACCCGGCGATGGCGCGGGCGACCGCCGCGTACTCGTGCTGCACCTCGTCGAGGGTGTCGCCCCACAGGTCCGGGCGGACGGGCCAGGCCATCAGGCAGCCCTCGTGCTCGGTCCACTCCGCGGGCATGCGGTACGTCACGGGAAACCTCTTCTGTTTCGGGCCCGGCCGGCCCGGCGCTCGGGGGTGCGCCGGGCCGGCCGGAGCGGGAGGGGGTGGGGGCCTGCGGGGGGCTCAGAGCGCCGGCGGGACGGCCGGCTGGGACTGGGTGGCGCAGTGGATGCCGCCGCCCCCGGAGGCGATGGTGTCGATGTTCAGCTGGACGACGTCGCGGCCGGGGAACTCGGCCTGCAGGATCGTGTACGCCAGCGCGTCGGCGTACGAGTCGCCGAACTGCGGGACGAACACGGCGCCGTTGGCGACGTAGAAGTTGGTGTAGCTGGACAGGAAGTCCTTGCCGCGGCCGCGGATCCGGGCCCGGTCGGGGCCGGGGAGCTCCACCACGGTCAGCGGGCGGCCCTGGGCGTCAGTGGCGGTCCGCAGGACCTGCTGGGCCTGCTCGTAGACGTCGATCCAGATCCGGTCGGTGCCGGGGCCGGGCCGGTCGAGGACGACCCGGCCGGGGGCGGTGAAGCGGGCCAGGCAGTCGACGTGGTCGTCGGTGATGTCCTGGCCCGCCAGCCCGGCCAGCCAGATCACCTTGTCCATCCCGAGCGTCGCCCTGAGGGCCTGCTCGACCTCGTCCTGGGACATCCCGGGGTTGCGGTTGGGGTTGACCAGCGAGCTGACGGTGGCCAGCAGCGTGCCCTGGCCGTCCGTCTCCAGGGCGCCGCCCTCGCCGACGAAGGGGGCCCGGACGCGGTCGACGCCGTAGCCGGCGAGCAGGGCGGCGGCGACCGCGGCGTCCTCGGTGTAGCGCTGGTAGTACGGGGTGCCGCTCTTGCCCCAGCCGTTGAAGTTGGTGTCGACGCCGGCGATGGCGCCGGGGGCGACCACGAAGGTCGGGCCGAAGTCGCGGATCCACAGGTCGTCGTTGGGGATCTCGACGACGGTGATGCCGTAGGAGGCGCCGCGGCCGCAGTAATAGCGGGCGTCGGCGGCCTGGCCGGGGCGGGCGACCACGACGACCGGCTCGTAGCGGGAGATCGCGTACGCGACCCGGACGATGTCGTCCCGGACGGCCGCCAGCTGGCTGCCCCAGATCGAGGACAGGGCCGGCCAGGCCATGAAGGTGCGGTCGTGCCGGTCGGTCTCGGCGGGCATCCGCAGCGCCGCGGTGGCGCCCGCCGCGGCCGGGCCGGAGTCGGCCGCGGCGGCTCGCGCCGGCAGGGCGGCGCCGAGCGCGACCAGCGGGACGGCGGCGGCGCCGAGGCGGAGCAGGCCGCGGCGGGAGGGGGTGGGGGTGTTCATGGCGCTCCCTGGCTGAGGTGGGAGGTGTGGGGGTTGCCCCGCATCCTCCACCGTACTGAAAATTCAGTCAAGGCTTCGGGCGGAGCCGAGGACAACTCCCTGAAAAGATCATCAGGAAACCTCCTGACCCGCGGGGGAGCCCGGTAGAGTGGGCGACCATGTCGGACCGCCGGACGGAAATACTCAAGGCCGCGACCCGGGTGATCGCCCGCCGCGGCGTACGCGGGCTGCGCGTGGGCGAACTGGCCGCCGAGGCCGGGGTGTCCACCTCGCTGATCTACTACCACTTCACCGACCGGGCCGGGATCCTGCGCGAGACGCTGGGGTTCATCAGCGACCGCGCCGACCACTACACCGCCGACGACGACGAGCCCGCGCCCCGGACCGCGGACCCCCGGGCCGACCTGGAACGCGTCCTGCTCCGGGAGCTCCAGGACAGCGCCGAGGTGCGGGAGAACAGCACCGCCTGGGGCGAACTGCGGGCCAGCGCGGTCTTCGAGCCGAGCCTGCGCGAGGACCTGGCGCGGACCACCCACACCTGGGTGCACGACGTCGCCGAACTCCTCGCCCGGGCCGACCCGGCCGGCACCGCACCCGCGCACGCGGCCTCCGCCGAGCGGCTCACCACCCTCGTCGAAGGCCTCAGCGTGCGCTGGCTGAGCGGGTCGCTGCCGCTCGACCACGCCCGCCGGCTGCTGCGCAGCGCCGTCGACACCGAGCTGCGGCCCTGCCCCCCGCCGGTCGCCGGCGCCCGGTAGGCAGGCCCCGGGGCCGGTCACGACCACCCTGACGCTGGCTCTAAACTTCGCGATGCCGTCTGCGCCGCACCGCGCCGTGGCCGCCCGCGGAGGCCGTACCGGCCCCGCCCCCTCCCCGTCCGCCGAGAGAGGCCACCGCATGTCCGCCGACCGATCGCCGTTCGCCCACCAGCCGGTCTTCCAGGACCTGACCGCGGACGACCCGCGCGAGGTCGGCGGCCACCTGCTGTACGCCCGGCTCGGCGCCGGCGGGATGGGCCGGGTCTACCTCTCGTACACCCCCGGCGGGCGGCCGGTGGCGCTGAAGGTGGTACGGCCCGAGCTGGCCGAGGACCCGGAGTTCCGGGCCCGCTTCGCCCAGGAGGTGGCCAGCGCCCGGCGCATCCACGGGCTGTTCACCGCGCAGGTGGTCGACGCGGGTGTCGACGCCGCCACCCCGTGGCTGGCCACCACCTACGTGCCGGGCCCCTCGCTGCACCAGGTGGTCCAGCGCTTCGGCCCGCTCCCGGAGCGCACCGTCCTGCTGCTGGTGGCCGGCATCGCCGAGGCCCTGCAGGCGATCCACGCCAGCGGCGTGGTCCACCGCGACCTCAAGCCCGGCAACGTCCTGATCGCCCCGGACGGCCCCCGGGTGATCGACTTCGGCATCGCCCGCGCGGCCGACGCCAGCGCGCTGACCGGCACCGGGCTGCGGATCGGCTCGCCCGCCTACATGGCCCCCGAACAGGCCATGGGCCTGCCCGCCACCCCCGCCACCGACGTGTACGCGCTCGGCGCGCTCGCCGTCCACGTCGCGGGCGGCGCCCCGCCCTTCGGCGACGGCCCGGACCCGGCCGCGCTCTACCGCACCGTCCACGAGGAGCCCGACCTCGGCCGCGTCCCGGCGAGCCTGCACGGGCTGCTGCTGCACTGCCTCGCCAAGCGGCCCGAGGACCGGCCGAGCACCGCCGAGGTGATCGCCGCCGCCCGCAGCCACCCGGCGGTGGGCGGGCACCTGCGGTTCGGCGACGACTGGCTGCCGCACCCGCTGACCAGCCAGATCACCCGGCACGCCGAGCTGCCGCAGGTGCCGGCGGAGGCCGCCGGGGCCGGGTGGGACTCGGCCCGGACGGTGCTCGCGCCGGCGGCCGCGCCGACGCCGACGCTGCTGTCCGCCACCGCGCCGCGGCCCGTTCCCGCGCCCGCCGTCGCGGGCGCCACCCCGGTCGCCGCGTCCGCGGACCGTCCGGCCCGGGGCGGGGGCGGCCGCCGGCGCGCCCTCGGGCGCACCGCGCTGACCGCCGCCGTCGCCCTCACGGTCGGCGCGGCGGCAGCCGTCCTGCTGCTCGACGACCCCGACCCGGTGGAGGCCGCCACCGCCGACGCCCCGGCCGTCGACTCCGCCGCGCCCGGACCGTCCCCGGCCGCAGCGGCGCCGGGCGGTTCGCCGACGCCCGCCCGGACCGGGCCGGCTGCGCCGACCGCCGTGCCCACGGCCGTGGCGCCGACCGCGCTCGCCGCCGAGTACGCCCCGGCCTACCGCTCGGTCGAGCTGACCTCGCCGGACTCCGGCTACGAGTTCGACCTGGCCACCGGCACCGTCGTCCCGGCCGACAGCGCGAGCTGGTACGTCGCCCGCGGCGACGGCGAGTTCGTGGTGCCGGAGAGCGCCGACTCCTACCTCGGCCGGGACGCGGGCCTGGGCGTGGCCGAGTGCCTCAAGGGCCTCACCAGCCGTCCGGCCGGGCGGATCCCGTTCGCGGCGGTCGGGCCGCACGGCGCCTTCTGCGTGCGGTCCGCGGACGGGAGGGAACTCGCGATCGTCCGGGTGCTGTCGACGGCGGCGGGCACCGACGGGCCGGTCAGGGTGTCGCTGGACCGCTACCGCCGCAACGGCTGAGAGCCGCCGCTCCCCCGCCGGGCGGTGGGGGAACGACGGCTCCAGGCGTCGGCCGCGGCCGCGGCCGCTCGGGTCAGAGCGGCCGCTTCGCCGGCTCGGTGGCGCCGCCTCCCGGCTCGGCCTTCGGCGCGCCGGGCGCGCCGTCCTCCCGCAGGGCCGCCGTCTCGGACTTGAGGATCCGCATCGACTTCCCCAGTCCGCGCGCCATCTCGGGCAGCTTCTTGGAGCCGAACAGCAGCACCAGGACGGCCACCATCACCAGCAGGTGCCAGGGCTCCAGACCATTGCGCAGCATCGCCGCCTCACCCGGCCTTTCATCGTTGGGAGTGTCCACCGTAAAGCTTGACTGATTTTTCAGTCAATGCGACAGTGCAGGTCCGGCCGCTGCCGGACCGGATCCACCCTCAGCCCCACCGGAGTTCAGCGTGTCCCACCCGTACCCCCTCGCCCGCCGCACGGTGCTGCGCTCCCTCGCCGGAGCCGGTGCGATCGCCCTCGGCGCGAGCGCCTGCGCCGCGTCCGGCGAGGACCCGGCCGACCCCGCGGCCCCGACCGCCGCCCCGACCACGGCCCCCGGCCCCGGCGCCCCCGAGCAGCCCGCCGGCGGGCGCAGGCTCGGCGCCGAGTGGGAGAAGCACGAGCGGACCTTCATGGCCTGGCCGGCCTCCGAGAACGTCTGGGGCGAGCAGCTCGGGGCCGTCCGCAAGGACATCGCCTCGATCGCCCGGGCCATCGGCGGGCGCGAGCCCGTCGTCCTGCTGGTCCGGCCCGGCCAGGAGGACTCGGCCCGCGACGCCTGCGGGTCCGACGTCGAGCTGCTGTCCGTCCCGGTGGACGACCTGTGGGCCCGCGACACCGTGCCGGTGTTCGTCGAGGAGCGCGGCAAGGTCAAGGGCGTCGACTTCAACTTCAGCGGCTGGGGCGGGAAGCAGGAGCACGGCAACGACGCCCGGATCGCCCGCGCCGTCCTGGAGAAGTACGGGATCGAGCGGATCGAGACCCCGATCACCGCCGAGGGCGGCTCCTTCGAGACCGACGGCCAGGGCACCCTGCTGGTGACCGAGAGCTCCGTCGTCAACGACAACCGCAACCTCGGGCGCAGCCGCGACGAGGTGGAGGCGGAGCTCAGGAAGGCCCTGGGCGTCACCAAGGTGATCTGGCTGGCCGGCGTGAAGGGCAAGGACATCACCGACGCCCACGTCGACTGCCTCGCCCGCTTCGCCGCCCCCGGCGTCGTCCTCCTGGACCGGGCCTTCCCCGGCACCCCGCCGGACGTCTGGTCCCGCTCCGCCGACCAGGCCCGCGCCGTCCTCGCCGAGGCCACCGACGCGGCCGGCCGCAAGCTCAAGGTGGTCGAGATCAGCCAGCCCGACCCGGACCGGATCACCGGACGCGGCGACGCCTTCGTCTCCTCGTACATGAACTTCTACATCGGCAACAAGGGCGTCTACCTGCCGCTGTTCGGCGACGCCAAGGCCGACGGCCACGCCCGGGAGCTCTTCCGGGACCAGTTCCCGGACCGCGAGATCGTCCCCGTCCGGATCGACACCATCGCCTCCGGCGGCGGGGGCATCCACTGCTCCACCCACGACCAGCCGGCCGGCTGAGCCCGCCGACGCCCGCCTTCGCCCGCCATAGCACCGCACCGAGGGAGAAAGGGAACCCCGTGCAGCTGACCCCCACCGAACGCGACCGGCTGCTGATCTTCACGGCCGCCGAACTCGCCCGCGCCCGCCGCGCCCGCGGCCTGCGGCTCAACGTCCCCGAGGCGACCGCGCTGATCGCGGACACCGTCTGCGAGGCCGCCCGTGACGGCCGGCGCCTCGCCGAGGCCGTCGAGGCCGGCCGCTCCGTCCTCACCGCCGACGACGTGCTGCCCGGCGTGCCGGACCTGGTCACCGAGATCCAGGTCGAGGCCGTGTTCCAGGACGGCACCCGGCTCGCCGTCGTCGCCGACCCCTTCGGCGGCGGCGACCTCGGCGAGGCCGCGCCCGGTGCCGTGCTCCTCGGCAAGGGTGCCGAACCCGTGCCCGCGCCGGCCCGCACGCTGACCGTCCGCAACACCGCGGACGTGCCGGTCTCGGTCACCTCGCACTTCCACTTCTTCGAGGCCAACCCGCGCCTGGCCTTCGACCGGGCCGCCGCCTACGGCATGCACCTGGCCGTGCCGGCCGGCTCCTCGGTGCGCTTCGACCCGGGCGCCGCCGTCGAGGTCGGCCTGGTGCCGATCGGCGGCGAGCGGGTCGCGATCGGCTTCGCCGGGCTGGTGGACGGGCCGCTGGACTCGCCCCTGGTCCGGCGGGAGGCGCTGCGCCGGGCGGCCGAACAGGGCTATCTCGGGGCGAGCAGGGACGACGAGGCAGAGGAGAGCCGGCGGTGAGCAGCAGCAGCGGGTCGGTCGAGGTGATCGAGGCGTCCGAGTACACGGCCGTGCACGGCCCGCGCGCCGGCGACCGGGTCCGGCTCGGCGACAGCGGCCTGGTCGTGCGCGTCGAGTCCGACTCCCAGGCCCCCGGTGACGAGTTCCTGGTCGGCTTCGGCAAGACCGCCCGGGACGGCCTGCACCTCAAGGCCGCCGCCGTCCGGGACACCTGCGACCTCGTCATCAGCAACGTGCTGGTGATCGACGCGATCCAGGGCATCAGGAAGACCTCGATCGGCATCCGGGAGGGCCGGATCGCCGCCATCGGCCGGGCGGGGAATCCGGACACCCTGGACGGCGTGGACGTGGTCGTCGGCACCGGGACGGCGATCGTCTCCGGCGAGGGCCTGATCGCCACCGCCGGCGCCATCGACACCCACGTCCACCTGATGTCGCCCCGCATCATGGAGGCCTCGCTGGCCTCCGGCGTCACCACCATCATCGGCCAGGAGTTCGGCCCGGTCTGGGGCGTCGGCGTCAACTCCCCCT